>NZ_CP013601.1:3532500-3910000 GCF_001664145.1 Rhizobium sp. N731
GACGTCATTTCCAGCGGCGCCTCGATCGTCTCGGGCCTTGAGCTGCTGACGGCCTGCGGCATCCAACCCGTCGTTCTCGGCGCGGCCATGCTGCAATCGGAGCGCTGGCGCGACAGCCTCGCAGCCGCCGGGCCGCAATGGGTCGCGCGCATCCGCGGTGTCTTCGCAACGCCCGTGCTGGAGCGGAATGCCGAGGGCCGCTGGCAGGTTTCGGCCCGACCGAAGACATGAGATTGTTCAATCTTTGCCGGCTGGCGCCTCTGTACAGCAGATGAGGAACGACTACAGTCCGCCCAAGGCCTGTCATCCGGAAATCTGCAGCAGTTCCGGTACCGCGACATGCCTCCGTCGATGAAACACCGGATCCGCCCATGTCGTTCGAGCAAGCATCCCTGCTGATCCTTCTGCTGGCGATGCTCGTTCTCTTCTCGCTCGAGCGCATACGCATCGAGGTGACGGCGATTGCCGGCCTGCTCGCCGGCTATGCGCTCGGACTTTATCCGGTCGACCAAATCTTCGCGGGCTTCGCCAGCCCCGTCGTTATCACCGTCATCGAAATCCTGCTGATCGTGCAGGTGCTGGCACGCGCCAAGCTCTTCGACAACCTCGCTGCGCATGTCGCAGCCGCAAGGTCATCGAACTTCAAGGTCATATCAGGCGCTTCCTCGCTTGCCGGCTTTCTTTCCATCTTCATGAACAATATCGGCGCCTTTGCGATCACCCTGCCGGTGGCGCTGCGGCTCGGCGTGGCGCTCTCAATCCCCCGCCGTCAGCTCGTCATGCCCATCTCGTTTGCCGCCTTGCTCGGCGGCCTCGTCTCGCTGATCGGCACGCCGGCCAACCTGCTCGTCAGCGATGCGCTTGCCAGGACGTCCGGTGCGGGTTTTCATTTCTTCGATTTCAGCTATGTCGGGCTGCCAGTCGCAATCGCCGGCATCCTACTCATCGCCGTTCGGGTCCGATACCTGTTCCCGGAACCTGACGCAGTGCCGGCAACGCTCGCCCAGGGCTCGCGTCGCATCGTCATCGAACGTCGCATTCCCAATGCTTCGCCGCTGATCGGCGCACGGCTTTCCGAGTGTCTGACCCGCTTCGGCATCAAACCGCACGCGCTGATCCGTGACGGCAATTTCGTGTTTGGCCCGCTCGACCAGTCGATGATCAGCGCGGGCGACGTGCTGCTTGCCGAAGGCGCCGATGACATCTTTGCCGGCCTTGCCGCCACACAGGCCCTGGTGGCCGATGCCCATCTGAATGGTCGGCCGCCAGATTTCACCCGGGTCGAAACCGTCGTCATGCCCGAAAGCACACTGGTGGGTTCACGCGTCAGCTCACTCGAAGTCTTCCACCATCGCGGCATCGCAGTCACTGCTCTTTCCATGCGCGCACCCCGTATCGAAGGCCGCTTTCTCGATCTGCAACTGTCGATTGGTGATATATTGACGCTGGAAGGGCCGCGTACGGCAATCGCCGAAGCGCTGGAGGAAAGCGAGTGCCTGCCGCTTGCTCCGACAGCTTCAGCCGAACCGGCCCTCCTCTCCTGGCGGCCTTTCGCATTATTTGTCTGCGGCGTCGCGGCATCGGCGGCGGGCCTGCATCCCGAGGTCGCTTTTGCGGGTGTTGTCCTCGTCCTCGCTTTGCTCAATCATCTCAACATCCGCCAGGCGATGGCCGACCTCAACTGGCCGATCATCATCATGCTCGCGGCGATGATTCCGATCGGCCAGGCAGTGGCCGGCACCGGGGCGGCCGAAGCGATTGCCGGCTGGCTGAGCTTCATCGTGCCGGTTAACCATCCGCTTTCCGGCATCGCCCTCATCCTCTTCCTCGCGATGGCGCTGACGCCCTTCGTCAACAACGCGACGGTCGCAATCGTGCTCGCCCCGATCGCACTCGAATTTGCGAGGATCGGGCGGCACACACCGGACGCCTACCTGATCGCGGTCGCCATCGGAGCCTCGCTCGATTTTCTGACGCCCTTCGGCCATCACAACAACACGCTGGCGATGGGCATCGGCGGCTACCGCTTCAGCGACTTCCTGCGGGCCGGCTGGCCGCTTGCCGTTGCAACTTACGGCCTCGCTCTGTTTCTTCTGGCTCTGTTCTGGCTGTGATGCGATACTTCGGCTCGGCTTGACTTCGCCGGTAATGAAACTAGAGCAGGAAGCCATCAGCCAAATACAAGGACAGTCGAGCGCCGTGCGAATCCTCTCCGAAGCCCATTTCCCGGAACTGCCGAACTACTATCGCGGCAAGGTGCGCGAGAATTACGATCTTCCCGACGGACGCCGCATCATCATCAGCACAGATCGGCTGAGTGCTTTCGACCGCATTCTCACCTGTATTCCCTATAAGGGCCAGGTGCTGACGCAGACGGCGCGTTACTGGTTCGAGGCGACGAAGGACATTTGCCCGAACCACGTGCTCGACTATCCCGATCCGAATGTGGTCATCGGCAAGCGGCTCGACATCCTGCCGGTCGAAATCGTCGTGCGCGGTTATCTCGCCGGCACCACCGGCACCTCGATCCTGACCCTCTATAAGAAGGGTGAGCGGGAGATGTACGGGATACGTCTGCCGGACGGCATGCGCGACAATCAGATCCTGCCGGAACCGGTCATCACGCCGACCAGCAAGGAATTCGACGGAGGCCATGACGAACCGCTGACGCCTGCCGAAATCGTCACGCGAGGCCTTCTGACCAGCCGGCAGTGGGAAACCTTGTCGAAATATGCACTCGCGCTCTTTGCCCGCGGCCAGGAAATGGCCGCGAAGCAAGGCCTGATCCTCGTCGATACCAAATATGAATTCGGCACCGATGGCGATGGCAACATCATTCTCGCCGACGAGATTCACACGCCGGACAGCAGCCGCTACTGGCTTGCCGAAACCTATCCGGCAAGTTTTGCCGCTGGCAAGCGCCCGGATAGTTTCGACAAGGACTTCGTCCGTGCGTGGGTGGCGGAGCGCTGCGATCCTTATAAGGACGAGATTCCAGAAATCCCCACCGAACTGATCGAGCAAACCTCGGCCGTCTATATCAGGGCCTACGAGGCGATAACCGGCGAGCGCTTTGTTCCAGACAATAGCGGCGAGACGCCGCTTGCCCGTGTCCGCAGCAACCTCGCCCCCTATTTCCCTTGAACAGGCGACGTGCGAAAGCCGCCGGGCCTTGCATCGGCTTGGCAGTTTTCGCTGAATAGCGCTAGCATCGGCAAAAAGGGATACCGGGCGCGGCCCGGCGGGGGACGGATGGTAAGAAGGCCGAGACGCAAGGCCGAGGAAACGCGACAGGACATCCTCTCCATGGCGGAGATGCTGTTTCGCGAACGTGGCTTCGCCGCGGTGTCGATCGCCGATATATCAGGCGCGCTGCACATGTCACCCGCCAACGTCTTCAAGCATTTCCGTTCAAAGGTGGCGCTGGTCGATGCCATCGCCGGACGACATCTCGACAATGCCGCCGAGCGTTTCGTCCCTGTCGACCAAGACATGCCCGCGAAAGAGCAATTGCTCCGCTTCGTCCTGCGCCTGCTGGAGGGCCATCTGCAGGATATCCAGAAAAGCCCTTACATCTTCGAAATGGTGCTCTCGACCATCGAAGCCAAACTCGAAGCTGGCAATCGCTATCGCGCCCGTATCGAGGAGAAAATCGGCGAGATCATCCGCAAAGGCATAGTGGAAGGACGTTATCATTGCCGCGATCCCGAGCGTGCGGCACAGACCGTCGCCGATGTGCTCGCCTGCGTGCTGCACCCTGTCCTCATCGTCCGCGACGACAAGGAGACGCTGGTGCATCGTGCCGAGGAAATCGTCGGCTTCGTCGATGCCGCACTGCAAAATAGCGCTTGCTAAGTGACGGTTGCTGACTTACGTCACTTCGTAAAGCTTTTGTTAGACTCGGGATTATGGCATTTGAGGCCAAGCTCGTCCTGACGCTTATATAAGCCTGCGCTCGGCCTGACCGGGCCCGTGGATCGAACGGCGATTGCCACCGCATGAGGGAATTCAGAATGATTCGGCGTGCCGTCCTCATCTCCTCGGCCCTGCTGGCCGGCGTATTGGTTGGCGCCTGCAGCGACAACGCCGGCAAGCCCGCGGGCAATGCCGGCGCGGGCGCGGCGCAGCAGGCGACCCCCGTTGGCGTGATCGCCCTGACTAAGGCAAGTTTCCCGATCACGACGATCCTTCCTGGCCGCGCCGAAGCCTTCCAGACGGCCGACATCCGGCCGCAGGTGAGCGGCATCATCCGCGAGATCGCCTTTAAGGAAGGCGGCGAGATCAAGAAGGGCGACCTTCTTTATCAGATCGAGGATGCACCCTATATCGCCGCCGTCGAGCAGGCCAAGGCGGCCATCTCCAAGGCCGAGGCGAGCGTGCCGAGCGCTGAAAGCAATCTCGAACGCTACCAGCGCCTCGTGGGCAGCGGCGCCACCCAGATCGAATATGAGACGGCCAGAACGACGCTTCTCCAGGCGAAGGCCGAGGTCGAGTCGGCAAAGGCAGCCCTTTCCGCCGCGCAGATCGACCTTGACCACACGAAGATCGTCGTTCCCTTCGACGGCGTCATCGACCAGACCGCCTATAATGTCGGAAACGTCGTCTCGGCCAACCAATCGACGGCGCTGACGACGATCCGTCAGCTCGATCCAGTCTATATCTCCCTGACGGAATCGAGCACCAACCTCCTGAGGCTGCGCGATGCGATGGCCGCCGGCGATATCAAGGGCGCGGAGAACGTCGCCTTTCACCTGATCCTGGAAGACGGCAAAGAATATAATCAGCAGGGCAAGCTCGACATGTCGAAGCAGGTGGTCAGCGAGACCACGGGCACCTTCATCATCCGTGTGCTCTTTCCCAATCCCGACCGTATCGTCCTGCCCGGCATGTATGTCCGCGCAACCGTCGAACTCGGCGCCGAAACCGGTTATGCGCTGCCGCAGCTGGCGACGAGCCGTGACGCCAACGGCCGACTGACGGCGCAATTCGTTTCCGCCGACGGCAAGGTCGAAACCCGCGCCTTCGAGAACAGCTCGCCCTCCAACAATTCCTGGCTG
Organism: Rhizobium sp. N731; assembly: GCF_001664145.1. Lineage (NCBI taxonomy): Bacteria > Pseudomonadati > Pseudomonadota > Alphaproteobacteria > Hyphomicrobiales > Rhizobiaceae > Rhizobium > Rhizobium sp. N731. The sequence continues at coordinate 3,537,558 of NZ_CP013601.1, forward strand.
GTGACCGAAGGCATCAACGATGGCGATCAGCTGATCGTCACCGGTCTGCAGTCGGTCGCGGCGGGCATGCCGGTGAAGCCGGTTCCGATGAAGATCAACGACAATGGCGTGGTCGTGGCTGCCGAGCAGCCCGCGGCCGGTGACGCTGAGAAGCCCGCAGCGAAGTAATCGCTGCGAGCCCGCATCGTCACCGTCTCAGCCGCACAGGAACAACCGATGGCCAAGTTTTTCATCCGACGTCCGATTTTTGCCTGGGTCATTGCGATCACCATCATGCTCGCCGGCCTTCTGGCGATCTTCACCCTGTCGATTTCGCAATATCCCGACATCGCCCCGACGACGGTCCGCATCAACGCCACCTATCGCGGCGCCAGCGCCGAGACTGTCGAGAAATCAGTGACGACGATCATCGAGGACGGCATGACCGGCCTCGACGACCTCACCTACATGACCTCGACCTCGTCGACCGGTTCGGCCAGCATTCAGCTCACCTTCGGAACCAGCATCGATCCCGATATCGCCCAGGTGCAGGTGCAGAACAAGCTGCAGCTGGTTCAATCGCAGCTCCCCGGCGACGTCATCGATGCCGGCATCAGTGTGACGCGCTCGACCTCGAGCATCCTTCTCGTCGGCTCGCTCGTTTCAACCGACGGCAAGCGCAATTCGGTCGATCTCGGCAACATCATGTCGACCTCGATCGAGGACCAGATCCAGCGCCTGGAAGGCGTCGGCAGCATCAACGTCTTCGGTTCCGGATACGCCATGCGTATCTGGCTCGATCCCTTCAAACTCTTGAAATATCAGCTGACGCCAAGCGACGTCACGGCAGCGATCCAGGCGCAGAACACCCAGGTCTCCGTCGGCTCGCTCGGCGCCCAGCCGACGATTCCAGGTCAACAACTCAACGTCACCATCACCGCGCAAAGCCAGCTGACCACCGTCGCCGACTTCGAGCACATCATCCTGAAGGTCGAAAAGGACGGCGCGACCGTGCGCCTGAGCGATGTCTCGCGCATAGAGATCGGCCAGGAAAGCTACGGCGGCAGTTCACGCTACAACGGCCAGCCTTCGAGCGGTTTTGCCGTCAACCTCGCGATCGGCGCCAACGCCATCGATACCGCCGCCCGCGTGCGGTCCGCCCTCGATGTCATCGGCCGCACTCTGCCGGAAGGCGTGAAGATCACCTATCCCTATGACACGACACCCTTCGTGGAATTGTCGATCGAGAAGGTCGTGCATACGCTGATAGAGGCGATTGTGCTCGTCTTCGTGGTGCTGCTCGTCTTCCTGCAGAATCTGCGGGCAACGCTGATCCCGACCATCGCCGTTCCCGTGGTATTGCTCGGCACCTTCGGGGTGCTGGCGGCCACCGGCTATTCGATCAATACCTTGACGATGTTCGCCATGGTTTTGGCCATCGGCCTTCTCGTCGACGATGCGATCGTCGTCGTCGAAAACGTCGAACGTATCATGTCCGAAGAGAAGCTTTCGCCGCTCGAAGCGACGGAAAAATCAATGGGCGAGATCACCGGCGCCATCGTCGGCATTGCGCTCGTCCTGACCGCCGTCTTCATTCCGATGGCCTTCTTCGGCGGTTCGACCGGCATCATCTATCGCCAGTTCTCGATCACCATCGTCTCTGCCATGCTGTTGTCGGCGCTCGTCGCCATCGTGCTGACACCGGCGCTCTGCGCCACGATGCTGAAGCCGGTCAGCGAGCACAGGAAGCACCGCGTCGGCGACTGGTTCAACCGCAATTTCACCCGCTCGACCAACGGCTATGTCAGGACCATCGGTTATCTCCTGAAGCGGCCGATCCGCGTCATGCTGGTCTTCCTGCTCGTCGGCGCCGGCTGTGCCTATCTCTTCACCCGCCTGCCGAGTTCATTCCTGCCGCAGGAAGATCAGGGTGTGCTGCTGACCATCGTCACCACACCGCCGGGCTCGACGACGCAACAGACGCAGGCCGTCGTCGAGAAGGTCGAAAACTACTATCGCGAGAACGAGAAGGATGCCGTCGAATCGGTCTTCGGCGCACTCGGCTTCGGCTTCAGCGGCTCCGGCCAGAACAGCGCCATCGTTTTCACCAAGCTCAAGGATTTTTCGCTGCGCACTGATCCAAATCTGAGCGCCCAGTCGGTTGTCAACCGGGCGCTTCGCAGCTTCTTTGCGATGCGCGAGGCACAGGTTTTCGCGCTCCTGCCGCCGGCGATTCAGGGCCTCGGCGTTTCGAGCGGCTTTTCCATGTATCTCGTCGATACCGGCGGCCACGGCAACGACGCGCTGACGGCGGCTTCCAAGCGCCTGATCCAGATGGGCAACAGCTCGGGTAAGATCGTGGCGCTACGCAGCAGCAACAAGGAAGTCGAGCCGCAAATGCGCATCGTGCTCGATCAGGAAAAGATCGGCGCCATGGGCGTCGACATCGCCTCTGTCAATTCGATGCTGTCGATCATCTTCACCGGCCGCGACGTCAACGACTTCACGCTGAACGGCGAGATCAAGCCGGTCTATGTCCAGGGCGACGCGCCCTTCCGCATGCAGCCGGACGATCTTAATCACTGGTATGCCCGCAACACGGCCGGCGAGATGGTGCCCTTCTCCGCCTTTACCAAAACCGAATGGGTCAAGGGCGCACCTTCGCTTGCCCGCTTCAACGCCGTCAGCGCGATTCCGCTCGATGGTGCTGCCGCGCCCGGCGTGTCCTCCGGCGATGCCATGAACGAAATGGAAGCGCTGACCGAGCAACTCGGCGGCGGTTACACGGTCGCCTGGCAGGGCATTTCCTATCAGGAGCGCCTTTCCGGCTCACAGGCGCCGATGCTCTATGCAATCTCGGTTCTCGTCGTCTTCCTCTGCCTGGCAGCGCTTTACGAGAGCTGGTCGATCCCCTTCTCGGTAATCATGGCAGTGCCGGTCGGCGTCCTCGGTGCTCTGGCGGCGGCAACACTCTTCGGCCAGGCCAACGATGTCTATTTCAAGGTCGGCTTGCTCACCACGATCGGCCTGGCGGCGAAGAACGCGATCCTGATCGTCGAATTCGCCAAGGATCGCATGGAAAGCGGCAAGGGGCTTTTCGAAGCGACACTGGAGGCGGCGCGGCTGCGCCTGCGGCCGATCATCATGACATCGCTTGCCTTCATTCTCGGCGTCGTGCCGCTGGCGATCGCTACGGGCGCGGGCTCGGCAGCCCAGAACGCCATCGGCCTCGGCGTTCTCGGCGGCATGCTGTCGGCAACGATGCTCGGAATTTTCTTCGTGCCGTCCTTCTACGTCGTCATTCGACGCATCTTTGCCACACGCGACAAAAATGCGGCAGGAGTGTGATATAAATGCACTGTGATAATGCTGTTTCGATTGCTACATTGCGCCCGACTGCTTCGGTGTGTGTGTTTGTGGTAGGACGAGGCGCGGCTGCGATAGTGAAGCATGAAGCTTCGGACAAGAATTGACTTGCTCGAGTACAGGATGAAATGAATGGTATCTCTTCGTTTTGCCACACCGGCATTATTGTTATTACTGTCGGGCTGCGTTGTTGGCCCGGATCATGCTCCTCCTGAAATGCCGCTGCCCGCCAAATTCGGAGAAGGCGGCACGAAAAGTGTAGGTGACGTTGCTACCGCAGCCTGGTGGACCGCCTTCAACGACCCCAAACTGAATGGCTATGTCCATGCCGGCCTCGATCAGAACCTGACGGTTCAGCAGGCGATCGAACGCATCAATGCGGCCTCTGCAAACGTCACCACCGCCGGCGCAGGCGCCCTGCCGAACCTGAATGTCGGCGCTTCGCACACGGTCAGCGGTCAGAAGGGCGAGCTGCGCTCGCAGTTCGACACACGCAACACCAGTGCCGGCGAAGTCCAGCTGACCTGGCTGCTCGATCTCTTCGGCCTCTACAAGCGCAGCACCGAGAGTGCTCTCGCCTCGCTTGATTCCGCATACGCATCCGCTGACGTCGCCAAGCTGACCCTCGTGCAGGATCTCGTCTCGAGCTATATCGATGTTCGCTATTATCAGCAGCGCCTGGCGCTTTCGAAGGCCAACCTGAAGTCCCGTCAGGAAACCTACGAACTGACCAAGTTCCAGCTTGAAGCCGGCGCCGCCTCGCGCCTGGACGTCGTGCAGGCCGAAGGCCTCGTACAGTCGACGCTCGCCGAAATTCCCGGCCTCGAAACCAACATCCGTATATCAGCCCATCACATCGCCACGCTGCTTGGCCTGCCGGCCTCGGCCCTCGTCGACGAGCTGCTGAAGGGTCGCGGTCAGCCGGTCTTCCGTGGCGGCATCAACTCGGGCATCCCGGCGGACCTGATCCGTAACCGTCCCGACATTCGCGTCGCCGAGCGTGATCTCGCCGCCGCAACGGCCAATATCGGTGTTGCCGAGGCGCAGCTCTATCCGAGCATTTCGCTCAGCGGCTCGATCTCGCCGTCCTACATCAACCAGCGCGGCATCCATGGCGACCTGACCCCCTGGTCCTTCGGCCCGACCCTCAACCTGCCGATCTTCGATGGTGGCCGTCTGCGCGCCAACGTCAAGTCGGCGCAGTCCACTGCCGCAACCGCCTATCTCAACTGGAAGTCGACTGTGCTGACCGCTGTCGAACAGGTCGAGAACGCACTCGCCGCTGTCCGCCGCGACGCCCGCACGGTCGCGGCCCTACAGGCTCAGGTGAAGACCACGCAGGAAACCCTCGAACTGTCGACCGCGTCCTACAAGGACGGCGCCTCCTCGCTGCTCGACGTTCTCGATGCGCAGCGCCAGGTCTCGCTTGCCCAGGCAAGCCTTGCCCAGGCCGTCCAGCAGATGGCCAAGGACTACGTCTCGCTGAACATTGCGGTCGGGGGCGGCTACGCGCCCGGCGGCAAGACCACAGCAGCGGTGACGCCGGCGCCGGCAAAGGCCAAGAGCTGATCGGCATTTCGCCTTCCTGGAAATACAAAACCCCGCGATCGCCTCGCGGGGTTTTTTCATGCCGGACAAATCCCGGAATAATCGCACACCGAACGAATTTGGATTCGACAAGCAGAAACGGCTGCTATAGGACTGATTAAACGATTAATCAGAATATTCCTGACCATGGCTTCATCGCGCTCCGGACCGAACCTCAGCAGGATAGCGACCTCGCTCGGCGTCTCCATTGCCACGGTCTCGAATGCGCTTTCCGGTAAAGGCCGGGTCTCGGGGCAGCTGGTCGAACGGATCCGCGAACACGCCGCCGAACTGGGCTATGTCCCGAGCCAGGCCGGCCGCGCGCTCAGGACCGGCCGCAGCGGCGTGCTCGGCCTGGTTTTGCCCGATATCGCCAACCCTCTGTTCCCGAAGATCGCACAGGCGATCGAATTTGCCGCCTCCGCCGCCGGTTACGGCGTGCTGATCGCCGACTCCCGCGGCGATGCTGCCGCCCAGACCGAGGCGATCAATCGTCTCGTCGAACGCGGCGTCGACGGCATGGTCATTATTCCCCGCCGCGCCACCCGCATTTCGTCCGCTGCCTGCCCAGTCGCTCTCATCGACACCCCCTCGACGCCAGGCAACACCGTTTCCGCCGACCATTGGCAGGGCGGCCGCGAAATCGCTCTCCATCTCGCGGACCTCGGCCACCAGCGCATCCTCATCATCGGCAACAACCAGGAATCCAGCGTTCAGAACGACCGCGCCGACGGGATTCGCGCCGGTATGCACGCGGGTATGCATGCCGAAACGCTGTGGATCGGGAAGGTGGAGCAGGATGGCGGCAGCGGCTGTCCGCTCGGCCTTGCCGAAAAGGTGCGGGAGGGTTTTACCGCTTTCGCGGCTCTTTCCGATCTGCAGGCATTGCGCGCGCTGACCGAGCTGCAGCAGGCCGGCATCAGCGTTCCCGGCGATGCCAGCGTCACCGGCTTCGACGACCTCATCTGGTCGCCTGTTGTCACACCGTCGCTGACGACGGTCAGGATGGACATGGATAGAATTGCCGGGATTGCCGTGTCGGCGCTGGCCGATACCATCAGAAAAAACCGCGCCCGGGAAGGCGTGCTCGTTACCGCGGACATCGAACGCGTCGCGATGCAGCTGATTGTCCGCCAATCGTCCGGGCCTGCGAGCCCGGCACCAAAAACCTCAGAGATGGAGAACATGTAAGATGAAGAAAGCTCTCATGGCGTCGGCGGCGCTCGCCGCACTGTGGCCGTTTGCCGCCTCCGCAGCCGAACGGACGCTGACCATTTCCGTCTATGCCTTCGCGCAGGACGACTTCAAGACGCTGGTCTACGATCCGTTCGAAGCCCAATGCGGCTGCAAGCTGGTGGTCGAGACCGGCAACAGCGTCGAGCGGCTGGCCAAGATGGAGGCGAACAAGGCCAATCCCGTGGTCGATCTCGCCGCCGTTTCGATGGCGGACGCGCTTGCGGCATCGCGCGCCGGCCTGACCGACAAGATCGATAGGACGAAACTTGCCAATTTCGACAAGCTTTACGACGTCGCCAAGGATCCCAACGGCGACGGCATGAGCGTCGGCTATACGTTCTATGCCACGTCGATCGCCTATCGTTCCGACAAGATGAAGATCGAGTCCTGGGCCGATCTTCTGAAGCCGGAATATGTCGGCCATGTCGCCTTCCCGAATGTCACCACCAATCAGGGCCCGCCGGCGCTCTATATGCTGGGCCTGTCGCTCGGCAAAGATACGCCTGATCTGCAAGGCCCGATCGCGGCGCTGGGCGAGAAGAAGGACGACATCGTCACCTTCTACGAAAAGTCCTCGCAGCTCGTGCAGCTCATGCAGCAGGAGGAAATCTGGGCAGCCCCCATCGGCCGTTTCTCTTGGGCCGGCTTCACCAAGCTCGACCTTCCCGTCGCCTGGGCAACGCCGAAGGAGGGACAGACCGGCGGCATGAACGTGCTGGTGTTGACCAAGGGTTCGAAAAACCAGGATCTCGCCATGCAGTTCATGGATTTCTGGCTTTCGACCGAGATCCAGACCAAGCTCGCCGAAAAGCTGATCGATAGCCCCGCCAATAGCGAGGTCAAGCTTTCCGAAGCTGCCGCCGGCAACCTCACCTATGGCGAGGAAACGGCCAAGAGCCTCAAGCTGATCCCTTCCGCCATCGCCCTCGACAACCGCGCCGGTTGGCTGAAGACCTGGAACGAGAAGGTCGGCCAGTAGAGCCCGCATGAACCCGCCCCGGCCGCTCGCCGGGGCCATCTCCTCTCCCGGAAAGGCACGTCATGTTCCAGAACCGCGCGGAAGCCCTGGCGCTTGCCCTGCCGGCAGCCGTCTTTGCGACAGTGGTCTTCCTGCTGCCCGTCGCAATCCTGCTGTCGGAGGGTTTTCGTGCCGGCGGCGCCTGGACGCTGTCGGCCTATACAGGCTTCCTTTCCGAGACGCTGAACCGCACCGTTTTCCTGCGCTCCTTTCGGCTCGCTATCGAAGTCACCGCCGTCTCGGCCGTCATCGGCTACGCCGCAGCCTTTGCCATCGTCAACCTGCCGGCGAACGGCAAAGGCCGCATGGTCGGCTTGGTCACCCTGCCGCTGATGATCTCGCCGGTGGCGCGCACCTATGCGTGGATCGTCATTCTCGGCCGCACCGGCATCGTCAACCAGGCAATAACGGGTCTCGGTTTCAGCGCCGACCCGCTGCGCCTGCTTTTCACCGAAACCGCAGTCTTCATCGGCCTGCTGCAACTCTTCCTGCCGCTGATGATCCTGTCGCTGATTAGCGCCCTCGAAAACATGCCGAAGGATGCGATCCCCGCCGCCCGTGTGCTTGGCGCCAACTGGTTCCAGGTCTTCTGGAAGGTCATCCTGCCGCTGACGCGTGAAGGGCTCGTCGTCGGCGGTACCCTCGTCTTCACCGGCTCATTGACGGCTTATATCACACCCGCCGTACTTGGCGGTTCCAAGGTGCTGATGCTCGAAACGCTGATGTACCAGCAGGTTTCCGTCGCCAATGATTTCGTCTCGGCAAGCGTCATCGCCTTCATTCTGATCGTCATGAGCTTTGCCGCCAATATCCTGCTGAAACGGCTAGCGACCGCGAGGAGCCGCAGATGAGCATCCGTCTCTTTTCGCCTGTCGTGCTCTTCCTGCTGCTCGTCTTCCTGATCGGTCCGTTCCTGATCATCATCGCCGCCTCGCTTTCCGCGGGCGATACGCTGGCCTTTCCGCCGCAGGGCCTGTCGCTACGCTGGGTGATGAAGGTCTTCACCATCGAAAGCTTCCGCGACAGTTTCGCCATGTCGATGTTCCTTGCCGTCTTCGGAACGCTCGCAGCCCTCGTCCTCGGCATCCCCGCCGCCTACGCCCTGTCGCGCTACCGGCTGCCTGCGGCGGAGACCGTCCGCACCATCGTCTCGCTGCCGATCATCGTTCCCGGCATCATCGTCGGCCTGGCATTGCTGCGTTATCTCGTCGTGCCCTTTGGCTTCAACATCACGCTCGCGCTCTTCTTCGCCCATGCGGCCCTCGTGCTGCCTTATGCGGTGCGCGTCGTTTCGGCGAGCCTCGACAATCTGCGCTCGGATATTGAGGAGGCGGCCGTCCTGCTCGGCTCCTCCAGGCTCGGCGCCTTTTTCCGCGTGGTGGTGCCCAATATCCGCGGCGGCATCCTGGCCGCCTTCATCCTCGGCTTCGTCACCAGTTTCAATCAGGTGCCAGTCTCGCTCTTCCTTTCCGGCCCGGGTGTCCGAACCCTGCCGATCGATATGCTGGGTTATATGGAAACCACCTACGATCCTTCCATCGCGGCGCTCTCCGCCCTTCTCGCTTTCCTCTCGATCGGCATCGTCTTCCTCGCCGAACGCTTCCTGGGATTCTCGCGCTATGTTTGATGCCTATCTCCAACTCGATAAGCTGACGCTTCGCTATGGTGATACGGTCGCCGTGAGGGATCTCGACCTCGCGATCGCCAAGGGCGAGCTCGTCGCTCTTCTCGGCCCCTCCGGCTGCGGCAAGACGACAACGATGCGCGCCATTGCCGGCCTGCTGAAGCCGGCTTCCGGCCGCATCGGTCTCGACGGCGCCGATATAACCCGCGTCTCCGCCAACAAGCGCGCCGTCGGCCTCGTCTTCCAGTCCTACGCGCTTTTCCCGCATCTGACGGTCTACGAAAACGTCGCCTTCGGCCTTCGCCTCAAGGGCATTTCGGGCGCGGACCTCGATGCCCGCGTCGGCGCCGGCCTGAAATCCGTCGGCCTGACCAGCTTCGCTGGCCGAAAGCCCGCCGAACTCTCCGGCGGTCAGCAGCAGCGCGTCGCACTGGCGCGCTCCATGGTGATGGAGCCAAAGGTGCTGTTGCTCGACGAACCGCTCTCCAATCTCGATGCCCGGCTTCGTCTCGAAATGCGCGCGGAATTGCAGCGCGTGCAAAAAGAGACCGGTATCACCATGATCTTCGTCACTCACGACCAGGTCGAGGCCTTGGCGCTCGCCGACCGAATCGTCGTGATGCTGAACGGCGGCATCGAACAGATCGGCACGCCTGAGGAGATCTATAACAATCCCGCCTCCGCCTTCGTCGCCGATTTCGTCGGCTTCGAGAATGTCTTCGCCCTGAAGGACGGAAAACTCGTGACGCCGCACGGCCCGGCAGCACTCTCCGATCCGCCGCCGCAAGCTGCGGCCGGCCTGGCCTGGCGCCCGCGTACGGTGACTCTCGGCTCCGGTCCGTTCCAGGGTACGGTGCACGGCACGTCTTTCGCAGGCAATACACGCGAATACCTCCTCCAAACTCCGCTTGGGCCTATCAAGGCTGAAATCGACGCGAACCTGCCGTCGCACGAGATCGGCAGTGCGCTCGCCTTCGATCTGCCGGTCGCCGGCGCGGCCAACCTCAAGCGCTTCGGGTGACATCATGGGTGTGTGGATCGATACCGACATGGGCTTCGACGACATCGCCGCCATTCTGGTGGTGGCGCAGTCGGAATATGCAATCGAGGGCGTCTCGCTGGTCTTCGGTAATGCGCCGCTGCCGCAGGTGCTGGCGAACGCCGCCGGCGCCGTCAGCGCCTTCGGCTGGGCGTTCCCCGTCCATACCGGTCGTGCAGCACCTGTTCTCGGCAAGCTCGAAACCGCCCAGGCGATCCTCGGCGAAACCGGCATCCCGACGTCAGGCAAGAGCCTGCCGAAAGCTCCTGCCCTTGCTGAGAGCGATGCCTTCACTGCGCTCTGCTGCTGGCTCGAAGGCGACGGACCCCACCGCATCCTGGCGCTTGGCCCACTCACCAATATCGCCGCCGTAGCGCTCGCCCGCCCCGATCTTGCCGCCCGCATCACCGACCTCGTCTGGATGGGCGGCGGCGTCACATCAGGCAACCACACGGCCTCTGCCGAGTTCAACGCACTCGCCGATCCCGAGGCGCTGGCAATCGTCATCGCCCATGACCTGCCGCTGCGCATGGTCGATCTAGACCTCTGCCGCAAGGTGCTGGCGCGGCCCGAAGATGCCGAGCCGGTGCGCAATGCCGGCGGCAATAATGCCGAACTGATCGCCGACATGTTCGCCGGTTATATCAGCATCGGCACCAGCCGCGGCCGTCCCGGTATGGCGATCTACGATCCCTCCGCCGCCGTGGCCTTCGTCGCCCCCGATATCGTCACCTTCCGCCCCGCGCGCATCGACGTCGAACTGCAGGGCGCCCTCACCCGTGGCCGCACCGTCGTCGAGGTCCGCGCCACGCATGCGACCTTCAACGCCCAATTCGCCGCCGATATCGACGTCGGGAAGGCGCGTACCATCATTCTCGCCGCCCTGATCAATGAGGCCCGCAGATGAACGCCATCGCTCGTCAAGAACCTTTCGATCTCAACGATCCCGAATTGCGCGCCCGGGCCGTTGCCGCCGCCCGCGGCGATGCCCCATTCGATATGCTCATCACCGGCGGCCGGCTGCTCGATGCGGTGACGGGTTTGATCCGAGAAGCCGACATCGGCCTCGTCGGCGCGCTCATCGCCAGCATCCATGCCCCGGCGAGCCGCACGGACGCGGTCGAAATTGTCGATGCGACCGGCGGCATCCTGACGCCGGGCCTGATCGACATGCACATGCATATCGAAAGCTCGATGGTGACGCCGGCGGAATATGCAAGCGCCGTGCTGCCGCACGGCGTCACGACGGTCGTCTGGGATCCGCATGAATTCGGCAACGTCCACGGCCTCGACGGCGTACGCTGGGCGATCGAGGCGGCGCGCACCCTGCCTCTGCGCATGATCCTGCTTGCTCCCTCCTGTGTGCCATCGGCGCCGGGCCTGGAACTTGCCGGCGCTGATTTCGATGCCGCCGTCATCGCCGAAATGCTGCGTTCGCCTGCCGTCGGCGGCGTTGCCGAAGTCATGAACATGCGCGGCGTCATCGACGGCGATCCGCGCATGAGCGCCATCGTCAACTCAGGCCTTGCCTCCGGCAAGCTCGTCTGCGGCCATGCCCGCGGCCTCACCGGCGCGGACCTCAACGCCTTCATGGCATCGGGCGTCACCTCGGACCACGAAATCACCTCCGGCGCCGATCTCGCCGCCAAGCTTTCCGCCGGCCTGACGATCGAGCTGCGCGGCTCTCACGATCATCTCTTGCAGGAATTCGTCGAGGTGCTGAACGGTCTCGGCCACCTACCCTCCACCGTTACGCTCTGCACCGACGACGTCTTTCCCGATGAACTCTACCAAAGCGGCGGCCTCGATGAGGTCGCCCGCCGCCTGGTGCGCTACGGCATGAAAGCGGAATGGGCACTGCGCGCCGCGACCTTCAACGCCGCTGAGCGGCTGAAGCGTTCCGATCTCGGCCTTGTCGCCTCCGGCCGCCGCGCCGATCTCGTTCTCTTCGAGGATCTCACGGAATTGCGGGCACGCCTCGTCATATCAGACGGCCGCATCGTCGCCCGCAACGGCAGCATGGAGGCGGCCGTTCAATCGCTCGATACGGCGCCGCTCATCAACTCCATCAAGCTACCGCCGCTGTCGGAGAATGATTTCCGCGTCCCTGCGAAGGGCGCGCGCGTCCGCGTCGCCACCATCGACCGTCCGCGCTTCACGCAATGGGGCGAAGCCGAAACCGAGATCCGAGACGGCTTCGTCGTGCCGCCGGCCGGCAGCGCCATGATCGCCGTCGCCCACCGCCACGGAAAGGCCGGGGGCACCCCGCGCATCGGCTTTCTCACCGGCTGGGGCGAATGGCGCGGCGCCTTCTGCACCACCGTCTCGCACGATAGCCACAACCTCACCGTCTTCGGCAGTAATGTGCGCGACATGGCGCTCGCCGCCAACGCCGTCATAACTGCCGGCGGCGGCATGGCAGTCGCCAAGGACGACGCAATCCAGGCGATCCTGCCGCTGCCGCTCTCCGGCTTGGTCACCGACGCATCGCTGAAAGACACGGCTTCGGCCTTTTCCGATATCCGCAAGGCCATGGACAAAATCGTCGACTGGAAACCGCCCTACCGCGTCTTCAAGGCCTGCTTCGGCGCAACGCTGGCTTGCAATGCAGGTCCGCACCAGACGGACCGGGGGATTGCGGATGTGGCGACGGGGAAGGTGCTGGAAAGTCCTGTACTGGAGATTTTCTAGGCCGGGACGCACCGATCAAAGGCGAAGCCACGAGAGCCCCGCGAACCCTGTGCCAAAGTCGTCGAGCCAGACTTGCATGGAAATGCAACCACAACATCATTTACAGCACCATCAGGAAGCTGTCGTAAGTCGCGACGGCGCCCGGCCGCGCTGCCGCAGACCGACCGGGAACATCCGCATCAAGAGAGAGTTAGCAAGCGTCTGAGATAGACGGAGCAATCGGATTGCGATGACGCAGCAGGGCCATTCCGCAACGTGCACGACAAATGGCGGTAGTTGGTGACGAGGCCGCAGCGAGCACACAGAACAAGAGCGTATGGCGCCACCGCTCCTCATGATCGGGGGCATCGAGCGGGGCGTCAAAATGGACAGTGATGCCATCAACCGACAACCGTGGAGGCTGCTGAAGATGGCCGCGACCGCAGGTCTTGCCCTGATGTCCTTGCGGATCATCAAGGGGGAAATTCTGCGTGTCGTGTCAGATCACGGCCTTTGGGATTTCGGCGCCTTCGTCGCGTCGGGTCGCGCAGCCGCTGCAGGATGGGATCCCTATGGCATTTGCCCGCCGCTTACGCCGCATGTCGTCTTTCCCGGATTTGAATCCTGGAACCCAAATCTCAATCCCCCGATTTCGGCACTCCTGTTCCAGACCTTCGACCTCCTCGAGCCGGTGCAATCGCTTCGTATCTGGTGGATGATTTCAATCTCCAGCTACGTCGCCGCGGTCGCTTTGCTGCTGCGACGCTATAGCGGCGGCTTGGAGCTCCCGCTGCTGGCGATCTGGGCATTTGCATTGGCTGGCTTCTGGGACACGCTCTATCTCGGCCAGATCTATATGCCGTTTGTGCTGTTCGCGGTCGTGGCTTGGCTCCAACTGGAGAAGGGTGATGGCGTACTCGCCGGCATCATGATTGGTTTACTGATCTCGATGAAGCCCAATTTTGCAGTGTGGCCGGTGATGCTCCTTCTTGCCGGCCATCGCCTTCCCGGCCTTGTGTCGGTGGCTATCGCGGCAGTTATAGCCGCCATCCCGCTGGTCGTCTTCGGCCCGCAGATCTACGTCGATAGGCTGCGCCTCGTCGCGTCAGACGGCGACCGGGCTGTTTTTCTGACCAACGCGTCGTTTGCAGGCATCGCGGCCCGCGCCGGCCTTCCGGCCGCGGGCACGGTGCTTGCCGCTCTGTTGTTGCTTGGACTGGCAGGCTGGGCCTTTTTTCGTCATCCGCCAGTCGTCGCAGTGAGTGGCTTCGCGCTGTTGGCGTCGCTGCTGGCTTCGCCTCTTGGATGGATCCACTACACGCTCTTCCTGCTACCCGTGCTGTTGCACCATTGGCAGCGCCCGTGGGCATGGCTGACGGCAGCAGCCCTGGTGACTCCCGTCCCCGTCATACTCGGTTACTTCGGGGCTTCCCGCCTGAGCCAGCTGACGGCAGGATCCATTTACGCCTGGGCGCTCGTGCTAATGCTCATCGGCCTGATCACTGCGGAGCTGAAACAACAGACCGCACCGGCTCAGGAAGCCTTTCTGCGATAAATGCGCCAATCGGCCGTCTCCCGCACCAGCACATAGTGGCGGGCGATATAGTGGGCATAAAGGTCGCGCAGCCCGTTGCCCGTCCAGATCTCGATCGGCCATTTCGGATCGAGGATAAGATCAACGTCGGCGAACGTCGCTTCCGCGGCCGGATGATCATCCGGTCCAAGAGTTCGCCCCCAATGATACCACACGCTGTCGCCCACCGGCGGCGTCAGCCCCAGGCCGGCGGAGAAGGGATTGACGAAATCGAGAACCGCGACGCGCTCGTCAGCAGACATCAGTTGCGACAGGGCGACCGAAGCATCAGCCAATGTCCTGTTGTATCCCTCGAAATATTCGTATTGGCCGGCGCTCCACATCTCAACGAGCCTGATCTCGGAAAACGCCGGCAGCGGGAGCGGTTTGCCTCGGCCGCCGGCAGCGTAATAGGCATGAATTGCAAGCGATGCAGTGTTGCCGACGGCAGCGGGTAATAACAGGAAGCCCACGAGTAGCGGCAGGGCGAACCGCGGCTTCCCGTATCGGGAGAGCAGCTTGGCGCGAAAGAGGCTTTCCGTAATGATGGCGGCGCTTGCGCCCAGTGTCAGAATACCGACGGTCTGGAAATTCTGCCCGATCAAGAGGAGTCCGGTTGTGCCGCAGAAGGCAACGAAGAGCAGATGCCGATAACTCGGCGTCAGGTTGAGAACGATGAGCGCGACCGTCAGATAGACAAGAAGGTCGGCGAGATTGTTCCGTACCAAGTGACCGAGGGCGGTCAACGTCAGAACGCCGCCGCTGTTTTTTGCTGAAAGGTGAAGGTCAGCAAGGTAGTTGAACCCGCCGCGCCAGATGATTTCAATCGTGATGATGCTGAAGGCGATCATGCCGAGCGCCAACGTCACCCAACCGATCTGGCGACGATCGAAAAGCATGAACAACAGGAAGGCAAGCCCTACGACGCCATAGGTGATCTTGGTGTAGAGCATCAGCAACACAAGGAGACTGGCGCATGCGGCGTCGACTGCCTTGCTGTTCCCGGCGGCCGGCAACCGAGGCAGATACATCACCAGGAGTAAGCCAAGCGACGCCCACCCAATCCGGTTGTAGAACATGGCAAAGGTCAGCTCCCCTATCCGCTCGCCCGGATTTGCGGGAGCCGCAGCTATCAGGAGCAGGAAGATCGCAAGCGGCAGTCCGAACGCCTTATGCATCCGGCTGCCCACGATTTCCGCGGCAATAACCGCGAGTAGGAGAACCACTATCGCCATTCCAGCCGGCATCGCACCGCCCATATTGCCCGACAAGCCATAGCCAGCAGCGGGAATGTAAAATGTCAGCGGCCCGAGCGGCGAATGGAAGTCGACATTCGGCACCTGGCCACGTGCGATGCGGTGAGCACCATCCAGGAAAACGAAGAGGTCGTTGACGTATTTGGTTGTCGCCGTTCGGCCAGGCAGAGCGAGAAGGCAAGCGAGAATGAAGCCCATGCCAAAGATGACAGCCTGCGACCAATTCAACCGTGAAGCCGGGCGCGATGCGCCGTTTCCCGCTTGCACCGACCTTTCCGTCTCAATCACTGCACCTCGCTTTGCGCCTTAGCCTGACGCCACTGGTAGACCGTCCACTCCGATGTCTTCTGAACGATCTCGAACCGGGCCGAAAGAAACGGGCCGTACAGCGCCTGCAGCGGCAGGCTATTGATTCCTGTTTTAGGCACCATGACGATCTTTACATCCGCAAAGAGCACTTCCGGTGGGATGTAGGCTCTCTCGTTGATATTACGGTTCCAGTGAAACCAGGCGGTGTCACCGGCAGGCGGGCGAATTCCGAGGCCGGCTGAAAATGGATTGACGAAATCAAGCACAAAAACACGCTCGGGCGGTACGGGCAACGCCTGCAGCAGCGCTCCGCCGGTGACGATGTCGTCGAGATAGCGCCTTATGAAGTCCGGTTCACCGCCGGGCGGATCAATCTCGCGAACATCGTCAAAACGCGGCAGCCCGAGAGATTGCCCGGCTTTCTCAGCCGCAAGCGCTGTATGCAGAATGAGGGCTGCGGCGTGGTGTACGATCGGCGGCAACAGGAACAAGGTCGCGAGCAGCGAAAGAGCGCCGGCAGGAAGAGCCAAGCCACCCGCCCTTCTCCCTTCATCGCCTTTCTGAAACCAGGCGGCTTTCTGCGCCAGAACGACTGCGCCACAGTAGAGCGTGATGATGCCCCAGCTGTGGGCGTTCTGATTGATGATCGCCAGGCCGGCGCCTATGCAGAACCCGGAGAAGAGAAGATCTCGGAAGCTGCGGGTTTGCCAGATGGCGATCAAGGCGAAGGTCGCGAACACGACGAGGTCGGAAAGGTTCTCACGCAGGTTCTTCAGGATGCTGGCGACATCATGGCCGCCGCTGACACGCGCCGCCGCCCGCAGATCCTCTATATGCTGAGCGGTTCCGCGCCAGAAGAACTCGATGGCGATCATGACCAGTCCCGTCAGCAGCAGGGCGGTCACGGCCCAGCGGCGCTGCTGCCGATCCAAGAGCATGACGACGAGAAAGGCGGTTCCGGCGAGCCCGTAGGTCGCCTTGGTATAGAACGAGACGAGCAGAAGAAAGACGGCGGCAAGGGCATCGGCGGCATCGCTTCGCCCGCGCGCGGGCTGCGGCGTCAGATACATCACCAGCAGCAGGCCGAGCGCGACCCAACCGATGCGGTTATAAAACATCGCGAAGGAAGGATACCAGATGGAACTGCCGAGATTGATCGGCGCCGCGAGGATGAGAATGAGGAATATGCCGAGCGCGGCCGCCAATGACGGGCTGAGGCGGGACACGAGGATGCGGATCATCGCCGGGATGAAGGCGACGACAACGATAGCCATTCCGACCGGTATGGCAGCGCCGAAATTCCCCGTCAGTTGGTATCCAGCCGCCGGGAGATAAAAGACGAGTGGCCCGAGCGCCGTGTGGAAATCGCGGTTCGGCACCTGACCGAACGTGATGCGGTGCGCACCGTCGATAAAGACCAGCACATCATTGATAAAGGCGGCGTTGATGGTCCTCTCAGGCAGGGCAAGCATGGCAGCGCAGGCCAAGGCTGCGAGGACGATCGCACCTTCCGCCGACAGCAACCGCCGTAGCCTGGCCGCCGGTCGCTTGCTGGCACCGGCTCCCGTTCCGATGGTCGCATAGGCGGCGTGATTGCCCGGTTCCGTCATAGCCGCAACCTCTTGAAGATCGGCTCCGGGATTGACCGGATCACCGTCATCAGCGGTCGCCATATTCGTCTGACGTAGACGACGTCCCCGCCTCTGCTTCCCTCGGCGACAGTAAAGATCTTTTGCGCGACCTCCCGAGGTTCGGCGGTGAGAAGCGGCAGGAGTTTCATCCCATGCGTCATGCGTGTCCGAACGAAACCCGGCTTCACGGTGAGCACGCGCACCCCGGACCCCGACAGCCTATTCCTCAGGCCGGACAAGAATGCAGTCAGCCCGGCTTTGGCGGCGCCATAGACATAGTTGGACGCGCGTCCACGATCGCCGGCGACGGAGCTTATGCCGACGATGGTACCTGATCCTCTCGCCGCAAAACGTTCCGCCAGCAGACCGAGAAGCAAAGCTGGTCCTTCGAAGTTTGTCCGCATGATCATAGCGGCGTGGTCGAGTTCCCGTTCGGCGCGAGACTGCTCGCCCAGTTCGCCAACGACACAGACCACCGTGTCAGGCAGAGGCGAAACGACGCCCACGAAATCTTCGAAGCGGCTTGTAGCGAGGATATCGAGTTCGTGAACCAGGACCTTAGCGCCGGTCCGCGCGCTGATGTCGTCGGCTTCGCGTTGTACGGCGGAGCGCTTTCGTCCGGTGAGAAGCACGTTCCATCCTGCCTCGGCATAGATCAGCGCCGTAGCGCGACCGATATCCGACGTCCCGCCTATCAGGAGCAGTGTCTTGCCGATCCCCGTCATATGCCGAGCCTCTTTGCCAAGCGGGAACTAAAGTGACGATCGGCGCCCGTTACTTTGCGTAGCTCTTTGAAGGCAGCCAACCGAGGGTAACCGGCTTCGAATGTGTGACGTGACTGTCGTGCATCCTTGGCGAGATAGAGCCGACCCCCTGCCTTGACAACCAGCTCGTCGATTTCGTCGAGCAGCCGGAACACCTCCTGCGTGACGGGAAGGTCGAGTGCGAGCGTGTAGCCCGGCGCAGGAAAGGACAGCAGCCCGCTTCCGCCCCCCAGCTTCTTCAGAACGGCAAGAAAGGAGCCTTTTCCCGAGCGCGCAAAGCGCTCGAGAATGCCGCTCAGGACTGGAAGCGCGTCCTCGGCTGGAACCACACACTGATGCTGCAGGAAGCCCCGCCTGCCATAAAGCCGGTTCCATTCAAGGATACCGTCCAGTGGAAAGAAGTATTTATCCCAGTGGACCAGCGACGTCTTGGCCGCCTTTCGCGCTCCCGCCCTGAAATAAAGCTCGTTGAAGGCTGCAACGCCTGTTTTGCTGAGCACCCATTGCGGCAGATCGAATGGCAGTGAAAATCTCCCCGCGTTTTTCTCTGCAAAAAGATCGGCATCCGGCATGCCGCCGACCTGGTCCAGCGTCGCGTGTTCGCCGGCGAAAATCAGCGAGCGTCCAAGGGAAGCGCCTTGCGAAAGGCAATCGATCCAGGCGACCGAATAAGTGACATCCTCGGTCTGCTGCAGCGCCTTCAACGCCTCGCCAAGGTTTTCCGTGACGATCGTCTTTTGCGCGATCCAGCCGGATTCGATCGGTTTCAAGCGGAAGGTCGCTTCCGCGATGATCCCGGTCATGCCCATGCCACCGACCGTCGCGAAGAAAAGCTCGGGATTGCGCCTGCGGCTACAGGTGAGGATCTCTCCGCCGGCGACTGCCAGCTTGAGCTCGCTGACATGATCGCCGAACCCGCCGTCGCGATGATGGTTCTTGCCGTGCACGTCAGAGGCGATCATCCCGCCGACCGTGACGAATTTGGTGCCCGGTACCACAGGCGGAAAATAGCCTCTCGGGACAAACGAGCGCAGAATGTCCGAGAGCATTACGCCCCCTTCCACGGTCAGCGTCGCGTTGGTGGGATCGAAGCTCCGCATCCGGCTCAAACCACGGCACATCAAGGTGGAGTGTTCGCCGATCGCCGCGTCACCATATGAGCGCCCATTTCCGCGCCCGATCAATCCCACGCGATCGGCCACGATGCCTGCAAGCGCTTGCGGCAGCTGGCAGTCGATTGCCTGGCTCTCATGGCGCGGATACCGTCCCCAGCCCTCCATGAGTTTGTTACGCCTCCTCTGGTTTGAAGACGAATTTCCGGTCCATTGCGTATTTGGAGACGTAGCCGATCGCCAATCCGAGCGCTCCGCCGGTGTATTTTGCGAGCTCCGTCTTCCAGACCGTCCAAAAAGCAATTTCGAACCCCCAGAATATGAGCGTCGTCAGGACACTGAACAGGCCGTAAAGCGCCACCTTGAGCATCTCGTCGCCGTATGACGTGTAGCCGTCGAAGAAGATCCATCGTTTGTCGAGGACGTATTTCAAGCCGAAACCGGCAGCGGTCCCTGCGAGCATCGATGGCACGAGGCTCGGCGACGGCGCCAGCTGCATGACAGTAGCCTGGACCGCGAAGTTGGCGGCGGTGGAGAGCACGGCGAAGGCGAGGTAGCGGGTTGCGAGGCCCGCGGAAGTGCTTCGCTCTGAGGACTGACGACCCATTCGGCCACCTCACATTGCGGCAATGACAAGTGCGCCGGCGACGCCGAGCGTGACGAGGCTGACCTTGTCCTTGATCGCGAAGACGACTGGATCGTCATGCATCTGCCCCCGGTGGGCGAGCATAAGGATGCGGGCAATCCAGCAGGCAAGGATTGGTCCGGCCAACCATAGCATCGCTGGCCGGGTGTAGATGTCTTGGGCACTGTCGCTTGCGGCATAGAGGGCAAATAACGTCAGCGCGTTCATTCCCGCTCCAGCCGCCAGGGCGCCCACCATACCAATATCCGCCTTCCTGTAGTCGCGGCTCTTGGAATCCGGCAGGTGCGCGGCGCGGCGTGAAATGAGCTCGGTGTATCGCTTCACCAAAGCGAGCGAGAGGAACCAGCTCATCATGAAGGCAAGCAGCCAGGGCGATGGCCACACCGAGACGGCGGCAGCGCCGCCGATCACCCGCGTGGTGTAAAGAGAGGCGAGAGCCACCACGTCCAGGATCATCTTCCGCTTGAGGAAGAATGAGTAGGCCGTGGTCAAGGCGAAATATCCCGCGAGTACGAGCACGAAGACGGGGGACACTACGGCGGCCACCGTAAACGACAGAAAAAGCAGGATCGGGATCGCCAGCAGAGCGTGCGACAGCGGGATCTCGCCACAGGCAAGGGGTCTGCGGCATTTGGTTTTATGGCGGCGGTCGTCCTGCAGATCGACCAGGTCGTTCAGGAGATAAACGCCCGAGGCACAAAGCGAAAAAGCCACCAAAGCCAGGCCGGCATTCGCAAGGCTATGGAGGTCAAAGAGTTGATTTGTCAGTAACGGGATAAAGACCAACCCATTCTTGACGTATTGATGCACTCGCAACGAGCGCGTCCAAATCCGCCATGTCGGTCTGTCGTGGCTAAGATGCTCGACGTTGTCGCATTGGCGCGAAAGCTCTCGCGCAACTGCCGCCGATGTCCTTATCGCATAGGATTTTGCGGCGTGGCGCCAGACTGGCAAGTCGGCCGGGTCATTGCCGATATAGTCGAAACCACCCTCTCCGAAGGCGGCGACGAGCTCTGCCGCCTTCACCTCGGCGACACAGTTCATCGTCTCGTTCGTTGCAAACCAGCCGGTGAAGAGGCCGAGGTGGTCGGCAACCGCGCAAACCAGGCGTTCGTGGGTTGCAGAAGCGAGATAAACCGAACGCCCCTCCTCCCGTGCGGCCTTGATGACGTTCAGCACTTCCGCGTCATAAGGAAGGATAGCCGGATCGAAATCCGCTGGTTGAGAAAGGCGGTGCTTCAGACACGCTTTTCCGGCGGACAGCGACCTGATGAAATCGACGATCGAATGGGGCCGGCGGCTAAGCTCAGAGAAGACCGTCTCGATCAGCAGGTCCGATCGCACCAGGGTGCCGTCAAGATCAACCACCAACGGGCGGGGCGGCAGCGGTTTTTGGAGGTCCGGTGGACTGTCCACCGGCAATGCCGCGGGCTCAGCTCCAGACCACTCGTCCTCGTCGGCTCTCGGCAAAAAATCTCTTCGCAGCTGGAATTCGTGATGCAGCTCGTTCAAAGGATTTCCCTTATGCTTTGAAACCGTGAAAGCCCGCCGAACCACGGCTAAGCGATTTGGTTCCATCACCCAAATGGGTGAGCTGCACCGCAGGTTGAGTTTATCGGCGCAGATTAGGAATCTCTCCCGGAAAAATTGCGTCCTCGACAACTGAATCATCGACTGTCGTGTTCGCGTCCGGCCAATTTTCGAGCTTTGTACAAAACTGAATGACGCGCCGAAGGCGGAGCAAACCGACGATACGCCGGTTCGAGGACCGTAAAAATTGGTGTGGAATGCGTATCGTGATGAATCTGGCTCTGCTTTTCGGGGCGTTGACATTGACATGTTAGATGCTGGGAGGAGCTGCCTCGCGCCGGTTTCGGTGGCTTTCTTCGCAGCCGCGCTGGGCATGGTCGTTTTTCGAGCGGTTCAACTCGCGGCTGTCTATAAATCGGTTGAGGGACCGATCCTGGTGATGCTCGAAAACGGAGCGATGGACACCGCTTAAACCTTCAACTCCCCCTCCACCAACGCTACCCAGTAAGCCGCCCCGTATCCAAGCGCCTCATCGTTGAAATCATAAGCCGTGTTGTGATGCAGCGCCCCATCAACCGCCGGCCCGTTGCCCAGCCAGACATAACAACCCGGCGCATTCTCAGCCAAGAAGGCAAAGTCATCTCCGGCCGTCGATGGCGGAAAACTCCTCCGTACTTTTTCACCAAAGACGGTGCCGGCGGCGGCAAGCGCCCGTGATGCCGCATCCGCATCATTGACGACAGGCGGTATCCGCCGCTCAAAACGATAGTCGGCTGATACGCCGTACATCGAAGCCGTCCCACTCGCCAACCGACCGATTTCGGTTTCCAGCTGGTCGCGCACCCCAGGCGAATAGGCCCGTGCCGTGCCGCCGATCTCGACGATATCGGGAATGACGTTCAACGCCTTGGCATTGCCCGCCTGCAGGAAGCAGGCGCTGACGACCGCCGGTTGCAGCGGGTCGACAACGCGGCCAACGATCGTTTGCAGCGATGACAGGAAAGTACCGGCTGCCGTGATCGGATCACGGCCGAGGTGCGGCTTGGCGCCGTGCGTGCCGATGCCGCGAAAGGTGATGCGCCAGCTGTCGGAGGAGGCGAGCTGTGGCCCCTCGACCACGGCAATCTCGTCGACAGCAAGCCCCGGCATATTGTGCAGGCCATAAACGGCATCGCAGGGGAAAAGCCGGAAGAGCCCTTCCTCGACCATGCGCTTCGCGCCGCCGCGGCCCTCTTCGGCCGGCTGGAAGATGAAATGCACGGTGCCGGAAAAATTCCGCGTCGCCGCCAGGTGCCGCGCGGCGGCGATCAACATTGCCGTGTGGCCATCATGGCCGCAGGCATGCATCTTTCCCGGCACTGTCGATTTATAGGGCCGCTCCGCCATCTCAGGCATCGCGAGCGCATCCATATCAGCCCTCAGCCCGATCCTGCGCGTGCCATTGCCGACCTGCAGCGTGCCGACCACGCCGGTGCCGGCAAGCCCGCGATGCACGGCGATGCCGGCCTCCTCGAGAAGCTTTGCGGCGATACCGGCGGTGCGCTCCTCCTCGAAACCGAGTTCCGGATGGGCGTGCAGATCGCGGCGCAGGGCGGTGAGGAACAGCAGATCGTCCTTGATCCGGGCAGGAATGCTCATGGGCCTGGATATCCCTCCATGTGAAACGGGCGCCCGAACGGCGCCCGCGTCAGATCATTCGTTGTTCATCAAACAACTCGCGAGTTCAACCCTCAAGCTTCTTCGACGAACACCTCCTCGCGCTTCTTCCTGACGCTCGGCAGGAAGACGACGATCAGTACGGCGACCGCGATTGCCAGAAGCGTGGCGCTGATCGGCCGCGTGATGAAGGTGCTGGGGTCACCGCGCGACAGGATCATGGCACGTCTGAGATTCTCTTCCAGCAACGGCCCGAGCACGAAGCCGAGCAGCAGCGGCGCCGGCTCGCAGCGGAGCTTGGCCAGCACGTACCCGATGAGACCGAAGAAGGCGACGGCGTAGAGGTCGTAGACGTTGGAATTGACGCTGTAGACCCCGATCGAGCAGAAGGCCATGATGATGGGGAAGAGCACATAATAAGGCACCGTCAAAAGCTTCACCCAGAGTCCGATCAGCGGCAGGTTGAGGATGACGAGCATCAGATTGCCGATCCACATCGAGGCGATGATGCCCCAGAACAGCGCCGGCTGCTCGGTGGCGACGTTCGGGCCCGGCACGATGCCCTGGATGATCATCGCGCCGATCATCAGCGCCATCACCGGATTGGCCGGAATACCGAGCGTCAGCAGCGGAATGAACGAGGTCTGCGCTCCGGCATTATTGGCCGATTCCGGCCCTGCGACGCCGGCGACCGCGCCTTGGCCGAATTCCTTCGGCGTCTTCGACAAGCGCTTTTCCACCGTATAGGAGGCGAAGGAAGCGAGGATCGCCCCGCCACCGGGCAGGATGCCAAGCGCCGAACCGATCGCGGTGCCGCGGATGATGGGCGCGATCATCTCCTTGAATTCCTGGCGCGAAGGCAAGAGACCCGATACCTTGGCCATCAGCACCGTGCGTGTCGACTCTCCCTCGAGATTGCGCAGGATTTCAGCGACGCCGAAGACGCCGACGGCGAGCGCCACGAAATTCAGCCCGTCGGCATATTCGCGGATGCCGAGCGTGA
Source organism: Rhizobium sp. N731 (assembly GCF_001664145.1). Taxonomy (NCBI): domain Bacteria; kingdom Pseudomonadati; phylum Pseudomonadota; class Alphaproteobacteria; order Hyphomicrobiales; family Rhizobiaceae; genus Rhizobium; species Rhizobium sp. N731. The sequence continues at coordinate 3,561,557 of NZ_CP013601.1, forward strand.
AACGCGGCGTGCCGGTATAGATATCGGTGCCGACGAGGCCGAGCAGCAGCCCGAGCGCCACCATCGCCAGCGCCTTGACGACTGAGCCGTGCGCCAGCGCGATCGAGGAAACGAGGCCGACGATCATTAGCGAGAAATATTCAGCCGATCCGAATTGCAGCGCGATGTCGGTCAGCGGCGGCGCGAAGACCGCAACGAGAAAGGTCGAGACCGTACCGGCGAAGAAGGAGCCGAGGGCCGCGATCGCCAGCGCCGCCCCTGCCCTGCCCTTGCGCGCCATCTGATAGCCGTCGATCGCGGTGACGGCAGAGGAGGATTCGCCCGGCATGTTGATGAGGATCGCCGTTGTCGAGCCGCCATATTGCGCACCGTAATAGATGCCGGCGAGCATGATGAGTGAGGAGACCGGCTCGAGCTGGAAGGTGATCGGCAAGAGCATGGCGATCGTCGCCGTGGCGCCGATGCCGGGCAGCACGCCGATCAGCGTGCCGAGCAGCACGCCGATCAGGCAGAAGAGAAGATTGTCGAACGTTGCCGCCGTGGCAAAGCCGAGCGCCAGATTGCTGAAAAGATCCATCGTAGCCTCCTAGAACCGGACCCAGGGGCCGAAGCGTTCGAACGGCAGTCCGAGCCCATAGCTGAAGACGGCGACCGAAAAGATCGTCAGCAGCAGCGACAGGACGACCGCGAACACCAGGTTCATCTTGCGCGACGCAAAGCAGGCGATGAAGGCTGTGAAGAACAGCGCCGGCGCAAATCCAAGCCCGCGCACCGTCAATCCGAAGAAGACGGGAGCCGGCAGAATGAAGAGCATGCCGCGCCAGGCGAAGGGATCGACCGGCTCCCCCTCCACACGCAGCGCCTGAATGAAGATGATCGCGCCGAGAAGTATCAGCGCGCACGCAAGGATGAACGGGAAATAGCCGGGACCCATGCGCAATGCCGTACCCAGGTCGAGCCCGACCGACTGATAGGCAAAGAAAGCGCCCGTCGCGACGAACAGCGCGCCGCAGATCGCATTGGTACTATCGAAACTGATGGATTTCATGGTGTCTCCTGGAGTTGGAGATGGTTCACGAGAGGCCGTTACTGCAGCGATTGCCCCTCGTCCGCCTGCCGGCACCTTCTCCCCGCTTGCGGGGAGAAGGGAACATGCCGCAAGCCTTCGTCTTTTCCGCAATTGCTCAGGGCAGGTCCCCTCTCCCCGTTTACGGGGAGAGGGTTAGGGTGAGGGGCTATTCCTGGCACATCCCTCACTAGTCCGCATATTCCCCGGCAGCCTCGATCACCGGCTTCCAGCGGGCAATCTCGCTTTCGAGCTTGGCTTTCAAAGCAGCAGGAGTCGCATCTGCATCGGAAGACGGCGCTGTGCCGAGTTCGGCGAAGCGGGCGCCGACATTCGGATCCTTCAGCGCCAGCTGCAGCGACTTCGACAGGCGTTCGTTGATCGCGGCCGGCGTACCCTTCGGCGTGTAGATGCCGTGCCAGATGCCGACTTCGAAGCCCGGCAGGCCGGCTTCGACAGCCGTCGGTACATCCTTCAGCACGTCGAGGCGCTTCGGTGAGGTCACCGCATAGGCCTTGATCGTGCCGCCCTTAATCTGCTTCGTGGTGTTGGTGGTCTGGTCGCACATGATATCAACCTGGCCGCCGAGCAGATCCGTCATCGCCGGGCCAGTTCCTTTATAGGGAACGGTCGTGAGCGGCGTCTGGATGGCGCTCATGAACATCATGCCGCAGAGATGCGAAGCCGCACCGATGCCGGCATTGGCGACGGTCACCTTGTCCTTGTTGGCCTTGACATAATCGATCAGTCCCTTGAGATCGGTCGGCTCGAAATCCTTGCGCGCGACGATCGTCATCGGCACCTCGGTGACGAGGCCGACATATTCGAAGGCGCCGAGCGTGTCATAGGCGAGCTTGCGATAGAGCGTGGCGCTGGTCGCCATGCCGATATGGTGCAAAAGAATGGTGTAGCCATCGGGGTCAGCGTTCGCCACCCGGCCGGCGCCAAGCGTGCCGCCGGCGCCGCCGACATTTTCGACGACGATCTGCTGACCGAGATCCTTCGACATGGATTCAGCCACCAGGCGTGCGACGGTATCGGTCGGGCCGCCCGCCGCAAAGGGGACGACCATGGTGATGGTGCGCTCGGGATAGGTCTGCGCCGAAGCGACACCGGCGAGAAGAGAAACCGCGGCAGCCGCGGTCAGGCCGAGCACGGCCCTCAGGATTTTCATCGTTTCCTCCCTGATGAAACAGCAAGCCCGCCGACACATCCTCCGCGCCGGCGATCACCTATTTGCCGCCGGGAGAAATCGAGCCGCAATCATTACCGTCGCTTCCGCAAGACGATTCTCCGGCAGTGCAATGCAGCATGGGTCGATTTGGAAACAAACGGCATAGGCGATGGGTGGATTTCCACCCAACACGCGACGGTCCAGTGCTACAGCACCATTGCCGGAGAATGCACCAGGGACCCAAAGTCAGCTTTCGGTAGTCAGCATCCGCTTGTCGAGGCCGTATTTTTGCATCTTTTCGTAAAGGGTCTTGCGGGAGATGCCGAGGGATTCGTAAACCGGCCTGAGGCTGCCGCCATGCGCCACCAGCGCGCTGGCGATAATCCCTCGCTCGAATTCGGCGACCCGCTCCGCAAGCCCAGTTGCCTCTTCGGCCTGCCGTCCGCCGTTATCGAGCCCAAGGACCAGACGGTCGGCGGCATTCCTCAACTCGCGCACATTGCCGGGCCAGTCGCGTTGGGCGATGTCGGAGATCACCTCCGGCGGCACGGCCACCTCGTCGCGGCCGTAGCGGGCGGCCGCTTCCCGCACCAGCTGCAGGAAGAGCAGCGGAACGTCCGCCCGCCGCTGCGATAGCGACGGCACATGCAGCGTTGCGACGTTCAGTCGGTAGAGTAGATCGGCGCGGAAGCGGCCAGCGGCCACCTCAGCCTCCAGATCGACCTTGCTCGTCGCGATGAAGCGCACGTCGAGCGGCACGACCTCGTTCGATCCGAGCCTGGAGATCACCCGCTCCTGCAGCACCCGCAGGAACTTCGCCTGTAGGTCGAAGGGCATGGAGCCGATCTCGTCGAGCAGGATGGTGCCGCCGCGGCCATGTTCGAACTTGCCGTAACGCGGCCTGACGGCGCCGGGAAAGGCGCCGGCCTCATGGCCGAAGAGCTCGCTCTCGATCAGATTTGCCGGCAGGGCGGCACAATTGATCGCAATGAATGGCCGGCTCGCCCGGGCGCTGATATCGTGAAGTGCACGGGCCACGACCTCCTTGCCCGCCCCGGTCTCGCCGACGATGAGGGTATCGGCATCGCTGGCGCCGATCGCGCGGATGCGGTAGCGCAGATCCACCATCACCTGGGTGCGCCCCGGCAGCCGCGCCTCGATATCGTCGCGTTTGCCGGCGACCGCCTTCAGCAGCCGGTTTTCGAGCACGAGACCGCGCCGCTCCATCGCCCGGCGGATAACGCCGGCGAGCATTTCAGGCGTGAACGGCTTCTCGATGAAATCATAGGCGCCCTCACGCATTGCCTTGACCGCAAGCTGGACGTCGCCGTGGCCGGTGACGAGGATAACGGGCACCTCCTGATCGATCTCACGAATCTTCTGCATCAAGGTCATGCCGTCCATGCCGGGCATGCGGATATCGCTGACGACGACGCCGGGAAAGCTGTAGCCGATCAGTTCCAGCACATGGTCGCCGCTCGAAAAGGTCTCGACGCTGAAGCCGGAAAGCTCCAGCGCCTGCGCCGTCGAGCGGCGCAGTTCCTCCTCGTCGTCGACAAGCAGGATCTTGGCCTCGTTCATTCCGCCGCCTCCGGCATCGACCCTGCCGCCGATTGCAGCTCGATGCGGAACACCGCGCCCCCTTCGGGATGATTGGCGGCGGTCAGGCTGCCGCCGAAATCCTTGACGATGTTGTAGGAGATCGACAGTCCGAGGCCGAGCCCCTTGCCCACACCCTTGGTTGTGAAAAAGGGGTCGAAGATGCGCTCGGCGATTGCCGCTGGCACGCCAGGCCCATGGTCACGCACCGTCAGCACCACCTTGCCGGCCTCCTCGGAGGCCGAAACCTCGATGCGCCTGTCACTCAGACCTTCCACCGCATCGGCGGCATTGGAGATCACATTCACCAGCACCTGCTGCAGCCGCACAGATCCGGCGCGCACCACCGGCGGCCGGGTTCCGAGATCGAGCCGGAGCTCGGCGTCCGCCGCCTTCAGCCGCCAAGCGATAATCTCGAGCGTATCGCGCATCGCCTCGTCGAGTGAAACCGGCCCGAGCTTCTCGTTCGGCTTGCGGGCAAAGTTGCGCAGGTGCCGGCTGATCGAGGCCATGCGGTCGATGAGCCCGCCGATCCGCCTTATATTGTCGCGCGCCTCCTCCATCCGACCGCGGTCGATCAACACCGAAGCGCTATCCGTATAGGTCTTGGCAGCGGCAAGCGGCTGGTTGAATTCATGCGAAAGCGCAGCCGACATCTGCCCGAGACCAGCGAGTTTGCCCGCCTGGATGAGGTCGGCCTGCGTCTGGCGAAGCTGCTGCTCAGTCATCCGCCGCTCGGCGATCTCCTCCTCGATGCGGCTGTTGACTCGGGCAAGATCGGCCGTGCGCTGCTCCACCCGCCGCTCCAGTTCGCCCCGCGCTTCGGCCTGCATCAACATGCGCTCGGCAAGCCGCGCCCGCCGCTGGCGAATGACCGCTACAGCGAGACCGGCGATGCAAAGGATGAGAAAGATGGCGACAAGCGCGGTGCGCGCCTGGGCGCGGATCGAACTCGTTTCCATCAGCACATTCACCGTCCAGTCCTCGGCCGGCATGTAATGCGACAGCACCAGATATTCGCTTGCGCCCCGATCGCTCGCAAGCGTCATCAGATCATGCGGCTCCAAGCGATGGCGCGTCACCGGCAGAGCGGTCAGCTTCGCATTGGCGTAGCGCCGCGACGCCTCGGTCCGGGCAATACGATCGGCCGTCAGCGGCAGGATCGCGCCATAGAGCCATTCCGGGCTGCCGGACATGAAGATGATGCCCTCGGGATCGGAGACGAAGATCTTGTATTCGCCGCCGCTCCAGGAAGATTCGATCATGTCGATATCGACCTTGAAGACAATGACACCGCGAATATCCGCACTGACCCTGATCGGAGCAGAGAAATAGTAGCCGCGCTTTAGCGACGTGGTGCCGAGAGCATAAAACCGCGCCTGCCGGCCTTCGATGGCTTCCTGGAAATAGGGCCGGTAGTTGAAATTCTGGCCGACGAAGCTCCCCGGGCCATCGTAATTGCTCGCCGCGATCGTCTCCCCGTCCGGCTTCACCACATAGATGTCGGAGGATTTCAAAAGCCCGTTGATTTCCTTGAGATAGAGATTGGCCGCATCGCGAAGCGCCATGTCCTCGGGCGCGCTGACCAGTTCCTTGATATCGTCGTGATCGGCGATCAGCGCCGGCAGCGCCTCGTAGCGGTTGAGGTGGCCGCTGAGTGCCGAGACGGCTAGGCGCAGCGCCGTTCCCGCCTGGGCTGAAGCCTCCTGCATATAGGCGCGCGTCGCAATCGCACTTCCATAGGTGAAGAAGGCGAAAATGACGAGCGGCACCAGCAACAACGCCGCGATGGCACGATATCTCGAAGACAGATCCGGCTCCTCCCTTCTGCCTTCACTCCCCAGCAAGGCATGCCCGACGGCTCAGTTTAATGAGGCAAGCGAGGATTTCCAAGGGCTCGCCGAAACTTGACACTCGGCAGGGACGGATGTCCTATTGCTGCACCGCAAGGAGACCCATTCATGAGCGATGATCAGACGCCCGCCGATAGCAAGCTCACCAGCTCCAAGCGCCGCTGGGCATCCGAGGGCAAGTTCCTGACCGGCCGCATCAGCCGTCCCGAGGCCGAGCGCCTGCCGCCCGGCCAGCACCTCGTCAAGAACTGGCCGGTACTCGATCTCGGCCAGCAACCGGTCATTTCAACCGAGAGCTGGCGGCTTGAAGTACGCGGCCTGGTCGAAACGACACTCACCCTCACCTGGACCGAATTCCAGGCGATCGAGCAGAGCATCAGGAGCAGCGACATCCACTGCGTCACCACCTGGTCGCGCTACGATAACAAATGGAAGGGCGTTTCGACGCGCGATCTGCTCGACCTTGCCATGCCGAGGCCGGAAGCAGCCTTCGTCATGCTGACAAGTTACGACGGCTATACAACCAATTTGCCGCTCGCCGATTTCGCCGCCGAGGATGCGATTCTGGCGACCTCCTGGGAAGGCCTGCCGCTGACACCGGAGCATGGCGGGCCGATGCGGCTCGTCGTGCCTCATCTCTATTTCTGGAAAAGCGCCAAGTGGCTGCGCCGCATCGAGCTGATCGCCGCCGACGAGGCCGGCTTCTGGGAAAAGAACGGATACCATATGCATGGTGATCCGTGGCGCGAGCAGCGCTATTCCGACGACTGAGCCTTCGGCCGCAGGAAGCGGCGTAGTGCAAGAACGGCAAGACCGAACAGAGCGGCCAACCCCGCCAGTGAGACCATGCTGGCAGGATGAAGCGGCACCTTGCTCCAATTCGGCTTGATGATATTGGCGGTATTGAATGCCTCGCCACTGAACTGGCAGGTGATGAAGGCAAGTCCGCGGCCCGCCATCTCGGCGTCGATGGCCGAAATGATTTCGCCCGCCGCGGTTGCCTCCCGCGGCATCTCACGCATCGCCATCAGCACGGCTTTGGTCGCCGCGAGATAGGCATGGGCGCATTCGTTGAACGGGCTCTCCTCGTCCGTCACACTGCCCGGCATCCGTCCCCAGAGGCAATAGGAATACTGGATTTCCGAGTAGTTCAGGACACGCCGGAACGATTCGTTCGTATCGGCCGCCCGTGACGCCAGCATGCTGATGCTGCTGCGATACTCCGAAATGACCGCCATCTCGCCGTGGGAAATTGCCGGAATATCGAGCCCGGCATGGGAGCCGCCAGAGCTGCTCCCATGGGCCAGGGAATTTCCGATAAACATTGGCGATAGGCTCGCGATGAGACCGAGAAAAGCAAGCCTGCCGATATGCCGCATCACCGGAACGTCGGCAGCAGTCCGCTTTTGGCGGCAAGAGGCCTTTCTGCCAGCACTCCGAAAACAAGACCGAGCGTTGTCCAAAGGATCGCGTGCATGCCGAGCGTGGTGCTGCGGAACCGCCAGAGCACCATCGCCGAGAAATTCTCCGGCACCTCGTTGATCGGCGGCAGCAGATAGAGAACCGAGCCGATGAAGACGAGATAGGCGATGCCGGCAATGATCGCGCCGTTCCAGAGACCAAAACGCTCGCCAAGGCGGCGCGACAGCGCGATCGCGGCAACCAGCGAGGCGAGCGAAACGACGATCATCAGGAAGAATAGTTCGGTCCTGACGCCGATCGTATCGGGATTGCCGACCGCCGGCGGGTTGGCCGGATATTTGATGCCGGGAACCAGAACGACCGCCACGAAGGCGGCAATGGCGATGACGGCCGAGGTGCCGCGCGCCGATAGGCTGCTGAAGCGGCCGTGCACGAAGGCGAAGGCGAGCGAAAAAAGCCCGCCGACGGCGATGCTGTAGGCCATGACGCCTGTGAAAAGGCCGGGACCGGCCTGCGTGGCCCGGCTGACGATTTCAGATTCGGCAGCTTCGCCCGCAGCCTGGGCGCTCGCCTCCTCGAAGGCGATTGCCGCATCGACCAGCGGCTCGCCGAAGATATGCGCAAAAGCGAAAACGAGGATGCCAGCAATCAGGCCCGCAAGCATGCCGCGAAGCAGGAGCTTTCCAACCATGTCAGTATTCCCCCTAAGCATGTCGCGCAAAGTATGCAGCGGTTTTGCGATACCGACATGCGTAAAACAAAGACCTAAAGCGCGAGAAGCGAATCCGAAAGATCGCGATGCGCTTAGTGGCAGGGAAAGCCGAGAAGATGGCGGCCGTCATGCACGAATTCGTGCACATACATGCCGTTGAACAGCGCCATCGCGCCTTCCTCGGTGCCGACGAAATAAAGAACGATGAGCATCAGCAGACCGCCGAAGATCGCCCACGGAAGGATCTCGCCAACCGGGATCGGGGCCGGCGCCGCAACGGGCGCGAAAGTGGTGTCAGACATGTATTCCTCCGGAATGACGCGTTCAGTCGAAAGAGTGTTGTGCGGCAGGGTCTGACTTCCAGCGTGAAGAGCTTTCGACACACTGGTCACAGTGGCGCGACCGCGCCGGGTTTCCACCGGCTTCCAAACCCGCAACAGCACGGTTATATCTGCACGCCGAAGAGACTGTCAACGAAACTTCACGAAGCCCGCAAAGGCCGTCCACACCCCGTCCTCGGAGATCAGAACAACCGTGAATACGCGCCTCACCTGGATCTGCCACGGCGCGACGGCGGCGAACCGCAAGGCCCTGTTTCCGCTCGACGAACCGCTGGAAGAAAAGGCCGTGGAAGAAACAGCCAGGATCGCCGCCCTGCCCTACGCCGATCGTATTGTCACAAGCCCCGCCTTGCGCGCCCGCCAGACGGCTGAGGCGCTCCGTCTCGAAGCGCAAATTGATCCGTCGCTTCGAGATTGCGACCATGGCCGCTGGGCTGGCAGATCGATCGAGGCGATTGAGGCGGAAGAGCCGGAAAATCTCATGGCCTGGATGACCGAGCCGGGGGTTGCCCCCCACGGCGGCGAGAGTCTCCTCGACCTGCGAAAGCGCGTCGCTGGCTGGATGGATGCCCAGTCCGCCCAAAGCGGTCACGTGATCGCCATCAGCCACGCGGCCGTCATCCGGGCTGCAGTCGCGCATGTGCTTCAGGCGCCGCCCTCCTCCTTCTGGCTGAGCGACGTCGAGCCACTCGCCATCGTTCGCATGACCAGCAACGGAAGCCGCTGGTCTCTGCGCCTCCAGCATTAGAGGTTCCTTATTTTCTCCAGCCTTACACAAGCAAATCGCGTCATTCCTGTTGAACCCGGTTTTGCGGGGACTACTTCCTTGTCCCAAGGAGATGGAAGAATGACATATGATTGGAGTGGAGAGCGTACACGGCGCCTGCGGTTGATGCGCGTCGCGACGTTCACGGTTTTGGCCGGTCTCATCCTCAGCGTTCCGCTGCTGATCGTCACCGCCTGAAGCACGAAAAAAGGCGAGCGATGCGTCAGCACGCTCGCCTTCGTTCTTCTGGGGCATCTTTTCGGCCTGATCACCTGCAGCAACATCCTCTTCCCGAACGGAACCGGCGAAACAGCCGCAGTGCCGATCCTGGCTGCATCGCAACGCTATCCGTCTGCCGACGACCCACCGCAAACTGCTCCCTGTAAATATTCGCCTTCTGGTTTCAACGAACATTTCAGACTTTTGTGATATCCCGGCGCGGGTGGAGATGGAGAAGGCACAATGCCGGTGTTTTTCCAGAGCAGAGCCGGAAGGCAATGCATGTCGATCGTCGGTTTGGGGATTACCTTCTGGCTCCTCGGTACCTTGCTCCAGTTCGACGACAGTCTGGTTTCCTTCATGACCGGCTTCGGCGAGTACGGCGCCGACAAGCTCGTTCTGGGACTCGGCATCGCCGGCGCCATGAGCTTCATCTACTCGGTGCTGCGTATTGCCGATCTGCGCAAGGAAATGGAACTGCGCGCCGCCGCCCAAGCGAAGGCCGATTGGACGGCAACGCACGACCATCTGACCAAGCTGCCGAATCGCTACGCCTTCGAGCGCAAAATTCTCTCGCGGCCGGTCAGAAGCGACGAGGCGGAAATCGAGGAATGGGACCACAACGTCACCATCTTCTCCATCGACCTCGACGGCTTCAAAAAAGTCAACGATCTCATCGGCCACAAGGGCGGCGACGTGTTGTTGGTCGAAGTTGCCAAACGCATCTGCGCGCTCGGCAATTCCGATTGCGTCTACCGCTTCGGCGGTGACGAATTCATCGTCGTCGCCTTCGCCCTGACGACGCAGCGCGAGGAGCGTTTCGCCAAGTTGCTGATCCAGGCCGTCACTCGGCCGATCCATATCGATGGCTTTGCCGTCGAAGTCGGCGCCAGCGTCGGCTATGATCGCTGGGTTGAAGACAGCGAGCCGCTGGAAGACGCCGCCCACCGTGCCGATCTCGCCATGTATGAGGCCAAATCACGCGGCCCCAACCATTATCTCGTCTTCGAAACTTCGATGCAGGACAAGGTAACCGAACGCGCCTCCCTGGAAACCAGACTGCGCGCCGCAATCGCCAACAAGGCGATCAAGCCTTTCTATCAACCGCTGATCGACCTGAAGACCGGCCAGCTTTGCGGTTTCGAAGCCCTCGCGCGCTGGATCGGCGAGGATGGCGTCAACATTCCGCCGGCTGTCTTCATCGACATTGCCGAGGAAACCGGGATGATCACCGCCTTGTTCGAGGATCTCCTTGCGCAGGCCTGCAGCGATGCGCTCGCCTGGCCGGCGCATGTCACGTTGTCCTTCAACGTCTCGCCGGTACAGATGGAAGACCGGCTGCTGACGTCCCGCATCCTCAAGGTCCTTTCGGCAAGCGGGCTGCCGCCGCAACGCCTGGAAGTTGAGATTACCGAAAACGCGCTGATTCAAGATCCCGCTATCGCCGCCGTCATTCTCGAAGAGCTGCATGCGGCCGGCATTCAGATCGCCCTCGACGATTTCGGCACAGGCTATTCGAGCCTCGCCCAGCTCGCCCGCTACCGCTTCGACAAGATCAAGATCGACAAAAGCTTCATCGCCACCTATCGCGACGACGAACGCCAGGAAAAGATCGTCCGCGCCATGCTTGGCCTCGGCAGAAGCCTCAATATCAAGACGACTGCGGAAGGTGTCGAGGAGCATGGCCAGCTTGCCTTCCTGCTGCAGCTCGGCTGCGACATCGGCCAGGGCTATCTTTTCGGCAAGGCGATGCCCGCCGCCGAGGCCAGCATCTTCATCCGCGATCGCAACGTCAATCTGGCGTCGACGGCCTGACCCTAGCGTAATTCAACAAAACGGCCCCAAGCTTTGACGTCCCTGTCGGCCGCCAAGCACCGTCAGCATGTTGCGCACGGGCGGCCATGCCTTTCCAGCGGGAGTTTCGGCGCTAAGTTCGGTCATCGTGACGACCGTGCGGAGTCTCTGAAGACATGTCATCCACAGACCTTCTCCTGACCTTCAATGCCGGCTCATCGACTGTGAAGATCGGTGTCTTCTCGATCGATGGCGCCGAGGCACGGCACATCGGCAAGGGCGTTATCGATCTCCGCGCCGAGCCGCTCTCGCTCGGCCTAACCAAGGGATCGCAGACATTCGACATGTCGCTGAAGGCGGAGGTAACGGACGATCTGCACGGGGTCATCGACGAGACCTTCACGCGTCTCGCCGATCATTTCGACATGGCAGCGGCCGCCGCAGCCGGCCACCGCGTCGTCCATGGCGGCGAGCGCTTCACGAGCGCCGTCGCGCTTGATGACGCCGCCACCGATGGGATCGAAGCGCTGATCCCGCTCGCGCCTCTGCACCAACCGCAAGCGCTGCGCTTCATCCGCGCGCTCCGTCACCTGAAGCCGCATCTTGTCCAGACAGCCTCCTTCGACACGGCCTTTCATGCCACACAGGACGATCTCGTGCGCCGCCTCGCCATACCCCGTTCCCTGCATGAGGAGGGAATCAAGCGTTACGGCTTCCACGGGCTTTCCTATAAGTTCATCGCCGGTGAACTCGCTCGCAAGGCGCCACGTGCGGCAAAGGCTGTGGTCGCCCATCTCGGCAGCGGCGCCAGCCTCTGTGCAATGGAAAACGGCATCAGCCGCGATTGCAGCATGGGCTTTTCGACCCTCGACGGCATCCCGATGGCGACACGCCCGGGCTGGCTCGATCCCGGCGTGATCCTGCATCTGGCGGGAGAGAGAAAACGATCCCTGGGTGAGATCGAGGATCTGCTCTATCACCGCTCAGGCCTGCTCGGCGTTTCCGGCATCAGCGCCGACACACGCGATCTATTGACGGACGGACGGCCGGAAGCGCGCCAGGCGATCGATCTGTTCACACTGCGCATTGCCGGCGAGATCGGCCGCATGGCGGTAACGCTCGGCGGCCTCGATGCCGTCGTCTTCACCGCCGGCATCGGCGAGCATCAGCCGGAAATCCGCGCCGGCGTAGCGAAACGCCTGTCCTGGCTCGGCCTTTCGATTGATGAAAAGGCAAACGCCGCCAACAGTTTCACGATCAGCGCCGGGGAAAGCCGCATGGCCGCCCATGTCGTTGCCACGGACGAAGAACAGGTGATCGCCGACGAGGCGCTGTCCGTTCTTCGCGCCCGCTGATCCAGATCAATGGCGCGCTGGCGCTAACGGCTAGAACTGAGATTGAACGCGTTTTCGAACGGGAGAAGCCCCATGGAAAAGCATGTCTCGACCGCCGCCGCCCTGACCGATGCTGAACTCGCTCTGATCGACCGCTACTGGCGGGCGGCCAACTATCTCTCAGTCGGCCAGATCTACCTGCTTGCCAATCCGCTGCTGCGCGAGCCGCTGAAGTCAGAGCACATCAAGCCCCGCCTGCTCGGCCACTGGGGCACGACACCTGGCCTCAACTTCATCTATGCGCATCTGAACCGCCTCATCCGCGCCCGCGATCTCGACATCATCTACATCTGCGGCCCCGGTCACGGCGGGCCGGGCATGGTCGCCAACACCTATCTCGAAGGCACCTACAGCGAAATCTATCCCGATATCTCAGAGGATGCCGAAGGTATGCGCAAGCTTTTCCGGCAATTCTCCTTTCCCGGCGGCATTCCGAGCCATGCGGCGCCGGAAACACCGGGATCGATCCATGAAGGTGGCGAACTCGGCTACGCCCTCGTCCATGCCTATGGCGCCGCCTTCGACAATCCCGACCTCACCGTCGCCTGCATCGTCGGCGACGGCGAGGCCGAAACCGGGCCGCTCGCCGCCAGCTGGAATTCCAACAAGTTCCTCAATCCCGCCCGCGACGGCGCCGTTCTGCCCATCCTGCATCTGAACGGCTACAAGATCGCCAATCCGACCATTCTCGGCCGGGCCAATGACGACGACCTCCGACGTCTCTTCGAAGGCTACGGCTACGAGCCGTTTTTCGTCGACGGCCATGAGCCGCGCGACATGCATCAACAGATGGCAGCGACGCTGGACCAAGTCTTCGACCGCATCCGCGAAATCCAGGAGCAAGCCCGCAGCGGCAAGGCTGCGGCGGGCTGCCCGCGCTGGCCAATGATCGTGCTGCGCAGCCCCAAGGGCTGGACCGGTCCGAAAGAAGTCGACGGCCAGAAGGTGGAAGGTTTCTGGCGCGCCCACCAGGTGCCGGTCTCCAACTGCCGCGAGAATGAAGGCCATCGCAAGATTCTCGAGGACTGGATGCAAAGCTACGATCCCGAAGACCTGTTCGGCGCCGACGGTCGGCTTAAATCCGAACTGCGCGCACTCGCCCCTGTCGGCAAACGCCGCATGGGCGCCAATCCGCATGCCAATGGCGGCTTACTGCGCAAGGAATTGGTGGTTCCCGCTATCGAGGATTATGCGGTCGATGTCGGCAGGCGCGGCAGCGTCACGGCGCAGTCCACCGAGATCCTCGGCCATTACCTGCGCGACACAATGAAGCTCAACACGGAGGCGGCAAACTTTCGCATCTTCGGCCCCGACGAGACAGAATCGAACCGCCTCGGCAGCGTCTTCGACGTCACCGACCGCGTCTGGATGGAGGATATAGAACCCTATGATGTCCACCTCTCTCGCGATGGGCATGTCATGGAGGTGCTTTCGGAACATCTCTGCCAAGGATGGCTGGAGGGTTACCTGCTGACCGGCCGGCACGGCCTCTTTTCCTGCTATGAGGCCTTCATCCACATCATCGATTCCATGTTCAACCAGCATGCCAAATGGCTGAAGGTGACACGCGAGCTCGAATGGCGAAAGCCGATCTCATCGCTGAACTACCTGCTGACCTCGCATGTCTGGCGCCAGGACCATAACGGCTTCAGCCACCAGGATCCCGGCTTCGTCGACCTCGTCGCCAACAAAAAGGCCGACATCGTCCGCATCTACCTGCCGCCGGACGCCAACACCCTGCTCTGGGTCGGCGATCATTGCCTGTGCACCTATGATCGCGTCAACGTCATCGTCGCCGGCAAGCAGCCGGAGCCGCAATGGCTGTCGATGGACGAGGCGGTGAAACATTGCGAGGCCGGCATCGGCATCTGGCGCTGGGCAAGCAACGAGGAGGACACGATCTCGCCTGATCTCGTCATGGCCTGCGCCGGCGATGTCCCGACGATGGAAACGCTCGCCGCCGTCGATCTTCTGCGCACGGCCATTCCCGAGCTGAAGATCCGCACCGTCAATGTCGTCGACCTCCTGGCACTGCAATCCAGGGACCAGCATCCGCATGGCCTTTCCGACGAGGCCTTCGACGCGATCTTCACCGCCGACAAGCCGGTCATTTTCGCCTATCACGGCTATCCCTATCTCATTCACCGCCTGACCTATAAGCGCACCAACCACGAGAACATCCACGTCCGCGGCTTTATCGAGGAAGGTACTACGACCACGCCTTTCGACATGACCGTCCTCAACGAACTCGACCGCTACCATCTCGCCATCGAAGCCATCGAGCGCGTGCCGGGCCTGAAGGAGAAGGCAAAAGACGCGCTTGCCGCCTTCCAAGGCAAGCTCGCCGAGCATCACGACTATGTCAGGGAATACGGCGAGGACATGCCGGAGGTGCGGGACTGGACGTGGCCGGCGGCGTGAGACATCTGCGACTGACGCACGCGATGTCGGATGGCCGAATGCCGGAACCTATGCCCGTTCAAGCCGAGCTTTTTCGTTCATCCGCCAGACCCGCGGCGTTTCGCCGGTATATTTCAGGAAGAAGCGCGAGAAATAGGCCGGATCGGCAAAGCCGAGGCGAAATCCGATCTCCTGAACGCTGCCGATCGTAAAGACGAGCTGGCGCTTCGCCTCCTCGATCAGTTTCCCGGCGATCAGCTCATGCGGGGTGTTTCCCGTCATGGAGCGAACGATACGGGTGAGATGCGTCGACGAAACGCCGAGTTCCTTGGCATAGAAGGAAGCCGGTCTGTGCGATCGGAAATGCTGCTGGATCAGTTCGTCCAGCATCACCATCCGCCGCTCGTTCTCGTTTGAAGGAAGCTCCTGCGCATGTCCCTCATGCGAAATCCGCGCCGTCAGCCGCAACGCCAGCCCGACATAGGCAGCCAATACCTCGTTGCGGCCACCGCGGCGGTTTTCGAATTCGTCGCCGAGCCGCCTCAGCGTCTGCATGACATAGGCAGCCTCGGCATTATCGGGATCGAGCGGCGTCAGACGCGGCATCGCCAACCACTCGCCGAGATGGCTTCGCTCGCCGGGCGGGTGGCTGAGATGTGACCTCAATATAGTGATCACGAGGCCGTCGATATCACGTGAGAAGCGAAAGCCGTGATCGAGTCCAGGGGGTACCGTGATGACCGCCGGCGGACGGATGGCATGGCTCCTCTTGCCGAAGATCGCATCGCCCGAGCCGGCTCCGATGTATAATATCTGAAAGAAGCTCTCGTGGCGGTGAAGCCGAATCTCCCATTGATGCAGGCTGCTGCGGGAGCGGATTGTCTCGCTATGCAACCAAAATTCCGGCGAACGACCGGTATTTTCGCCATAGAGCTCGTAGGTAGGTATATGCCCGCTCATCGGCTTCCTCCCGTACCAATGTTCGATAAATGCAATTTTTGGGGCGGAATGTCCATTGTTGCGGCAATGGCGGCGGGGCAGAATCTGACAAAACGCAAAAAATGCAAGGGAGGAAGCATTTGCGAACCCAGGTCGCCATCATCGGTTCGGGACCATCCGGCCTGCTGCTCGGTCAGCTTCTGACCGAAGCTGGAATCGACAACGTCATCCTCGACCGCGTGAGCAAGAACTATATCCTCGGCCGCGTCCGCGCCGGCGTGCTGGAGGAAGGTACTGTCGGGCTGTTGGACGAGGCCAAAGCCGGGGCAAGATTGCATGCCGAAGGCTTGCCGCATGACGGCTTCTCGCTGGCCTTCGACGGCCGCGACCATCGCATCGATCTTCACCAATTGACCGGCGGCAGGCGCGTGACCGTCTACGGACAAACCGAGGTGACGCGCGATCTCATGGAGCGGCGGGAAGCTTGTGGCGCCCTTTCGATCTATGATGCCGCCGATGTGGTTCCACATGGTATTGACGGCGGTTCGCCCTTCGTTACCTACACGAAGGATGGTATCGGCTGCCGCATTGATTGCGATTTCATCGCCGGCTGCGACGGCTTTCATGGAACAAGCCGCAGAGCCATTCCCGAACGGGCGATCCGAAGTTTCGAGAAGGTCTATCCCTTCGGCTGGCTGGGCCTGCTTGCCGACGTGGCGCCAGTCAGCCATGAACTGATCTACGCCAACCACCCGAGGGGCTTCGCGCTCTGTTCGATGCGCTCGGCCACGCGCAGCCGCTACTATATCCAATGCCCGCTCGACGCGAAGATCGAAGACTGGAGCGACGATCGCTTCTGGGACGAGTTGAGGCGGCGCCTGCCGGCCCATCACGCCGAGGCATTGACGACCGCCCCGTCCTTCGAGAAATCGATCGCTCCTTTACGCTCCTTCGTCGCCGAGCCCATGCGTTTCGGCCGGCTCTTCCTCGTCGGCGACGCCGCCCATATCGTGCCGCCGACCGGTGCCAAAGGGCTGAACCTTGCAGCAAGCGATGTCCATTACCTGTTCTGCGGGCTCCTCGAGCATTACCGTGAAGGCTCCGAGAGCGGCATCGTCGCCTATTCGCAGACGGCGCTCGCCCGCGTATGGAAAGCGGTGCGGTTTTCCTGGTGGATGACGACGATAATGCACCGGTTTCCCGATACCGGCGATTTCGATCAAAAGATTCAGGAAGCCGAACTCGACTATCTCACACATTCCCGTGCGGCCTCCACGGTGCTCGCGGAAAACTACGTGGGATTGCCGTTCTGACGCGAAGATCGAGGGATGAAAGCTGCGCATACGCCGGTGAACAGAGCGAGTCACGACGACGCAGAACCATAACCAGCAAATCATGTGTTCGGGGATTTATTTCATTTTACATCACCATTTCGCATGACAAGCTAACCTGAAATTCAATACGGCGCTGGAGTACGCCGAAAAGGGAGAGAGAAGAATGAGGAAGCTGTTTCTGGCCGCCGCTGCGGCAATTGTTATGGGCACCAGCGCCTATGCCGACACCATCAAGGTCGGCGTCATCGGGCCGTTCTCCGGTCCCTTCGCGCTCCAGGGCAAGAACTTCAAGGCCGGCATCGACGCCTATATGGCTGTCAACGGCAGCAAGGTCGGCAGCGACACGGTCGAGATCGTCTACCGCGACGTGCCGCAGGCCGATCCGGCCCAATCCAAGGCGCTGGCGCAGGAACTGATCGTCAAGGAAAAGGTCCAGTATCTCGCCGGCTTCTATTTCACCCCCGACGCCATGGCGGTGACGCCGATCTTGAAGCAGGGCAACGTGCCGATGGTCATCATGAACGCCGCCACCTCGGCGATCGTCACCAAGAGCCCGCTCGTCGTGCGCACCTCGTTTACAACTTGGCAGACCTCGACGCCGATCGCCAAGGTCGCCTCCGACGCAGGCGTCAAGAAAGTGATCTCGGTCGTCAGCGATTACGGCCCCGGCATCGACGCCGAGAATGCCTTCAAGGCCGGCTTCGAAAAGGCGGGCGGTCAGGTGGTCGAGGCAATCCGCATGCCGCTTGCGACCAACGACTTCAGCCCGATCATGCAGCGCATCAAGGATTCCGGAGCCGAGGGCGTCTTCGCCTTCCTGCCGTCGGGTCCGACGACGCTTGGCTTCGTCAAGGCTTATAACGAGAATGGCTTGAAGGCCGCCGGCATCAGGTTCTTCGCACCGGGCGACCTGACGCAGGAATCCGACCTGCCGGCGCTCGGTGACGCCGCGCTCGGCATCCAGACGACCTTCCACTATGCCGTGTCGCACGATTCTCCCGAGAACAAGGCTTTCGTCGAGGCGGCCACCAAGGCGATCGGCAACAAGGCCGAACTCTCCTTCCCCGCAGTCAGCGCCTATGACGGCATGTATGTCATCTACAAGATGATCGAGGCGACGGGCGGCAAGCAGGATGCTGAAAAGGCTGTCGATGCGGTGAAGGGCCTTGCCTGGGTGAGCCCGCGCGGCCCGGTTTCGATCGATCCGGAAAGCCGCCACATCACGCAGAACATCTATCTGCGCGAAGTCGCCAAGGCCGACGACGGGACCTACATCAACAAGGAGGTCCAGACCTTCGAGAAGCAGGGCGATCCGGGCCTGGCAGCGGCCAAGTAACATCGGGCGTCAGAACATGCGGCGGACTTGCAACTCCAGGCCCGTCGCATTCAATCAGGTAGTTCCATGCAGACAGTCTTCAGCATAGCCGTCGACGCCCTAGCCTATGGCATGGTGCTCTTCGTGATATCGATCGGCCTTTCCGTCACCATGGGGCTGATGCGTGTCGTCAACCTCGCTCACGGCGCCTTCGCGATGATCGGAGGCTATGTCGCCTCCTATGCCGCACGTGACCTCGGCCTTGGTTATGCGGTGGCAGTCATCGCCGCCGTGGTCGCCACGATCATCATCGCAATCCCGCTCGAGCGCTTCCTCTACCGCCGGATCTACGGCGCCCCGGAGCTGACCCAGGTGCTGATGACGATCGGCATCACCTTCTGCGTCATCGGCATCGCGAACTACCTGATGGGACCAACGCTGAAGACCATACCGCTTGCCGGAGCGCTGCAGGGCTCGGCCGATCTCGGCTTTCGCACTATTCCCGTTCACCGGCTTTTCGCCGTCCTTTGCGGGCTCGCCGTTGCGCTCGCGCTCTGGTTTGCGATCGAAAGGACCAGCTTCGGCGTCAAGCTGCGCGCCTCCGTCGATGACGCTGCGATGGCGGCGGCACTCGGCGTGCGCACAGAGATCATCTATGCGGTGAGCTTTGCCATCGCCGTCGGGCTTGCCGCCTTCGGCGGCGTGGTCGGTGCCGAACTCTTGCCGGTCGAGCCCTATTACGCGCTGCGCTACATGGTGACCTTCCTGGTCGTCGTCTCCGTCGGCGGCGCCGGATCCATTCCCGGCGCGCTGATCGCCTGCCTGCTGCTCGGCGCGATCGATACGACGGGCCGCTATCTGATGCCAGAGTTCGGGGAATTCTTCTTCTATCTTGCCGTGATCGCGATCATCTGCGTCTTCCCGCGCGGCCTTGCCGGGAGGGCGAAGTGAGATGGCGCTTGTGTTGAACAACGAAAACGGACGTCTACAGCATCGGCGCGGTTATCTCAGCCGCGATCTCGCCGGCCTTATCATGATCATCGCCGTTGCCGCCATCGGCTATTTCGCCTTCCCCGACAATCTCGCGCTTCTGACGCGGATGATCACCATCGCGCTGCTCGTGCTCTCACTCGATCTCGTGACCGGTTATTGCGGCGTAGCGACGCTCGGCCATGCCGCCCTGTTCGGCTCCGGCGCCTATGCCGCCGGCATCCTGTCGGCGCATTACAACATCAATGATCCGCTGCTGATGCTGCTTGCCGGCATTGCCGGCGGCGTAGCTTCCGGGCTGCTCAGCGGCGCGATCATTCTGCGCGCGCATGGCCTGCCGCAGCTCGTGCTGTCGATTGCCCTCATTCACCTCTTCCACGAATTCGCCAACAAGGCCTCCTCATGGACAGGAGGCAGTGATGGACTTTCCGGCATCGCGCCCGACCCGGTCCTCGGCTTTTTTGAATTCGATCTTTATGGCCGCACCGCCTTCTTTTTCGGAATGGCGCTGCTGCTTATTGTCTTCGTGCTGCTGAGATTGCTGGTGCGTTCACCCTTCGGCATGCTCTGCCGCGCCATCAAACAGGACCCATTGCGTATCCGCGCCATGGGTGGTTCGCCGAAGGGCGCCCTCATCAGGATGTACGCCATCTCGGGCGCGGTTGCCGGGGTCGGCGGCGCCTTGAACGCGATCTCAACGCAGGTCGTCGGCCTGGACAGCCTGTCCTTCACCCAGTCGGCCGAGGCGCTCGTCATGCTCGTGCTCGGCGGCGCCGGCTCTCTTTTCGGAGCGCTCTCCGGCACGGTTATCTTCATGCTCTTCGAGGACACCGTCTCGGCCGCCAATCCCTTTCACTGGCTGACCATGGTCGGCGCGCTGCTGATCGCCGTCGTGCTCTTCGCGCCCAAGGGGCTTTACGGAACAGCCGCAACCTTCATTGCCCGTCGCAGAAAAGAGCGCTCATGAATCCCGTCTTCGAAGTCGCCAATCTCAGGAAAGCGTTCGGCGGCCTTGTCGTGACCAATGATGTCTCGCTGGCGATGGCGCCCGGCGACCGTGTTGCGCTGATTGGCCCGAACGGCGCCGGCAAGACCACCTTCGTCAATCTCGTCACCGGCAATCTGTCCCCCGATTCCGGCGAGGTCCGCCTCGGCGGCGAGACGGTGACGGCGGTCGATGCCGCCGGCAGGGTCAAACGCGGCCTTATCAGGTCCTTTCAGGTGACGCGCCTTTTCCAGGATATGACACCGGCCGAACATCTGGGACTTGCCGTGCTTCAGCGCGACGGAAAGACTGGCAATATGTTCGGAAATTTCCTTCGTATGCCGGATGTCATGGCGGAGGTCGATGAACTCCTCGGAAAACTCGGATTGGCCTCTCTGATGCATCGCATGGTCAGCGAGATTGCCTATGGGCAGCAGCGGCTTCTGGAGCTCGCAGTGGCGCTGGCGCTGAAGCCGAAAGTGCTGTTGCTCGATGAGCCGGCGGCCGGCGTGCCGCAGAGCGATACGGGCCGCATCGAGCAGGCGCTGGCAGAACTGCCTGCCGACCTCGCCGTCCTGATGATCGAGCACGACATGGATCTCGTCTTTCGTTTTGCCAAACGTGTCATCGTGCTTGCATCAGGCACAATCATCTTCGACGGCCGGCCTGAAGACGTCACCAGCAATGCGCGCGTCCGCGAGGCCTATCTCGGGAGTTATGCCAATGCCAGCCCTGTCGCTTAAGGTTGAAAACCTGTCGGCCGGATACGGGCCGACGCGGGTGCTCGAAGGCATCTCCTTCACCGTGCCGGCAGGCGCCCGGCTTGCCGTGCTCGGCCGCAACGGCATGGGCAAGACCACGCTCCTGGCAACACTTGCCGGCCAGACCAGGCGGTATCAAGGCCAGATCCACCTCGGTGGTTCGGACGTCACCGCAGCACCGAGCGCAACACGCGCCCATAAGGGCCTCGGCTATGTGCCTCAGACGCGCTGCATCTTTCCGACGCTGACCGTCGAAGAGAACCTTTTCGTCGGTCTGAAGGCGCGGCCGAAGACGGCATTGGAGGAAGCCTATGCCCTGTTCCCGCGCCTGAAGGAGCGCCGCCGCAACCTCGGCAACCAGCTCTCGGGCGGCGAGCAGCAGATGCTTTCAACAGCCCGCACCATTCTCGGCCGCCCGTCCGTGCTGCTGCTCGACGAACCGTTGGAGGGCCTGGCGCCCGTGATCTGCGAGGAACTGATGGCGGCCTTCACGGAACTCGCCAAATCAGGCGACATGACAATCCTTCTGGTCGAACAACGCATCCAAAGCGCGCTCGACTTCGCCGATCGGGTCATCATTCTCGAACGCGGCAGAGTGGCCTGGACCGGAACGCCGTCGGACTTGTCGAGGGATCACGAAGCAGTAGAAAGCTTGCTCGGAGTGGGCGGCCTGCATTGAAGCAATCAATGCAGTATATCGTCTGGATAACGTCATCATCAGGCTGGCAGACGTCGAAGCCGATGCCTCTACTTGGATATTTGAGCTGCAGAAAAATTGCCCCTGTTGGATTTGACAGGTTGAATTGATCTGACGCTCCGTCAAATTTCGTTGCGAAGCGCCCGATAGGGTTGCATATTTGAGCACTACTTCACACGGGAGGTAGAAATGGCAAACCACAAGCCGATCGCAGGTGACGTATACCAGCCTATTTTCGACGTCGACAAGCTGGTTGACGGCAACATGCTGGACGGTTCCACGGATGCCGACGGAGATCTTGTGCGTCTCAACTTCGTGAACGGGCAGCGAATTCCGCAACCGGCCAATCAAGACGGACCGGCCCCGACGACGACGATCGAGGGAAAATACGGCACGCTGACCATCTACTCCGACGGCTACTACACCTATGAACTCGATCACTCCAATCCCGTGGTATCAGCGCTCGGCCCGGGAGATCAACTCCTCGACCAGTTCAAATTCAAGATCTCGGACGGCAAAGGCGCCACCGACTTCGGCTTGCTCAATATCGCTGTAGACCTGCCGGAGCGTGGCGACATCTTCGTCAATTTCGAGGATGTCGGCAAACATGATTTCCCCACAGGCTACAAGGGCATCGATTGGGGCGCCTGGCACGATGGTGACGATGCAGCGATACAAAAGGAAGCCGACGGCAATCATTATCTGTCAGGCGGCGTCTTCTGGACACCCATCCAGGCCGCCGATGGCGGCACCTTCCAGATCGAGCAATTCAGCGTGGCAAATGGCACATCAGACTATGACAACGTTCTAACGATCGAAGGTAGGCTGAACGGCGATACCGTGTTCTTGGTTACCGTCAACGTGACCGCCGACAGCATTCATGACCCGCAAGTGATTGATCTCAGCGCCTATGGCCAGATTGACTATCTCGTGCTCGACACTGAGCCCGTCATCACCGAAACGAGCGGCCCCGACTATTATGGTGCGCAATACGACAACTTCCACTTTGTCGTTTGAGAGAGAGGAAAAGGGGCGCCCCATCGCCAAACATTGCATCTTTTCGAGCGCGCGCTGCAGCGACGATCCAGTAGCGATTTCTTGCGATAGCTGATCGACCTGCGCCCTGCTAGCAATAGATCGTCCGAGGAGGGACGATTATCTGGGATGGAGGAACTGATGCAGTCAATGGGAATCAGGTTAGCCGCGGTCATGTTCTCGCTGGCCTTATGGGCAATTATTATCGCTGCTGCATCCCATCTTTGGGCGATGAAAATGCCCATATTGCATTTTATGCTCTACAGATAGCGCTGGCCTCGGTTATCGCAGTGGATTGGTTGTTAGGGATATTTGTAAAAGACGTGAGTTTTGATCCAGGCTAATTTACCGTCCTCCGCTCTTTCCCAAGCTATCTTGGCATTCATCGGATATGGGCAACTTTCTTGATGAAATTGAGCTTGACGCACTCTTGGAGCGCGCTCGCCGCAGGGGGAGGAAATCTGGAACCCTTCCGCCAGCAAATATCTCTCCATAGCCGTCTCATCACTCCCTAGCGGAAACCGCGATCGCAATCTTCCCGAAAGCTGCGGCGAATCCGCTTCCTTCAAGGATTGACGGCGGAAATCTTCCGGAGGTGGGCACCCCTCGCTCCACCAGCCTACCGTAGCGTGTAAATTGCGCAGCAGCTCAGGCATCGCTGGATCACACTCCGGCTGCCAGCATCCCGGAAGGAAACCACAGGTCACGATTAGCACTGAGCGCATAGTAAGTTGGATGACCTTCATTGCATAAAAATATCCGCAAAGGTTGTCCATCTCCATTCCGCCATCTGGCGTAGGCTTTTCACCCAACGGCGTAGCGGGGGCGGGTCGAAGCTTGAAAGGCAAAGCGCCAGAAGACCCGCGTGCACCCTCATTCCCAGATTTATTTGTGGGCCATCTATGTCGCAATCTATGCCGCATTGACGCGCCGGCACGAAAAAGGACGTGCCGGAAAACAAGGTTTTTCGTGCGACATGAGGCCCCGGAAATCCCAGAGCAATTTTGAACTAACCAGTAATTTTATGATAGAATTTGACTGGTAGCGGAGGAGGGATTTGAACCCCCGACACAAGGATTATGATTCCTCTGCTCTGACCTACTGAGCTACTCCGCCACTGGTCAAACGACACCTGCTCGCGAAGCGCTGCGGGCTCGTGGGATGAGCGGCTTATAAGGTGCGCTTCGGCTTTGTGTCAAGCGCATGATGGAGAAAAACGCTGAGCTTTGCCGCCCGTCGTTTCCGATTGGTTTCAGGCGGCGACGGGGTCGGCCAGCAGAGCCCTGAGCGAGGCTTCGGCCGAAGGTTCGCGTTCGGAGCGCTCGATGAAACCGCCGCCGAAGACGCGGGCGTCGTCGCCGGGCGCAGAATAAAGCGCGCAGGCTTGCCCCGGCGCGATGCCTGCCTCACCGACCGTCAGATCGACATAGGTGCCGGTCGCATCGACATGCAGTACGGCCGGCGCCGGTGCCCGCGTCGAACGGACCTTGGCGTAGCAGGCGAAACCTTCACCGACAGCGGCTTCTGCGAGCGGGACGTCGCCCAGCCAATTGACGTCGCGCAGATAGACGCGATGCGTTTCCAGCGCCTCCTTCGGCCCGACGATGACGCGGCGCGAGCGGGCGTCGAGATAGACGACGTAGAGCGGCTCGCCGGTGGCGATGCCGATGCCGCGGCGCTGGCCGATGGTGAAGTGCAGTATGCCTTCGTGCGTTCCCAACACGCGGCCGTCAAGATGGACGATCTCGCCGGCGAGCGCCGCATTCGGCTTCAGCTTGGTGATGATGTCGGAATATTTGCCCTGCGGCACGAAGCAGATATCCTGGCTATCGGCCTTCTTCGCGACGACAAGGCCCATCTCTTCGGCGAGCCGGCGAGTCTCGGCCTTTGGCAGGCCGCCTAAGGGAAAGCGGAGATAGTCGATCTGCTCCTGCGTCGTGGCAAACAGGAAATAGCTCTGGTCGCGGTCGGCGTCGGCCGGGCGGAAAAGGGCGCGGCGGCCGGCATGTTCAGACGAGGGGTTTGGCCGCGAGCGGATATAGTGACCAGTCGCCAGCGCATCAGCGCCAAGCTCCTTCGCCGTTGCCAGAAGGTCGGCGAACTTGACGGTCTGGTTGCAGGAGACGCAGGGGATCGGTGTTTCGCCCGCCACATAGCTTTCGGCGAAAGGATTGATCACCGTCTCGCGAAAGCGCTTCTCGTAATCGAGCACGTAATGCGGAATGCCGAGGGTTTCGCAGACGCGGCGGGCGTCGTCAATATCCTGGCCGGCGCAGCAGGAGCCGGCGCGGTGAACAGCGGCGCCATGATCGTAAAGCTGCAGCGTGATGCCGAGCACGTCGTAACCTTGCTGTTTGAGAAGGCCGGCCACGACGGAGGAATCGACGCCGCCCGACATGGCGACGACGACGCGGGTTTCTTCCGGCTTCTTGTCAAAATCCAGTGTGTTCAAAGGTGGTGCCAAATTCTGCGCGCTCATCATCCGCCCTTGCGCTGCAATTACGGCGGATTACTGTATCAGGCGGGATCGGCCGCCTTTCGATAAGCGATCGATATAGAAAGGATTGTATCGGGACGCAAGGGGCGGCTTTCGGGCGGCCGAGTCTCGCCAGTCAGAAAGGAAAGGCGCGGCCGAGGCCACGCCTTGAAAGCGGGGGTGCGGCTCAGGTGCCGATCAGCTTGTTGCAGGCGAATGCGATGCCTGGATTGGCGATGATGGCGGTCATCAGCGCCAGTCCGATTATCGAGAATGAATAGCGTTTCATATACATCCTCCTTCCAGCCATACGAATTATGCGGCTGCGGGCGCCGTTCTCAAAATAACGAATGCTTGACTGGCACAACTGGAAACCGTGAAAAAAATAATTTCGCCCTATGGAACTATTCTGTCGGTCATGCGTTGCGGGTGATCAATGTCGCAATCGAATGCTGCGGAGGGTTTCATGGCAAGGTTCGGCACGACGGCGGATTACACCAGGATCAGACACTGGATCGAGGCGCGCGGCGGCCACCCCGCCCGCATCAAGGACGCGAGCGACAGCGAAACTGTCCGCGTCGATTTTTCCTCGGAAACGCAGGAGGAGATATCCTGGGACGAATTCTTCCAGGGTCTCGACGGCAGCAGGCGCGCCTTCCTTCATCGCACCAAGGCTGAGGACGATAGAGCCCGCTTCGGCAACATCGTCCGCCGCAAGCGGTTGCCCCACTGAAATATACCCATTGCTGAGGCAGAAACCCGGCGCCGTTTCCGGCGCCGGGTTTCCCCTGTTTCCTTGGGAGGAAGGAAACTCAGTCGATGTTGAAGGTCAGCAGCTTTGCCTGGCGGATCGCCTGGTGCGCCGTCAGCTGCGTGAGCACGCCGTCATCCACCTCGCCGTCGACGTAGAGCAGCGCAATGGCGTCGCCACCCTGCTTATCTCGGCCGAGCTGGAAGTTGGCGATGTTGACTCCGGCAGTGCCGAGCGTCATGCCGATGAAGCCGATCATGCCGGGGACGTCGGTATTGGTGATGTAGATCATGTGCGAACCGACATCGGCATCGAGATTGATGCCCTTGATCTGGATGAAGCGCGGCTTGCCATCCGAAAACACCGTGCCGGCGACGGAGCGCGTCATGCTTTCGGTCGTGACCGTCAGCTTGATATAGCCGTCGAAGACGCCTGTTTTGTCGCGCTTGACCTCGGAAAGCACGATGCCCTTTTCCTTGATCATGATCGGCGCGGAAACCATGTTGACGTCGGCGACCTGCGGGCGGATCAAGCCCGCAAGAACCGCGCTCGTCAGTGCCCGCGTGTTCATGCTGGCGGTCACACCGTCATAGAGGATTTCGATTTCCTTGATCGGCTCTTCGGTGACCTGGCCGACAAAGGCGCCGAGAACGTCGGCAAGACGAATGAACGGCTTCAGGATCGGCGCCTCTTCCGCGGTGATCGACGGCATGTTGATGGCGTTGGAGACCGCGCCCTTGACGAGGTAATCCGACATCTGTTCGGCGACCTGCAGCGCGACGTTTTCCTGCGCCTCGGTCGTCGAAGCGCCGAGATGCGGCGTGCAGACGACGTTCGGCAGGCCAAAGAGCGGGCTTTCCTTGGCGGGCTCGACTTCGAAGACGTCGAAGGCAGCACCGGCGACATGGCCGGACTTGATGGCTTCGGCAAGCGCCGCTTCATCGACAAGGCCACCGCGGGCGCAGTTGATGATGCGCACGCCGGGCTTCGTCTTTGCCAGAGCTTCCTTATTGAGGATGCCGCGCGTCTTGTCGGTCATCGGTACGTGCAGCGTGATGAAATCGGCGCGGGCGAAAAGCTCGTCGAGCTCAACCTTGGTGACGCCCATCTCCTCGGCGCGCTCCTTGGAAAGGAACGGGTCATAGGCGACGACATGCATCTTCAGGCCGATGGCGCGGGAGCAGACGATCGAGCCGATATTGCCGGCGCCAATGACGCCGAGCGTCTTGCCGGTGATCTCGACGCCCATGAATTTCGACTTCTCCCATTTGCCGGCCTGCGTCGAGGCATCGGCAGCCGGAAGCTGGCGGGCGACGGCGAGCATCAGGGCGATTGCGTGTTCGGCGGTCGTGATCGAATTGCCGAAAGGCGTGTTCATGACGATGATGCCGCGGCGCGAGGCGGCCGGGATATCGACATTGTCGACGCCGATGCCGGCGCGGCCGACAACCTTGAGGTTCTTCGCCCCTTCGATGATCTTTTCCGTCACTTTAGTGGCGGAGCGGATGGCCAGACCATCATACTTGCCGATGACTTCGAGCAGACGGTCCTTGTCCTTGCCGAGCTGCGGTTCGAAATCGACTTCGACGCCGCGGTCGCGGAAGATCTGGACGGCGGTTTCCGACAATTCGTCGGATACGAGAACGCGAGGTGCCATTGAGGCCTCCTTCAAAAGTGTTCAGCGATGAATGAAAATGGAATGCTGGGCTCCGCCGGACGTGGCGGAGCCGGATGCGATCACGTTAAGCGGCCGCCTGAGCGAGCTGCGCCTTCTGCGTTTCGAAAGCCCAGGAAAGCCAAGGCATCAGCTTCTGCATGTCGGATGCCTCGATCGTGGCGCCGGCCCAGATTCGCAGGCCCGACGGCGCGTCGCGGTAATGGCCGATGTCATAGGCGACACCTTCCTTTTCCAGGAGGCCGACCAGGCCCTTGGCGAAATTCGCCTGGCCGTCGCCATCGAGAGCCGTGATGTCCTTGTCGACGATCTTCAGGCAGACGGAGGTGTTGGAGGCCGTTTCCGCCTTGACGGCGAGATTGGCGATCCAGTCGTTTGCCGCGACGAAATCGTGGATGACCTTGGCATTGGCATCGGCACGCGCGATCAGCGTCTGGAGACCGCCGAGCTCCTTGGCCCAGAGCAGCGCATCGATATAGTCCTCGACGCAGAGCATCGACGGCGTGTTGATCGTCTCGCCCTGGAAGATGCCTTCCGTCAGCTTGCCGCCCGAGGTCATGCGGAAGATCTTCGGCAGCGGCCACGCCGGCGCGTAGGTGGTAAGACGCTCGACGGCGCGCGGCGAGAGAATGATGACGCCGTGGGCACCCTCGCCGCCCAGCACCTTCTGCCAGGAGAAGGTGACGACATCAAGCTTGGCGAAATCGAGTTCCTGCGCAAAAGCGGCCGAGGTGGCGTCGCAGATCGTCAGACCCTTGCGGTCGGCAGGAATGAAATCGGCATTCGGCACGCGCACGCCCGAGGTCGTGCCGTTCCAGGTGAAGACGACGTCACGATCGAAATCGACGGCGGAAAGATCGGGAAGCTCGCCGTAACCCGCTTCGAGCTTGCGCACATCCTTGAGCTTCAACTGCTTGACCACATCGGTGACCCAGCCGGCGCCGAAGCTTTCCCAGGCGAGCATGTCGACACCGCGTTCGCCGAGCAGGGACCAGAGCGCCATTTCGACGGCGCCGGTGTCGGAAGCCGGCACGATGCCGATGCGGTAGTCCGCCGGCACTTCGAGAATTTCACGGGTAAGGTCGATGGCCTGCTTGAGCTTGGCCTTGCCGACCTTCGCGCGGTGCGAACGGCCGAGGGCCGCGTCGGAAAGGGCCTCGAGCGACCAACCGGGGCGCTTCGAGCAGGGGCCAGAAGAAAAATGAGTATTGTGCGGACGGATGTCCGGCTTTGCGGTCTTCGCCATGATGCTATCCTCTCAGATAGAAAGCCCTTCGTTGGGGAAGGGTGTCCCGCCGCCGTGTGTATGGATCGGAAGCGTCATAGTCAAGATCGAAGTGTCGCAAGCTGTAGATATTTTGACGCAGGCAAGGTGGCGAAAATGAAAAAGCCGCCAGGAACGAGGGCGGCTTTCTGACGCGATGGTTGACCGGCCCTACTTGTAGACCGGCTGCTGCAGCGGGATTTCCGGCGCCGGCTCGTAGGCGACCGGCTGGGCGCAGCCACCGAAGAGGTAGCGGGCGCCGACGCGGGCTTCATGTGCGCTGAGGCCCCTGTCGCGGCCCGGGCCGCCGTTTTCGGCATAGCCGAACATGTTGCCGCCGTCGATATGCAGGTAACGGTAGCCGACGTCGGCCTTGATGTTGCAGGTCACGTCGATCGAGGCGCCGGCCATAAGTGCATAGGTGAAGCGCCAGTTGCCCCTGCCGCCATGGGTGACCTCATCGTCGCAGAAGCTGCCGTCATCGGCGCAGGCGACGTTGCGCAGGTTTTTCCATTTGACGTAGGAACCGCCGATACCGGCGCCGACATACGGCGTCACATAGCCGTAGGTGCCGAGATCGACATAGGCGTTGGCCAGCAGCGTATAGGCGGTCAGCGAAGAGCGATCGCGCGAGGTGCAATCCACCAGCGGGAAGCCGCACTGCCCGGATGTCGAGCCCTTGAAATCCGCCTGGGTGAGATAGTCGAAGGTCAGATCGGTGCGCAGATAGCTGTTGATCTGGTAACCGACACCGCCGCCAACCGTCCATGCGTCATCGAGATCGGCGTCGTCGAAATCGACCTCCGTGGCATTGCTGCCCTGGAAATAACGCGCGCCGCGCAGGTCTGTGAAGGCATAACCGACATCGCCGCGCAGATACCAGCCGGTCGCTTCGCTGACGGTCACCTCCGGCGGCTGCTCCGGAATGGGCTCGGCAGGGGCGAGATCCGCAGAATAGGCATTTGTCGCTATCAAGAATGCGGCGAAGATGCCAGACAAGCTTCTTTTCATGGATTTCACTCCAAAATCCCGTTGCGTCGGCAGCTCAGTCGCTGCCAATCTGATACGCTTTGCATGGATAATGAATTGGAAACGTTAAAAGCTGCTTAACCACGCTTGTTTACTTTGATTTCAAGCATCTCAGTCGCATGAAACAGAAGATCGACCGCCTCGTGAAATGGTTTGAGGGGAGATAGACACCACCGATGTGCGCAGTAAAAAAAGCCGGCGCTCACGCACCGGCCTTTTGATTGTTTGTTCTCGCAGGGTCAGGCAGCGGTCCGGACATTCGAGATCGTGCCGATCAGCTCGTTGACGATGCGCTCGATCTGGGCGCGGTCGTCGCCCTCGGCCATGACGCGGATCAACGGCTCGGTGCCGGAAGGCCGGATGACGAGGCGGCCGTTTCTGGCGAGCTCGGCTTCGGCATCGGCGATCGCCTTCTGTACCTGAATATCCTCCAGCGGCTTGCCGCCGCTGATGCGGACATTGCGCAGGAGCTGCGGCACCGGCTCGAAGCGGCGGCAGACTTCGCTGACGGTGCGGCCGGTGCGCTTGACCGCGGCGAGGATCTGCAGCGCCGCGACCAGACCGTCGCCCGTCGTTCCGTAATCCGAAAGCACGATGTGTCCCGATTGCTCGCCGCCGACATTGTAATTGTGCTGGCGCATATGCTCGACAACATAGCGGTCGCCGACCTTTGTGCGGGCAAGCGCCATGCCGCGTTCGTCGAGGAAACGCTCGAGCCCGAGATTGGACATGACAGTGGCGACGATGCCGTTGCCGCGCAGCTGTTGGCTCTCGGCCCAGCTCTCGGCGATGACGGCCATCAGCTGGTCGCCGTCGACGATCGAACCGTTCTCGTCGATAATGATGACGCGGTCCGCGTCGCCGTCGAGCGCGATGCCGATATCGGCGCGAACCTCGTCGACTTTCTTCTGCAATGCGACGGGGCTGGTGGAACCGCAATTGAGATTGATATTGGTGCCGTTCGGTTCGTTGCCGATGGTAACGACATCGGCGCCGAGCTCCCAGAGCACGGCGGGCGCCACCTTGTAGGCAGCACCGTTGGCGCAATCGATCGCGACCCTCAGTCCCTGCAGCGTCACGTCGCGCGGCAGCGTACGCTTGGCATGTTCGATATAACGGTCATGCACGCCGTCGACGCGCTTGGCACGGCCGATATCGTCCGACTTGGCAAGCTGCGCGTTCAGGTCCTTTTCGAGCAGGTCCTCGATCTCGGCCTCGATGTCGTCCGACAGCTTGTAGCCGTCGGGACCGAAAAGCTTGATGCCGTTATCTTCATAAGGATTGTGCGAAGCGGAGATCATCACGCCGATATCGCAGCGCAGCGAACGCGTCAGCATGGCGACGGCAGGCGTCGGGATCGGGCCGAGAATGAAGGCGTC
Source organism: Rhizobium sp. N731 (assembly GCF_001664145.1). Taxonomy (NCBI): domain Bacteria; kingdom Pseudomonadati; phylum Pseudomonadota; class Alphaproteobacteria; order Hyphomicrobiales; family Rhizobiaceae; genus Rhizobium; species Rhizobium sp. N731. Next base: position 3,592,927 of record NZ_CP013601.1, read on the forward strand.
GAGACCCGCAGCCGTGAAGCCTGCCACCATGGCGTTCTCAAGCATATAGCCGGAAAGTCGGGTATCCTTGCCGATCACGACGCGATGACGGTGGTTGCCCCGGCGGAAGATCGTGCCGGCGGCGATGCCGACCCGCATGGCAAGATCCGGCGTCATCGGAAAGACGTTGGATTGACCGCGAATACCGTCCGTACCGAAATAGCGTCTTTTCATCTGCACTCCTGCGCTTTGGCGCGCCATTCAAGGCAGCGCATCGTTCCAAGCAAATCCGGCTTCAGTGGATTGTCGTCAGTCCAGGAGCGTGATTCATGCTTGCTTCTCTTCAGCGGAATGCCACAAATTGCGGCAATCGGCACGTAAATTAGCGAGAAAAATGATTATATCCCGTTACCAATGAAAAAGGCCGGATCTCCCATAGCGGAAATCCGGCCTGTTTTCGAGATCGTCTCGCAGCTCAATGCGGCTGCGGTTCGAGACCGGCTTCGGGCTCATCACCCTTGGTGGCAGGCCGCACGCCGGCCTTCGGAACGGCCGATCCACGACTCGGCGGCGAATCGTCGCCGAGATCGCGGGAGGGCTTCTCACCGCGGATCAGCGCCTTGATCTCATCACCGGTCAAGGTCTCGTATTCAAGCAGACCTTCGGCAAGGGCGACGAATTCGTCGTGCTTTTCCGTCAGGATCGTGCGGGCCTGGGTATAGGCTTCGTCGATCAGGCGTCGCACTTCATTGTCGATCTTCTGCGCGGTGGCTTCCGAAACATTCTTCGATTGCGAAACCGAGTGACCGAGGAAGACTTCCTGTTGGTTCTCGCCATAAGCGACCTGACCGAGCTGATCGGAAAAGCCCCATTGCGTGACCATGGCGCGGGCAAGCTTGGTGGCCTGCTCGATATCGGAAGACGCGCCCGAAGTGATGTTCTCCTTGCCGAAGGTGAGTTCTTCGGCGACACGGCCGCCCATCATGATGCAGAGGCGTGAAACCATCCACTTGTAGCTCATCGAGTAGCGGTCGCCCTCGGGAAGCTGCATGACCATGCCGAGCGCACGGCCGCGCGGAATGATCGTCGCCTTGTGCAGCGGATCGGCGACGGCGACGTTGAGCGCCGTGATGGCGTGGCCGGCCTCGTGATAAGCGGTGAGCTTCTTTTCCGCTTCGGTCATTGCCGAGGAACGGCGCTCGGCGCCCATCATGATCTTGTCCTTGGCGTCCTCGAACTCCTGCATGGTGACGACGCGCTTGTTGCGGCGGGCAGCCATGAGAGCGGCTTCGTTGACGAGGTTCATGAGGTCGGCGCCGGAGAAACCGGGCGTGCCGCGAGCGAGAACCTTGAGGTCGACATTCGGCGCCAGCGGAACGTTGCGGGCATGCACTTTGAGGATGCGCTCGCGGCCGACGATATCCGGGTTCGGCACCACGACCTGGCGGTCGAAACGGCCGGGACGCAGCAGTGCGGGATCGAGAACGTCAGGGCGGTTGGTGGCGGCGATCAGGATCACGCCTTCATTCGCCTCGAAGCCATCCATTTCAACGAGCAACTGGTTCAGCGTCTGCTCGCGTTCGTCATTGCCGCCGCCGAGACCGGCGCCGCGATGACGGCCGACGGCATCGATTTCGTCGATGAAGATGATGCAGGGCGCATTCTTCTTCGCCTGCTCGAACATGTCACGTACGCGGCTTGCGCCGACGCCGACGAACATTTCGACGAAGTCGGAACCGGAAATGGTGAAGAAGGGCACGTTGGCTTCGCCGGCGACCGAGCGGGCGAGCAGCGTCTTACCGGTGCCCGGAGGGCCAACCAGCAGCACACCGCGCGGGATCTTGCCGCCGAGACGCTGGAACTTCTGCGGATCACGCAGGAATTCGACGATTTCCTCGAGATCCTGCTTGGCCTCGTCGACGCCGGCGACGTCTTCAAAGGTCACGCGGCCATGCGCTTCCGTCAGCAGCTTGGCTTTGGACTTGCCGAAACCCATCGCGCCGCGGGAGCCGCCCTGCATCTGCCGCATGAAAAACAGCCAGACGCCGAGAATGAGAAGCATCGGCAACAGCGTGCCAAGATAGCTCAAAAAACCCGAAGAACCATCCGTTTCGGGACGGGCGGAAACCAGCACATTCTTCTGCTGCAGGCGATCGAGCAGGCTGTCGTCGATGACAGGCGAATAGGTCTGGAAGGTGGAGCCATTTTCGACATAGCTTCCGGAGACACGGTTGCCCGTGACCACGACTTCCTTCACACGGCCCGCATCAACCTCACGCAGAAACTGCGAATAAGGAATATCGCGGGAGCCCGTCTGCGCCGGCGCCGTCTGAAACATGCTGAAAAGGGCGATCAGCAGAAGCGCGATGATCGCCCACAATGCGAAATTACGTAAGTTAGGGTTCATTGAACTCCCCAGCACTGCAACAGCCGCCTCATGGCGACCGTCTTATTAGGTTCTAACATAGGGTTGCGCCGCGCTATTGCCAAGGCAATCCCCCAAGTCAGATGGTTTTTCCGTCAATACTTCTTAAAGGCAGCCCCGCATAGGGCGCCATCGCGAAAACCGCCGAAAGCCTATCGGCAAAGATGAAATCAAATCGTGTCAAAAAGCGGTCGAAGGGCGCGAAATAGGGCGTCAGTTCAACCATTGAAGCGGATTCCGGGGATAAATAGGCTCCATCTGAGGATAAGGCAGGCGCCGAGGCGATTGCGCGTTTCCATGCCGCCTTGGGAAGATGCTTGCCCCACCCTCCCTCATTCCTGTGCTCGTCACAGGAATCCAGTGCGCCCAAGTCCTTGGGCGCAGAAGACTCGTTACGCATCGATGAGCCATTCACCGCGCCGACGCGCGGTGGCTGGATTCCTGTGACGGGCACAGGAATGAGGGAGGAGCGCGTGGCCTGAGCTTCCACCCTCATGGTCGTTCCTAACCGGTTTTCAACACGGAACCTCCCATCCCAAACTCCAGCCTCCCCCGGCCGCAATACCAGCGGCATTATCCCCCGGTTCTCCCGTCCCAGATAAAGCCCGTCGCGCCTGAGATCGAACACTACCCTGCCGGCGGTCATCCGTCCCGGCCCGCTGCCGGAGGCGAATGCGAGAATACGGTCCATCTGCACCCTGCCCGGCACGAACGGCTGCCCGCCGAACACCGCCGTCAGACGGCCGAGCGTATAACCGAGGACCGCACGGTCCTGCCGCAACCCCTCGGGCATCACCTGCCCAAGCACGCCGCCGTGAAGCTGGAAATGACGATCCAGCCATTCGGCGGCGCGAGACGACAGAGTGAGCCGCTCTTCCCAGGCTGCGCGAATATCAGTCTCCGCCGCAGGATCGGCAGATAGCTGCCGGCGCATCCGCACACGCTCGTACTTGGTATCCTCATTGCTCGGATCGTCGATCCACCGCACGCCCCGCGCCCGCAGGAAAGCGCGGATTTCCGCCCGCGTGGCAAAAAGAAGCGGCCGCAGGACCCACAAGCGCCGGTCGAAGAGCACCGCGTCGGCGATACCGCTCGACAACTGCTCTGTTCGCATCCCGCGCATCAGCAGCGTTTCGCGCTGGTCGTCCACCGTATGACCGGTGGCAATGAGACTGGCGCCGAGCGCTTCCGCTGCCTCGGCCAGAAGGCTGTAACGGGCCTCGCGGGCAGCGGCCATGATGCCGGTTTTCGGCTTTTCGCCCTGCCATCTAGCAATCATATGGGGAATGCCGAGGGATGCACAGAAGGCTGCGACCTCTCGCGCCTCGTCTGCGGAGCCGGCGCGCAGCGCGTGGTCAACGGTCGCAGCACAAAGGGAAATTTCAAGATGGGGCGCGGCCTTCACGGCTTCATCGAGGAGGAGAAGCAGGCCGCTGGAATCGCTGCCGCCCGAGACCGCGACGAGAATACGCGCAGGACTTCGGAGCGATGCGAGAAACTGAAGGACAGCCTCTCGAGGCGATGCGGCTTCCGGAGACATTCCGGAAGACCTCAGCAGGCGAGGCGTTTCTGTTCGCTCGCAACCTTGCTTATCACGGCGCGTGACGCCTTCGGGTAACGCTTCGAGACTTCGCGCAGGGTCGCGCAGGCCGTCTCCTTATTGTCGAGGGCCGCAAGCGACATGCCAAGCTTCAGCAGCATTTCCGGCGCTTTTTCCGAGCCGCTGTACTTCTGATGTGCGTTGAGGAAAGTCTTGGCCGCCTCGTTGTATTTGCCCTGCGAATAGAGCGCTTCGCCGAGCCAGAAATTGGCGTCCGCCGCCCGCGCACTGCTCGGGTAACGGGCGATGTACTGGTTGAATTCCTGCTCGGCCGTGCCGTAATCGCCTGACAGCACATGGCCGTAGGCTGACTTGTACTGGTCCGACTCGCTCCCAAGCGAGGCCGTCTGCTGTGGCGTGCCGCTGTTGGCATTGGGAATCGGGCCGGAACCGATGGTGGCTTTTTCGTCGACGGTACCGCCGATCGCGTTGCCATTCTGGTCGAAGTCGATCGAGCCGAGCTGCTTCGGCGGCTGACCGAGGCCGGTATTATCAGGCACATCGGTGGAGGGAGCCGTTTCGGCCCCCTGCGGTGCTTGAATCACTCTGGCGACGTCGTCGCTGCCGGACGCGGCAGGAGCGGCATCTGTCTCGCTCTTCTTGACGGGAGCCTTGGCGCCACCGCCGCCGGCACCGGTTTTTTCGAGCTGCTGAAAGCGGAATTCATTGTCTTCCTGCTGCTTGCGGATCGTCTCCTGCATCTGCAGGAGTTGGTAGCTCATCTCCTCGATCCGACCGTTCAGCTGCCGCATCTGGTCTTCGAGCTGCTGCACGCGGATTTCCGCATCCCCGCTCTGCACCTTGACGACGGGAGGGGCCGGCTGCTGCTCCGCGGATCGGCCGCCGAGATGCAGCCCGAAGAACGAGGCCGAATAAGCCGCTCGTTCACTGCCGGTCATAGCCGCCAGGCACAGCATGCCTGCCACGACAAGTTTCTTCATATGTATCGTCCTGTCCCAGTGATTCTTCGCGCCTTGAGGCACGAACAGGAGATTTTTCCAATTGCTGTCAAAAAGCAACGGAGTCTGGCCAAAGTGTGGTCAAAAAGAAAAGGCGGCCCCTGATGGGACCGCCTCTATAAAACCAATTATAACTGGAAATTACATGCCGGCGCCGCCGAGCACGGTGACCGCGCGGCGGTTCTGCGACCAGCAGGAAATATCGTCGCAGACAGCGACCGGACGTTCCTTGCCGTAGGAAATCGTCTTCATGCGCTGCGCTGGAACGCCGCGGGAAGCGAGGTAGTCCTTGGTGGCAGCAGCGCGACGGGCGCCGAGTGCGAGGTTGTATTCGCGGGTGCCGCGTTCGTCGGCATGGCCTTCAACGGTGATCTGATAGTTCGGGTAACGACCGAGCCACTGTGCTTGACGGTCGAGCGTCTGAGCGGCATCGGCGCGGATTGACGTGGAGTCGGTGTCGAAGAAGATGCGGTCACCGACATTGACCGTGAAGTCCTGGGTCGAGCCCGGCGTCGCGGCGCCTGCGCCGAGACCCATGTCGCCGGCGCTGTTCGGCATGCCGCCGTTCTTCTTGTTGGCGCAACCCGCAAGCGCGAGACCGGCGACGAGCGCGATCATGACGGGGTTGCGGGCGAAATTCTGCATGCGGCTCAGTGCCGGGGTATGAATTCGGCTCATGGCCGGTCTCCTTGCGAGTTCATCAGGGTTTCCGGACAGTAACCGCACTCGGTTAACCGCCCCTCAAAGATTATGGTTAACAATTTACTGATTTGTCCCGTATCGCCCGGTTTCCACGACTTTGAGGCGACATGAAGGCATTGATGCACTCGCTACTCCAGCAGCGGCGACCAGGCCGGGTCGGAAGCATAGCTCGGCGTCTTCACAAGCTGCTCGTTATAACCGGTCAGATCAATCGAATAGAGTTGCGGGCCACCCGCGCCTGCCGCTTGGCGGAAGAACATAAGCACACGGCCGTTCGGCGCCCAGGTCGGGCCTTCATTGTGGAAGCCGGACGTCAGGATGCGCTCACCCGAGCCATCCGGCTTCATTACGCCGATCGAGAACTTGCCGCCGGACTGTTTGGTGAAGGCAATGAGATCGCCGCGTGGCGACCAGACCGGCGTCGAATAAGAGCCGTCGCCGAAGGAAATGCGGGTCTGGCCGGAGCCGTCGGCGTTCATCACATAGATCTGCGGCTTGCCGCCTCGGTCGCTTTCGAAGCTGACGCGCGCACCATCCGGCGAATAGGAGGGCGAGGTGTCGATCGCCGCCGTCGAAGTCAGCCGTGTCGTCGTGCGCGAGCGCAGGTCCATGGTGTAAATGTTGGAATTGCCTTCCTGCTGAAGGCTCATGATCACCTTCTGGCCATCCGGCGAGAAACGCGGCGAGAAGGTCATGCCGGGGAAGTTGCCGACGACTTCGCGCTGCCCCGTTTCGAGCTGCAGCAGATAGACGCGCGGCTGCTGGTTGGCGAAGGACATGTAGGTGACTTCCTGCCGGCTCGGCGAGAAGCGCGGCGTCAGCACGAGGTCGCTGCCGTCGGTCAGCGTCCGCACGTTGAAGCCGTCCTGGTCCATGATCGCCAGCTGCCGCTTACGCTGCTGCTTGGTACCGGATTCGGAGACGAAGACGACACGGGTGTCGAAATAGCCCTCTTCGCCAGTGATCTGCTTATAGATCGCATCGGCGATGATGTGGGCGACACGCCGCCAGTTCTCCGGCTGCGTATAGAATTGCTGGCCGGTCATCTGCTGGCCGGCGAACGGATCCCAGAGGCGGAATTCGGCGCGAAGGCGCCCGTCTGCCTCCTGCGTCACGCGGCCGGTGACCAGCGCCTGCGCATTGATCACCTTCCAATCTTCGAAACGCGGCGAAGCGTCCGGGTTGGAAATCTTCTCGATGAAAGCGCTCTTGTTGATCGGCGCAAACAGACCGGAACGCTGCAGATCGGCGGCGATGACCTGCGAGACCTGCGCGCCCATGTCGCCCTGCAGGAAGTCGGTCACTGCAATCGGCATCGGCTGGACGTTGCCCTTTCGGATGTCGAGCGTGACCAGCGCATTGGCCGGCGTCGCGAAGACGGCAGCGGTCATCAGACCGACTGCAACCAAAATAGCGCGGAAAAAGGAACACTTCATCATACCAAACAGCCTTTCAGCATCTATGGAGTCGCATCGCCGGATTCGAAGCGCAGGACGACTTCCCTCCAGGACTCGTATTTTTCTTTCGGAAGCATGGTGAACGGGGACGAACGCAACACCGCGCGAAGAGCCGCGGCCGACAGGCTTTTCCGAGTGGCTGCGCTACCGCCTGCAGCCGTCACCTCAGGCGAACCGACGATTTCGCCCGTGTCGTCAAGCCTTAGGTGGATCTCGATTACGACTTTGCCTGGTCCCCACAGCTCTGGAGGAGCATTGAAATGAGAGGCGACCGCCTGGTGCAACTCTGCGGCCGGTTTGTCGGAAATCGCTATTCCAGTCGATTGTGCTGACGCATCAAGCGCACAGGTCAGAATCGCACTGAGCATCACGACAGCCGTCACCGATTTCTTGCCATAGGACAGATCCATCAGCATCTAGATTCCCATGCTGCTAGGATCGAAGTTGAGATCGAACTCGTTCCAGGCGTCGTACTTGTCCTTCGGAAGCGTCGTGAAGGGCGCGGATTTCATAACAGCTCTATAGGCCCCGCTTTCCAACGCACGGCGTGTGGAATCGCTGCTGCTGCCGCCCGACGACTCAACTTCGGGCTGGCCGATAATGTTGCCGTCCCTGTCGAGCTTCATGTGCACCTTGATGACCATGCCGGAAAGGCCTTCCATCCCCGGAGTGATCAGCCAATTACCCTCGATCAGGCTGCGCATTGCATCTTCTTCGCTCTGACTGAGTTTCGAGCCGCCGTTACTCTTCTTAGCCCCCAGCGATGCTTCCTGCGTCGAGCGCTTGGCGCCGCCGGCGGAAGGATCGGTCTTGTTCAGCAGGGCCGAAATCTCGTCCGCATTGAAGTCGCTCTTCATCGAAGAAGCCGATTTCGCCACTTCCTGCTTCTTGTCAGCCTTCTTCTTGTCCGTCGGCGCTTCCGCAGCCTTCGGCTGATCTGGAGTCTTTTCCGGCGGCTTTTCGGCAGGCTTCTGCGGTTCCGGCGGCTTTACCTGCGGCTTGACGACCGGTGTCGGCACCTTGTCCGGCAATGCTTCCGCATCCGGCTTCGGCGGTTCCTCAGGCTTGGCTTGTTCTTCCGGCGGTTTTTCCTCAGGCTTCGGCGGTGTCACTTCGACCGGCTTCGGCGGCGGAATCGAAGCAACTTCCTTCGGCTGCTCGGCCTCGGTCTCTTCCTTGTTGACTTCCTTGACGTCGTTCGGCTTGGGATCGACCTGCGGCAGCGGCTTTTCGCTGGAATTGGCGGCGGCGGCCTCGCTGTTGCTGGGCTTGGCGTTCGGCACCGGCGGCGTCTTCAGGTCGACATTGTTGTCGCCGGCATTTTCGGCCGGCTGCGCGATCGGCGGCCGCGTCGTCGGCACCGGCGCGGAGGTCTCCTTCTTCGGAGCCTTCTTGTCGCCCTGCTGCAGCTGGGTAATGGATTCCACCGGCACGAGATCGACCGGCATCGCCTCGAAATCCTCCACCTTGAAGGATTCCGGAGCGCTGAGCGATACCATCGCCCAGGTCAGCACCAGGCAGTGCAGAACAGCAGATGTGACGACGCTGGTCTTCATCTTGAACGCTATTGGTCCTTCTTCTGCTGCGTCACCAGGCCGATATTCTTGAAGCCGGCGCCCTGGATGCGCGCCATGACGTCGGCGATGACGCCGTAGGGCGCTGTCGCGTCGCCGCGCACAAAGATACGTTCGTTATAGCCGGTAGTGGCGATCGCCTCGAGCTTGGCGGCGATCTCGGCCGCCGGGATCGGCGTTTCCTGCAGGAAAACCTCGCCGTCATTCTTGACGGAGATGGTGATCGGCTGCGTCTCGGAATTCAGCGCCTTGGCCTGCGTTTCCGGCAGGTCGATCGGCACGCCGACCGTCATCATCGGTGCAGCGACCATGAAGATGATCAAGAGCACCAGCATGACGTCGACGAGCGGCGTCACGTTGATTTCGGAAATGACGGCCTTGTTCCGACCGCCGCGACGGCGGCGTCCGCCGCCCCCGCCGCCATTGCCTCCAACAGCCATACCCATGTCAGTATACTCCGTTGGTTACTGAGCAGCAGCGCGCGGCTGCAGCTTCTCGTCGATCTGGCGCGAAAGTATGGCGGAGAACTCGTCCGCGAAGCCTTCCATGCGCGCCGAGAGCTTGCCGGCATCGGCGGAGAACTTGTTATAGGCGATAACCGCCGGGATAGCGGCGACAAGGCCGATCGCGGTGGCAAGCAGCGCTTCGGCGATACCGGGGGCGACGACCGCGAGATTGGTCGACTTCGAACCGGCAATCGCCTGGAACGAGGTCATGATGCCGACGACGGTACCGAACAGGCCGATGAACGGACCGGCCGAACCGATCGTTGCCAGCGACCCGAGACGGGCGCCGAGATATTCGGTTTCACGGGCGAGCGTCACGTCCATGGCGCGGTCGATACGCATCTGCAGGCCGATCGGCGAGCGGGCGCCGCGTTCGAAGGATTTCTTCCACTCGCGCATGGCGGCAACAAAGATCGACGCCAGGCCGGTGTTGTTGCGCTCCGACAGGGAACGATAGAGTTCTTCCAGCGACTGGCCCGACCAGAATACCTGTTCGAACTTGTCGAACTGGCGCCGTGCGCGGCCATAGGCCAGGTATTTGTCGATGACGATCGCCCAGGTCCACACAGAGGCTGCGATGAGCCCGAGCATGACGAGCTTGACGACGATGCCGGCCTGCATGAAAAGCGACCAGAGGCTGACGTCCGTCGTGGCTGCTGCCAATCCTACTTGTTCCATTGATCCAAAATCCCCGAATCCAAACGCCCGGTGCTGGACCGGGCGGCACAAAATGATCTCGCAAGAAGTGTCCGGCGACCGCCGCCCAAAGCCCTGGTCAAGCTTCCAAGCTCTTCTTCCGCCTTCTTGCCGTCAAATTTGGTCAAAGGAAGGCGTGCACCGCACAAACTCCGACTTTCCCAGTAAGACACTATTATGGTTAATAGATCGTTAGTGCCGGACTATGACAGCAAGCCTGTATTCGGGAGATTTTATTCCTGGATTACTTGACCGGAGCATTATCCGGCGGCCGAAGAGCGCTCATCCTGCGGCGCAGGAATTCCTTCACAGAAAGGTCAAGTTTTTACAAGCCGAATTTCAGCCGATTCGACGCTATAGCGGCGTGCTGCCTTCCAGGAATTTTGCCGCAAGCGTTTCCGGCAGCCGCCGCGGCCGTCCCTTGGCGTTGATGACGGCGATGATCACCTTGGCCGCGATCAGCAGCGTTTCGCCCGAGCGGATCTGCTGGTTGAGCACCATTTTGGCGCCACCGGCTTTTTCCGTGTGCGTCAGGATCGTCAGCACGTCATCCATGCGCGCCGGGCTCTTGAAGTCGATCTCCATGCGGTGGACGACGAAGACGAGGCCTTCCTCGTCGGCGCTGACGAGCTCGCGCTGTTCGACACCAAGGCAGCGCAGATAGTCGGTACGGCCGCGCTCGAGGAAATGCAGGTAGCGGGCGTGATAGACCAGGCCGGAGAAATCCGTGTCCTCATAATAGACCCGCTGGACGAGGCGATGTCCGGCCTCCGTCAGCTCTCCCGAAATGGAAAAAGGGCGTTCCGTCATAATTTTCTCCAAACTGCGGTGCCCTCTTTGGCGCAACGCTTCGCGACAGGCAAGCATTGAATGCCCGGCAGGCAAGCATTGAATGCGCCGCCGCCAGGCATTGAATGATTGTCATAATTCCTAACTATTCCCGATAATGAGCGACCGATCAGGAGACGATGCGATGAAGATTGCGGTTATGGGCGGAGACGGTTTCATTGGTTGGCCAACGTCGCTGCATCTCTCCGATGCCGGTCATGACATCCATATCCTCGACAATCTCTCGCGCCGCTGGATCGACACCGAACTTGGCGTTCAGTCGCTGACACCGATGGATTCGATCCAGGAGCGCACGCGCATCTGGCATGCCGAAACAGGACGCCGGATCCACTTCAATCTGATCGATCTCGCTAGGGATTACGAGCTTCTGAAGAAATGGCTTTCGGAACACCGGCCGGATGCCATCATCCATTTCGCCGAACAGCGCGCCGCGCCCTATTCGATGAAGAGCGACCGCCACAAGAACTACACAGTCAACAACAATGTCAGCGCCACGCACAACCTGCTGAACGCGCTGACGGAGCTGAACCTCGACGCCCATCTGATCCATCTCGGCACCATGGGCGTCTATGGCTATTCGACGGTCGGAGCTGCTATTCCCGAAGGTTATCTGCCGGTCGGCATCGAGACTGCGGACGGCGAAACGGTCAGCCAGGAGATACTCTACCCCTCCAATCCGGGCTCGATCTACCACATGACCAAGTGCCTGGATCAGTTGCTCTTCCAGTTCTACGCAAAGAATGACGGCCTGAGGATCACCGACCTGCATCAGGGCATCGTATGGGGCACGCATACCGAACAGACACGCCGCCACGCGCAGCTGATCAACCGTTTCGATTATGACGGCGATTACGGCACTGTGCTGAACCGTTTCCTCATTCAGGCAGCAATCGGTTATCCGCTGACTGTGCATGGCACCGGCGGCCAGACCCGCGCCTTCATCCACATCCAGGATTCAGTGCGCTGTATCGAGCTGGCGCTAAACAACCCGCCCGCCCGCGGCGCTCGCGTCGAGATCTTCAATCAAATGACGGAAACCTACCGGGTGCGCGACCTGGCCGAGATGATCGCCAGGATGAGCGGCGCCAAGATCGCCTGGCTGCCCAACCCGCGCAAGGAGGCCGCCGAAAACGAGCTGATCGTCCGGCACGAAAAGTTTCTCGACCTTGGCCTCGAACCGACCACGCTGGAAGCCGGCCTGCTGGGCGAGATCGTCGACGTGGCGAAGAAATTCGCCTATCGCGTCGACCGCTCCCGCGTGCCGGCCGTCTCAGCCTGGACCAAGGACATTGCCGCGATGATCAACCCCGATCCGGAAGGCAAGCGGCTGAAGTCGGTGTCATGAGTGCTGAGCGATGACGAAGGCTAGAAAGGCCGCGGCTTGCTCCCTCTCCTCACCAGCGGGGAGAAGGTGGCCCGGAGGGTCGGATGAGGGGGCCACACGGCACGCCCTTCATTGCCCTTCGCTCGCGCTCAGCGCATTCGCTCCTGTCGGCGCTCACCCCCTCATCCGCCTGCCGGCACCTTCTCCCCGCTGGGGAAAAGAGGCATGCAGCAACGCCTTGCCGTCTCTCCTCCGCCGGAGCAAGACATATCGAGGCAGTCGAACCCGATGAACCGCTCGCCCGCCTTCGCCTACGTCACCCTCATCACCAACGCTGACTACGCGATGGGCGCCACCGCCCTCGCCCGGTCTCTGCGCCGCACCGGCACCAGCGCCGACGTCGTCGTCCTCCACACCGGCGGCGTCGACGCAGCCGCTCTCGCCCCGCTCAAGACCCTCGACTGCCGCCTGATCCAGGTCGAGCACCTGCCGCTCTCCGATGCCTTCAACGAGCGCCACGCCCGCGGCCATCTCCATTCCGCCGCCCCATTCACCAAAGGCCGCAAGCCGGAGTTCCATTCGCCGCTCGACAATTTCTGCAAGCTCAGGCTCTGGCAGCTCGTCGAATACGAGCGCTGCGTCTTCATCGATGCCGACGCCCTCGTGCTGAAGAACATCGACAAGCTCTTCCTCTATCCGGAGTTTTCCGCCGCTCCCAACGTCTACGAAAGCCTCGCCGATTTTCACCGGATGAACTCCGGCGTCTTCGTCGCCAAGCCCTCGCATGACACATTCCGAAAAATGCTCGAACGCCTCGACGGGCCGGATGCCTTCTGGCGACGCACAGACCAGACCTTTCTCGAAGCGTTCTTCCCGGAATGGCACGGCCTACCAGTCTATTTCAACATGCTGCAATATGTATGGTTCACCATGCCGGAGCTTTGGGACTGGAAGAGCATTTCGATCGTGCACTACCAATATGAAAAACCGTGGGAAAAGGATCATCCTAAGGCAAAACAGCTACAACCCTTGATCGATCTATGGCACCGTTTACACGAGAGCGGCGATATGCCCGAGATCACGGCGCTGAAAAATCCGGAAGGGACGGCATGAAAGTATTGGTATCCGGGGGAACGGGTCTCGTCGGCCGGTACGTCGTCGAGGAGCTGCTCGCCGCCGGCTATCAGGTGATTGTCGGTGGGCGCCGAGCGCCGCTACCCCGCTTCTTCTCACGCCCGGTCGAGTTCGCAGCACTCTCCCTCGATCCCGAAAAGGATCCGATCGACGTCTTCGACGACGCCTATTTCTTCGTCCACGCCGCCTTCAGCCATGTTTCCGGCAAATATCGCGGCGGCGAGGGCGACGATCCCAAGAGCTTCCACAGATTGAACCTCGACGGCACGGTCCGGCTTTTCGAAGCGGCCAAACGCGCCGGCACGCGCCGTTGCGTCTTCCTGTCCAGCCGCGCTGCCTATGGCGACCACCCGCCGGGAACCGAGCTTGTCGAAACGATGCCGCCGAAGCCGGAGACGCTCTACGGCCAGATCAAACTCGACGCGGAAGGTGCGCTTACCCATCTCTCGGCGCCGGGTTTTGCCGGCGTAAGCCTGAGGGCGACCGGTGTCTATGGCGATCTCACGCCGGGCAAATGGGATGATCTCATCGCCGACTATCTCGCCGGCCGGCCTGTCGCTGCTCGCGCCGGGACGGAGGTTCATGGCCGCGACCTCGGCCGCGCGGTGCGGCTGATGCTGGAGACGGAAAGCACCCGCGTTTCCGGCGAGGTCTTCAACATATCGGACATAACAGTCGATACGCAGGGCATTCTCGCGCCTATTCGCCGTGAAACGAGCTGTCCTCACGCCTTGCCGCCCACCGCCGACAAGGCTGCCCTCAATCCGATGAACACGGCCAAAATCCGTGCGCTCGGCTGGCTGCCAGGTGGAGCTCCTCTGTTCGAGGAAACGATGCGGCGGCTGGCCGCCGCGCTGCCGGTGTCGCCGCGACACGAATCCGCGCAGGATCGATAGGCATCCTCGTCCGACGATCGGCAACCGTAGACCGATACGACGTGAAACGGGCGCAGCCCTGTCGCAGCCGGCATTTGCATCGGGTCTCCGGCCGGTTATGCTCGGCCGAACCTCTCAATCCGGCAGATCGAATGACCGCAAAAGAACTGAAAGCGCAGTTACGCAACGAACGGCTGTCCGCCCGCGACGCCATTGCTCCTGAAGAGCGCACCTCCAAAAGCCTCGCAATGGCCGATCACGCCGGCGAGGCGGTCGCCTTCGAGCCAGGCACCATCATCTCCGGCTTCCTGCCGATCCGGTCGGAGGCCGATCTCAGGCCGCTGATGGCGCGCTTTGCAGCACGCGGCGCGCGGCTCTGCGTTCCGGCGATCCTCGACAAGCAGACCATCGTCTTTCGTGAGCTGGCGGAAGACGCACCGCTTATCGCGACCGGTTTCGGTACTGTCGGTCCCGCCGAGCACGCCGTTATCCTCGACCCCGAGATCATGCTGGTGCCGCTTTCGGCCTTCGATGTCAGAGGCCATCGCATCGGCTACGGCGCCGGCTACTACGACCGCGCCATCAGCCGACTCAGAGAGAAAGGCCTGCATCCCAAGCTGATCGGCATTGCATTCGACTGCCAGGAAGTGGCACATGTGCCCGACGAGCCGCATGACATAAGCCTGGATGCCATCCTGACAGAAAGCGGCCTGCGCTTTTTTGCCTCTTGGATTGGATAGGGAATGCGGCTGCTTTTTTTGGGTGACATGGTGGGCAAGACGGGACGCACGGCGGTCTGGGACCGCCTCCCCGGCCTGATCTCCGACCTCCGGCTCGATTTCGTCGTCGTCAATGGCGAGAATGCCGCCGGCGGTTTCGGCATCACCGAGGACATCTTTCTGGAAACGATCAATGCCGGCGCCGATGTGGTGACCACCGGCAATCACGTCTGGGACCAGAAGGAAGCGGTCGCCTTTGCGGGGCGCCACGATCAGTTTCTGCGGCCGGCCAACTATCCCCAAGGCACGCCCGGCCGCGGCTCCGGCCTCTTCTATGCCCGGAACGGCGCGCGCGTGCTCGTCGCCAACGTCATGGGCCGCGTTTTCATGCATCCGGAGCTCGACGATCCCTTCAAATCGGCCGAAGCGATCCTCGACGCCTGCCCGCTGAAAGAGCAGGCCGATGCGATCATCTTCGATTTCCACGCGGAAGCGACCAGCGAGAAGCAATGCTTCGGCCATTTCGTCGACGGCCGCGCCAGCTTCGTCGTCGGCACCCATACCCATGTGCCGACTGCCGATGCCCAGATCCTGAACGGCGGCACGGCCTATATGTCGGATGCCGGCATGTGCGGCGATTACGATTCCTCGCTCGGCATGGACAAGGAGGAGCCGCTCAACCGCTTCATCTCCAAGATGCCGAAGGGCCGCATGGAAGCGGCGAGCGGCCCGGCGACGATCTGCGGCGTCGGCGTCGAGATTTCCGACGCGACGGGACTGGCCGAAAAGATCGCGCCGCTCCGGCTCGGGCCGCGCCTGGCTGAGACCGTGCCGGAGTTCTGGCGGTAAGGCCTGCCTCGACACAGACCCCACACACGATTGTGAGCATCCCCGGTCTGGACCGCTGCGTCCTCTTGCCGCATTCTCCCGCCTTCTCGTGAAAGCGCCGGAGGGGTGGCATGAAGCCGCAACGTCTTGTTCTCGCGATCGCATGCCTTGCCGCCTTTACCGTGTCGGGCCCTGCAGCAAGGGCGCAGCAACAGCGAGCGCCCGTCAGCCAGTGTCAGGCGATCGCGCAGACCCTCCCCAAGGCGACCTTTGCCAGCTATTCCGGCGCCCAGCCGGTCGCGCCTGCCGTCTCCGAGGGCGAGGACGTCAAATTCACCTTCCTCGGCCACTCCACTTTCGAGATCGAAACACCTGCCGGCATCATCATCGCGACCGACTATAACGGCTGGTACCGGCCGGCAGCGCTTCCAGACGTCGTAACGATGAACAAGGCTCATACAACCCATTTCACCTTGACGCCTGAACCGGGCATTAAGCATGTGCTGCATGGCTGGAGCGATGTTCCCGGCGAGGCCGCGAAGATCGATCTTGTGGTCGGCGACGCCCATATCCGCAACATCGCCACGGATATCCGCTTCAGCAATGGCCTCGGCGGCTCGCAGCAGAATGGAAACTCGATTTTCGTCTTCGAAATTGCCGGCCTTTGCATCGGCCATCTCGGCCATCTGCATTACGAGTTGACGGATACCCATTATACCGAGATCGGCCGCCTCGACGTCGTCATGGTGCCGGTCGACGGCGGCCTGACCATGGGCGCCGACAGCATGAGCCGTGTCATCAAGCGGCTGCGCTCGTCACTGATCCTGCCGATGCACCGCCGCGGCCCGCCGGTCAGTGCTTTCGTCGCTATGTTCGGCAAGGACTTCGATGTCGCTTATGCGCCCGATGACAGCATCACCGTCTCCATGCGCACGCTGCCGAAGAAGCCGCTGATCTACGTCATGAAAGGCGTGCAGTAAGAAGTTCCGGCGGGTTCCTTCAAGCCTTGCGCAGTCAGGCAAACTGCAGGTGGCGTTTGACGCCGACGTCGGGCATTTTGTCGTCGTCGAGATTGGCCTTGGCGATCTCCCAGCCGAATTTCAGCGTGCTGCCTGTCGAAACCCAGATCTCGGCGTCATCGACATGCAGCGAAAGCATGGTGAGTTTCGGGTCTTTCTTGCCGCCGTCATACCAGGCCGCAACCATCGAACTCCAATATTCCTCGATCTTGGAAGGGTCGTTACGCACCTCGATCACGCCGGACAGGCAGGCGTGATAGTCGTGATCCTTGCCGATCACGCAGAAATGCGCGCGGCTGCCGGGCTTGATGGCGCGAACGATGTCGGCGTCGGTCTTGGTGTAAAACCAGATCGTGTTGGTGGTCGGGTCGGCATGCGGCGCCATCGGCTGCATGTGCATATCAAGCCCGGAAATACCGAGCATGCCGGCATGAACACCGTTGACCTGATCCCAAAGCTGACGTGCTGGTTGCTCCCGCGCCTCGCTGAGACTTGCCATGACCGTTCCTTTCCATTGAATGGAGTTCGGTTGAAACGTCATCCCCTCGCCTTTGTTCCGAACTGCTTTTCCCTTGAACAGGTGCGGTTTCGCTCTTATAAGGCGCCCCATTCCGAACAATGAGACGTGAACAGGGGTGCCATGGCTGGCCATTCACAGTTTAAAAACATCATGCATCGCAAAGGCCGTCAGGATGCCGTGCGGTCGAAAATGTTCTCCAAGCTTGCGCGCGAAATCACCGTTGCCGCCAAGGCCGGCCTGCCCGACCCGACGATGAATGCCCGTCTTCGCCTGGCGATCCAGAACGCCAAGGCCCAGTCCATGCCGAAGGACAATATCGACCGCGCCATCAAGAAGGCAGCCGGCGCCGATGGCGAAAACTACGACGAAGTCCGCTACGAGGGCTATGGTCCGGGCGGCACGGCGATCATCGTCGAGGCCCTGACCGATAACCGCAACCGCACCGCCTCCAACGTCCGCTCGATCTTCACCAAGGCCGGCGGCGCTCTCGGCGAGACCGGCTCCGTGTCCTTCTCCTTCGACCATGTCGGCGAAATCACCTACAAGCTTTCCGCAGGCGACGCCGACAAGGTCATGGAGGCCGCGATCGAAGCCGGCGCCGACGACGTAGAGACCGACGAAGAGGGCCACTACATCACCTGCGCCTTCGAAGCCCTCGGCGAAGTCTCGAAAGCACTGGAATCCGGGCTCGGCGAAGCCGAAACCGTCAAGGCCGTCTGGCGTGCCCAGAACAATGTGCCGGTGGACGAAGAAAAAGCCCAGTCGCTGATGAAGCTCATCGACAGCCTGGAAGATGATGACGACGTGCAGAACGTCTATTCTAACTTCGAGGTCTCGGAAGAAGTGCTGGCCAAGCTCTCGGCCTGACTTCAAAATGATGTTTCATGAAAAACCCGGCCGCGACGCCGGGTTTTTTGTGCCGAGCCGCGCGTTGCGAACCCCTACGCGGGCACGCGCATGAAGTTTCCCAGGCCCGCGAATAGTTCCACCGATCTCAGCCGCGCCTCGATATCATGGATCGGCATGGAGATGATCACCTCGTCGGCCTGCGTTTCCTTGAGAAACGCCGTCAGTTTTGCCTCTGCCGTCTCCGGTGATCCCACAACAGCATAACGCAGCGTGTGTTCGACGTTCATCTTCTCCATCGGCGACCAGAACGCCTCCATATCCGTCACCGGACGTGGGAACGGACCGCGGACATTGCGGCGCAAGTTGACGAACTGCTGCTCGGCGGAGGTGAAATGATAGCGCGCCTCCTCGTCCGTCGCCGCCATCGCGCCCATGACGCCGACCATCACATAGGGCTTGTCGAGCGTTGCCGAGGGCTGGAAGCGGTCGCGGTAGATCGCGATGGCGTCGAGCAGCATATCAGGGGCAAAATGCGAGGCGAAGGCATAGGGAAGCCCGAGCATCGCCGCAAGCTGGGCGCTGTAGAGGCTGGAGCCGAGCAGCCAGATCGGGATATGCGAACCATTGCCGGGGACCGCAAGGATCCCCTGATTCTCGACCGGAGTGCCGAGAAGCTGCTGCAATTCCACTACGTCGTTCGGGAAACTGTTCGCGCCGGCCTCGAGGTTGCGCCGCAGCGCCTGTGCCGTGCGCATATCCGTTCCCGGCGCCCGCCCGAGCCCAAGATCGATACGGCCGGGAAAGAGCGCCTCCAGCGTGCCGAACTGTTCGGCGATGACGAGCGGCGAATGGTTGGGCAGCATGATACCGCCGGAACCGATGCGGATGCGTTTTGTTGCGGCCCCGACATGCCCGATGACAACGGCGGTCGCCGCACTGGCGATGCCAGGCATGCCGTGATGCTCGGCAAGCCAGAAACGCTTGTAGCCGAATTCTTCAGCCTTCTGAGCCATTCGCGCCGAGCTTTCGAGCGACTGGCGCACGGTGCTGACTTCGGCAACGGGAGAAAGGTCGAGTATGGAAAAGGGAACCATGGAAACCTGCCGGGCAGTTGAACGATGCCGTCTATGTAGGTTGGCGCCCCCCCATTCCAAACCGTGCAGGCAAACAAAAGGGCCGCGCGACGGCGGCCCTTGTCGAATATCGCAAGCGACGCCTCACCGGTGACGGCGCAATACATGCAACTCGGCGCTCGGCGGGTAATGCCCCTGCGGCAGCGTGAAATTGCCGAGCTGGCGGTCCATTTCCAAAGCTTCCGTCGCCAGCCGGTGGATCGCCGCCGTCGTCTCCTCGACCATTGAGGCGTTCTGCTGCGTCATCGCGTCGAGTTCGGCCACGGCGTTGTTGATCTCGCGCAGCGTAGTGGCCTCCTCGCGGGTCGATTCCATGATCTCGTTGATCTGCCCATTGATCGCCTCGACATGGGCGCCGATGCCCGTCAACGCAACGCCCGCTTTTTCGACGAGCGCGACGCCGCTTTCGACCTCATGCGTCGACTTCTGCAGCAGGCTGGAAATTTCCTTGGCCGCACTCGACGAGCGTTGGGCGAGCTCCCGGACTTCCATGGCGACGACGGCAAAGCCCTTGCCCGATTCACCGGCGCGCGCCGCCTCGACACCGGCATTGAGCGCCAGAAGGTTGGTCTGGAAGGCGATGTCGTCGATGACGGAGATGATCGTGTTGATCTGGCGTGAGGAGGTCTGGATCGCCTCCATGGCCGCGATCGTCTCACGCATGATCTGGCCGGAGCCGGTCGTCTCCTTTTTGGCGTCGCGGGCGATCCGCTCGGCCTGTTCGGCCCGCTCGATCTGCCGGCGGACGGACTGGGTGATGGCGCTGATTGCATTCGCCGTCTCGGTGATCGAGCCGGCCTGGCGCTCGGTGCGCCCGGCAAGCTCGTCGGCGCCGGTACGCATCTCCTCGGAGCTGGCCCGCACCGCCATCGAGTTGCCGCCGATGGCCGTCATGGTTTCGCTCAGCGTCGCGAGCGCTTCGTTGAAATTGATGCGCAGGCTTTCGAGCTCGTTCGGGAAGCGCCGATCGATCTGATAGGCGAGATCCCCGTTCGCCAGATGATGCAGGCCCTCATCGATCGCCTCCACCACCTGCTGCAGCGTCTTCGCCTCTGCCTCGCGCTCGGCAAGGTTCTGCTGGCGGTCCTGCTCGGCCTGTAGGCGTGTCTCTTCGCTGGCGGCTTCCAGTTCGCGGCCTTCGATCAGCGACTGCCGGAAGCGGGCAAGCGCGTTGGCCATCGTGCCGATCTCATCTTTTCGGCTCAGGCTGCCGATCTCGGTGTTGAGCTTGCCATCGGCGACATCGCGCGTGACGCCGGCAAGCCGCGCAAGCGGCGAGAACAGAAAATTGGTGACGAGGCCGGTGGCGATCGCCATGACGACGAGCACGCCGATGCCGATCATCGTCAGCAAAGTGGCGATCTCCAGCGAGCCGGCATTGAGTTCGCTGAGCAGCACGCTTTCGACCACGAGGAAGCGGTCGCCGCGATAATCGATGCCGCGGACATAGGCGCGCGCTGAGCCGTCCGTCCTGTTGAAATCGGCCACCGTCATCGCCGAACTGGCAAGCGCGTCCTTGATGAAGGTGAAGGGAGCGGCATCGAGCGTCGCAAGTTTGCCGCTCGCATCGAGACCGATCGCTGAACCATCGGCAGAGACGATCGCCGCCCGCGCGGTGCTGCCCTGAACAATCCCCTTTGCCAGGATGCTGGCGACGATGTCGTCACGCACCTTGAACAGGATGATGCCCTTGGCCGCGCCGAGCTTGACGATCGGCACGGCATAGAAGATCGCCGACCTGCCGCTGGCCGCATCGACGCGGAGCCCGGAAAAGCCTGTCGGTGCGGCATCATCGGTCGCCTTGGCGGTATTCTCGATCGCCTTGGCGAAGGCGATGCCAGCGCCGGTCGTCTTCCAGGCGTCCGACTTCAGATTCTCGGCGAAGTCGTCTTCCTTCTTGTAGGAATAGAGAACGGAACCATCGAGATCGGCGATCAAGAGATCGCTGAAAGCAGTGTCTTCGAGGTCGCGGGCGACTTCGCCCTGCGTCTTTTCATGGTTCGAATAATAAAAGCCGCTCGGCGCTTCAGGCTTCATCAGCTTCTCGCGCTGATCGGCCGGGTTGGGATTGGCCGTGATGAAGACTTTCTTCAGCTCGGCGCGGGCATCGCCGGAGGTCTTCTCGATGGTCTTCCAGCCGCTCTTCAGGCTGGTGATCGACATCTGCAGCGCCTCGATGCGGGCAATGGAATTGGCCTGGTTCTCGAGCTGCGCCAGCTGGTCCTGCAGCATGTCGCCGCGGAAGATCAGCACGCTCTCCTTGGCCTTCAGCGCCTGCTCGTCTGAGATGCGGCTGCTGGCGAAATAGGCGAGCACGTCGATCACCGCGATCGACAGCACGGTCATCAGGATGAATGTGGCAATGACCTTGAAGGACAGGGATTGAAATCTCTGAGCCATGTACGACGAACCCCTTCTGAACGCGTCTGCCGGCGCGGGCAGGCGGCATGAGCCTGATCGACCGATCTTCAAACAGAACCTCGGGGGCTTATCTCTTTGCGACACGAGATCCCCTTCGTATTTGACACTAGAATTCAAGCATCTGTTTTAATTCGCGGTAAATGGAGCGGCTTATTCGAGAAGGTTTTTGTTTTGTTCACATATCGATGGCAGTTATTTCGCAGTCGCTATAGGTTAAACCATGCAAAATACGATTCGCATCGTCGGCATCGATCCAGGACTTCGCCGCACCGGCTGGGGAATCATCGACACGCTGGGCAATTCCCTGCGGTTTGTAGCCTCGGGAACCGTGACCTCCGACGGAGACATGGATCTCGCCTCCCGCCTCTGCCAGCTGCATGACGGCCTGGCGGAGGTCGTCCACGCTTACAAGCCGGATGAGGCCGCCGTCGAACAGACCTTCGTCAACAAGGATGCGGTGGCGACCCTCAAGCTTGGCCAGGCCCGCGGCATCGCCATGCTGGTGCCGGCGCGCGCCGGTCTGCACGTCTCCGAATATGCGCCGAACGCCGTCAAGAAGGCCGTCATCGGCGTCGGCCATGGCGAAAAACATCAGATTCACATGATGTTGAAGATCCTGATGCCGAAAGTCGAATTCAAGGGCGACGATGCCGCCGACGCCCTGGCGATCGCCATCTGCCATGCCCACAATCGCGGCAGCAACCGAATGCGGCAAGCACTGGCCGGGTAATCTGTTCTTGACTTGTTCCAACAGTAAGGATAATTCTTACTTCGAAGGAGCAGCAAGATGCGCGTCACGTCCAAAGGCCAGGTCACCATTCCTCGCGATCTCAGAGAGCTTGCCGGCATCGAGGCCAACAGCGAGGTCATCTTCTCGATCGAGAACGGCAAGCTGGTTCTCTCGCCGAAGAACTGCAAGCAGGAGATCGAGGATCGGGGCCGGCTCGACCGTTTCCTGCAGACGATCCGCCGTCTCGAAGGCACCGGCGACCAGGCGATTGATGCCGAAGACCTCATGTCGATGACCCGTGATCGCTGATGGCAACGCTTGTCGATACAAACATACTCGTCGATCTGGCTGTGGCCGGTTCGGACTGGCACGGTTGGTCGCGTCGAAAAATGCTCGACGTCTTCAGAGATGGCCCGATCCTCATAAATCCGATCATCTATTCCGAATTTTCCGTTCGCTACGACGATATGGATGAAGTCGAGCAACTGCTTCCGCAGGATGAATTCCGCCGCGAGAACCTGCCTTGGCCGGCTGTCTTCGCCGCAGCTCAAGCCTTCCGGCTTTACCGTCGCGCCGGCGGACGGCGCGAACAGATATTGCCCGACTTCCTCATCGGCGCCCATGCGACGATAAGGGGCTACAAGATTTTGACCCGCAACCCCGGCGGATACCGATCTTATTTCCCCTCCGTTGAACTTATCACGCCCGAAACGCACCCTTGAGAGACCACGCCCCATGATCGGCAAGCTGAAAGGCACCATAGACGAGATCGGCGAAGACTATGTGCTCGTCGATGTGCACGGCGTCTGCTACGTCGCCCACTGCTCCGCCCGCACCCTATCCAAGCTCGGCTCGGCCGGCGAGGCCTGCGTGCTGTTCATCGAGACATATGTGCGCGAGGATCAGTTGAAGCTCTTCGGCTTCATGACTGCATTGGAGCGGGAGTGGTTCAACCTGCTCCAAAGCGTTCAAGGCGTGGGCGCCAAGGTCGCGCTTGCCGTGCTCTCGACCTTGACGCCGGGCGAACTCGCCAATGCGATTGCCCTGCAGGACCGCGCCGCCGTTTCCCGCGCGCCGGGCGTCGGCCCGAAAGTGGCGATGCGCCTCGTCACCGAGCTCAAGAACCGGGCGCCGGCTTTTGCCGGGGAAGCGATCAATATCGCCCTCAAGCAGGAACTCGGCGAAGGTGTCGCGGCCGCGCCGGTCGCCGATGCGGTCTCCGCGCTGACCAACCTCGGTTACAGCAGAGACCAGGCGGCCAATGCAGTTGCGGCGGCGATGAAGACGGCCGGCGACGGCGCAGACAGCGCTAAGCTGATCAGGCTGGGATTGAAGGAGTTGGCGCGGTGAAGCCCGGAAAAACGACGGTTGGATATCGAGGCGACCGTTTTTTGGTGTATTGCTGTGACAGGTTTCAAAACGGAATAAGAGCATGAGCGAACCCGCCCGCCTGATATCGCCGGAAAAGCGGGGCGAAGATCTCGACATTACCCTGCGCCCGCAATCGCTGGACGAATTCACCGGTCAGGCGGAAGCGCGCGCCAATCTCAAGGTCTTCATCGAGGCTGCGAAGAACCGCGGCGAGGCGCTGGACCATGTGCTTTTCGTCGGTCCGCCCGGTCTCGGCAAGACGACGCTGGCGCAGATCATGGCGAAGGAACTCGGCGTCAATTTCCGCTCGACGTCAGGCCCTGTTATCGCCAAGGCCGGCGATCTCGCCGCACTGCTCACCAATCTCGAGGAGCGCGATGTGCTCTTCATCGACGAAATCCATCGCCTCAATCCGGCGGTGGAGGAAATCCTTTATCCGGCCATGGAAGATTTCCAATTGGACCTCATCATCGGCGAGGGCCCTGCCGCCCGCTCGGTGAAAATCGATCTGTCGAAATTCACCCTGGTGGCGGCGACCACCCGCCTCGGCCTGCTGACGACGCCGTTGCGCGACCGCTTCGGCATCCCGGTGCGCCTGAGCTTCTATACCGTCGAAGAACTGGAACTGATCGTGCGCCGCGGCGCGCGGCTGATGAACCTGCCGATGACCGAAGAAGGTGCGCGCGAGATCGCCAGACGCGCCCGCGGCACGCCACGCATCGCCGGCCGGCTGCTGCGGCGCGTGCGCGATTTCGCCGAGGTGGCAAGGGCGGAAGCCGTCACCCGCGAGATCGCCGACGAGGCGCTGACCCGCTTGCTCGTCGACAATGTCGGCTTCGATCAGCTCGACAAGCGTTACCTCAACATGATCGCCGTCAATTTCGGCGGCGGCCCGGTCGGTATCGAAACCATCGCCGCCGGCCTGTCGGAACCGCGCGACGCAATCGAGGACATCATCGAGCCTTACATGATCCAGCAGGGTTTCATTCAGCGCACGCCGCGCGGCCGTGTTCTGACCGCAATCGCGTGGAAACATCTCGGAATGCAACCGCCCAAGGAAATGGAGGCTGCGCAGTTCCGGCTGTTCCAGGAGGACGACTGAGTGATCACCCGCCGCGGATTTTTCAAGCTTGTCGGCGGCGGTATCGCAGGTGTTATGTCGCTCGGCGGTTACGCCTTCGCCTATGAACCGCTGGCGCGACTGGGCATCGCCCGTTACCGGCTGACGCCGCCGGGATGGACGCCGGGGCTGAAGCTCCGCGTCGTCGCGCTCGCCGATATCCATGCCTGCGAACCCTGGATGTCGGCAAACCGCATTACCTCGATCTGCCACCGGGCTAATGAACTCGAAGGCGACGTGACCGTCCTGCTCGGCGATTACGCCGCCGGCATGAACATGGTGACGCAATATGTGCATTCGAGCCAATGGTCGAAGGCGCTCGCAACTCTGCAAGCCCCGCTCGGCGTCCATGCAATCATGGGCAACCATGACTGGTGGGAGGACAGGACCGCCCAGAACAACGGCGGGGTGGAAACCTTCGGACACCGGGCGCTTGCCGATGTGGGCATCCCTGTCTACGGCAACCGCGCCGTCCGGCTCGATAAGGATGGCCGCGGCTTCTGGCTCGCAGGGCTCGAAGATCAGCTGGCGCTGCTGCCCGGCAGGAAATGGGGCCGCACGCGCATGACCGGCCTCGACGATCTCGATGGAACGATGGCTCAGGTCACCGATGACGCCCCCGTCATCCTGCTTGCCCATGAGCCCGATATCTTTCCTCGCGTGCCCGAGCGCGTCTCGCTGACGCTCTCGGGTCACACCCACGGTGGACAGATCCGCTTCTTCGGCCGTTCACCGATCGTCCCCTCGCACTACGGCAATCGCTACGCCTATGGCCATATCGTCGAGGAGGGGCGCAATATCATCGTGTCCGGCGGCCTCGGGTGCTCCATCGCGCCGGTCCGCTTCGGTGTGCCGCCGGAAATCGTCGTAATCGATCTCGGATAAGAATGACATGAGCAAGCGCACCCACATCCGCCTGACTGTGGGCGCTCAACGTTCAACCATCGCTTCGCCGGCCTCGCCTTTCGCGATGGCCATGTGCTCGTTCATCGCGCCGTGCACGAGCCCTTCTGGACTTTTCCAGGGGGAACGGCGGAAATCGGCGAGACCTCGGAAGAAACGCTGAAACGGGAGATGATGGAGGAACTCGGCCTCAACGTCACAGTCTCGCGCCTCCTCTGGACCGTCGAGAATTTTTTCCACTGCGAACAGCGCGACTGGCATGAACTCGGCTTCTATTATCTGATGGAAATCCCACCCGAATTTCCCTTTCGGCCGCATGAGATCGTCCATCGCGTCGAAGACGGCGACAACCATCTCGAATTCAAATGGGTTGCCGCGACGCGCACAGCCCTGACCGCGCTCGATATCCCGCCCTATTTCATTGCCCAGGAAATCGAGAACCTGCCGGCAGCACCGCGTCATCTCGTCTGGCGCGACGGCAATCTTGATGACTGACGCAAACATTCCGCAAGCGCTTGAGAGGAAAGCCGCCGATGTCGACCGTCGATCCCGTCAGGGTCTTTCGCAAACTTGCCTATAACAACGCCCTTGCCAACCACCGTCTGTTGCGCGCTTGCGCAGCCTTGAAACCTGGCGAATTCGAAGCGCCGCGCACTGGCTTCTTCCCCTCGATCAAGGAAACCTTGAACCACATCATCACGGTCGACTGGTTCTATGTCGATGGCATGGAAGGCGGCACGCTTGGCTACCAGGCCTTCGAGATCGAAGAACCCTTCGACGACATAGCATCGCTGAGCGCAGCGCAGGCGGCGGTCGACCTCCGCCTGACGGTGCTCTGTGAGGCCCTGAGCCCGGAGGGGCTGGTCTCGACCGTCAGGCTCCGTCGCGGCGACCGCATTCAGGAGGAGCGCATGGACGACGTGCTCGCCCATCTCTTCCAGCACCAGACCCATCATCGCGGCCAGGTGCACGCGATGCTTTCCGGCACCGGCGTCGCTCCGCCGCAACTCGATGAATTCATCGTCGCCGACGACGCGCGGTTTCGGGGTAAGGAAGTCGCCGAGCTTGGCTGGAGCGAGGAGATGCTGGCACGTTAGAGAGCCTTACCTGGTTAGATTGAAGCATTCTGCCGGAGCAGGTTTTCGTCAGGGCAGAGGCGATTGGCGACGGGCATACCCAAGGTACGTCCGAGCCGATCGCCTCTGATCCTGGCGGAAACATGCCCAGCCCACCGGCCGCACCGCTTCGCCGTGGCGAAGCGATCAGTGCGTCCGGCGCTTCCCAAGTCTTGCAGATTTGCTTGGCAAATCTGCGGGAGGGTTGGCTGAAACGGGCCGGCTTGGCCGTAGAGCTGGGCTACGACGCGCGCCGGCCGGTCGACAATCCGACTCCATTTGAGCCAACAGAATGCTTCAATCTAACCAAGGCTCTAAGCACGATGCTGCTCTAATCTTGCAGCCGCTTCTTCAGTCCGTCGATGATCGTCTTGGTGAGAAGATCGTAATTCTCATCGAAGTGATGATCACCGGGCAGTTCGACGACCTCGGCGCCGCTATCCTTCAGCGCCGGACAGGCGACGTCGTCGTCATCGTCCTTGCCGTAGACGCATTGCACGAGTTTGGGATCGACGTTCTTCAAATCGGCGACCGGATCGCCTCCCGCCCCTTCCGTCTTCTGGCCGAGCCAACCGAGAACGGAGATGACGTAGTCGACTTGGTGCGAGAGCGACAGCAGCGACAATTGCGCCACCGCGGACTTCTCGGCCGGTTTCAGCAGCTGATAGGTCGCGGGCACGACGTCGGCGCCGAAGGAATAACCGACGAGCAGCACATGCTTCACCTTCCACTGTTTGCGGTAGAAATCAATGATCTTCGAAAGATCGCCGGCGGTCTCCTCCGGCTTGCGCTCCGACCAGAAATAATGAAGCGAATCGACACCGACGACGGGAATACCTTCCTTCTGCAGGGTGCCGCCGACTTCCTTGTCGATGTCTCGCCAGCCTCCGTCGCCGGAATAGATCACCGCCATCGTATCCAGGGTGGGGGTGGCCTCGAGGATCGCCAGCGGCAAGCCGAGCGGATTGCCGAAGGCGCCCGAGGCGGTGACGAGGTCATCGAGCGTATCGGCAAAGACCGTCTGCGCGTCGTCGGTGGAATCGCGGATCTCGATCGCGGAATGGACTTTCTTCAGCGCTTCGGCATGCGCCCTGCCATCCTTGTCGGCGTTGGGCGTGAAGACCGAAATAACGGGGTCCGGCAGCGCGCCGTCACTCAACCCGTAGACCATGCGGCCGCCAACCGCCTTCTTCGAAGCCGGCGTGCAAAGTTCCTTGGTCAGCGGGATGCCGGCCTTCGGATCGACGGCGAGCGTCTGACCGATCGTCGCATCCGGTGTCTGCGCTGCAATTGCCAGCGCCAAGGCCCCGCCCTCGCCGATGCCGGCGACGATCGGCAGATGATAGGCGTTGTTGCCGGTCGCACGCTGCACCTGCTGGCTCAGCGATTCGATATCCGAGACCGTGTAGAGGCACCCGTCATTGAGGCTGACATCGTAGCGGTCGAGCGCCTGGATATAGGAAGGAAAGTCGACACCGATCACGACGGCGCCTTCGGAAACCAGCCTGTCGGCCTCGGCCTTCTCGTAATCGCCCCAGCCGGCGGCATCCGAGATCAGCATCACCGTGCCCTTCACCTCGCCTTCCGGCAAGAAGATGTGCGGCGACGGAATGAGCCCGCTTTCGAAGCTCTGCGTGGTTTCCTCGGCAGCATGAGCCGGTGCGGCCGCGAGCATGCAGGCGCATGCCGTGGCAAGAAGGATTGTCCTGATCATTTTCTCACTACCCCTTTCAATCCGCCCCCGATCAGCAACGTCGCGTCCATCAACGCGATCATCGGATTGCCCCCTCCGGAAACCGCAAGATAGCGCGGTTGCCAGTGCGGATGAAACTTGGATTTGAATGCCCGAAGGCCCTTGAAGTTGTAGAAGCGCTCGCCGTGCTCAAAGACGGTGCTGCCGATGCGGTCCCAGACGGGTGCCGCCTCGCGTTTCGACATGCCGGAGAGTGGCGCCATGCCGAGATTGAAGTGAGTGAAACCCTGACCGCGCAGATACTCCATGATCTGCACGAAGAGAAAGTCCATCGAGCCCTTCGGCGCGTCCGGAGAGAAACGCATGAGATCGATCGTGCTCTCCTTGCGGGATTCGGTGACGAGGATATTGGCGAAGGCGACGATCTTGCCATCCTTCTTCAGGATACCGACCGGTTGCGATGAAACATAATCGGGATCGAACGAACCGAGCGAGAAGCCTTTTTCCTTGGCATTGTGATGTTCGAGCCAGGCCGTGGAAACGGCAGCGAGATCATCGATGATATCAGGCACGTCCTCGGATTCGACTACCGCGAATTCCAGCCCGTCGCGTTGGGCTCGGCTCGCCGTCTGGCGCAGATTCGCCCATTTGCCGCCTTTCATTTCGAAGGTTCGGAGGTCGGCCACCGCCAGTTCGCCGAGCTTGAAGGCGCGGAGGCCGGCATCGGCGCAATGGGAAAGCAGCGCCGGCGAGATCTGGTAGAAGACGGCGCGGCATCCGGCGGCCCGCGCCGCTTCGACGAAGCGCCAGACGAGTTCCTGCACGGCACGATGATCGCCAACCGGGTCGAACAGCGCGATCCATGAACGGCCCTGCCGGCCGTACATGATGAAGGCGTCACCTTTTTCCGAAAACATGATGCTCTTGTCGCCCATGCGCACCAGATTGGCGTCGGCATTGTCCTGCCTCCTGACGATGTCGACGGCGCGCGTCAGCGCCTCCTCCGTCGCCGGCTCCGGCCGGAAGGTCGCCGGCCGGAGCAGGCTGAAAATGGCGATCGCCGACGAGATGATGGTGATGCCGAGCAGGGCGCGCAGTCCCCGCGGCGCCTCGGCGGTAAATTCGAACTGCCACCAGAGTTCGTTGCTGTATTCGACATCGCGATAGACGAAGAGCAGGATGACGACGGCGCCGACGACGATGACCGCGATCGCCATCAGCCAGGACGCCGTCATCGCCTGGTTGAGCAGCGACGCATGCCGGGTGAAGAGCCGTCGGCTGACGAAGAGCCCGAAGATGAGGAAAGCGAGAAAAGCCGCCTCGACCAGCGCAATCGCCTTCAACAGCGACAAGGTCAATGCCGCAAGGGCCGAGAACACCGCTACCCACCAGGCGCCGTCGAGCCTCTGCCCCAGGCCGCGCGCGGCGACCACCAGCGCCAATCCGAGCAGACTGGAGAGGAAGTGCGCGCCTTCGACCATCGGCAGAGGCAGATAGTTGGACAGAAATTCCAGATTCTGATCCGGCGTCGGTGTAACGCTCGAAAACACCAGCATGACGCCGAGCAGCAGGGCCAAGGTCGACAGCAGCTGCGGCATCAGCCGTCCGCCGATGCGCCGGACGCTGGAGGCGGCCGGATGATCGACAAAACGGCGCAGTTCCGTCGCGGACACCGCGAGCACGGCGATCAACAGCGGCAGCACATGATAGATCAGCCGGTAGAGCACCAGCGATCCGAGCACCGCATCGATATTCACCGCGCTGCCGAGCGAGGCGATAATCACGGTCTCGAACACGCCGAGCCCGGCCGGAACGTGGCTGAGCACGCCGAGACCGACGGCGATCGCATAGACGGCCAGGAAGGCCGGCCAGCCGATCGCCGTCTGTGGCAAGAGCACGTAGAGCACCGAGGCCGAGGCGGCGATATCGAACGCCGTCACCAGGAATTGCCGTGACCAAGTGCGCGAATCCGGCAGGCGGATTGCCACCGCACCGAGATCGAGCACGCGGCCTTCGCGGCCGATGATCATGACAGCCCCGAGAATGGCAATAATCGAGCCGGCAATCAGCCGGAGAAGGAACGCGCTGACACTGATCAGCGGCCCGATCTCGCTGGCGATGATAATGAGGGCGATCGCCGCGACCCCGGCAAGCCCGAGACCGAAGGACAGGGTGACGAAGGCGATGATCCGGCCGATATCGTCCGGCGAAAGACCGAGGCGCGTATAGGCGCGGTAGCGGATCGCGCCGCCCGAAAGGGCGCCGAAACCGGCGGTATTGCCGACCGCATAGGCACTGAACGCCGTCAGCGCCACATGCGGGAACGGCAGCTTCTTGCCGATATATTCGATGGCGTTGAGGTCGTAGAAAACGAGGGATAGGAAACTGAGTGCGGTGAAGAACAGCGCCAGCAGGATGGCGCTCGGCCTGGTCGCTGCGAGCGCACCGACGACATCATCATAGCGAACCTCGTTGGTGAGCTGCATGATCGCATAACCGACGAGGCAGAAGACAACGAGTGTCGCGGCTGCCGTCAGTGGCGTCCTGTAGCGTCTGAAAAGCGCGCCTAAAGAAAACCCGTCCGCCGCTTCCATCTCTTCCAAATTGCCGTGACCCGACATCTCGTACCTGCGCAATTTCCAAACTTGGCGGGAATCATTTTTCGAAGACGTAGCATGACAGGCATATAAGCTCTATGAAGCCATGCCGCCGCTACCCCAGCCCCGCCGTCTGCGCCTCAATCATCCTCAATTGGGGCGAATTTGCGCAGGCAAACTGTATTGGCACATTGCATTTTCGTAAGCTTGCGAAGAGTTTGCGGTGATGACGAGGATTTGAAACGCGAGAGTAGGGTTAGACATGCAGGATGACCTGGCCTTCGTGATCCTCATCCTCGGCAGATTGCTGCTCGGCGGTTTTTTCGTTGCCGCCGGCATCCATCATTTTTTCGTCATCGTGCCGATAACCGACGCCATCGAAGCCCGCGGCATACCTTTTGTGAAATGGGTATTGATTTCCGGCAGCGTCTTTCAAATTGCCGCCGGTCTCCTGCTGATGCTGGGTCTCTTCGTCGCCGCGGCGGCGTTCGGCCTCATCATCTTCACGCTTGCCGCCTCCGTGATGCTGCTGAATTTCTGGGACATGGAAGGCACAGCCCGCGACAGCGCCATCAACAGCTGGAAAAGCAACATGGCCATCATCGGCGGCCTGCTCACCGCAGCTGCCGGGGCGATGTAAGGTGGTTCACGCAGCCGGCTCGCCGCCGGCCCGTGCATGCGCAGCGTAGCGCGCCGCGGCGGCATCCACCTCCGCCGCGCGATCACCGGACACCTGCACCGTCGGCACGGCGAATTCGATGCCGTTTTCCTTGAAGGCATTGCGAATCATTGCCAGTGCATTGCGGCGGATAACGAACTGTTCGCCAGGCTTCGTCATCATCGACAGACGGATCTCGATCGCGAATTCGCCGAATTGCTCGACACCCTTCATCTTCAGCGTTTCGATGATGTGCGGGCCGAATTCCGGGTTTTCGAGCAGGGTCTGACCGATCTGCTTGATCACCTTCTTCGCTTTGACGAGATCGGTGTCGTATGTGACGTTGAGGCTGATCTTGTCGATCGTCCAATCGCGATTGAGGTTCTTCACCGCGCCAAGTTCGCCGAACGGCACGGTCGTCAGCGGCCCGCGATGATGCCGGAGCTTCACCGAACGCAGGCTGAAGGCCTCGACGACGCCCTTGTGGCTGCCGCTTTCGATATATTCGCCGACACGGAAAGCATCGTCCCACAGATAGAAC
This sequence comes from Rhizobium sp. N731, assembly GCF_001664145.1. Taxonomy (NCBI): domain Bacteria; kingdom Pseudomonadati; phylum Pseudomonadota; class Alphaproteobacteria; order Hyphomicrobiales; family Rhizobiaceae; genus Rhizobium; species Rhizobium sp. N731. The sequence goes on from NZ_CP013601.1 coordinate 3,625,224, forward strand.
ATGCCGCTGATGACATCCTTGACGATCGTCTGGGCGCCAAAACCCACAGCAACGCCGACGACGCCGGCGCCGGCAATCAATGGGCCGATCTCGATGCCGAGACCCGAGAGCACCATGAGAGCCGCAATGACGGCGATGACCACGGCAAGGATATTGCGGAAGATCGGCAGCAGCGTCTGGAACCGCGCATGTTTAGCCTTTTCCTCATCCGTCGCGCCGCCGTCCAGGGGCATGCCGAGCAGCTTGCCGTCGATATAGGCTTTGACGACGTGCCAGAGCAGATCAGCAGCAAGCAGGATGACGATTCCGCCAATGACGCCGCGCGCGATCTTATCGACCATTTTGTCGCCGGCTGCCATCGTGTCGGCGCCGACGCCGAGCAGTTGGCCGAGCCAGATGGCCGCGAATGCGATAATCAGCGCCCTGACGCCGCGGTCGAGCAATACGGTGGCAATACGGCGCGTAGCAAGGAAGCTTGCTTCGGTCTGCTGCAGCGATTTCACTGCAATCGTCGAGACGGCGAGCACCCGCGGCAGCATCAGCACATAGATGCCGAGCCAGAGCAGCCAGTTGAATCCGGTGACCCACAGCCCCCAGAGCAACAGGAAATAAACGGTGAGCGCCCAGGAAATCCCGTGTCCGCGTTTCTCGTCCTTCTGAGGCCGCGACCAGACAGCTTCGATGGCGATCAGCAGCAGCCCGATGCCGAGGATATAGCCGACGAAGAGCCGGGCGCTCGGGGAAAAGCCGAGCGGCTCCATCGACTGGATCGCCGCCCAGCCAAGCATGAAATAGATCACGAAAATCGCGGAGCGGCGATACCAGAAGAGCGCGACGGCGCGTGACGGCATGATCGGAACGATCACGCCTTGCCGCTCTTCCTCGGCCCGCGCCAGCCCGATGAGATCGACCAAGACGCCGCCCAGGCAAATCGTGAAACGCTGGACGATGAGCGCGACGGCGCAGAGGATCGCCACGCTCTGGCTGAGCGGAGGCCAGCCGAGACTGGACAGCGCGAGCATTGTTGCCGCGGCGAAAATGAGAGCCGGTACGACGCGTGACGTCAGATGCATGCCGGCCATCTGAGCCAGACGCCGGCGGCGACGGCGGAAGGCATAGCCGGCGATGCTTTCGACGATGGCCCCGAGCAGGAAGATCGCCAGGAATTGCGCGATCATCCGGCTCCAGCCGGTGGCGGCGAGCTCACCGAAAAACAGTGAGGACGCATTGCCGATCTGTGAGGGCAAAGTCATCGCGGCGTCGGACACCATCGATACATGCCGGCGGGCATGCTGCAGCAGGCCTGAAAGAACCGACATCTGGTTCTGGCTAACCGAATCGGCCGCAGAAGGTGCTGCCATCTGCGTCGCCATCCACTGCTTGACCTCCGGCGCCTGCATGAGCTGCATCATTTCACGCACCTGCGCCGGCGGGGTATTTGCAGCCGGCGTTTGCGCAGGCGTTTGGGAAAAGCCGGGCGACGCCGCCGAGAAAAGCGCAACGAATGCCAGGATGCCGAATATGGCGGCCTTCAAGCCCGCCGCCGTGCCACGTCCCATGACCGCCCTCCAATGGAGTGTCGGCCGCTTGAATGGAAGCAGCCCCGACATTTCCCTTTCCGCAATGGATACTCGTGACCGTAGCCGCCAGCAAGCGGTAGGAAAACCATACCTATGGCTAGGACAATTCCAGGAAAATTGCGAAACGGCTTTCCTCGTCGGGGCGACAAGGAAAGCCCTGATCCTCAAGATTTCGGCGCCGGCTTTTCCACGTGGCCGCCGAAGCCCGCACGCATTGCCGACAGCACCTTGTTGGCGAACTCGTCATTGTCGCGCGAGGAGAAGCGGCCGTAGAGCGCGGCACTGAGCACCGGGGTCGGCACGCTTTCGTCGATTGCCGCCATGATCGTCCAGCGGCCCTCGCCACTATCCGAGACGCGGCCGGCATATTTCGAAAGTGCGGGGTCGACATGCAGGGCATCGGCGGTGAGATCGAGTAGCCAGGAGGTGATGACGCTGCCGCGGCGCCAGACTTCCGCGACATCCTGCAGATTGAAGTCGTATTGGAAATGTTCGGGATGTGCGAGCGGCGCGGTTTCCGCATCGGCCTCATGCGAGGCAGCGCCGATATTGGCGCGTTTCAAGATGTTGAGGCCTTCGGCATAGGCGGCCATCAGCCCGTATTCGATGCCGTTATGCACCATCTTGACGAAATGGCCGGCGCCATGCGGGCCGCAATGCAGGTAGCCCTGTTCCGCGGTGCTGGCTGCAGCCGCATCAGCGCTGCGGTTCGGTGAGGCTTCCGTCGTGCCGGCCCCGGGCGCGAGCGTTGCGAAGATCGGCGAAAGGTGCTGGACGATGCCCTTTTCGCCGCCGATCATCAGGCAATAGCCGCGCTCCAGGCCGAAGACGCCGCCGCTCGTACCGACGTCAACATAATGGATGCCCTTGGTGATGAGCTCAGCGCCGCGGCGGATGTCGTCATGATAGTAGGAATTGCCGCCATCGATGATGATATCGCCGTTCTGCAGCAGCGGCACCAAGCTTGCCAGCACCTTGTCGACGATCGCCGCCGGCAGCATCAGCCAGATAGCACGCGGATGCGTGAGCTTCGAGACGAATTCCTCCAGCGAAGCGCTGCCGGTCGCGCCGAGACCTGTGAGATCGGCAACGCTTTCCGGCCTGGTGTCGTAGACGACGCATTCGTGACCGCCCCGCATCAGGCGCTGGACCATATAATTGCCCATGCGGCCCAAACCGACCATACCAAGCTGCATAATGAATCTCCTGGAAACCGAGATGAAGTATCGACTCCGGAAATTAGCACCCGCAGTGTGACAGGCAAGCAAAGTCTGGCGGTCGGCCGCCGATCTCCTTCGAGTCGGGCCTCGTCAAATATCCGGGGCGCTGGCCGGCTCGCCCTTCATCTCGCTGAGATACATGCCCTCGCGCAGATTGATGCCGTATTCGACGAAGGCCTTCATGCTGCAAAGCATCTGTGTCCAGCCTTCGCAGTTGAGATAGCTGCCGCGCCGGCCGGCCTCGTCCTCGCGCCAGCCGTTCTCGGCAATCGTCACCAACGTGCCGCCATCCTCCAGCGGCTTGAAATTCATCTCCACCAGCGTCTTATACCTTGTCTTGTCCTCAGCAGTGCCGCCGTCCCAGCGAAGCACGATGCGGCTTTCCGGCACAAGCTCGACAACCTCGACCGGCGCATCTTTCCACCAGGTTACCGTCGTGCCTTGAACGAGAGGGGCACTCGCCCCGCCGATCGTGGTGAAATAGCTGCTGAGCTTCTTCGGGTTGACGACGGCATCGAACACTTCGGCAACGGGACGGCCGATCCGGCCGGAAACGCGGATTCCGAGAGACATGATACTTCTCCTCTTCTCCATTGTACCTGACATCATTATGTTATAAAAACATAACATGTCAAGCGAATCGAAAGACGACCCCGTTTTCAAGGCACTGGCACATCATCGCCGCCGCGAGATTCTCGATCTGCTCAAGGACGCGCCCCGCACGACCGGGACGCTTTGCGAAATGTTTCCGGACATGGACCGCTGCACGGTGATGCAGCATCTGAAGGTGCTTGAGGAAGCGGATCTGATCGTCGCCAGAAAGGAGGGCCGCGAACGCTGGAACCACCTGAACAGCCTGCCGATCAAGCACATCTACGACCGCTGGATCAGCGCCTATGCAGGTCACGCCCTGTCGATCCTCGATCGGCTGAGAAGCGATCTCGAAGATTAGATTAGCCGGAACAATGCTCCGGCGTGAGGGTCGGCTTGCCTTGCGGCCCGCCGAACTCCTATCCTGGCAAAAGAAGCGTGGGAGCTCAGGACAAATGACGATATCAGGAGCCGGCATACGCCGCATGCGGTTGCTGCGGAGCATCAAGCAGCAGCACCTCGCGGAACTCCTCGAGGTCAACCAGGCGACCGTTTCGCGCTGGGAGCGCGGCCAGCTTGCTCCCTCGCCCGACCAAGCCGTCAAGCTGGAACGGATTTTCGCCTCGCCGCAATATGCTGCGGCCGATGCGGCTTTAAAGCGGCTGGTCGAGGATTCCGTCCGGCCAGTGCATCTGATCTGCGATGGCACCCATCGGCTGCTGTCTGCTTCCCGACCGCGGCAGGCGGAATGGCGCGCACCGCTCAGCGCTTTTCTCGGCCGCTCTCTTTTCTCCTACGCCTCCGCCGAGATCGCTGCCGCCGAACAGTCTCTGGAGGAGTGCGGCTGGCACGAGGGCAGGCTGCTATCGTTGACCTTCGATACCGGCGCCAACGGCAATGTGCGCCTGCCGATTGCCCCCGGCCGCGTCACCTGGGAGCGGATCAGGCTTTCCGACGGCAGCGCTGGCCGTCTCGTCACCACCGTCGCGAAGCCTGCAGCTTTCCTGCACCCTCCTGCATAATTTATGCGTTGTCCGCAAATGCCGGTCTTTTGTAGCCTCTGCCGCGAATGGGGCCAGGAGACGACGCGATGACGATATTGGTGACGGGAAGCGCCGGCCACCTCGGCGAGGCGCTGATGCGCAGCTTGAGAGCTCAGAGCCGGTGGGCGCGCGGCATCGACATCAAGCCATCGGCTTTTACCGATATGGTCGGCTCCATCGGTGACCGCGGTTTCATCAGGCGAGCGATGTCGGGCATCAGCCACGTCATCCATGCCGCCACGCTCCACAAGCCGCATGTGGCGACCCATGGCAATCGCGATTTCCTCGACACCAATGTCGGCGGCACGCTGAACCTGCTTGAAGAGGCGACCGCCGCGGGCGTTGCAAGCTTCGTCTTCACCAGCACCACCAGCGCTTTCGGCGCGGCACTGACGCCGGTCGCCGGCGAACCCGCGGCTTGGGTCACCGAGGACGTGCTTCCTGTCGCGAAGAATATCTATGGCGTGACGAAGCTCGCTGCCGAAGGAATCTCGGAACTCTTCGCCCGCAAATCCCGCCTGCCTGTTGTCATCCTCAGGACGTCGCGCTTCTTTCCCGAAAGCGATGACGATCGCGAGATTCGCAACAGCTATTCGGCGGAAAATGCGCAGGCCAACGAGCTGCTTCATCGCCGCGTCGATATCAGCGACGTGGTCGGCGCTCATTTGCTGGCGCTCGAAAAGGCACCGGCAATCGGCTTCGGCCGCTATATCATCTCGGCCACGACGCCCTTTCTACCGGGCGACGTCGCTGAGCTCAGGCGTGACGCGCCTGCTGTCGTCGAGCGGCTGTTTCCAGGTGCGAACACCCTTTACGCCGAATGCGGCTGGAAAATGTTCCCGACGCTCGATCGCGTCTACGTCAACGAACGCGCAAGGCGCGAACTTGGCTGGCAGCCGCGCTATGATTTCCGCTTCGTGGTCGATTGCCTGCGCGAGCGCCGCGAATGGCGAAGCCCGTTGGCGATCGATGTCGGCTCCAAGGGCTACCACGAGGAAGTGTTCGCCGAAGGACCCTATCCGGTCGATTAGGGCAATGAGCTGATTGCAGGCTCTGAGGGTGTCATCCAGTTATCACGATCCCATCCTAGACGTTTAGCCGGGATAGGGGGCGAAATCCGGGCGTGTTCCGTTCTGAGGAATCGATCCCGAAGCCGAGGAATGTCATTCGAAACGGTGTCCAGCTTGCGGGCGGGAACCGTTGCAGGAACGCTTTTGACCGAGAGGCTATTTCATGAAGAACGTCAGACCATATGCAACGCGGCTGTTCGCCGCAGTTCTCGCGGCATCCGCCGCCATTCCCGCCATGGCAAGGGCGGAGAATTCCGCCGGTTTCGTCAATAAGGGCCTGGTCGGCGTCGGCCGCATTCCGGCCAACCAGCGCGACAAATTCGGTGAAACCTTCGGCTCCGGCTCCGGCATGGCGATCGACGCCGCCGCCTGGAGTCGGGATGGCGCCAGCTATAAGGGCATGCTCTACCTTTTGCCCGACCGTGGTTACAATGTCGCCGGCACTGTCGACTACCACCCGCGCCTGAACACCCTCTCGATCATTCTGACCCCGACCGCGCCAGGCGCGGCCCCCGAGGCCGGCAAGGAGCAATCGGGCGTCGAGGCGAAACTCGTCGATTCCATGCTCTTTGTTGACGACAAGGGCGTGAACACGACCGGTCTCGACCCGGAATCCGGCGTCCGCGCCGCTGCGGGCAACTTCCCGCCGCTGCCGCAGGCGGCGAACGGCAAGATCGCCCTCGACGATGAGGCGATCATCCGCATGGGCGACGGCACTATGTTCGTCAGCGACGAATACGGCCCCTATATCTATCGCTTCTCTGCCGATGGCCACTTGCTTTCAGCCACCCAGCCGCCCAAGGCGCTTCTGCCGATGCGCAAGGGCGCGCTGAGCTTCGCCTCAAACAATCCCGGTCCCGGCGGGTCCGCTCCCGATCCGAAGGACCCCGAAACAGGCCGCCAGAACAACCAGGGTCTCGAAGGCATGGCAATGACGCCCGACGGCAAGTTTATCGTTGCCGTACTGCAGTCGGCGGCCCGCCAGGACGGCGGCGATTCCGGCTCGACCCGCCAGAATACCCGCGCCATGATCTATGACGCCGCCGATCCCGATCATCTGAAGCTGGTGCACGAATATGTCGTGCCGCTGCCGGTCTTCAAGGACGCCAAGGGCAAGACGACGATCGCCGCCGAGAGCGAGATCGTCGCCCTTTCCGACAAGACCTTCCTGATGCTTGCCCGTGACAGCGGCAACGGCCAGGGCGTGAAGGGGGACAAATCTCTGTATCGCAAGATCGACATCGTCGACTTATCCGCCGCGACCGATATCGCCGGCAGCGATTTCGACGCCGGCAAGGCGGTCGCACCGAAAGGTGTCCTCGACCCGTCGCTGACGCCGGCGACGCTGACGCCGTTTATCGACCTCAACGACGAGGCAGAGCTTGGCCGCTTCGGCCTGCACAACGGTGCGCCGAACGACAGGAACGATCTATCGGAAAAATGGGAAGCCATGGGTCTGGCAAGTGTCCTCGACCCGAAGCTGCCGGACGATTACTTCCTGTTCGTCGCCAACGACAACGACTTCCTGACGCAAGATGGCTTTCAGGTGGGGGCCGCCTATAAGGCTGACGGCGGCGCCGACGTGGACACCATGTTCCAGGTTTTCCAGGTGACGCTTCCCGGGTTGAAGAAGTAACTGCGCGCCACAAGGGGCGGACGCGCGAGCCGCGTTTGCCCGTGATCCAGCGTCTTCGTCGATGATGAAAGGAAAAGGTGCGATCCACGACGACCGATGGATGTTTACGATCCTGGGCGCCTACAAACGTAGGTGGGCACCGTGTGTCCAGGCCCACGAGCCCGGACAGGGACAGCTCCCTTTGGATCGAGTATGGCCCCAGGGATTGTGGTTCCTGTCGAGAGGCGCAGACCGCATCGCGATATATAAGGTCGTTTGCATCGACGCGCCAGTGGCGACGACAGCCCGTTTTTATTTAATTGACATCAATTGAGTTCGGGAGCGGCCCGGCCATTCAGCTTGTCGGTGATGCCGCGAATGCGGCTCGAAATCTCGCCGAGCGCCGCCGCCAGCGTTTCCTCAGTGCGGGCGGTCGCGGCAAGCACGGTGTCGCGGTTGCCGCGCAGCGACTCCAGCTCAGTTTCCAGCCCCGCGATGCGGCGCGTCAGCTCGGCAATCTCATCCATGATCATGATGCCGGCCATGACGGTGATCCTGAGATCGCCGATCTCACCGAACTGGCCCTTGAGATGGCCGACATAGCGGTCGAAACGGGTGGCGAGATCGGTCAGATGATCCTCCTGCCCTTCCTCGCAGGCCATGCGATAGGCCTTGCCGTCGATCGTTACCGTCACTTGCGCCATATCAAATTCTCTCTCATCAGCGGTCCAGAACCGCGCGGATCGTCTCCATGGCCGTCACCAGCCGCCGCGATACCTCACGATTGACCTCTTCCAGCCGGTTGGCGCGAAATTCGGCCTGGTCGAGCTCCTGGGCCAGACGGGAGCGGTCGGCATGCACACGTCGCACCTCGCCCTCGATCTCACCCTGCTCTCGCTGACGCTCGATGCGCATGTCGACGGCGTTTTCGAGACTCGAAATCGCCTGTCTCAATTCGTCGAGCGCTGCTTCCATGGTTTTGCCTGTGGGCATCATGCCTTTCCGATTCCCGTGCAGGACCTGCGAATCGGCCACATCTGCCGATCTTGTGATTTCAAGAGGATATGCAGCTCGCCAACGGCCCGTCAATAAATCCCGTCACCCGGCAGCCTGCCTACCTGTGGATGAACGTGTTGGGCAGGCCCGCCGCGCCGGTTTGGTCTTTTGTAAAGTCGCGCGATCAAATGTCAAAAAATTGCCGCAGGCCGCTGGGATTTGGCCCGCCATTGATTGACTCGCCAGCCCCAACTGCTATGTGTCAGCCGCTTTCACTCGATGGTCTTGGAGGCTCGAGGCCATCCCCCGACACCCGGAGCTTGCAGAAAAGCTATGACCTCTCTCCAACAAAACGACCGGATGGCGAACGCGATCCGTTTCCTCGCCATGGACGCCGTTGAAAAGGCGAATTCCGGCCACCCTGGTATGCCGATGGGCATGGCTGACGTGGCGACGGTCCTGTTCACCAAATATCTGCGCTTCGACCCCAAGAAGCCGCATTGGCCGAACCGCGACCGCTTCGTGCTGTCGGCCGGCCATGGCTCGATGCTGCTCTATTCGCTGCTGTATCTGACCGGTTATCCCGACATGACGATCGAGGACCTGAAGCAGTTCCGTCAGGTCGGCTCCAAGACCGCCGGCCACCCCGAATACGGCCACGCAACCGGCATCGAGACCACCACCGGCCCGCTCGGTCAGGGCATCGCCAATGCCGTCGGCATGGCGATCGCCGAACGCAAGCTGCGCGACGAATTCGGTGCGGATCTCCAGGACCACTACACCTATGTCATCAATGGCGACGGCTGCCTGATGGAAGGCATCAGCCATGAAGCCATCGCCCTTGCCGGCCACCTGAAGCTCAACAAGCTGATCCTCTTCTGGGATAACAACTCGATCACCATCGACGGCGCCGTTTCGCTGTCGGACTCGACCGATCAGATCGCCCGCTTCAAGGCCGTTCACTGGAATACGATCGAGATCGATGGCCACGATCAGGCCGCCATCGCCGATGCAATCGAGGCCGCCCACAAGTCTGATCGCCCGACCTTCATCGCCTGCAAGACGGTGATCGGCTTCGGCGCCCCGAACAAGGCCGGCAGCCACAAGGTTCACGGCAGCCCGCTCGGCGCCGACGAGATCGCCGCCACCCGTAGGGCGCTGAACTGGGATTACGAGCCCTTCGTCGTTCCCTCGGACGTTCTCGATGCATGGCGCGCAGCCGGCACCCGTTCCGACAATGTCGTCAAGGCATGGGAAGAAACTCTGTCCAGATCGCCGGTCAGAGCGGAATTCTCCCGCCGTATGGCAGGCGACCTGCCGGAAGGTTTCGATGCCGCGATCAGCGCATATAAGAAGAAGCTGGCCGAGACTAGGCCGACGGTCGCAACCCGCAAGGCATCCGAAGACGCGCTGGAGATCATCAACGGCTTCGTGCCGGAGACGCTTGGCGGTTCCGCCGACCTGACGCCGTCGAACAACACCAAGACCAGCCAGATGCACTCGATCACGCCGACGGATTTCGCCGGCCGTTACGTGCACTGGGGCATCCGCGAGCACGGCATGGCGTCCGCCATGAACGGCATTGCGCTGCATGGCGGCCTCATTCCCTATAGCGGCGGCTTCCTGATCTTCTCGGATTATTGCCGCCCGCCGATCCGCCTCGCTGCACTGATGGGCATCCGCGTCATCCACGTTCTGACGCATGACTCGATTGGCGTCGGAGAAGACGGCCCGACGCACCAGCCCGTCGAACAGCTCGCCGGCTTGCGCGCCATCCCCAACCTGCTGGTCTTCCGTCCAGCCGACGCCACGGAAACGGCGGAATGCTGGCAAATCGCCATCAAGACCCACAACCGTCCGTCGGGCCTTGCCCTGACGCGTCAGAACCTCAGCCCGGCCCGCACCGAATACAGCGAAAAGAACCTCTGCGAACAGGGCGCCTATACGCTCGCCGGCAATGCCGACGCCAAGGTGACGATCTTCGCTTCCGGCTCGGAAGTCGAAATTGCCGTGGCCGCCCGCGCAGCCCTTGAAGCCAAGGGTGTTTCGGTCCGCGTTGTCTCGGTGCCCTGCACCGAACTGTTCTTCGAACAGCCGGAAACCTATCGCAAGCAAGTGCTCGGCAACTCCCCGGTCAAGATCGCCGTCGAAGCCGCCGTCCGCGAGGGCTGGGACGCCTTCATCGGACCGGAAGGCACTTTCATCGGCATGAAGAGCTTCGGCGCGTCCGGTCCGGTCAAGGACGTTTACAAGCATTTCGGCATCACCGCCGACGCCGTCGTTGCGGCTGCCGAAGCAAAGCTTTAAAGAGGGCGCCTTGAGGCGCTCTCCATCTCCTCAATTCCAGGCCGCCCGGCCTATCGGGCCCTATTCTATCGGGAGTGAATGAACATGACAGTCAAGGTTGCCATCAATGGTTTCGGCCGCATCGGCCGTAACGTCCTCCGCGCTATCGTCGAATCCGGCCGCACCGACATCGAGGTCGTCGCCATCAACGACCTCGGCCCGGTCGAGACCAATGCCCATCTGCTGCGTTACGACTCGATCCACGGCAAGTTCCCGGCCGAAGTGAAGGTCGAAGGTGACACGATCACCGTCGGCAACGGCAAGCCGATCAAGGTTACCGCGATCAAGGATCCGGCAACGCTTCCGCACCGCGAACTCGGCGTCGACATTGCCATGGAATGCACCGGCATCTTCACCGCCCGCGACAAGGCCGCCGCCCATCTGACGGCCGGCGCCAAGCGCGTCCTCGTCTCGGCTCCCGCCGACGGCGCCGATCTCACCGTCGTCTACGGCGTCAACCATGACCAGCTCACCAAGGAGCACATGGTCATCTCCAACGCCTCCTGCACCACCAACTGCCTGGTGCCTGTCGTCAAGGTTCTCGACGACGCCGTCGGCATCGACCACGGCTTCATGACGACGATCCACTCCTACACCGGCGACCAGCCGACGCTAGACACGATGCACAAGGATCTGTATCGCGCCCGCGCTGCCGCTCTCTCGATGATCCCAACCTCGACGGGCGCCGCCAAGGCCGTCGGCCTCGTGCTGCCGCACCTCAAGGGCAAGCTCGACGGCACCTCGATCCGCGTTCCCACCCCGAACGTCTCGGTCGTCGACTTCAAGTTCGTTTCCAAGAAGGCCACCACGGTCGGCGAAATCAACGAAGCCATCAAGGCTGCCTCCAACGGCAAGCTGAAGGGCATCCTCGGCTACACCGACGAGCCGCTCGTCTCCCGCGACTTCAACCACGACAGCCACTCCTCGATCTTCGCGACCGATCAGACCAAGGTCATGGAAGGCAACTTCGTGCGCGTCCTGTCCTGGTACGACAACGAGTGGGGCTTCTCCAGCCGCATGTCGGACACGGCCGTGGCTTTCGCCAAGCTCATCTGAGCGGTGGATCATTGAAAATCATGAACGGCCCGGGAAACCGGGCCGTTTTTGTTATAGGCGTGTGAAGCCAGTCATGGCATCGTTGATGACCCCCGGGGCCGTGTTGCCATCCGGAGGAGATAAAGAGGGATGGATGGATTACTTTACCATTGAAATCGCCGGCCGCGCCGTCGCCAGCTTTCGCTCGAAGAACCATGAGGAAGCGACGCATTTCTTCGAAGCGGAAGATTTTCGCGACGACCTGACCATTCTAGAATCCGAGGGCAAGCCCCTGTGGGACCGGAAGGCGACGCTCAGCCTGCGCAAAGCGACGGCTGAGGAAGCCAGCGAAGTCGAACACGCCTATGAATTCGATGACGATCCGGAAAGGACCATCGACGATGAGTTCGTCGTTTTCCTGGTGCCGGTCGAAGACCTGACCGACGAGGGCGAGGACACCGAAGACTGACCGTGAAAGCCATTTCGAAGCGACGGGTTCGCTGCGGCCGAAGAACGGAATCACGGTTGGCAATCCGCTGGCCAAGCGTGATAAACTGAGGAAATGCAATAACGCTGCACAATGGCTGAGATGATCCAAGTGGAGGCGATAAATGGCAGAGGCTCAAAAACGCTTGTCCCAAACCACCCTCAAGCGGCGGCAGCGGTTTCACCCCAAGCGGGACGTCAAACCCGCCGTGTTGGCAAAGGCTAATCGTCTGGCCATCCGGGTTGCCGCGTTCATCGGTCTTTCGTTCCTCGCCGTCATCATACTTCAGGCAGTGTTCTGACGGGCCGCATGAAGGAATGTGTCTATCCTGCTGCGGTTTGCGGATACCCGCAGGAAAAATCGATCTTCCTGCCTTTCGCCCTGCTCTTGCCTGATTTTCTTATACATTCTTTGTAGAGAGTTTCTCCCGTAGCATTTCCGTGTCGGTGGCCGTCCGGCAGCCGTTCAGCAGCATGATGCAGCACGAGACGAGGTTAAGCCGCAAGGCCTACCCTTCTGTGCCGTTTTGCCGTTTACTGACGCATCGACGCGCCTGGTGGAGGGGTTGAGACAAGGCGGATCGGCCCGGGGTGGCCGTGTTCGCGAAGCATTCGATGGAAAGGGGTGGGCATGGAAGCGTTTTATATCGTAGTGCTGGTCGCGACGGCGCTCGTGCTTCTTGCCGCTTTTTCGAGCCTGCTCGCCTTCCGCTTCGGCGCCCCGCTGCTTCTCCTCTTCCTGATGATCGGCCTTGCCGCCGGCGTCGACGGGCTCGGTATCGAATTCAGCAACAACTATCTCGCCTATATTCTCGGCTCTATTGCGCTCGCCGTCATCCTGTTCGATTCCGGCTTCGGCACGCCGATGCAGGCCTTTCGGCTCGCAGCAGTGCCTTCTTTGACGCTCGCCTCGGTCGGCGTTCTGATCACCGCCTCGCTCTTTGCCGTCGCTGCCATGTGGCTGTTGAACTTCACCTGGCTCGAAGGCCTGCTGCTCGGTTCGATCGTCGCATCGACTGATGCCGCCGCCGTCTTCTTCCTGCTACGCATCGGCGGCATCAACATCCGCGACAAGGTGCGCTCGACGCTGGAAGTCGAATCCGGCACCAACGATCCGATGGCGATCTTCCTCACCATCGCCCTCGTCGAGGTCCTGGCGAGCGGCGAGCGTTATGCCGGCATCAATATCGGCATGTTCGCCATGTTCGTGCAGCAGATGGGGCTCGGCGTCATCCTCGGTCTGCTCGGCGGCATGATGATCGTGCTGATCGTCAGCAGGCTCGACACCGATCGCGGCCTGACGCCGATTTTCGTGCTGGCGCTTGCCCTTCTCGTCTTCTCCTTCGCCGGTGCGGTCGGCGGCAGCGGCTTCCTCGCCGTCTATGTCGCCGGCATCTACGCCGGAAACCGGCGAATGCAGGCACTCGGCACCATCAAACGCTTTCAGGACGGCATGACCTGGCTGGCGCAGATTATCATGTTCCTGGTGCTCGGCCTGCTCGCCACGCCATCACAATTTCCCGCCATCATCGTGCCGGCGATCCTGCTTGCCCTCTTCCTGATCTTCATTGCCCGCCCGCTGGCAATCTGGCTGTCGCTGCTTCCGTTCGATTATACGCAGCAGGAGATCGGTTTCGTCGCCTGGGTCGGCCTGCGCGGTGCCGTCTCCATTCTGCTTGCGATCATGCCCATCCTCGGCGGCCTGGAAAACGGCCAGCTCTTTTTCAACACCGCCTTCATCATCGTGTTGGTCTCCCTGCTCGTCCAGGGCTGGACGATCAAGCCGATCGCCAAGAAGCTCGGCCTGATCATTCCGCCGCGCATCGGCGCCGTCGACAAGGTCGAGGTCGACCTTCCGGGCGCCGCCAACCATGAACTGCTCTCCTACCGAGTCATCAAGGACAGTCCGGTGCTGCGCGGCGAGCGCATTCCACGCTGGGCCACCCCGTCGCTTGTCATCCGCGACGGCAAGTCAATGCGTTATCAATATGCCGGGCGGCTGCGCGAAAACGATCTGGTTTATCTCTTCATCGTGCCGAGCTATTCCCGCCTGCTCGACCGGCTCTTCGCCAGCCGTGCGCCTGTCGATGAGGATGATGCCGAATTCTTCGGCGCCTTCGCGCTCTCGCCCGCCCGCCCTGCCGCCGATCTCGATGCCGCCTATGGGCCCGGCCTGCTCAACGAATCCGAGAAAGGCCTGACGATTGCGGAATTGATGCGGCAGCGCCTCGGCGGCAAGGCCGATTATGCCGACCGCGTCCGTCTCGGCTCGATCATCCTCATCGTCCGCGATCTCGACGAGCACGACCACGTCACCTCCGTCGGCATGTCGCTCGAAGCGGTCGAACCGGCCACCACCCTGCCGATCTTCATCAATCTCAAGGACATTATCCAGCGCATCCACAATAGGTTGAACGGACGCCGCAACCGCGAAGCGGCGGCCTCCGAAACCATGCCGAAAGCATCGGCCGGAGGCGACGAAGCCAGACGCGAAAACGGCCGTTGAACGCCTTGCGTCTCGAATGATCCTTGCTATGGTCGGCGCGACTTCCGCCAACCAAGACTGGATCTTCCCCATGCCTTCTTTCAAGACCCTCGACGATCTTTCTGACATCAGCGGCAAGCGCGTGCTCATCCGCGTCGACCTCAACGTCCCGGTCAAGGACGGCAAGGTCACCGATACGACGCGCATCGAGCGTGTGGCGCCGACGATCCTCGAACTGTCAGGCAAGGGCGCCAAGGTGATCCTGCTTGCCCATTTCGGCCGGCCGAAGGACGGTCCGTCGCCGGATCTCTCGCTGTCGCTGATCGCCCCTTCCGTCAAGGAGGTGCTCGATCACGCGGTGCTGACGGCCTCCGACTGCATCGGCGAAGCCGCCGCCTCCGCCGTTGCCGGAATGAATAATGGCGATATTCTGCTGCTGGAAAACACCCGCTTCCACAAGGGCGAGGAAAAGAACGATCCTGATTTCACCAAGGCTCTCGCCGCCAACGGCGATATCTATGTCAACGACGCCTTCTCTGCCGCCCACCGCGCCCATGCTTCCACCGAAGGCCTTGCCCATCACCTGCCGTCCTATGCCGGCCGCACCATGCAGGCCGAACTGGAAGCGCTGGAAAAAGGTCTCGGCAATCCCGCCCGCCCCGTCGTCGCCATCGTCGGCGGCGCCAAAGTTTCGACCAAGATCGATCTTTTGATGAATCTTGTGAAGAAGGTCGATGCACTCGTCATCGGCGGCGGCATGGCCAATACCTTCATCGCCGCGCGTGGCACCAATGTCGGCAAGTCGCTCTGCGAGCATGATCTTGCTGAAACCGCCAAGCAGATCATGATCGAGGCCGCAACATCAGGCTGCGCCATCATCCTGCCGGAAGACGGCGTCGTCGCCCGCGAGTTCAAGGCGGGTGCCGCCAATGAGACGGTCGATATCAACGCCATTCCCGCCGATGCCATGGTGCTCGACGTCGGGCCTAAATCGGTCGAAGCTATCAACGCCTGGATCGAGCGTGCCGCAACACTCGTCTGGAACGGTCCGCTCGGCGCCTTCGAAATCGAGCCCTTCGATGCCGCAACGGTCGCTGCCGCGAAATATGCCGCTGAGCGCACTGCAGCCGGAAAGCTCACCTCGGTTGCCGGTGGCGGCGATACCGTCTCGGCACTCAACCATGCCGGCGTTGCCGACGATTTCACCTATGTCTCGACCGCCGGTGGCGCCTTCCTCGAATGGATGGAAGGCAAGGAACTTCCTGGCGTCGCCGTCCTCAACGCCGCCGGATAAGACCGAGCGCCTTGGCGCGAAAAAGAGCATTCGGCGTCGCACCTTGCAATGGGCGGTGCGGCGCCGCTAAGGCAATTTGGCAGGTTTTACATGTGGATAGACCGCGGTGGCGAGACGCCTTCCGCGGTCTTTTGCCCGAGAGCTGAAAAAAATCCCATTTTTTCAAACGATTGAATTGATTTCAATCGTTTCAATGACTTAGCCTTCCATTTTCCTCACTATAAACTTCTGTTATCGCCGTCCTATATTCTTAAACCGCCGATGTTTAACGCTGTGGAGAGATCGAATGAGCGAACGACTGGAAGACATTGCAGTGCAGATGGTTGCGGGCGGCCGAGGACTGCTTGCGGCAGATGAATCGACCTCCACCATCAAGAAGCGTTTCGACACGATCAATCTCGAATCGACCGAAACTAGCCGTCGCGACTATCGCGAGATGCTATTCCGCTCCGACGAGGCGATGAAGAAATATATCTCCGGCGTCATTCTCTTCGAGGAGACGCTCTACCAGAAGGCGGCCGATGGCACGCCTTTCGTCGACATCATCCGCGCTGCCGGTTCCATTCCCGGTATCAAGGTCGATACCGGCGCCAAGCCGATGGCCAAATTCCCCGGCGAAACCATCACCGAAGGCCTCGACGGCCTTGGCGAGCGCCTTGCCCGCTATTATGAAGCCGGCGCCCGTTTCGCCAAGTGGCGCGGCGTCATCGCCATCTCGTCCTCGCTGCCGACCCGCGGCTCGGTCCGTGCCAACGCGCAGGCGCTCGCCCGCTATGCGGCTCTCTGCCAGGAAGCCAAGATCGTACCGATCGTCGAGCCGGAATGCCTGATGGACGGCAAGCCGGGCGACCACGATATCGACCGCTGCGCCGAAGTGACCGAATCCACGCTTCAGATCGTTTTCGAGGAATTGGCCGAAGCCCGCGTCAGCCTCGAAGGCATGATCCTGAAGCCCAATATGGTCATCGACGGCAAGAACGCCCGCAAGGCTTCGGTCGAGGAAGTTGCCGAGCGGACCGTCCGAGTGCTGAAGCGCACGGTCCCGTCTGCGGTTCCCGGCATCGCTTTCCTCTCCGGCGGCCAGACCACGGAAGAGGCGACCGCGCATCTTTCCGCGATCAATGGTTTTGACCTGCCCTGGCTCGTCACCTTCTCCTATGGCCGCGCCCTGCAGGACAGCGCCCTCAAGGCCTGGAACGGCAAGCCGGAAAATGTCGCCGCCGGCCAGCGCGAATTCACCCACCGCGCCGAGATGAACAGCCTCGCCGCCAAGGGCAGCTGGAAGAAGGACCTGGAACAGGCCGCCTGATTGTGACTTGGGATCCGGGCGGGAGCGGCGAACGCAGCGTTGCCGCTCCCGCCAATCCCCTCGCTTCCCTCATTTCTGTGCGCCTCAGGGCTTCGCCCAAGGGATGTCACAGGAATCCAATGCGCCCAAGTCGTTGGGCGCGATCGGCTCTTTTCCCTGAAGTATTGATTCACTCACGGCGCGGACGCGCCGTGGCTGGATTCCTGTGACATCCCTTGCGCGAAGCCCTGAGGAGCACAGGAATAAGGAGACTGGAGAGACGCAGTCCTCCCCATCGCCACCGGGGAAGTTGCGTGGACAATAAGTGCGGCCGCGCAAGACTCTTACCCTCTCATTGTCACGGCGACAAGAAACCGCTTCATTCCCTTAAAAACCATGCTTACTCATAGCGGCTTGCCACAACGGGAGCCGCCATGAACACCCTCTCCTACCTCACGGTCGACGTCTTCACCTCCACCCGTTTCGAGGGCAATCCGCTTGCGGTCATCTCGGATGCGCGCGGCTTGAGCGATGCGGCGATGCAGAAGATCGCCACCGAATTCAACTATTCCGAAGTCACCTTCGTCCTGCCGCCGGAAGATCCACGGAATTCGGCCCGCGTGCGCATCTTCACCCCGACGATGGAAATCCCCTTCGCCGGCCATCCGAATGTCGGCACCGCCTATGTGCTCGGGCAGCAGGCAGAACTCTTCGGCAGACCGGTCGGTGAAAAATTCCGGTTCGAGGAAAAGGCCGGCATCGTCGAAGTGGATTTGAAACGCAGCGGCGGAAATGTCGCGGCCGCCGCCATCCGCGCGCCGCAGCCGCTGACGGTCGGCGATACCATTGCCGAGGAAACCGTTGGCCGTTGCATCTCTCTCGATCCGGGCGTCATCGTCACCACTACCCACGCGCCGGTCTTTGCCTCGGTCGGCCTGAACTTCGCCGTCGCCGAATTGAAGGGGCTGGAAAGCCTGGCCGCCGCCCGCCCGAACCTTGCCGGTTTCCAAGCAGCCGCAGGCCGTCAGACGACGAGCGGCCACGACTTTTCGCTCTTCGTCTATGCCAGGTCGGCCGATAATCCATGGAACATTCGCGCTCGCATGTTCGCGCCCCTCGACAACGTGCCCGAGGACCCGGCAACCGGCAGCGCTTCGGCCGCCCTCGGCGCCTATCTGGTGTCGCTTGCGCCGGACGCCGATATGGATGTCCGCATCACCATCGAACAAGGCGTCGAAATGGGCCGCCGCAGTATCATTGCCCTCGATGTCGTGAAATCCGGCGGGGTCGTCGCCGATGTTGTCATCTCGGGACGCTGCGTTTCCGTCATGCGCGGAGAAATCATCCTGCAGGACTGACGGTCCCGCTTGGTGCGAGCTCACATCAGGAAGTCGCGCGACAAAAGCGCCAGGGCCCAGACGCCGAAGGCGATCAGCGCGATCTTCCAGAAATCCATGCGCCGCCGGAGGCCGGGAAAGCCGAGCGGCTTGATCACCTGTATCGCCATGGCAAGGATGAGCAGCAAGGCTATCAGCTTTGTCATGCTTTATTTTTTCCATTTTTCGGAATGTCACAGGACGGACATTTTTCCGCGCGAACACAGGATCCGACACGCCGTAAAGAGATTCCGGGGCACAATCAATCATCTTGAGGCCGGGCAGACGCAGGTCTTGCCTTATGTCCGTTTACAATCGCTGAGACCGAGTCTGGGGAAATGAAGAGAAATCTGTTGTCCGTCGCCGCGTTGCTCTTTGGCACGCTCTTCCTTTTCATGGGCAACGGCCTGCAGGGCATCCTGCTTCCGGTGCGTGGCAATCTCGAAGGCTATGCGACGACGACGCTCGGCCTGCTTGGCACCTCATGGGCCGCGGGTTTCGTCATCGGCTGCCTGGTGGCGCCGAAACTGGTGCGCCGCGTCGGCCACGTGCGCGCCTTCTCCGGCTTCATCTCGATTATCGCCATCATCGCGCTGGTGAGTGGCATCATCATCCACCCCGTCTGGTGGGTGGTGCTGCGCGCCGTCACTGGCTTCTCCACCGCCGGCACGTCGATGATCATCGAAAGCTGGCTGAACGAGCGCGCCAGCAACGAGAGCCGCGGTGCGATCTTCTCGCTCTATATCGGCATCACATTGCTCGGCGTTGTCGGCGGTCAGATGATGATCCCGCTCGAGGATGTGCGCACGCCGGTGCTGTTCATGATCTGCGGCATCTTCTATTGCATCGCCATGCTGCCGACCACGCTTTCGACCGCAGCCTCGCCGCAGCCGCTGAAGGCCGTGCGCCTCGACCTGCCGGCGCTCTACCGCAATTCGCCTGTCTCCTGCCTCGGCATCCTGCTCGTCGGCATCGCTAACGGTGCTTATGGCACGCTGGGCGCCGTCTTCGGCGCCGGCGCCGGTCTTTCCGACACCAGCATCGCCATCATGATGAGCGCCACCATCTTCGCCGGCGCTATGATGCAGTTGCCGGCTGGCCGGCTTTCCGATCGGATCGACCGGCGTTACGTGCTCGCCGCCATGTCGGCGATCGCGGCCCTCGCCGGCCTGCTGATCTTCATGCTCCATCCGACATCGCCCGCCTTGCTGATCGGACTGGTTGTCCTCTACGGCGCGGTGGCCAATACGCTCTACCCGATCGCCGTCGCTCACGCGAACGACTTCGCGGCATCGGAGGATTTCGTCAAGGTCTCCGGCGGCCTGCTCCTCCTTTACGGCATCGGCACCGTCATCGGCCCGACGCTCGGCGGCCCCGTGATGTCGGCGATCACCCCGCATGCGCTTTTCCTGGTCACCGCCGTCGCCCATGTGCTGATCACCGGTTATGCCATTGTCAGAAGCCGCATCCGCGCTGCCGTCCCGGCCAGCGACCGCGATGCCTATACGACGATCCCGACCGGCACATCGCCGATGCTGACGCCGGAAAGCATGTCGCTGGCCGATCGCGGCACCGGCAAGTCTCCCGAAAGCGGCGATCCTGCTGTAAAGTTCGGATAGAGCGCCCCGCAGAACTGCGCTGCGGTTTTTCCGTCACTCATGAACGGGAGGCTCAGGACATGGGTGGTTTAGGCCGGATCGGCCTAGATTTCCCTTCCGCATCAACCGTATTTTTCGCCATCATGCTGCCTGCAGCAAAAGGAGGAGAACCGATGAGCTTTATCGATGACGACCGGCCGCAGAAGAAAACCGCCCATGAGATCGGCACCGATCTCTCCATGCTTTCCGTGGATGAGCTGAAGGCGCGGGTGGAATTGCTGAAGAGCGAGATTGCCCGCCTGGAAGCCGAGGTCGCCCGCAAGGCCTCCGGACGACAGGCGGCGGAAAGCTTCTTCCGATCGTGACCGGCAAAAACCTCAGAAAACAAGACCATGGCTGGCAAGATGAGCCAGCCTCAAGTCTTCATTCAGCACAATGTTAATAAAATATTAAGCTTTATAAGGTATTACTATATTCATCCAGATTTTCTCTGGGTCTCAGACAGTTTTCCACGCGGTGAATTGGTCTGATTTTTCTCCCTGTTTTACCTTGAGAGCCGCTTTTGCGGCTCTTCTTTTTGCTGCGGCCGGCGCATTTCCATGAAACTGTGGAGATTAACCCTTTCTTAAGAAACGGCTTGCGCATTTGCGCTAATGATACCATCTTAAAGTCATAAAGACCGGACGCGGAAACTTTTCCGTCAAACCCGGCGTTACCTGACCATAAGTAGCTGCGTGCAACAGGGACTATTGCGATGTCGGAAGTTGGATTGAACACGATCAGTTTTGCGGGCCGCGCGGCTGCATCCTCACAGTTCAAGGCACTCTATGCCGAAGGCATGTCGCTGGTCGAAGAGACCGCCGCCTATCTCGACGGCCAAGGCCGCGCAGCCTCCAAGGTTCTGCCGCGCATGGCATCCGTCCTCTACGCCGCGGAATCGATGCGGCTGACCACCCGCCTGATGCAGATGGCCTCGTGGCTGCTGCTGCAGCGCGCCGTCAACAATGGCGAGATGTCGCGCGACCAGGTGCTGGCCGAGAAGAACAAGGTCCGCCTCGACGGCTTCAACGTCGACCGTGCGGCACCCGGCTGGGGCGATCTGCCGGAATCCTTCCGTGACCTCGTCGAGCGCTCCCTGCGCTTGCAGAACCGCATCGCGCTGCTGGATCGCGAAATCTATCGTCCGGCCGAAGCCGTGATCGTTCATGACAATCAGAACAGCGTCCAGGCGCAGCTTTCCCTGCTGCAGACGGCCTTCGGCAACAACTGACCAGATCTGCGAAATCCATTTGGACCGGCTGCGCGGTGCGCGGCCGGTTTTTTGTTGCCGCTGCGCACCGTTCTGCCAACGCAAAAAAGCCCGGCAGAACCGGGCTCCTTGCGAAATTTCGTCAATCAAAAGCGATTAGAGACCGAGGCCGCCGAAACGCTTGTTGAACTTGGATACGCGGCCGCCGCGGTCCATGAGCTGCTGGTTGCCGCCCGTCCAGGCCGGATGCGACTTGGAATCGATTTCGAGGTTCATGACAGCACCTTCCGAACCCCAGGTCGAGCGGGTTTCGTATTCGGTGCCATCGGTCATGACTACCTTGATCGTGTGATAGTCGGGATGGATGCCTGCCTTCATAACAATCTTCCTGCGATACCGGAGTTCAATTTGCCGCATGCAGTTGCGACCAACGAACCGATTGAATAAATGAAGCCGCAGTCGCGATGGCTACGGCTTCCCATTAGGATGCGGTGCCTATACATGAAGGACGCCGGGATAACAAGAGCCAACAGGCCGCATTAGCGGGTCCTGCAGGCGATCGGAGACGATTTGGCAGAACAGGCACGGGCTGAGGAAAACAAGAGACGGTCGCTGCGGCCGCTTGGCAGGCTGGCGCCTTATGTCATGCGCTATCGCGGGCTGGTGGCTGGCGCGCTGATTTCACTGGCGCTTGCCGCCATCACCTCACTGGCCCTGCCGCTTGCCGTGCGCCGCATGATCGATCATGGCTTCACCCAGTCCGACGGCAGCTTCATCAACAGCTACTTCGCCATGCTGATGGTCATGGCCCTCGTGCTCGCGATCGCCAGCGCGCTGCGCTATTATTTCGTTATCACCATCGGCGAACGCATCGTCGCCGATCTTCGTCGCGACGTCTTTGCCCATGTGACGCGGCTGTCGCCCTCCTTCTTCGACGTCAACCAGTCCGGCGAAATTGTCTCGCGGCTGACCGCCGACACGACGCAGATCAAGTCCGCCGTCGGCGCCACCGCCTCGGTGGCGCTCAGGAACCTCATCCTCTGTCTCGGCGCCATGGGCATGATGGTCGTCACCTCGCCGAAGCTTTCGAGCCTCGTCATCGGGGCGATCCCGCTGATCGTCTTCCCGCTCGTCGCCTTCGGCCGCTCGGTGCGCAGGCGTTCCCGCGCCGCCCAGGATACGCTTGCCGAGGCGTCCGCCTTCGCCAACGAGACGATCGCCGCGACCCGCACAGTGCAGGCCTTCAATGGCGAGGATGCTGCAGCGGCGCGCTACGGTGGCGCCGTCGAATCTGCCTATGACGCCGCCCGCGCCGCCATCCGCTCGCGTGCCCTGCTGACTGGCATCGCTATCACCCTGATCTTCGGCAGCGTCGTCGCCGTGCTCTGGGTCGGCGCCCACAGCGTGCTGGCCGGCACGCTGTCTGCCGGCACGCTCGGTCAGTTCTTGCTCTACGCCGTGATCTCCGCGGGGTCGCTCGGCGCGCTGTCGGAGGTCTGGGGCGAACTTTCGCAGGCGGCCGGCGCCGCCGACCGGTTGACCGAACTTCTTGACGAGGTGTCGCCGATATCAGCCCCCGCCAACCCCGAGGCTCTCCCTTCGCCCAGCCGCGGCCGCGTCGAGTTTTCCGACGTGCATTTCGCCTATCCCTCGCGCCCCGGCAAATCTGCCTTGCATGGCTTGAGCTTCGCCGTTGCCCCGGGCGAAACGGTCGCCATTGTCGGCCCCTCCGGCGCCGGCAAGAGCACAGTCTTTTCGCTGCTCTTGCGCTTCTACGATCCGCAGCAGGGCAGCGTGGCGATCGACGGTGTCGATGCCCGACTGACCACACCTGACGAGTTGCGCCAGCGCATCGCCATCGTGCCGCAGGACGTCACCATCTTTGCCGCATCGATCCATGACAACATCGCGTTCGGCCGCCCCGGCGCCTCGCGTGACGAGGTCCGCGCCGCAGCCCTTGCCGCCCAGGCCGACGAGTTCATCGCCCGGCTGGAGAGGGGCTATGAGACCGAGGTCGGCGAACGCGGCGTCACCCTCTCCGGCGGCCAGCGCCAGCGCATCGCCATTGCCCGCGCCATCCTGAAGAACGCGCCCGTACTGCTGCTCGACGAGGCGACCTCTGCCCTCGACGCCGAAAGCGAGACCCTGGTGCAGAAGGCGCTCGACGGCCTGGTCGACGGCCGCACGACGCTCGTCATCGCCCATCGCCTCGCAACCGTGCTGAAGGCCGACCGCATCCTCGTCATGGATCAGGGCCGCGTCGTCGAGGAGGGCACGCATCAGAGCCTCATCCGCCACGGCGGCATCTATGCCCGCCTCGCCCGGCTGCAGTTCGATGCCGCCAACGAGGATGTGCTCGCAGCCAATAGCCGGCAGGCGCCTCTGGTCGCACGAGACTAAAGTCTGGTTCCGCTGCACCTCGCCGCGGTTGTCTTTCCCGCCTCCTGCCCTACCCTCTTCATGCCCCTGGGTGGGGATTGCCGTAGAAATCGTGGGAGGAGATAGGAATGGCGCTTTCCAACATGACGCGACGCACGAGCCTCGCGCTCGCTCTTGGTCTGACTGCAATGGTGGGGTTCGGCAGCTCTGCTGTGGCCGAGGATTTTCCCGATCGCGCGATCACCTTGGTCGTGCCCTTCGCGGCCGGCGGCTCGACCGATGTCGTCGCCCGCATCGTCGCGCAGAAGATGTCGGAAGATCTCGGCCAGCAGGTGATCGTCCAGAACGTCGCCGGCGCCGGCGGCAATCTCGGCGCCGGCAACGTCGCCCGAGCCGAGCCTGACGGCTACACCATTCTGATGGGCACCGTCGCGACCCATGCCCTCAATCCGCTGATCCTGAAATCGACTCCCTACGACCCGGAGAAGGATTTCGCGCCGGTCTCGCTGCTCGTCATCGTGCCGAACGTGCTCGTCGTCAATCCGGAACTGCCGGCAAAGACAGTGCCGGAATTGATCGCGCTGCTGAAAGCCGAGCCCGACAAATATAGTTACGCCTCGTCGGGCAACGGCACGCCGCTGCATCTCTCCGGCGAACTCTTCAAGTCCATGGCCGGCGTCAGCATGCAGCATATCCCCTATAAGGGCGCCGGTCCGGCACTGAACGATGTCATCGGCAACCAGGTGCCGATCATGTTCGACAACCTGCCCTCCTCCTCCAGCCACATCAAGGCGGGCACGCTGCGGGCGCTGGCGGTGACGACCGCCGAGCGCGCGCCCTCCTTCCCCGATGTGCCCACGATCGCCGAGTCGGGCATACCGGGCTACGAGACCTATACCTGGAACGCGCTTTTTGCCCCGGCCAACACGCCGAACGAGGTGGTGACGCGCCTCAACGCCTCGGCGAACAAGGCACTCAAAGACCCGGCCGTTGCCGAACGCATGAAGGAATTCAGCGCCACCATCGTCGGCTCGACGCCGGAGGAACTCGCCGCCCATGTGAAAGCCGAGCTCGCCAAATGGGGACCGGTCGTCAAGGACGCGAACATCCAGATGGAGTGACGCCGGGTCTATGTAGCCGCTCGCCTCGCTTGCATCCGATGGAAGCTGCGGCAAGTGTAATTCACTTCTAATTAAGGTGGTGGAAAAGCTCACCATTTTGGTCTAGCCTCCGCCATGCTGATGGTTGGAATTCAGCATTTTGGGAGACATCAATGTATAAATTCGAAGTCTACAAGGATAAATCAGGCGAGTTCCGTTTCCGATTCAAGGCATCGAACGGCGAAACCATGTTCAGTTCCGAAGGCTACAAGGCGAAGGCGTCCGCCCTGAACGCCATCGAATCCATCAAGAAGAACTCGCCCGGCGCCGACATCGTAGACCAGACCAAGGCCGAAGCCTGATCAAGGCGGCAGCAGCGGCTTGAACGCCGCTCTGCCTTGCCGCATTCGCGAGCAAAGCCGGCGCCTTCGAGCCCGGCCTGTTTGCTTGTGAGCTCATGCGCCGTTTCACTTTTTCGCATATTTTTTGAAACCCGTGTCGAAATGACCGTTGGCCGCGCCTCATTGTCTCGGAACGGCTGAGCCGCTCCGCCGGCGTCACGACTTTCGGGATATCCTTCTCCGACATCCGGACGCCTGGATCAACGCCAACAATGAGATCAGGAGTTTGCCATGCAATATGCCCTCATCATTCGCGAAGCCCCCGAAGATTTCGCCCGGCGCGGTGATCCCGTCTATCGCGACGGCTGGATGGCCTACATCAAGGCGATCGGCCAGGCAGGAATCGTGATCGCCGGCGCCGGGTTGACGAGCCCTGAGACCGGGACGATCGTGCGGCGCAAGGGCGAGGATCACGACGTTCAAGACGGCCCCTATCCGGAGGTCAAGGAACAGCTCGGCGGTTTTTACCTGATCGAGGTCCCCGATATCGACACCGCCCTCGAATGGGCGACGCGCGTCCCGATCTCCGACAAGGGCTCGGTCGAAGTGCGCCCGCGCCTGCAGATGTGAGGCTGCGATGCCCCCCGATGCCGGACGCGCCGCCGAACAGGTGGCGCGTCAATCCTACGGTAAGCTGGTCGCCTTTCTCGCCGCCCGCTCGCGCGACGTGCCGGCAGCGGAAGACGCGTTGTCGGAAGCCCTGGCTGCGGCCCTGCGCGTCTGGCCGGAACGCGGCGTCCCCGATAATCCTGAAGCCTGGCTGATGGTCGCCGCACGCCGCAACCTCATGCAGGCGGCCCGCCACCGCTCCGTCCAGGCCAACGCACAGGCGACGATATCGCTTGCCTTCGAGGAAGCGGAGGAACGCATGAACGAGGCCGGAAAATCCGTCTTTCCCGATGAGCGGCTGAAACTGCTTTTCGCCTGCACCCATCCCGCCATCGATAGGTCGGTGCATACTGCGCTGATGCTGCAGACGGTTCTCGGCATCGAGGCGAAAACCATCGCCCGGGCCTTCGTCGTGTCACCGGAAGCGATGAGCCAGCGGCTGGTGCGGGCCAAGGTGAAGATCCGCGAAGCCGGCATTCCTTTCGCCATTCCCCCCGGCCCCGCTCTATCGGGGCGCCTCACCGCCGTTCTCTCAGCGATCTACGCCGCCTACGGCCTCGGCTGGGACGGCCTCGACGGTGAGGAGGAGCGCCATTCGCTCGCCGGCGAGGCCATCTGGCTCGGCCGCGCGCTTCTCACGGTATTGCCCGACGAGCCGGAAGCGATTGGTCTCCTTTCCCTCATGCTTCATTGCGAAGCCCGCCGCAGCGCGCGGCGCGACCGCAACGGCCGATACGTGCCGCTGGACGAGCAGGATACGGCGGTCTGGAATGCGACCATGACTGCGGAAGCGGATGCGCTGCTGCGCAGGGCCGGAGGTTTCGACCGTTTCGGTCCCTTCCAGTGCCAGGCAGCGATCCAATCCGTGCATGCAGCGCGGCGGTTTTCGGGAGCGACTGACTGGCAGGCGCTGACGACGCTCTACGCCGCACTCGTGACAATGAAGCCGACGCTCGGCGCACGTGTCAGCCAGGCTGCGGTGATCGGCAGGGCGGTGAGCGCGGCCGCCGGCCTGGAGCGGCTCGACACACTCGATCCGCGTGACGTCGCGGCCTATCAGCCCTACTGGGCCGTTCGCGCCTTTCTTCTGGCGCACGCCGGCGACGATATCGCGGCGGCCGATGCCTATATGACGGCGATTGGTCTCAGCGATAGTCCCGCCGTGCGCGACTTCCTCGCCAGCCGGCTGGAAGCAAATCCAGGAAAAGTGCGAAGCGGTTTTCCGTCCGGAATTGCGTAAAACAAACGCTTAGAGCGGTTCAGCGCTTCCGTGAAAACCTGAACCGCTCTAGAGCAGGTGCGCCAAGCCTCGCCAGGTTGATCATTTCTCGGTCAGCTTCAGCTCGATGCGCCGGTTGGTGGCGCGCGCATCCGGCGTATCGCCCGGCGCGATCGGCTGGAACTCTCCGAAGCCGGCGGCAACCAGCCGGTCGGCCGGCACGCCATGGCCGATCAGGAACTTGACGACCGAAATCGCGCGCTCTGAGGAGAGTTCCCAGTTGTCGCGATAGCGGCCGGTCCCGGCGAGCGGCACATTGTCGGTATGGCCGTCGACACGCAGCACCCAGTTGATCTCCGGGGGAATTTCCTTGGCGAGATCGAGAAGAGCGGCGGCGAGCTTCGCCATCTCCGTCTGCCCGTCCGGGTTGAGATCGGCGCCGCCCGAGGGAAACAGCACTTCCGACTGGAAGACGAACCGATCGCCGACGATGCGGATATTCTCGCGATCCGACAGGATTTCACGCAACCGGCCGAAGAAGTCGGACCGATAACGGTTCAGTTCCTGCACGCGAGCGGCCAGCGCCACGTTGAGGCGACTGCCGAGATCGGCGATCTTGGTCTGCGAGACCCGGTCCTTCTCCTCGGATGCCTGCAGCGCCGCTTCGACCGCGGCGATCTGGCTGCGGAGTGCGGCGATCTGCTGATTCAAGAGTTCGACCTGGCTCAGCGCCCGTTCACTCACCTGCTTCTGCGCGTCGAGCTCCTGCGTCATCGCGCCAATCCGCTTCTGCGCCGCATCCTGGCCGCCCGAACCGGCGTTCAGCAGCGCCTGAAGCCGCGAACGGTCGCCCTCGGCAGTCGCGAGCGAAGCCTGCAGATTGGCGACCGCATCCTGGAGATCCTGGTTGCTGCCCTTTTCGAGCGCCAGAAGCTGCGTCAGCTCGTTGATCTGGCTATTGAGGCGATTGAGCACCTCGTCGCGTCCGGTGATTTCGCGGCTGAGGATAAACTGCCCGACGACGAAGACCGTCAGCAGGAACATGATCGAAATGAGCAGCGTCGACAACGCATCGACGAAGCCCGGCCAGTAATCCACCGTGCGTTCGCGGCGGCGGTTGCGGGCAAGTGCCATGGCTTACTTGCCCTCACTCTTTTCTGCATGGCTCGTGCGCTCGCGCAGGCGCTCGGCCCGCTCGCCGCCCCGCTCCTGCAGGCCGATGCGCTCGGCCAGCCGGTCGAGCGTGCGGCGCATGGCTTTCGCCTCGTCCTGCTGTGCCTCGATCCAGTCACGCAGCATCTGCTGCTCGTTGCGCATATTCTTGACCAGACCCTGAATGCCTTCGGCAAGGCTTGCCATGGCGGCGACAGAGCGCTGGTTGCCGACACCGCCTTCTTCGGAGACTTTGCGCAGATACTCGGAGAGTGCGCGCATGTCGTCCGAAGAAGACCCGGCAACGGCGTCGAGCGCCGGCGCAAGATCGGAGCCGACGTCGGTAACCGAGGAGAGCCAGTTTTCCAGCTCCGTATAGAAGCGATTCTGCGCGCGACCGGCCTGCAGGTCGAGGAAGCCGAGAATGAGCGAACCGGAGAGGCCGAGCAGCGACGACGAGAAGGCCTGCCCCATGCCGGAAAGCGGCATAGAAAGTCCCTCCTTCAACGCCGAGAGCACGTCTCCCGTGCCGTTCGAGCCGGGATCGAGCGACTGGATGACGGCGCTGATCGAACCGATCGTGCCGATGAGACCCCAGAACGTGCCGAGCAGGCCGAGGAAGACCAGGAGGCCGATCAGGTAGCGCGAAACGTCACGCGATTCGTCGAGGCGGGTGGCGATCGAATCGAGAATCGAACGCAGCGCCGTCGTCGACAGCGCCACCGACGCCTTGCGGCTGCCGATCAGCGCCCGCATCGGCGCAAGCAGTCGCGGGTTACGGTTGACCTTATCCGCGCTGCCCGCAGCGCGGAAGGAATTGAACCAGCGCACTTCGGGGCGAAGCGCCAGCACGTGATTGAAAACAAGGACGATTCCGACTGCGAGAACGCCGAGGATCAGGCCGTTGAGGCCCGGGTTGTGCATGAAGGCGGTCTGCGTCTGCCGAAAGAGGATTGCGGCAATGAACCCGACAATGACGAGGAAAAGCAGCATTGTCCAGAGGAAGGGCATGGGGCTCGAGAGCCTGTAGGTATAACCGCCGGCCGTCTTTTCGGTGGAGCCGATCTCCGCCACATTCACATTTTCCATAGGTTCAGCAGCCTCCGAACTCATTGCTGGCGGAGACTAGAGCAACATTGTGCCGAATTGAAGTATGCCGGGGCGAAAACCGTGACTTTACAACAGCCGGTTTTTCATGCGCTCACTTGGCGGGGATCGGCCGCTTGATGACCTCGATCAGCGCCTTATGGATGTGTTCGTTCCCGGCGACGATCGCGCCGCCCTCCAGAATGGCCGTTCCGCCATCCCAATCGGTGGCGAAGCCGCCGGCTTCGCGGATGAGCAGGATACCGGCTGCCATGTCCCAGGGCGCAAGCTCCGCCTCCCAGAAGCCGTCGAAACGTCCGGCGGCGACATGGGCGAGATCGAGGGTCGGCGCGCCCAAGCGGCGGATGCCGGCCACTTCGCCCATCACGTGGCGCAGCTCGACCAGGAACTTGCCGTGATTGCGCTTGCCGAGCGCGGGCACACCGCAGCCGACGACGCAATCCGACAGCACGCGGCGCGCAGCGACGCGCAGGCGCCGGTCATTGAGGAAGGCGCCGCCGCCGCGCTCGGCAGTGTAAAGTTCGTCGGTCGCCGGATTGAAGACGACGGCGGCAACGATCTCGCCATTGCGTTCGAGCGCGATCGAGACGGCGAAGGCCGGGATGCCGTGCAGGAAGTTCGTCGTGCCGTCGAGCGGGTCGACGATCCAGCGATGCGCGCCGTCCGTGCCCTTGATCTCTTCACTTTCCTCGCCGAGGAAGCCATAGGTCGGACGCGCCTTCATCAGCTCTTCCCGGACGATCTTCTCGGCCTTGCGGTCGGCGGCGGAGACGAAATCGCCCGGTCCCTTCACCGAAACCTGCAGGTTTTGCACTTCGCCGAAATCACGCCCCAGCGATTTCCCTGCCTTGAGGGCAGCCTGAACCATGACATTGAGAAGAGCTGAACGGGCCATCTGCGCATTTCCTTGGGACTGATACGGGACGCGCGCTGCCAGGGGCGGGAAATGTCCCTGAACATGCATGACAGGCAGCGCTGCAAAGATTGGCGGCCTCAAGACCACAAAATCGCGGAAATTTCAAGGGGAGGCACGCATGGCTGCCAGCAGGCTTGAAAAGCGCGGTCTTATTTGCCATCGGAACCGGAACCGGCCTCAGAACTTCTGCTGCGTTATCAGGACTTCGCGGGCGATCTGATCGAGCGGCAGAATGCGGCCGACCCCGCCTCTGGCAATCGCCTCCTTCGGCATGCCGAAGACAACGGAGCTCGCCTCGTCCTGCGCCACCGTGTAGGCGCCGGCTTCATGCATCTCCAGCATGCCGCGCGCACCGTCGTCGCCCATGCCCGTCATGATGATCCCCATGGCGTTCGAGCCGGCCGAACGCGCCGCCGAACGGAAGAGCACATCGACGGAAGGCCGGTGGCGGGAGACCAGCGGCCCGGTCTTCACACTGACATGATAGCGCGCACCCTGGCGTTCGAGCAGCATGTGCTTATCACCAGGCGCGATCAGCACATGGCCGCGCAGCACCGGATCGCCGTCGACGGCTTCCTTGACTTCGACCTCGCAGAGCCCGTTCAGGCGTTTGGCGAAGGCGGCAGTGAATTTCTCCGGCATATGCTGGACGATCACCATGCCGGGCGCATTGGCCGGCAGTTCCTCCAGGAATTCGCGCAGCGCCTCGGTGCCGCCGGTAGAGGCGCCGACGCAGACGACCATCTCCGTCGTCTTCGCCATCGCCTGCCCCGTCGGCGGCGGCAGCATGGCATCCGCCGTCAGCTTCCTGGCCGGCCCTTCGGCGGAAGCGGAACGAATGGTTCCCGCAGCGCGGCGCACGGTCGAAAGCCGCGCCTGCGAGGCGCTCTTGACGACTTCGCGAATGCGCATGGCGTCATCGGCAAGGCTGTCGGCGGCGCCGATCTTCGATTTCAGGATGACGTCGACGGCGCCCGCCTCCAACGCCTGAATCAGCGTTTGCGAACCCGCCTCCGTCAGCGACGAGCACATCACGACCGGGATTGGCCGCTGCGCCATCAGCTTGCGCAGGAAAGTGATGCCGTCCATGCGCGGCATCTCCACGTCGAGCGTGATGACGTCGGGGACCTCATCCAGCAGCCTGCGCGCCGCCACGAAAGGATCGGACGCCACCGCCATGATCTCGATATCGGGATCCTGCTCCAGCACATGGGCCAGCGTCTGACGGACGCTGGCAGAATCATCGATGATGAGAACGCGGATTTTCTTGCGCATAAACGCCTCTAAATACGCTGAAACACCGTGTTCGAAACCTGTTTCAGCGGCAGGTCGAAACCGGTGATCGACTCGGAGTGGCCAATGAACATGTAGCCGCCCTTCGCCAGGCAATTGCAAAGGCGGTTGAGCACGCCCGCCTGAGTCTGCTTGTCGAAGTAGATCAGCACGTTGCGGCAGAAGATGACGTTCATCAAGTCGCCAACCTGATATTTGTCGTCCATCAGGTTCATCCGTGCAAATCCCACCCTGCTGCGCAGCTTCGGGCTTATGCGCACCTCCTTGCGGCCCGGCTGCTTGGCGACCAGCACATATTTGCGCTGCAGGTCGTGCGGCACGGGCGCAATCAGGTCTTCCGGATAGATGCCGCGGCGCGCCGTCTGCAGCACGTCGGTGGAAAGATCGGTGGCCAGCACGCTATAGGAAAGATCATTGCGGCCTTCCGCGAATTCCGCCAGGACCATCGCCATCGTATAGGGTTCGGCCCCCGTAGAACAGGCCGAGCTCCAGGTGCGGATGGTGCGCACGCCGCTATTGGCGATCGCCGGCAAAGCCACGGTCTGCATGTATTCGAAGTGCTTGGCTTCCCGGAAGAAGTCGGTCTTGTTGGTCGTCACCACGTCGATCAGGTAAACGGTTTCCTGGGCAAGCCCGTCGCGATCGAACAGGAACTCGCAATAATCGTCGAAGGTCGAATGATTGGTCGCACGAAGGCGGCGTCGCAGCCGCCCTTCGAGCATCGTCAGCTTGGTCGGCGGCATCTTGATGCCGCTATAGTCGTAGATGAACCGGGCAAGCTTGTCGAAATTGCGCTTGCTGATCCGATCGCCCGGCAATTGGGTTTCCGCCATTGCTGCCACACTCATGGAACGCAGTACTCCGTTAATGCAGGGTCAGGCGGCCGATTGCAGAGCCGAGGCGTCCTCGCGCGACAAAAGCCGCGCGAGATCGATGATGACGACGAAGCCGTTTTCCCGGCGGACGACACCTGCAATATAGTCCGAGCGCCAGCGCACGCCGATATCGGGCGCCGCCTCGATCTGGTCACGCCGGAACGGCGTGACCTCGAAGACGCGATCGGCGACGAGGCCGAGAGTGAGCAGCCGGTTTTCCATCGGCACGTCGAGGACGAGCACCCTCGTATGCGGCGTCGGCTCGGTCTTCGTCATGCCGAGTTTCAATCGAAGATCGATCGTCGGCACGCCCTGCCCGCGCACATCGCGCAGGCCGAGCAGATAGTCGGGACCATTCGGAATTTTGAAAGCTTCCGCATAATCGAGGATTTCCCGCACGACCTCGACCGGCACGGCGAAAATTTCGTCGCCGAGGCTGAAGGTCACGAATTGCGCTTCCAGAGATGTCGGAGCCATGATCAGGCGCTTTCCTTGAATTCGGCGTCCCCATCATCGGGACCGCCCATGGAGAGATCGAGAGCGAAACCCTTCGCCCGCGCTTGCTGGCCGGCGACGCTGTTGGCTGCCAGTTTTCTGACACCGAGCTTGCGGCCGGTGATGGGAGCCGAGCTGCGGACAGTCATTTTCGCAGCCGGCATGCGGGGTTGGTGGTCGCTTGTGGTATCGACCTTGAAGAAGGCGATCGAGGCCTGCAGTTCTTCGGCCTGGCTCGCGAGCTCTTCCGAGGTGGCGGACATCTGCTCGGAGGCGCCGGCATTCTGCTGCGTCACCCTGTCGAGCTGCTGGATCGCCTCGTTGATCTGGCCAGCACCGATATCCTGTTCGCGGCAGGCCGCGCTGATTTCGGCAACGAGTTCAGCCGTCTTGCGGATATCGGGCACCAGGCGACCGAGCATGTCGCCGGCATCCTGAGCGGCCTGGACCGTATCGCCGGACATCGAGCTGATTTCGGCTGCAGCCGACTGGCTACGTTCGGCAAGCTTGCGCACTTCCGAGGCGACGACCGCAAAACCCTTGCCGTGTTCGCCGGCGCGTGCCGCTTCCACGGCAGCGTTGAGTGCGAGTAGATCGGTCTGCCGGGCAATTTCCTGGACGATGCCGATCTTCTCGGCAATGGTCCGCATCGCTTGCACGGCGCGCGATACCGCTTCACCACTCATCTCGGCGTCCTTCGCCGACTGGCGAGCGATCTTTTCCGTCTGGGCGGCGTTGTCGGCGTTCTGCTTGATATTGGCGGCCATCTCCTCCATCGAGGCGGAGGCCTCTTCGGCGGAGGCGGCCTGTTCGCTGGCACCCTGCGACACCTGCTCGGAGCTTGCAGACAATTCCTGACTGCCGGCCGAAACGTTTTCCGCCGCCGAGATCGCGTCGCCGACGACGCCGCGCAGGCGCTCGACCATCTGCTCCAGCGCAATACCGAGCGTATCCTTCTCCGAAAGCGGTTTCGGGGACACCGTCAAATCGCCGTCGGCGATCCGCGCCGCAATATCGGCAGTGACGCGAAGATTGTCCGTCATGGTGTTGATCATGTTGACCAGATCCTTGATCTCGTCGTTGGTCCTGATCTCGACCTTTTGGTTCAGGTCACCGATGGCGACGGCGCTGGCAACGCTCATGATTTTGCGCAGACCGCTGTTGACGCCAAGCGCGATCCACAACGCAGCCGCAAAAGCGATAAAGGAAGCGCCGATTGCGAGACCGATCAGCATGTTTTTCGTCGAACTATAGAGATCGTCGGTGTCGCTATCGGCCTGCTTCATCGCTTTCTGCTGCAGCGTGACGAGGTTCTCAAAAACCTCTTCCAGCTCCGCTACGAGGGCGCGAACCTCTCCCAGCGAGAATGCGGTGGCCCCCGCCCGGTCGCCGCTTTCCTGAATGGAGGCGACTTTGCTGGACTCTTCGCCGAAGCGTTTGGCCAGTTCGATCAGCCTGTCCCAGGTGGGCTTTGCTTCGGCGGTTGCGAGCTGTTGGCCGCTTGTCGCCAGGGCGAGCATTTCATCCACGCTTTTTGCCGAATTCAGATAGTACTTCTTGACCGCTTCGGGATCCATTTCCAGAAGCGCATTCTTCTGCCAGCGGACAGCATCGAGCTCGGCAGTCTTGGCTTCCAGAGCCAGTTCCAGCCTTTTTGCGGGACCGGAAATAAGATCGCTGACAGCGTCGTTCAGTGAGCTGAGGCTCAAAATTCCATAGGCCGCGCTGCCCACCAGCAAGAGTATGACAAAGCCGAAAGCGGCTGCGAGTTTAAGTTTGATCGTAATACGCATCTCAATATTCCTCTCTGAGAGCGAGGCAATAAATATGGTCCAGGTGGCGCGGCATCATGCAGCAATTCCGTCAGGCGATAACCTGTCACGGAGATTAGAATAGACTTCCACGCCCATCCCCTTGAGCGGCGGAAGCGTGCGTCGCGGGCCATGTTTTGGTCCGCGACGGTTGCGAACGGAGATAGCGCTCAAGCGCTTTTCTCCAGAGGGGCGCCTAGGCGCTCCCCCGGAACTCGTCATCGATCGTATCGGGTCCGCCCACTGACATGTCGAGGGCAAATCCCTTCACGCGGGCCTGCTGGCTGGCGACGGTGGGTTTTGCGGTCGGCACCCGATCACGGCGCGCGCCCTCATTGTCGACCTTGAAACGCATGTGATACCCCGTTCTATGCGCCAAAACGATCGGATGGAGAGACGTTCCGGTCCAAGGAACGCCGAACTTCGGAGTGATGTGTCTGAAAGAGGGAAGCGACTACATTCACTTCCCGACAGCCGGACATCTATCGGTCGCAGCGCCAACGCCTACACGCGTTGGGGATATTTCCGCCTCGGGCCACCGGAGCGGCCCGAGATATCCGATGAGCGCAAAGGCCGTTCAGAGGCCTCGCCGGGGAAACGCTGTGCGCGTCCCCCCGGAAGCGCCTACGCGCTTTCCCGAAAATCGTCGTCGCTGGCGTCCGGACCGCCCATCGACATATCGAGAGCAAAGCCCTTGAGACGCTGCTGCTGAGCCGATACCGTCTGACCGCGGCCCTGGCTTTGGGTCTGCGGCGCAGGCTTGCGGGCCGGGGCCTTGACCACCTTGGCCGAGCCGTTCACCGGCATCTTCTGGGCGCCGGGCCGCGTGCTGCCCGTCGTATCGACCTTGAAGAAGGCGATCGAGGTCTGCAGTTCTTCCGCCTGGGAGGCGAGCTCCTCGGAAGTTGCCGACATCTGCTCCGAGGCGCCGGCGTTCTGCTGCGTCACCTTGTCGAGCTGCTGGATCGCTTCGTTGATCTGCGAGGCACCGATATCCTGCTCGCGGCAGGCGGCGCTGATCTCGGAAACGAGTTCCGCCGTCTTGCGGATGTCCGGCACCAGGCGGCCGAGCATCTCACCGGCATCGGCAGCGGCCTTGACGGTATCGCTCGACATCGAGCTGATTTCGGCTGCGGCCGACTGGCTGCGTTCGGCAAGCTTGCGCACTTCCGAGGCGACCACCGCAAAACCCTTGCCGTGTTCGCCGGCGCGTGCCGCTTCAACGGCGGCATTAAGGGCAAGCAGATCGGTCTGACGGGCGATCTCCTGCACGATGCCGATCTTCTGCGCGATCGTGCGCATGGCGTCGACAGCACGCGTTACCGCTTCGCCGCTGGCTTCCGCATCCTTGGCGGATTGACGGGCGATCTTCTCCGTCTGGGCGGCGTTGTCGGCATTCTGCTTGATGTTGGCGGCCATCTGTTCCATCGAGGCTGACGCCTCTTCGGCCGAAGCCGCCTGCTCGGTGGCGCCCTGCGACACCTGTTCGGAACTTGCCGAAAGCTGCTGGCTGCCGGATGAAACATTTTCGGCGGCCGAGATCGCATCGGCGACGACGCCCCGCAGGCGTTCGATCATGATGTTGACATTGCCGAGAAGCTCGCCGATTTCGTCATGGCTGGTGATTTCGGCCATTTTCGTCAGGTCGCCTTCAGACACTTCGCGAACCACGGTGTTGGCGCGGCTGAGGCCTTTGCCGATCGTGCTGGCGATCCAGAAGGCGGTTATCGCGGCAATCAGCAGTGCAACGGCAGCGACAGCGATCATCGTCGTGCGTGTCGTCCCATACTGCGCGTCGGCATCGGCGTCGGCGGCCTTCATGCGCTGCTTTTCAAGCGACAGAATCTCGGCGAGTGTCGAGTCGATATCGTTGGCAACGGCCCGCGCCGTCGTGATGGAGACGTTGTTTGCACCTTCCGTGTTGCCGGTCTTCATGTAGTCACGGATTTGGTCGTCGGCTGCGTTGAATGACTTCGAAAATTCGGCAATACGAGCCCAGCGCGCCTTGCCTTCTTCCGTGGCAAGCGTCAGCACTTGATTGAAGGCGTCACTGAAGTCCTTGCGGGCCTGGTTGCCCTTGTCGATCGCCGCGGCCGCTTCATCGGCGCTACGGGCAGTGAGCAGGTTCTTCTGCTGGCGGATGGCTTCGAGCTGCGCGATGTTGATCTGCTGCGCAAGATCGAGGCGGGCTGCCGGGCCGGCAAGAAGATTGCCGATCGTATCGTTCAGTGATCCAAGGCTGAAAATGCCATAAGCGGCAGTGCCCAACAAAATGAGAATAATAAAGGTGAACGCCGTCACCAGTTTCGTCTTGATTGTCAGTCTCATCATCCCAAACCCCTCTTGGATTTATCCGCCGTCAATTGACGGCCCCCGCCGCGTCATATCGCGTTGAAAAAATCGCCTGCAGATTAGGGAGAATGATGAACTCTCCACCCCTCTTCACCAGGCAGTTGATGTAGTCGGCGCGCCAGCGCATGCCGACGCTCGGTGGCGCCTCGCTCGCGGTTTTTGCGAGCGTCGTCACCTCGTTCACCTTGTCGGTTCTGAGGCCGACGAGTGTCGGCTCACCTTGCAGATCGATCTCGATGACGATGACGCGGCTGTCGATCGTCGCCTCCGCCGCCTCCATCCCGAAGGCGAGACGCAGGTCGGCGAGCGGAATGACCTTGCCGCGAAAATTGATGACGCTGGCGACGAAGGGCTTGCTTCCGGGCACCGCCGTCTCCGGAAGCAGGTCCAGGATTTCCTGGACGATGGCCGCCTCCAGCGCAAAGGTCTCGCCGTTGAGATCGAAAGTCAGGACCTCGACTTCCTCGGCATAGCTCCAATGATTGTCGAAGAGTTCGAGTGCTGCTGTTGCATTCATCCTGCTACCCGCAATTGCGCCTCCTGTTGCTGACCCGCGGCAACCAGGTGCCCGACGTCGAGAATGAGAGCGACACTGCCGTCGCCGAGAATGGTGGCACCCGAAAAGGTTGCCACGTCGTTGTGCAATTTCGACATCGACTTGATGACCGTCTGATGGTCGCCGATGATCTGATCGACGACGAGGCCGACGCGCTCCGTGCCGGTCGAAATGACCACGACCTTCTGGTGCACGTCGGGTTTCGTGCCGGTGCGGAAAAGGTCGCGCAAGCGCAGGAACGGCACCAGGCTGTCACGCAGCGAGATGAAGCTGCGGCCGCGCGAGCGCAGATCCTCCTCGAGCGACAGTTCGAGGCATTCCTCGACGGCCGAAAGCGGGATGACGTAACGGCCCGCGCCGACACGCACCAGCAGTCCGTCGATAATGGCAAGTGTCAGCGGAATGCGCAGCGACACTTCCGAACCCTGCCCGGGCACGCTGACGATATCGATTGCGCCGCGAAGCTCTTCGACCGTCTTCTTGACCACGTCCATGCCGACGCCGCGGCCGGACAGATTGGTGATCGCGGCGGCGGTCGAAAAGCCGGGAGCAAAGATCAGTTGCAAGAGCTCGGGGTCCGAAAGCGGCTGGCCCGGATGAATAAGGCCGGAGGATTCCGCCTTGGCGCGGACCCGTTCACGGTTGATGCCGCGGCCGTCGTCCTTGATCGAGATAATCACCTCGCCACCGGCCTGACGGGCCGAAAGCGTTATCGTGCCGGCCTTAGCCTTGCCGGCGGCAAGGCGGTCGGCGGGCACTTCGAGGCCGTGATCGATCGAGTTGCGCACCAGGTGCACCAGCGGATCGGCCAGCCGCTCGATCACCGTTTTGTCGACCTCGGTGCTCTCGCCCTCCATCACCAGTTCGATCACCTTGCCGGTCTCGCGGGCAAGATCGTGGACGAGGCGGCGGAAGCGGGAAAAGAGGGTCGCAACCGGCACCATGCGCAGCACCATCATCGTGTCACGCAATTCGCCGGACAGACGTTCGATTTCTTCCGAGACCGAGCGCAATGCGATATCGGTGCTGGCGCTGGCGAGCTGGCTGAGGCGCGATTGCGCGATCACGAGCTCACCGACGCGGTCCATCAGTTCGTCCAGGCGCTCTGCCGGGACGCGCACGTTCTCGGCAGCCTTCGCCTGGCTGGCGGCGGGTGCCTCACGCTTGACGGGAACCGCTTCGACGGGACGGAATTCCGGCACGGCGGCCGCCGGGACAGGCGGTGGTGGTGCTGAGGCGGCAGCGGCAGGCGGCGGCGTTGTTTCAGCCGGAGCGGCCGTTGCCGCTACCGCGCCGTCGATCTCCTCGACGCTGAGTTCCATGTCGTCGAGCACGAAGATGAAGACGTCGTCGATCGCCGAACGGTCCTGCTCGCTCATCAGCGTCACATCCCAGGAAATATAGAGTTCCGTCGGCGTGAGCTCGTCGAGAGGCGGAATCGTCGAAGTGTCGGCGCGCACGGTGCATTCGCCGAGATCGCGCAGTTCGTCCAGCAGACCGAGCGGATTGGTGCCGTTGGCCATCGAATTGGCCGGCAGGCTGAAGCGGATGCGCCAGCTGTTCTTCGCCTTCTTCGCCGACGCCTCTTGCACGGGCGCTGCGACGGCGGCTGTCGCTGTGGCGGGCGCCGCAGCCTTGGCGCCGACCGCCGCCTGCAGCTGTGCCAGAAGCTTGTGCCCGGTGTCGCCGTGATCGGCGTCGGGCTGTTCGACCAGGGCACGCATATGGTCCTGGGCGGCGAGAACGGCGGCGACGAGTTCCCTGGTCGCCGCGACCTCGCCCTTTCGGACGCGGTCGAAGGCCGTTTCGCAATGGTGGGTGAAGGCGGCGAGCGCCTCGAAACCGAACATCGCGCCCGATCCCTTGAGCGTGTGAAGCCCGCGAAATACCGCGTCGACGAGATCCTTATTGTCGAGTTGGTGAGTGAGGTCGAGAAGACCGGCCTCGATCGCTTCGAGGCATTCGGCAGCCTCCATGCGGAATACGGCGACGGGGTCGAGCGTACTCATCTTCCGAGGACCTTCTTCACGATCTTCACGAGACTTTCCGGGTCGAACGGCTTGGTCAGCCAGCCAGTCGCGCCGGCAGCCTTGGCACGTGCCTTGAGGTCGGCGTCGGATTCCGTCGTTAGAAAGATAATCGGAACACCGGCCTGCGCCGGCAGCTTGCGCAATTCCTCGATCATCGTTAGCCCGTCCATGACAGGCATGTTGAGATCGGTCACGATCAGATCGAAGCTGCTGCCCTTGGCCGCCATGAGCCCTTCCGCCCCGTTGACTGCTTCGGTGACGCTGTAGCCGGCATTGGTCAGCGTGACCTTTGTAGTCAGGCGGATGCTGGCGGAATCGTCTACGGTCAGGATGTTGGCACTCATAATGTCACCTCTTTATGCAACCAGAACTTTAAGTCTTCATGATCGAAGGATTCGATGAAACCGGCGCGCTCAAGTACCTTCAGCAGTGAGCCGCTGGCGGGAGAAGAAAGTCTGAACGTCTTTCCGTCAGATTTTGCTTGACGACGCGCTGCCTCGATAAGCTGAATGAAACTCAGGTCAGCTTCGGCGTCAGCGATGATGCTGACGACAATGTCATCTTTACTATGAAATTCATCACTAAGCTTGGAATGTAGTTCAGCCATATGGCGAATGCTTAGTGCGCCCGGTAAATTTATAGATTCATAATATTGGCTCTGAGCATCCAATGCAGCCTCCTGGGCCCGAGAAATACTTACGACCCTAAGAGGACTCTCACGACAGCGTTAATGCAGCGTAAACAGCGGTTGTAGAAAGCCGACGTGTGGCGCAATCCGCGACTCCCAATTCTTATCTGGAATAAGTTGTATCTTTCTGTGAAAGTTTAGAGATAAATAAAGTAAAAACAGAATCTTAAATGGTCCCTTTCGGCCACGCGCTGCACCGGCGCCTCGTCTCAAACCTTTCATTAATCACAACGCAGGCGAGTTTGGCGCGTTTACCGGACATTTCCATCCTGCCCGTAGAAATAGAGTCAAATGGCCTGCGTTTTAAGAAAAGGTATAAATGTGGCACACGCTCTGGTAACATCCAACGCTGCAGCCTACACATCGGGGCGGGAGATCAGTCAGACCCTGGAATCCGCCCGCTGCCAAGTCGAGGAGCGTTTTCTCGAGGGCGGCTCGGTGCTGCTGTCGGTGATGGATGTCCTCAACCGCCTGCTGAATTCGCTCGAAAGTGTCGCCAAGGCACTCGATGACAACGAGGCGAGCGATACCAGCGCCGATCTCCGCGCCACGGTGGAAAGCCTGACTGCATTGCCGGTCACCGAAGAAAATCGCCAGCAGGCGCTCATCTCGTTGGCGCAAACCGGCAGGGAACTGCGCAAGCATGTCGCCGACATGCAGGAGACGATGCGTTATCTCAGAACCTTTGCCGTGACCGTCAAGATCACCGGCGCCGGCCTTGCGGAATTCGCCGGCTTTGCTCAAGAGATCCTGGAACGAATCTATTCGGGCACCGACGAGGTCAATCGCTTCGCCGCCCATCTCGACAGCCTCGAGAAAGAGGTCAAACTCGCCGCCTCCTTCGGCGTCAGCGTTTCCAAAGGCTACGCCGATACCGTTCCCGCCGTCGCCCGAGCCCTGCGCGATGATGCCGCCAAGATC
This sequence comes from Rhizobium sp. N731, assembly GCF_001664145.1. Lineage (NCBI taxonomy): Bacteria > Pseudomonadati > Pseudomonadota > Alphaproteobacteria > Hyphomicrobiales > Rhizobiaceae > Rhizobium > Rhizobium sp. N731. Next base: position 3,666,400 of record NZ_CP013601.1, read on the forward strand.
GCCGAACATCGCAAGAACCTCGGCGTCATCGCCCGTGAGGTCGGCGCGATTGCACGCGGCGTCCAGAGCAAGGTCAGCTCGACTCTGTCGGCCCTGCAGATCGGCGATATCACCCGTCAGCGCATCGAGCATGTACAAGCAACCTTTTCGCTGCTTGAAGATTTCCTCGCCGGCGAAGATGGCGCAAGGCTCGACGCCGGTGCGCGCCAGCGTCTCCAGAATGTCGTTCACCATCTGACCGCGGCGCAGATGAGCGACATGTGCGTCAATTTCCAGCGGGATTCGGAGAACGTCGTCAAGACGATTGCGAGTTTCGACCACGACATGCGGGAAATCCTCAAGCTGCGCGATCAAATGGGCACTGAAAGCGGCGAAACCGGCGGCAATTTCATGCGCGCACTGGAATCCAGCGTTTCCGCCGCCCACGAGATCGTCAAGCAGGTCGACGCGGCAAGCCGGCAGGCCGACCAGCTAAGCCATTCGACAATCGGCACGGCCGCCAAGCTTTCCGAAGCCATCACCAACATCCGCGTTGTCAGGACCGACATCCATTACATGGCTTTGAACACCAATCTGCGCTGCAGCCGGCTTGGAGAGGAAGGCAAATCGATCAATGTCGTCACCGCCGAGCTGCGCATCTTCGCCGGCAAGCTCGATGAATCCGCCGACGCCATCGTCAACGGCCTGCCGGCGCTCGAAGCCGCCGCCGGGCGCGTGGCTCCCGCCACGGACGCCGCGGCCGGCGGACTGGGCGAGAGCCTGACCTCGGCCGTCGGCAACATCCGCTCCGCGGCTAATGTCATGGAAAATGAGCTGAAGGTGCTCGCCGAGAACGGCCGCGAGGTCGCCACCAAGATCGGCCAGCTGATCGGCAAGCTCGACTTTCAGCACGAACTCGGCGATGTCCTTGCCCGCTGCGCCAATGTGCTCGAAGACGTCGCCGGCACCGATGTCGCCGATATCTCCGATTTCGCGGAGGCCATCGCACCGCTCGACCGTAAGATCTTCAAGCTCTACACGATGGTCCAGGAGCGCAACATTCATCGCGACATCATCCCGGCGAGCGAGGAAAGCATTCCGGCGCCCGCCGAGACCACCAAAGCCGAAAACGACGAGGATCTTTTCGCCGACGCGCTGTTCTAGAGCATGTCTCGCAAAGCTGTGCAGCGGTTGTTTTGCGATAAAGACATACAGAAAAACAAAGACCGAAAGCACGATATGCGAATCTGAAAGATCGCGACATGCTTTAGAAAATGAAACGCGCGGCGGCTATCGCCGCCGGAATTTGTTGGCGGCATCGATCGCAGCCTTCTGCTGATCGTCCTCGATCCCGAGATAGAAATCCTCGAGCGCCGGATCGGCAAGCCCGGCGCGGCGCGACAGCACATACCACTTCGCCGCCTCGATCGGATTCGGCGGCGTGCCGATGGCGTTGATGTAGAGATGGGCGAGTTTGTTCTGCGCAACGACATTGCCGCCATTGGCGGCAAGTTTCAGCCATTCGAAACCCTTGACGTAATCCTTGGGGCCACCAACGCCGTTGACGAGCCAGATCCCGAGATCGAGCTCGGCCGTGTCGAAACCGGCGCGCGCGGCGCGCGCCATCCACTCGCGGGCGAGCTGCTTCTTTTCCTCCGGCAGGTCCTTCAGCGTCGCATAGATCTGCGCCACGGCATATTGCGAATCCGCAATGCCCTGTTCGGCCGATTTCTCGTAGAACGGTAGCGCGAGCTTCAGCCCCTTTTCGCCGGGATTGTCGGCGACCACAATCTGCGCCCAGTTGAATTCGGCCGAAGGATTGCCGGCCTCGGCCGCCTTGCGCATATAGTCGTCGGCTTTGACCTTATCGCGCGGCACACCCTGGCCTTCCATCAGCATCAGCGCATATTTGAACATCGCCGCAGGATCGCCGCCTTCGGCCGCCTTGCCGTACCAGAAGGCAGCGCCTTTCACATCCTTCTTGACGCCGAGGCCTTGCGAGAGGATTTCGCCGATCAGCGTCTGCGCCGCCGGATCGCCGAGCTGGGCGCGCGGCAGCGCCTTATCCATCGCCGTCAGATAATATCCGCGCTGATAGGCGCCATACGCCTCGTCGATCGGCCCTTTGTAATCCTTCTCGGGCGGGAGGTCGGGCAGCTTCGCGCCCATGCGATCGAAAACGCCGACACCGTCCGACGGCTTCACATCCCCGTTGGTGAGCCGGTCGGTGCGAAAGCTTGACGCCGGCGCAGTACCCGGCTGGCTGATGACGCTGTCCGATGCCTGCGCCACGGCGATATCAGACCCGCCCGCAGTGAGGGCGACTATGCTGGCAAGCAGATATTTCAAAGGGCGGGCGGGCAGGATCGGCATGAGCGGGATTTCAATCCTCAAACCGTGGCGCTTTTTCGTCAAGCAGAGCATTGATCTCGGCAACGATGGACGGCGCTCGGCCGGGCTCCCCGAAGACCGCCAGCCGCAGCGCCACGAACTCTGCTCCGGTCTCGGCGACGGCAAGAGCCGACGCCGGATCGGTGCCGCCCATGACGATGCAGGGGATTTCGATCATCGAGGCCCACCATTCGCCGAGCGCAAGGTTCTTGGGATGCGCCTCCGGCTTGATATCCCCATCGAGCTTGCCGAAGAAGATATAATCCGGCCTGGCTTCGCCGATCTCCAGCGCATTGTGCCGGTCGCTGGCATTGCCGCCGCCGACGATCAGCTTCGGAGCGTGTTTGTCGATCGCCTCCGACAGTGCCTGCGCGTTGCCGGTAAGATGCAGGCCATCGGCCTTCACCCGTCCCGCCACGCGGCTGTCGCCTGCAATCAGCGCGGCGGCCCCCGCATCCTGGATCACCGGCACCAGCTTTTCGGCATGTTTCTGGAAGGCGCCATCGTCGAGCCCGTATTGCGGCACGATGACGGAGGCGACATCGCCGCCCTTCAGCGCATCGGCGACGATCCTTGCCTGTTCATCGGCGTCGGCGATATCAGGGACGATGAGCACCAGGCGGCAGCGGTTTTCGGCTTCGGTCATGAGGTCTTTCCGTTTCCTGCGAATTCCCTTCTCGAAAGGACGGATCCGCACTCGTTTTGTGTGAGTAGTTCCGTTAGAGGAGGCTTGCAAGAGGAGGACGTCGAAAGCATGCCGCAGGACTTGTCATTCTACTACGCCGCCGTGCCCGCGGTTCTGCTCGTCGGCCTCGCAAAAGGCGGCATGGGCGACGCTTTGTCGCTCATCGGCCTGCCCTTTCTTGCCCTGGTCGTCTCGCCGCTCGAAGCGGCGGCGATCCTGCTGCCGATCCTGGTCTTCATGGACATGATCTCGCTCGTCATCTGGCGCAGGCATGGCGATTGGGCGACACTGAAGATCATGCTGCCGGGCGCAATTCTCGGTATTGCCCTCGGCTGGGCGACCTCGGCGCTCGTTCCCGGCAACGTCCTGCGCGTCGTCATCGGCGCGGTGACGATCCTCTTCTGCCTGCGCTATTTCTGGAACAATTTCGGCCCCGGCGCCGGCAAGACGATCCCGCCGCGCGGACAGCGGCCGGTCGCCGCCGGTCTCTGGGGGACGTTTTCCGGATATGGCAGCTTCGTTGCCCATGCCGGCGGGGCGCCGTTTCAGATCTATGCCCTACCGCTCAAACTGGAGCCGCGCGAATATACCGGCACCAGCGTGCGCTTCTTCGCAATCCTCAACGCCATCAAGCTCATTCCCTACTTTGCCCTCGGCCAGCTCGACACACAGAACCTTGCGACCTCCGCCACGCTCTTGCCTTTCGCGCCGCTCGCCACTCTTGCCGGCGCCTGGTGCGTGCGCCGCATGAAGCCGCAGATCTTTTATCCCTTCATGTATACGATGGCGCTGATCGCGGCCCTTCTGATCATGCGCGAGGGCCTCGGCTGGTAAGCGCGGCAGCACGCTGCAATGCACAATTTCCTTGCTGCAACGGCCGGTTTGACGTAGCGTTCCCGCCATGTCGAACACGGACCCTTTCTCTGCGATTGCCGACCCGAACCGGCGCTTTCTGCTGGAGGAATTGCGGCGCGCGCCGCGCACCGTCAACGAGCTTGCCGAGGGCCTGCCGATCAGTCGTCCCGCTGTCTCGCAGCACCTGAAGGCACTGCTCGACAGCAATCTTGTCTCCGTGACCTCGGAAGGTACGAAACGCATCTATGCGGTCAACAACCGCGGCTTTGACAAGCTCAATCTGTGGCTAGATCAGTTCTGGGCCTGACCGCACCTCCCATAACGCCCCGGACGCAATCATTATAACGTCATTTGCTGCAAGCAGACGCAAACGCGCCAGCCGCGACGTCACAAAGCATCGGGCTGGCGCAATTCTGGTGTAATCACCGGTTCTTGCAAATTTTAGGCGGAATGGATGGATTTACCTCTTGCGCAAGATGATCGACCGGCGACCCTTGGGAAGATTAATGGACGGATGACTTGAGACGCTGAATCTCGTCCTTGATGCGCAGCTTGCGGCGCTTGCATTCGGCAATTTCAGTATCGGAGATAGAGGGAGCTGTTCTGAGTGCATGCAACTCCTCCTCAAGAGCGACATGCTTTTTGTGGAGTGATTCAAGATGAGCTTCAACTGTCATTTGACCCTTCCTTCCTCTTACCTTCCCCGACCATCGTCGTCGGGGATCAAGGTGTCAACGGGGCGGACTGTGACATATTTTTGACGGCTTGTCGAAGGCGAAAAGATGAAGAAGAGATGGCAAATTCATGATCAAGACTAACTAGCCGTTACCCGTATTTGGTGATAGGAGCTTGCGGAAATCATCGGCAGATCGGACAAGGTCCGAGGACGATAACGGGGAATGCATATGGCCGATCAGGAACAGGCGGAAATCAGGCTCATGGTGGCGCGTCTGCGCCAGGAGCACGAGGATTTCGACGCTGCGATTAACGCCATGATCGAGACCGGATGCGACGCTCTGCGAATCCAGCGCATGAAGAAGAAGAAGCTCGTCATCAAGGACAAGCTCTCCAAGCTGGAAGACCAGATCGTTCCCGATATCATTGCCTGAAAGGAACGGTCGCAGGATGACAGATAGACCACTCGTCGCCATCATCATGGGCAGCCAATCCGATTGGGAGACCATGAAGAACGCGGCTGACACGCTGGAAGCGCTGGAAATCGCTTATGATGCGCGCATCATCTCAGCGCACCGTACGCCCGAGCGCATGATGAATTTCGCCAAGGGCGCGCGTGCGGAAGGCTTCAAGGTCATCATCGCCGGCGCCGGCGGCGCAGCACACCTGCCGGGCATGACCGCATCGATGACGCCGCTGCCGGTCTTCGGCGTGCCGGTCCAGTCGAAGACCATGTCCGGCCAGGACAGCCTTCTTTCCATCGTGCAGATGCCGGCCGGCATTCCGGTTGGGACCCTCGCCATAGGCAAGGCGGGTGCGGTCAACGCCGCTCTTCTCGCCGCCGCCGTGCTGGCCCTTTCCGACGAAGAGATTGCCGACCGGCTCGACGAATGGCGCGAGCGCCAGAGTGTTGCCGTCGCCGAATATCCAATGGACGACCAATGACCATAGGAACGATCGGCATTGTCGGCGGCGGCCAGCTCGGCCGCATGCTGGCCATCGCAGCCGCCAGATTGAATTTCCGCACTGTCATCCTCGAGCCGCAGCTCGACTGCCCCGCCGCCCAACTGGCGAACCGGCAGATCGTCGCCGCCTATGACGATCCGGCGGCGCTGGCCGAACTGGCAGACGCCTGCGATGTCGTCACCTACGAATTCGAAAACGTGCCCGTCGCGGCCGCCGAAGCGCTCTCGGCAAGCATCGCCGTCTATCCGCCTGCCAAGGCGCTCGAGGCCGCCCAGGATCGGCTCGTCGAAAAACGCTTCCTCAACGGCTGCGGCATATCAACCGCTCGCATTCATGCGGTCGACAGCCAGGCCGATCTCGAAACCGCGCTGAAAGATTTCGGCGGCCAGGGCGTGCTGAAGACCCGCCGTCTCGGTTATGACGGCAAGGGGCAGAAGGTTTTCCGCTCGCCCGCCGACAATCCTGACGGCGCCTATGCCGCGCTCGGGGCCGTACCGCTCATCCTCGAAAGCTTCGTCGCCTTCGAGCGCGAGGTCTCGATCATCGCCGCGCGTGCCGCGGATGGTACGGTCGTCTGCTTCGATCCCGCCGAGAATGTCCACCGCAACGGCATTCTCCACACCTCGACCGTTCCGGCCGCAATCTCGGCGACAACAGCGGAGGCCGCGCGTCGATCGGCCGAAAAGATTCTCGCCGCGTTGAACTATGTCGGCGTGATCGGCATCGAATTCTTCGTGCTCGCCGACGGCGGCCTGATCGCCAACGAGATGGCGCCGCGCGTCCACAATTCCGGTCACTGGACGGAAGCCGCCTGCGTCGTCAGCCAGTTCGAGCAGCATATCCGCGCTGTCGCCGGCCTGCCGCTCGGGAATGGCGAGCGGCACTCCGACTGCGTCATGCAGAATCTGGTCGGCGACGATATCCTTGCCGTTCGCGACTGGCTGCAGCGTCCCGACACGCTGGTTCACCTCTATGGCAAGAACGAGTGGCGCCCCGGCCGCAAAATGGGTCACGTCACGACATTGGCGCCGAAATTGCCGGTTTCGCAGTGAGAAAACGGCCGTGCGGCTTGGGAAAAACACCGTCACGTGGTTGACACGCTGGAGGTGACGGGGTATCTGCACCCCCACCTAAAGAGCGCGCCCCGACGGCGCGCTTTTGATTGTTAAAGTTACGGGCGAATGTGAATTCCCCCATAGAGATCGCGGATCAGAAAAATGAAGATCAAGAATTCGCTCAAGTCGCTCAAGGCTCGTCACCGTGACAACCGTCTGGTTCGTCGCAAGGGCCGCATCTACATCATCAACAAGCTGAACCCGCGCTACAAGGCTCGTCAGGGCTGATTGCGCATCCGGATCGTGCGCCGCGCAGATTGCGCCGACGGACATCCGGTGGTCGCTGCGGTGATCACGTCTAATTTGTTTGATCTTCGGCGCTGGCGGACTAATATGTCCGCCATGCGCTTTTTTGCTTGTACGTCAGCGGTGCTGCCGCTCGCCTTCATCCTTTCCACCCCCCCGTTTCCGGCCGCCGCGGCCGAAAAGAACGTCATTGTCGAGCGGAGGGATGCCAGTAGTTCGCCGAAGCAGCGTCTCGATCAGCTCTTCAGTCAGTTGAAGCGCGAGCGTGATCCTGACAAGGCCAGCAGCATCGCCAATGAAATTCGTCTGGAATGGAATGATTCCGGCAGTGCGACCGTGAACCTGCTGATGCAATGGGCCGACAAGGCGATCGAGGAAAAGCGCAATCCCGCCGCTCTCGATTTCCTCGACGAGGCGATTGCCCTCAAACCCGATTATGCCGAGAGCTGGAATCGCCGCGCCACGCTGAATTTCGTCATGGGCAATTACCGCAAGTCGATGTCCGACATCGAGCATGTGCTGGATATCGAGCCGCGCCATTTCGGCGCGCTCTCCGGTATGGCCGCGATCCTCAGCAATTCCGGCAATGACCAATTGACGCTGAAGGCCTGGGAACGGTTCCTCGATATCTATCCCGCCGATCGCACCGCGCAGGAGCAGGTCAACATGCTTGCGGAAAAACTGGCCGGCAATCGAACCTGAAGCAGGCTCACCGAGCTTGACCTGCGGCCAGAGCGCACAATTTTAGAAACTGTCGAGGGAATTTGACACGACCATCCCCCGCAAAATCCATCGATCGTCGCCGCTAAGATCATGCTTGCCGAAGTTTCCGCTCTTCTCGCCCCGCTCGCCGCCGCTATGGGCTACTCCTCTTACAAGGCCCGGCAATTCGAACAGACCTATCCGAATATCGGCGAATTGACGGATGTCGGCGGCTATCGCATGAACGCCGTCCATGTCGAGCGTCCCCAAAATGCGGATCTGCCGGCCCTCGTCTTCATTCACGGCGCCAGCGGCAATCTGCTCGATCAGCTCGTCGCCTTTCGCGCCCCGCTCGATGGCCGGGCGGAAATGCTGTTCGTCGATCGTCCCGGTCACGGTTATTCCGAACGCGGCGGCCCTGAGAACGCCGTCCCCTCCGGCCAGGCCGACGCAATCGCCCGACTGATGGAAAAGCGCAGCATCGAGAAGGCGATCATCGTCGGCCATTCCTTCGGCGGTGCGATCACCGCCGCCTTCGGACTGCGCCATCCGGATAAGACCGCCGGTCTGCTCTTCCTCGCACCCGCCACCCATCCGTGGCCCGGCGGCATCGACTGGTATTATCATGTGGCAACCGTGCCGGTCATCGGTTGGCTCTTCAACCACGCCATCGTCGTTCCGCTTGGACTGAGCCGGCTGGAGCGCGGCACGCTGAATGTCTTCCGTCCCAATCCACGCCCTGCCGACTACATCGAAAAAACCGGCCCATCGCTGGTGCTGCGGCCACGCACCTTCCACAACAATGCCGCCGATTTCAAAAGACTGCTCGCCTATGTGAAGGAGCAGTCGCCGCTCTATTCGCAGATCACCGCGCCGACCGTCATCATCACAGGCGACCGCGACGAGATCGTCTGGGAACACCTGCATTCGCGCGGCCTCGCCCGCGATATAGCAGGCTCCGAACTCGTGACTGTCGGCGGCGTGGGCCATAAGCCGGATTATCTCGCCACCGACGTCGCTATCGCCGCCATGGAAAAGATCGCCGGCGAGCCGCGCGACCTCCAGGCGGCCGCCCGCCGCGCCGAAGAGCGGCTCGCCGCCTCTCTCCGCGATCAGGCGATCCAAATCCAGCCGTCGCTCATGCCCGGCGCTCTCCACGGCGGTTGATCTCTCTGGCGGTGTCTCTGTTGGACATTCGGCCGGCTTCCTCGCACAAAGCCTGTTCCCCGCATTGCCGCGGGCCGCAGCAGCCCCATATGTCTTTCCGTTGTTGTCCATAGGAGGGGAAATCATGGGCCGCCTGCATATCGGGACGATCTCCATCATATCGGCATTGTCGCTGAGCCTGACTGCGACTTTCGCGGCATCGCCCGCGCCAGTCGAAGCCGAACACGGGATGGTCGTCACCGCCCAGCATCTGGCGACCGATGTCGGCGTCGAGGTGCTGAAGAGCGGCGGCAACGCCGTCGATGCGGCGGTCGCCGTCGGTTATGCACTGGCGGTCGTCTATCCCTCGGCCGGCAATCTCGGCGGCGGCGGCTTCATGACCATCCGGCTGAAAGACGGCACCAAGACCTTCCTCGATTTCCGCGAGCGCGCGCCGATCGCCGCGACGAAGACCATGTATCTCGATGCAAAGGGCGATATCGTGCCGCGGGCCAGCCTTGACGGCTATCTCGCCGTCGGCGTCCCCGGCTCCGTCATGGGTTTCGAGACGGCGCGCGAGAAATACGGCACCCGGTCACGCCAGGACCTGATCGGGCCTGCGCTGCGTTTCGCCAAGGAGGGCTTCACGCTGGAACAGGGTGACGCGGCGATCCTTGCCGGCAGCGCCAAGCGCCTTGCCAAGGACGAGACGGCGGCGAAGATTTTCCTGAAACCGGACGGCAAGCCCTATGGCTCCGGCGAAAAGCTTGCGCAGCCGGATCTCGCTGCGGTCCTTGCGGCCATCTCGGAAAAAGGACCCGACGCCTTCTATAAGGCCGCGCCCGCCGAAGCGATCGTAAACGCGAGCCAGGCCAAGGGCGGCATCCTCGCCAAGGAGGATTTCGAGCAATACACCGTCCGCGAGCTGAAGCCGATCGAGTGCAACTACCGCGGCTACGACATCATCTCCTCGCCACCACCCTCCTCCGGCGGCGTCATCATCTGCGAGATCCTCAACGTCCTCGAAGGTTATCCGCTCTCCTATCTCGGCTACGCCTCGGCTGAAACCGTGCATGTGATGGTCGAGGCGATGCGCTACGCCTATGTCGACCGCAACGCCGCGCTCGGCGATCCCGATTTCGTCGAGAACCCGGTCGAGAAAATGCTCGACAAGAGCTACGCCAAGGAGATCGCAGCAAAGATCGATCCCTACAAGGCCGGGACTTCGGCCAACCTGAAACCGCTCGGCGGCAAGGAAAGCAACGAGACGACCCATTATTCGATCATCGACGACGAGGGCAATGCGGTTGCCGTCACTTATACGCTGAACGGCTCCTTCGGCGCGGCGGTCGTGGCACCCGGCACCGGCGTTCTGCTCAACAACGAGATGGACGATTTCACTTCCAAACCGGGTGTGCCGAACCTTTATGGCCTCGTTCAGGGCGAAGCCAATGCCATCGCTCCGAAGAAGACGCCGCTCTCCTCGATGAGCCCGACGATCGTCACCCGCGATGGCAAGCCCTTCATGGTGATCGGCAGCCCCGGCGGCTCGCGCATCATCACCATCACGCTGGAGGCGATTTTGAATATCGTCGACTTCGGCATGGATATCAGCCAGGCCGTCAACGCGCCGCGGTTTCATCACCAATGGCAGCCAGACAAGGTCTATCTCGAGCCCTATGCGCTTTCGCCGGATACGGAAAAGATGCTTGCGGCGATGGGCTATAGCTTCGACGGCGGCAACGATGCGCCGCTCTGGGGTCAGGCCGCCGGCATCCTCGTCGGCGGCAAAAGCCTTGCCACCATCGAAAAGGGCGGCGGCGCTCGTTACAACGGCGCTATGGACGCCCGCGCGACGGAAGGCTCGGCGGGCGGCTATTGACGGTCGGCGAGCCGCCGGGCATAGGCGCAATGGTCATTCATGTCACGGTGACAAAGTCACCGTTCACAAACCGTTTGCCCCGTCCTATGCAGGAGCGACGCCGCAAGCAGGACGATTCTCGAATGGTCAGCATTGAAATGATTGTTGCCGCCCGCGCTCGACTGCGCGGTCGCGCGCGCCGAACGCCGCTTCTCTCCTCCCCCTTCCTGAACGAGATCGCCGGCCGGCGCCTGTTCGTGAAGGCGGAATGCCTGCAGCATTCGGGTTCCTTCAAGTTTCGCGGCGGCTGGTCTGCCGTCTCCGGCCTCGACTCGGCCGTACGCACGCGCGGCGTCATCGCCTTCTCCTCGGGCAATCATGCGCAGGGCGTCGCCCTTGCCGCCAAGCTGCACGGCGTGCCCGCCGTCATCATCATGCCGAGCGATGCGCCGAAGCTGAAGATCGCCAACACCCGCGCCTTCGGCGCCGAAGTCGTGCTCTACGACCGCGCCAATGAGGATCGCGACGAAATCGGCGCCCGGCTCTCCGCCGAGCGCGGCCTGACGCTGATCAAGCCTTTCGACGAACCGCTTGTCATTGCCGGCCAAGGCACGACTGGCCTCGAAATCTCCGAACAGGCGGAAGAAGAAGGTGTAACGGAAGCCGAGGTGCTCGTTCCCTGCGGCGGCGGCGGACTGACGTCCGGCATCGCGCTCGCCCTCGAAGCCAGCGCCCCCGGCTTTCGCGTCCGTCCCTGCGAGCCCAGGGACTTCGACGATACCACCCGCTCGCTCGCCTCCGGCAGGATCGAGCGCAACGCCTCGATGTCGGGTTCGATCTGCGATGCTATCATCACGCCGCAGCCCGGCAACATCACCTTTCCGATCTTGAAGCGCCTCGCCGGCGCCGGCATCGTCGTCACCGACGACGAGGCGCTGCGCGCCATGGCGCTCGCCTTCGTCAGGCTGAAGATCGTCGTCGAGCCGGGCGGCGCCGTGGCGCTGGCCGCCGCTCTTTTCCATGGCGAGGCGCTGGAAAGCGATACCGTCGTCGCCGTCACCTCCGGCGGCAATGTCGATACCGACATCTTCGCCATGGCGTTGGAACGCTTCGGCTGAGTATCAGAGCGGCTTCATGGTGATCGGGCCCTGCGCTCGCGGGATAATCGAGATATCAGCCTGCCGTCCCGTGCAGCACGCCATGCACGGACTGTAGAACCAGCGCGCCAAGCCGCGCCGCAGCCGGTTGCAGCTCGGCTTCGGCTCTGTGCAGCACCAGACCGAGCTTTGGTAGCTCAGGCAGGCCGATTGCCTCTGGCGCGAGCGCCCGGACCTTCGCCGGCAGGCCGATCGGTGTGCGGATAGTCAAGCCGAGGCCGGCCGCCGTCGCTGCCCAGAGGCCGCCGAGACTGGGGCTGACGAAGGCGAGCCGCCAGGAGATTCCCGCCGCGTCGAGCGCCCTGGTCGCCGCACTGCGCAACAGGCACGGCGCCTCCAGCGAGGCAAGCGGCATCGGCTCGCCGCTTGCCACATGCCAGCCGGGCTGTCCCTCGGCAGGCCCGATCCAGCACATCGGCACCTCGCCGATGCGCTCGCAATGCGCCGAAAGCGTCCCGTCGCTCCAGGCAAGCGCCAGATCGAGCTTGCCTGAGGTGACCCGCTCGAGCAGTTCGGTATTGCGCACCACCCGCGCCTCGATGCGGACCTTCGGGTGGGCGCGCGCGAAACGGCCGAGCACCTCAGGCAACAAGGTCTCGCCGAAATCCTCCTGCAGACCGAGCCGCACCCAGCCTTCCAGCTCGCCGCTGTGCACGGCCGCCGCCGCCTCGTCATTGAGATCCAGCAACCGTCTGGCATAACCGAGCATCGTTTCGCCGGCGTCGGTCAGCGCCAGCCCGCGGCCCGCCTTGCGGAAGATAGGCGTGCCCGCCTGCTCCTCCAGCTTCTTCAGCTGCGCGCTGACCGCTGACGTCGAACGCCCGAGTTTTTCCGCCGCCTTGGCGAAATTGCCGAGTTCCATGCCGGTCGAAAAGGTCCGAAGCACATCGAGATCGAAAATCGTCCGCCGCATCGTATCATTCCATTTTTTGGGACAGTTGATCCATGAAATTCTGATTTTCAGCATCATCGTGTGCTGCGATGATGCTGCTGTCAAGGCCGTCGGACGGCCCGAACCATGGAGATCCCAATGCCCTTCGTCCGCATCTCTCTTCGCAAAGGCAAGTCGCAAGAATATCTCGCAGCGCTTGCCGACAACGTCCAGCGCGCACTGGTCGAGACCTTCGATGTGCCCGAGAACGACCGCTTCCAGGCCATCCATCAGCATGACGAGAATGAGCTGATCTTCGACCGCAGCTATCTCGCCGGCCCGCGCTCGGACGATTTCGTCTATATCTCGATCACCATAGGCCGGCCGCGAACGGCGGAGATGAAGGCAGCGCTGTATCGGCGGCTTGCCGAGCTGCTGGCCCAATCGCCAGGCCTGCGGTCAGAAGACGTAATGGTCGTCGTCAGCACCAGCGCGTCTGAGGACTGGTCCTTCGGCGTCGGCATCGCCCAGATGACCGATCCGGACTGGCGACTGCGTGCAGTGGAGAAACGCTCATGATGGCCATGCAATACGGCTTCACCCTGCCAGCCGATTACGACATGTCGATCATCGAGCGCCGCATCCGCGAAAAAGGACCGCTGCTCGACGGCTTTCCCAATCTCGGCTTCAAGGCCTATCTCAGCGCCCGCAAGAACGAGATCGGCAGCCGCGACAATCTTTACGCGCCTTTCTATCTCTGGCAGAGACCGGAGGGAGCAAGCGACTTCCTCTGCGGCCCGGGCTTCGAGGCAGTCACCGGCGCCTTCGGCTGGCCTGAGGTGAGTACCTGGATTGTGTGGCAGGCGGAAGTCTCGCCCGACATTGCGGCGTCCCGGTTTGCCACGCGCGATATCCTTCGGACGCAAGACTATGCGTCGCTTGCCGATCTCCGCCGGGCCGAAAGCGCTGAAACCGAAGCCGATCTGGCGAGAGGCGCACTTGCCTCCATCTCCGGCTTCGAACCGACGACATGGACGCGCGTCCGCTTCAGGCTATGGCGGGAGATTTCCGAGATCGGCAGGCATACGCAGGCCTATCGAGTCGGCCATCTATCCCTGCCTCGGCCTTGAATCAGGCCGTTGCCCGGCGGTAGAAGGCAAGCGACCCGGCAAGGGCGAGCAGCGCGCCGCCGCAGGCCCGTTCCAGCCACAAGGCGCCTGACGTTTTCAGGAAACGGACCGCCTGCGAGCCGAAGAAAGCGTAGCCGAACATGATGATGAAATCGAGCGCAGCGAAGACGAGGGCGAGCAGCATATACTGCGCCGTCTGCGGCTGGGCGGGATCGATGAACTGCGGCAGAAAGGCGGAGAAGAAGAGATAGCCCTTCGGGTTCGTCGCCGCGACCATGAAACTCTTCAGCCCGATCGAAAAGGACGATCTCATGGCGGCCTCATCGGATTTCAGTGCCGCATCGATCGCGCCCTTCGAACTCAAGAGCATGATGCCGAGAAAGGCGAGATAGGCAGCCCCCGCCCATTTCAGCATCGAGAACCAGAATTCCGATGCCGCAAGCAGCGCGCCGAGTCCGACAGCCACAGCGCCGATCAGAACGAAATCCGAAAGTACCGCGCCGACCATGCCGGCGATCGCGCGGCGCAGCCCATGCCGAGAACCATTTGTCAACGCCAGCAGCACTGTCGGCCCCGGCGTCGCGATACCGACGAAGGAAACGGCCGCAAAGGCCAAAAGAGTGACGACATCCATGGTGATCCCTCCAAACCCGGGATCAAGACTTGCATGCGCCGCATCCCTTGGCAATGCCTCGTCACATGAACGAAAAAAGCCCGCCGCCTTTTGGGCAGCGGCCTTATCACGGATGCGATCGGATCAGATGCCGCTCTGGCCGTCCGAACCGATATAGGCAATGCGGAGCATGTTGGTGGCGCCGGGCGTGCCGAGCGGCACGCCGGCCGAGATGATGATGCGATCGCCCGGCTTGCCGAACCCTTCGTCGGCAACGATGCGGCAGGCGCGGTTAACCATGTCGTCGAGATCGGTCGCATCATGGGTGACGACGCAATGCAAGCCCCAGACGATGGCAAGCCGGCGCGCCGTCTTGATGATCGGCGACAATGCCAGGATCGGCACCTGCGGGCGCTCGCGCGACGCGCGAAGCCCCGTCGTGCCGGACGAGGTGTAGCAGACGATCGCCGACAGCTTCAGCGTCTCGGCGATCTGTCGGGCGGCAAGCGAGATCGCATCGGCGCCGGTTGCTTCCGGCTGGGCGCGCTGGGCATAGATAATGCCGGGATAATGCGGCTCGCGCTCGATGGCCGTGGCAATCGAGGCCATGGTCGAGACGGCTTCGACCGGATAATCGCCCGAGGCCGATTCGGCCGAGAGCATGACGGCATCCGCGCCTTCGAAGACGGCGGTCGCGACGTCCGAGACTTCGGCGCGCGTCGGCACCGGCGCCGAAATCATCGATTCCAGCATCTGCGTGGCCACGACCACCGGCTTGCCCGAACGGCGGCAGGCGCGGATCAGCTGCTTCTGAATGCCGGGAACCGATTCGAGCGGCATTTCGACGCCGAGATCGCCGCGGGCGACCATCAAAGCATCGGAAAGCTCGATGATCTCTTCGATGCGCTCGAGAGCCTGCGGTTTTTCGATCTTCGACATCAGACCAACGCGGCCGCGGGCGATCTTGCGCACTTCGGCAAGGTCATCCGGACGCTGGACGAAGGACAGTGCCACCCAGTCGACATCGTCAGTCGCGAGCACGGCGTCGAGATCGGACCGGTCCTTGTCGGTCAGCGCACCAACGCCAAGCAGCGTGTCCGGAAGGCTGACCCCCTTGCGGTCGGAGATGCGCGTGCCGGAAATAACTGTCGTGACGATGCTCTTGCCGTCGCATTTTTCTGCGCGCAGGGCGAGCTTGCCGTCGTCGATCAACAGGCGGTGGCCGGGCTGCACCGATTCCAGGATCTCGGGATGCGGCAGATAGACGCGGTTCTGGTCGCCGAGCGCTTCATTGTTGTCGAGCGTGAAGGTCTGGCCGGGTTTCAGGTCGACCTTGCTGTCGGTAAACTTGCCGACGCGCAGCTTCGGTCCCTGCAGATCGGCGAGAATGCCAATAGGCCGGCCTGAGCGCGCCTCGACCGAGCGGATGCGCTGGATGAGCGTTCGCATCAGGTCGTGGCTCGCATGGCTCATATTGATGCGGAAGACGTCGGCACCGGCTTGGTGCAGCTTCTCGATCATCGATTCCTCGGCGGAGGCGGGCCCGAGGGTGGCGAGGATTTTAATTTTGCGATTACGCTTCATCAATTCTGACTTTCTTGCGTCCCTGGGGTGTCGGAGAGTTGAACCATCCAGCTGCCCTGGCGGCCCGTGTCATATTCCTTGAATCCCATCTTCTGGTAACCCCGGGCATAACAATCCTGCACACCCGAGATCTTGAACTCGTTTTCCGCCACGCACATCTGCACGTCCCCCGTCCACCGTCCTCCCCGGGCGGCGTCCTCTGCGTAGAGGTAATAATAGCGCGACTGCAATTCTCCCTCGATCAGCGTGGCGCAGGTCGTTGCCGGCACCTGCCACCAGCCCTCCGTGATCCAGCCGTCCTTGGCCCTGTATCCGATTGCCACCCCAACCAGATTTTGCGTTCCGTTGCAGACGCGAAAATCGGCGCGTGCGGCATCTGCGATGAAGAACGGCATGGCGGCTGCAAGAGCAAACAGGGCGAGTCGGACCAGCGGTCCGGACCGCGTGAGGAAACTTGGCGCGGCTTGAATCAACACGGCTCCCAAATAGCTCCACGGTTATTCATGTCCGTGTCTTCTTGCGCCGCCCTCATCCGAAAGTCAACGCAATGCTAATCGATTATATTCCCTTTCATAACTGCCCGCGGAGGCTCATATCCGCTCTCTTCGCCTGTCGCGCTTGAACCGGTCGCGGGCGCATGCAATCACTGGGCGCGACTGCGCAACGGCCAACGGCAAATTCCTTCATGGACGACTTTCAATCCTTCGAAATCCTACCTGGAAAACATGACAAAGGCATGGTGATCCTCGCCGATCACGCGATGAACCGCCTTCCCGCCCGGTATGAAAGGCTCGGCCTGCCCGAGTCTGCCTTTGCCCGCCACATCGCCTACGATATCGGCATCGAGGGCCTGACGCGACAGCTTTCGGCGAGGCTCGGCATACCGGCAGTGCTCGGCGGTTTCTCGCGCCTGCTGATCGACCCGAACCGCGGGGAGGATGACCCGACGCTGATCATGAAGATCTCGGACGGCGCCGTCATATCAGGCAATCACCCGATCACGCCGCAGGAATGGAATTACCGGATCGAAGCCTTTCATCGCCCCTACCACGATGCCGTCGCAGGCACGATCGACACGGTGGCAAATAGCACCGGCAAGGCACCGCTGGTGCTGTCGCTGCATTCTTTCACGCCGGCGTGGAAGAGCATTCCCCGACCCTGGCACGCCGCCGTTCTTTGGGACAGCGACCGGCGCGCCGTCGGCCCGCTGATCGACAAGCTGCGCGCCGATCCCGATCTCGTCGTCGGTGACAACGAACCCTATGACGGCGCTCTGAAGGGCGATACCATGTACCGCCATTGCATGGTGACAGGCATCCCGCATGCCCTGCTCGAAGTGCGTCAGGATTTGATCGCGGATGAAGCCGGCATATCGGCATGGGCGGAGCGCCTGGCGCCGATTTTTACAGCGATGAATGCCGATCCGGGCCTGCACGAATACGACGTCCATCCGTCGCGCACCGGCCCCTACTGACGCCCACGGAATGAAAGGAGAGCGAGATGACCGCGCTCAGCAAGGAACAACAGACCGAATTCGAAGCCGCCGCCTTCCGTCGTCTGGTCGCGCATCTTCGTAACCGCAGTGACGTCCAGAACATCGATCTGATGAACCTGGCCGGCTTCTGCCGCAACTGCCTGTCGAACTGGTACCGCGAGGCCGCCGAGGCGGAGGGCGTTCCGGTCAGCCGGGACGAATCGCGCGAGATGATCTACGGCATGCCCTATGAGGACTGGAAGAACCTCCACCAGAAGGAGGCCTCACCTGTGCAAAAGGCGGCATTTGAGCTGAACAAGCCACACAAATAGTCCGCTTGGCCTTTAACAGGCTTGACCGTGACGCCGCTTCGCGGCAGTCACGTGCATCCCGAATTGATCACCGAAAAATCAGGAGAACACGATGTCTGATGCTCATGGCGTCGCCCGCGATCAGCTTCGCGCTTTCATCGAGCGCATTGAACGGCTGGAAGAAGAAAAGAAGACCATCGCCGACGACATCAAGGACGTCTATGGCGAAGCCAAGGGAATGGGCTTCGATACCAAGATCCTGAAGAAGGTCGTGGCGCTGCGCAAGAAGGACGAGCAGGAGCGCATGGAGGAGGAAGCAATCCTCGACACCTATCTGCACGCACTCGGCATGATCGAGGCGCCGCCGGAAGGCTGATTCGGCAACATCGCTGCTTTCGAAAAGCCGTCGGATCTTCCGGCGGCTTTTCTTTTACGCCGGATCCTGCTGGCCGTCCAACTGACTGTCCAACCGCTCAAACAGTCAGAAGAAAAACTGCCGGATCACTCCGGCGGTTTTCGGTCTGACGAGATCGGCAGGCTCAGTTCGTGTTGAACTTGTGCACTTCCATGAAGTTAACGGCCGTGCCGCTGAAGCGGGCCGGATCAACCGAGGCGGTCTTGACGTTGAAGCCCTCGGCATAGACAGCGGTCGGTTGGGCGCGCATCGTCTGGCTGACGAAGCGCGGCGCCTTGACCTGCTTGGACGCCATTTCGAGACGGGCATTGGTCAGCGCCCACTGCGAGATCATCTTCTGCGTCAGCTTCGGCTCGGTACGCACTGTCGTGCGGCTGGCATCGGCTGCTGCGGCTTCCTTCTGCGTCGGGCGCCCGCCCTTGACCGGAAGGGGCTGCGGCGCGGGGCTCTCGGCAGCCGGGGCATCGAAAGCGTCACCGAAGCTCGCCGATTTCGTCGCCGGCGCCAAGGCAGCGAGCTGCAATGACGGCTTTTCGGCGGCCGCCTTTTGCGGCATCGCGGCGGCGATTGCCTGCTCGACGCTCATTTGAGGCTCATGCGAGGCGACTTGGCTTTCCGTATCCTTGTTCTGCTGTTCGAGCGCGTCGGCGATGGCAGGAGACAGGCCGCCATCCTGATCGGCCTCGTCTGCCTCCGCTTCCGGATCGGCATCCGCCGCCGCAAGCAGATTTTCGGCAACGGCAGGGCGCTCGACCGGAGTGGGAACCGGCATTCCGTTCTGCATATTCGGATCGACCGACGCGACCTCGGCGTCACCCGGCGCGCGGCGCTGGCCGAGAAGCGAGGGAACGGGAATACTGTAGGCGCTGAGATCGGCGAATTGCTGCGGCTGGGCCTGATCGGCCGGAAGCGCCGCGGCAAGGGCCTGCTGCGCGGCGTTACCCGAAGACGGCGCCACCAGTGCGCTGGCCATTTCGCTGCCGGCCGGCTGGTTGCTGAAGGCCGGGCGAACCTGCGGCACCGGCGCGTTCAGGGCTGCGACCTCGGCCTGCTGCGGTTCGGCCGGAGCAGGTTCGGCCTTCGGCGGCGTTGCCTTGGCGACGGCGACCGGGGCCGAATCGTCGGTATCGTCTTCCTGCTCGTCCGCGCCGCCGCCGAAGAGCGCCGCAAACAGCGTCTTGTGCTTCGGCGCCGATTCGGAAGCGCTGGCGATCTCGATCTGCGTGCCACTGACGCGGCGCTTGTAATCGGCCATCGCCTGCTGATAGCCGGGCAGCGGCTTGCCGTCGGCTGGAATATGAATGGTGTTGCCGTTCGGGAAAAGTCGGACGAGCTCGTCGCGGCTCATGCGCGGCCAGGCGCGAACGCCGCCGACATCCATGTGCACGAAGGGCGAGCCGGATTTCGGATAGAAGCCGACGCCGCCGATCTGCATCTTCATGCCGATGGCCCTGAGCGTCGCAAGCTTGACGTCGGGAATGAAGAAGTCCATCGCCTTGCCGAGCATGTGCTGGCTCTTTTCGGCGACGCCGGAATTGCGCGAGCGGCCGCGCAGCATCTCGTTGGTCGCCGGCGAGCGGAAGCCGCAGACGACATTGATGTAGTCCCGTGAACCGCTCTGGCGATAGACTTCCCAGATCAGGTCGAACAGGCGCGGATCCATCTTCGTCGGCTGGTTCTTGCGCCAGTCACGGAGGAAGCGGTTCAGCTGCTCCAGACCCTTGGGGTCGAACTTGCCGTTACGCTTATAGGTGATGACGGCCTTTTCGCCGGTATGGATGAAATAGAGCTTGAGGCTGCGGGTTTCGCCCGCGGCCTCGGAAGGCGTACTAACGAATACCGGCGAGGAAACCGCAAGCGCAAGAAGGGCGGCCGCCGCCGTCCTCACTGCCTTTCCGCAGATGTCGGCGCACAAAGAACGCCAGCTCAAGCGCGAAGGCTTGGAAATCCCATTCAGATTCGGCAACTCGATCCCCGTCAGACAGACAATGTCCCGTACTGTCTCAGATGACTGTCAAATGCGGTCACACGATGGCAAAAATGCCACACATGATCAACCTTTTCTTTACATAGTGAACGAGCCACTAACAAGTGGTTTATGATCAGTAACAAATCGTGGTTGCCTGAGTCTTAATAAATAGGGCTTAAGCCGCATCTTTCTGGGGATTATCGGGGTCTATGCCGTAATCTTTGAGTTTGCGATAAAGTGTGGATCGGCCGATGCCAAGCTTGCGCGCCACTTGACTCATCTGTCCGCGATAGAATTTGAGCGCGAATCGGATGAGCTCCTCCTCGACATCGGCAAGCTTGCGCACGTCGCCTGAGGGGTTGACGCTGGCGATTGCATTATCGGAGGCCTCGGACAGGCGGTGATGGTGAACCTCCGGCGGCGTGCGGTATTCTTCGCTATATGCCTCGTCCGGGTCGAGGCCGGTATTGTCGGCCACGAGCGCCAGGTGATCCACCACTTCATATTCCGGAAGCTGGGCGGCGATCTGCGGGAAATCCGCCTCCGTCAGCTCCGGCCCTTCGGCGAGAACGACCGCACGGAAGATCGCGTTTTCGAGCTGGCGGATGTTGCCCGGCCAGTCATAGGCGGTCAGCAGCGCCAGCGTGCCTGAATTCACGGTCATGCGGCGGCCGTTCTTCTGTTCGCTGGAGAAGCGGTCGGTAAAGACGCGCACCAGATGCGGGATGTCTTCCTTGCGCTTGCGCAGCGCCGGAATGGTAATCGGGAAGACGTTGAGGCGATAGTAGAGATCCTCGCGGAAATGGCCGTTCTTGACCTCTTCGATCAGATCCTTGTTGGTCGCCGAGATCAGCCGGACATTGACCTTATGCGCGGTGCGCGCGCCGACCGTCTCGATCTCGCCCTGCTGCACGGCGCGCAGCAGCTTCACCTGCACTTCGAGCGGCAGGTCGCCGATCTCATCGAGGAAGATGGTGCCGCCGTCGGCTTCCATGAATTTGCCGATGTGACGTTCGGTCGCGCCAGTGAAGGCGCCCTTCTCATGGCCGAAGAGAATGCTTTCGACGAGGTTATGCGGGATCGCCCCGCAATTGACGGTGACAAACGGCTTGTTGGAGCGGTCGCCGCCGGACTGGATGGCGCGCGCCACCAACTCCTTGCCGACGCCGGATTCGCCTTCGAGCACGACAGGGATGTTGGATTGCGCCGCCCGCTGGGCGAGGTCGATGACACGGATCATCGCCGGGCTGGCCGATACGATGTCGTCGAAACCGACGGAGCCCGAGCGCGACCGGCGTCCGGCCCGCGCCTTCACCTCGCGCTGGTCGAGCTTCATCGCGTTCGAGATCGAGGTAGCGATGCGTTCGGGCGAAACCGGCTTGACGACGAAATCGAAGGCGCCGGCGCGCATCGCCTGCACGACGGTCTCGATGCCGCCTTGACCCGTCTGCACGATGACGGGGATCTGCGTGCCGAATTCGTGCAGTGCATCGAGGAATTCGAGGCCGGTCATCTCCGGCATCATCAGGTCGAGCACGATGACGTTGAAAAGGGTGCTGTCGCGCTTGACCATTTCCAGGCCGATCCGGCCGTTTTCCGCCTGGTGCACGACATGGCCGTGACGCTCGATAGCGTTCTTGAGCAGACGGCGCTGCACCGGGTCGTCCTCGACCACGAGGATTTGCCCTGCTCCTTTGAGCTCATTGTAACCGGTCATTGTCGCTCCACTTCATGCGAAACCATGAAGCGCACTCTGGCAGAAAGGCTTGAACATCCAGTTTTGAGAAATAATTGCATTTTAACGATTACGATGGGCCGATTTCGTGCCGAAGCGAGGCCTTTTATGCGCCGAAAGCCCCTTGATGCGGGGCCTTCTCGCGCTTATTCAAACAGACCTGAGATAAAGTGGAGAGGAATTGCGCCCATGAAAATCGAGCCCCTGCACGCCGGCTTTTTTTTCTCGCCAGCAGCGCCAGCCGGGGCGGCGGCCGATCCGGCGCTCGGCGACCTGCCGGTCTGGAAGCTGCAGGATCTTTATCCCTCCGCCACGTCGACCGCCTTCGTCGCCGACATGGAAAAGGCAGGCAAGGCCGCGATCGCTTTCGAAGAAAAGTGGAAGGGCAAACTCGCCGAAGCGGCAGCGAAGACCGGCACCGAAGGCATCGGCGCGGCGCTGAAGGAATATGAGGCGCTTGACGATATCATGGGCCGCCTCGGCTCCTTTGCCGGCCTCACTTATTTCTCCGACACCACCAATCCGGCAAACGGCAAGCTCTACGGCGACGTCCAGGCAAAGATCACCGAATTCTCCGGTCATCTCCTGTTCTTCGCGCTCGAGCTGAACCGGATCGACGACGCCGTCATCGACACTTGCATGGCCAAGGACCCCGATGCCGGCCATTATCGCCCCTGGCTGATCGACCTCAGGAAAGATAAGCCCTATCAGCTCGATGACAGGCTGGAGCAGCTCTTCCTCGAGAAGTCGATGACATCGGCCTCCGCCTTCAATCGCCTCTTCGACGAAACCATGGCGGAACTTCGCTATGAGATCGATGGCGAGAAAGTGCCGCTCGAGGTGGCGCTGAACATGCTGCAGGAGAAGGATCCCGACGTGCGCCGCAAGGCGGCCATGGCGCTTGCCGAAACCTTCAAGGCGAATATCCGCATCTTCACGCTGATCACCAATACGCTTGCCAAGGACAAGGATATCTCCGACCGCTGGCGCGGCTTCGAGGATATCGCCGACTCCAGGCATCTGGCAAACCGTGTCGAGCGAGAGGTTGTCGACGCCTTGGCCGCCGCCGTCCGGGAAGCCTATCCGCGCCTTTCGCACCGCTATTATAAAATGAAGGCGAAATGGCTCGGCATGGAGCAGATGAATTTCTGGGACCGCAACGCGCCCCTTCCGGAAACGTCGAGCGCCGTGATCTCCTGGTCGGACGCGAAGGACACGGTGCTCTCGGCTTACGGCAATTTCGCCGCCGAGATGGCCGATATCGCCAGCCGCTTCTTCGACGAGCAATGGATCGATGCCCCGGTTCGCCCAGGCAAGGCGCCCGGCGCCTTCGCTCATCCGACGGTTCCCTCGGCTCACCCCTACGTGCTCGTCAATTATATGGGCAAGCCGCGCGATGTCATGACGCTTGCCCACGAACTCGGCCACGGCGTCCATCAGGTTCTCGCCGGCGCGCAGGGCGCGCTGATGTGCCAGACGCCGCTGACACTTGCCGAAACCGCATCCGTCTTCGGCGAGATGCTGACCTTCCGCGCGCTCCTGGAAAAGACCACCGACAGACGCGAGCGCAAGGCGATGCTTGCCCAGAAGGTCGAGGACATGATCAACACGGTCGTGCGCCAGATCGCCTTCTACGAATTCGAGCGCAAGCTGCACACCGCTCGCAAGGCTGGCGAACTCACCGCCGACGACATCGGCGAGCTCTGGCTCTCCGTCCAGTCGGAAAGCCTCGGGCCGGCGATCAATATCTCAGAAGGCTACGAGACCTATTGGGCCTATATCCCCCACTTCATCCATTCGCCCTTCTATGTCTACGCCTATGCCTTCGGCGATTGCCTGGTCAATTCGCTCTATGCCGTCTACCAGAAGGCCGGGAAGGGCTTTCAGGAGAAGTATTTCGAACTGCTGAAGGCCGGCGGCACCAAGCATCACTCCGAACTCTTGAAGCCTTTCGGCCTCGACGCCACCAATCCGTCGTTCTGGAGCCAGGGCCTGTCGATGATCGAGGGCCTGATCGATGAGCTGGAAGCGTTAGATAAAGCGTGAATTCTCGTCGCCAGGAGCGGAGAGGCGGCAACGAGTCCCTTCTCCCCACAGGGGAGAAGGTGCCGGCAGGCGGATGAGGGGACGACATAGCAGAACCCGTCCTTCGCATATGCTCAGGACGTCGCTTCGCTCCTCCCCCTCATCTGCCTTTCGGGCATCTTCTCCCCCGTGGGGAGAAGAGAAAATACCTCGCCCTCCCAATCGCATCTTGAGTGATGAGGAGCAGAACAAACCGAAAGCGTTGCGTGGCCGATCAACCCTATATCCTCTTCCGCGACGACGCGACCGGCCAGGTGATGCTTTTCGCCGAGCCGGCTGAGATCATCATTGCCCGGACGCGCAGCGAATTCTTCGCCGGCCTCGCCCGTATGGAAGAGGCCAGGGCCGACGGAAAATGGCTTGCCGGTTACATGGCCTACGAGGCCGGATATCTCTTCGAGGAAAAACTCGCGTCCTTTGCCGCAGAAGGTCGGGAAACGCCGCTCCTCTGTTTCGGCGTCTTCGACGCACCGCAGCCGGACACGCATCCACTTGCCCAGCCGAAACAGCGTCTCGAAAACGAGGAATTCCTCACCGCCCCGAAGGCGGCCTGGGATTTCCCTATATATAAAGAGCGTTTCGACCGCCTTCACCAGCACCTGCGGCTCGGCGACGCCTATCAGGCGAACCTCACCATGCCGATCGAAGCCCGCTGGAGCGGCGATCCCCGTGCCGCCTTCTGGTCGCTGATCGAACGCCAGCCGGTGAAATACGGCGCACTGGTCGATCTCGGCGGTCCGGTCATCCTGTCGCGTTCACCCGAACTCTTCTTCCGCACAGATGAACAGGGCTGGATCGAAACCCATCCGATGAAAGGCACGGCAAAGCGCGGCGCTACTGCCGCCGAGGATGCCGAAATCATCGCGGCCATGCGGGCTGATATCAAGACGCAGGCGGAAAACCGCATGATCGTCGATCTCCTGCGCAACGATATCTCCCGCATCACCGAGGTCGGCACGCTCGATGTCCCGAAGCTCTTCGACGTCGAGACCTATCCGACCGTCCACCAGATGGTGAGCCATGTGCAG
Source organism: Rhizobium sp. N731 (assembly GCF_001664145.1). Taxonomy (NCBI): domain Bacteria; kingdom Pseudomonadati; phylum Pseudomonadota; class Alphaproteobacteria; order Hyphomicrobiales; family Rhizobiaceae; genus Rhizobium; species Rhizobium sp. N731. Next base: position 3,691,393 of record NZ_CP013601.1, read on the forward strand.
GCCAGACTTCGATCCGGCCTATCGATCCGCGACATATTTGCCGCCCTCTTCCCCTGCGGGTCGATCACCGGCGCCCCGAAGATACGGGCGATGGAAATCCTGCACGCCCTCGAAGATGACCCACGCGACGCCTATTGTGGGGCGATCGGCATGATCTCGCCGACCGGCGCCATGCGTTTTTCCGTCGTCATCCGCACCGTCACGCTTTTCGGCGGTGGCAGGGCGGTCTTCAATGTCGGCGGCGGCATCGTCTTCGATTCCACCGCCGAAGCCGAATATGAGGAATGCCTGCTCAAGGCCCGCTTTGCCGTGGGCGACCAATGGATCGCGCGATGACCGATTTCTCGCTGATCGAGACGTTGCGCTGGCAGCCCGGCGAAGGCTTCATCCGTCTGCGCCTGCATCTGGCCCGGCTTTCCCGCTCCGCCCGTCGCCTCGGTTTTCCGCAGCCGGTCGAGGCGGCTGCCAAGCTCGAGGACGGCGTTGCACGATCTACCGGTCCGCTGCGCATCCGACTGACCTTCGACGCGCAGGGCCGCATCGAGGTAATGAGCGCGGCTTTCGTGCCGCTGGCGCCGGAGGCTGTCTGGACGGTCCGCATCGCCGAGACCCGCCTCGTTTCCACCGACAGGCTGCTGCGCCACAAGACCACGCGCCGCGCCGTCTACGAGACGGCGCGCGCCGAATATGGGCCCGACGAGGCCGATGAAGTCATCCTGTTGAACGAGCGCGGCGAGGTCTGCGAGGGCACCATCACCTCCGTCTTCCTGGATGACGGGACCGGTATGCTGCGCACTCCGCCGATCTCCTGCGGCCTGCTTGCTGGCGTGCTGCGCACCGAGCTCATTTGCGCGCGCAAGGCTCGCGTCGGCCATGTGACACTTGCCGATCTCGATGCCGGCACGCTTTATGTCGGCAACTCGCTGCGCGGACTGATCCGCGCCAATCTCCTCAGGAATTGATCATGTTCATTCTCTCCCTCACCTATCGCAAATCCAATGACGAAGCCGACAGGCACATGGAGCCGCATCTGGCCTGGGTGAAGGAGGGCTATGCCAAGGGCTGGTTCCTCGCCTCCGGCCGCAAGGTGCCGCGCACCGGCGGCGCGATCCTCGCCATCGGCGACCGCGCCGAAATCGAGGCCTATGTCGCCGCCGATCCCTTCACCATCCACGGCGTCGCCGAATACGACATCACCGAGCTTGCGGTGACGACGACGGTCGAAGGGCTGGAAATCCTGAAACGCTGATTTTGGCAGAGGCGGGGCGGATGATCCGTCGCCTGCCGGCCTCACCCGCCCGATATTTGACCTTTCCCGGTCAACACTCTTTATTGTGACGCCGTTTTGTGGTTAGAGCCGGTCACCTCGCAATTTCTGCGGCAATTTCAAAAGAATTCTTCAGGCTGATCGCCTTCGTCCCCTTCCACAGGAGAAAAGAATGACGGACAAGAACCACCCGGTATATGCCGAAATTACCGGTCCGATCGTAATGATCGGCTTTGGCTCCATCGGCCGCGGCACCCTGCCGCTGATCGAGCGCCACTTCAAATTCGACAAAAGCCGGATGGTCGTCATCGACCCGCGTGAAGAACCCTCCGACATGGAGATCCTGAAGAAACACGGCGTTCGCCACATTCAGGAATATGTCACCAAGGACAATTACAAGGAGCTGCTGAAGCCCCTGCTGACGAAAGGCGAAGGCCAGGGTTTCTGCGTCAACCTCTCGGTCGACACCTCCTCGCTCGACATCATCAAGCTCTGCCGCAAGCTCGACGTTCTCTATATCGATACGGTCGTCGAGCCCTGGCTCGGCTTCTATTTCGACAAGGGCATGAGCAATGCCGACCGCACCAACTATGCGCTGCGCGAGACAGTGCGCAAGGAAAAGGCGAAAAACCCCGGCGGCGCCACCGCCGTCTCCACCTGCGGCGCCAACCCGGGCATGGTCTCCTGGTTCGTGAAGCAGGCGCTCGTCAACCTCGCCCATGATACCGGCGTTAAATTCGACGAACCGGACCAGCACGATCGCGAAGGCTGGGCCAAGCTGATGAAGAAGGTCGGCGTCAAGGGCGTCCACATCGCCGAGCGCGACACCCAGCGCACCAAGCATCCGAAGCCGCTCAACGTCTTCTGGAACACCTGGTCCGTCGAAGGCTTCATCTCCGAAGGCATGCAGCCGGCCGAACTCGGCTGGGGCACGCACGAGCAGTGGATGCCGAAGAACGCCAAGAAGCACAAGAAGGGCAACAAGGCGGCGATCTACCTGGAGCAGCCGGGCGCCAACACCCGCGTGCGCACCTGGTGCCCGACCCCCGGCCCGCAATACGGCTTCCTCGTCACCCACAACGAGTCGATCTCGATCGCCGATTATTTCACGGTCCGCGACAAGGAGGGCGAAGTCACCTTCCGTCCGACCTGCCACTATGCCTACCATCCGGCCAACGACGCCGTGCTCTCGCTGCATGAGATGTTCGGCAACGGCGGCACCCCGCAGCCGGTCCACCACGTACTTGACGAGGACGAGCTCGAGGACGGCATCGACGAACTCGGCGTCCTGCTCTACGGTCATGAGAAGAATGCCTACTGGTATGGTTCGCGCCTGTCGCTGGAAGAAACCCGCCGCATCGCGCCCTACCAGAACGCCACCGGCTTACAGGTGACCTCCGCCGTTCTCGCCGGCATGGTCTGGGCGCTGGAAAATCCGAAGGCCGGCATCGTCGAGGCCGACGAGATCGATTACAAGCGCTGCCTCGAAGTGCAGATGCCCTATCTCGGCCCGGTCGAAGGCCACTACACCGACTGGACGCCGCTCGACGGACGTCCTGGCCTCTTCCCCGAGGATATCGACACCAAGGATCCCTGGCAGTTCAGGAACGTCCTCGTTCGCTGAAAATCGTCCTCACAGGATTTTGACAATGCCCGCCGCAAGGCGGGCATTTTTGTAACGCTGGCTGTATAAATGCCGCCCCCCGCTGCTCCAAGCCTTGCCATCATGGCGGACGCACGCCATGTTTTGCGCGAACTTGGCGGGTGACCGCCACGCCGATTCGCCGGGAGAAGCCTTATGAAAATCAGAACTGGTCTCGTTCTTGTCGGTGCAGCGGCCACTCTTGCCGCCTGCGTTTCATCAGGACCGCAACAGCGACCGATCGCAGTCGCGCCGCCTGCAACAAATTCTGTTGAAGGCGAATGGACGGATGCCAACGGCTTGACCTCCGCCTTCACGAATGGACAATTCGTAACCCGCACCAGCGACGGAACGAACACGCAGATGGCGTCGGGAACATATACAACCACCCCCGACGGAATCATTCAGATAAACCTTTACTCGAATGTTAAGCGGACGACTTCCCTTGTTAATTGCGCCTTGAGCGGCATGAGTCAGCTGAATTGTACGACTGCAACGAATTCGCAGTTCACGCTTACACGTCGTTTGTAATGCTTCAATATGGCCCTGCGAAAGCTCCCACTCGGGAGCTTTTTTGTTTTGCGGCCTCTTGGAAAGCGCCGCTGCAAACCCAGCTTCCCTCTTGCGGCCATGCGTCGTTTGTTGAAACATCGGCACGCGGGAAACCGCCTGGCACCACTATAGGGATCGGCGAGGATCAGGGGGATCTCTCGCCTCAATCAGGAGAACAGGGATGACGAAGTCTTTCAGCTTCGGTCTTTTGACCGCGTCCATGCTGGCGCTGAGCGCGGGCGCCGCCTTTGCCGATTACGAACTCAATATTCTTCACATCAACGATTTCCATTCACGCATCGAGTCAATCAACAAATTCGATTCCACCTGCTCGGCCGAGGAGGAAGGCAAGAAGGAATGCTTCGGCGGCGCCGCCCGCCTGAAGACCGCGATCGACCAGCGCCGCCAGGCGCTATCGGGCAAGAATGTCCTTCTCCTGAATGCCGGCGACAATTTCCAGGGCTCGCTGTTCTACACCACCTATAAGGGCGCGGCTGAAGCAGAATTTTTGAACCTGATGAAGTTCGACGCCATGACCGTCGGCAACCATGAATTCGACGACAGCGAGGACGGGCTTGCGACTTTCCTCGACAAGGTGCAATTCCCCGTCGTGACGGCGAACGTCAAGGCGAGCGCCGTCTCCAAGCTCGGCGACCGCATCAAGCCTTCGCTGGTGCTCGATGTCGGAGGCCAGAAGATCGGCATCGTCGGCGCCGTCACCAACGATACGCCAGAGCTCTCCTCCCCCGGCCCGAATGTCACGATCGAAGATGACGTTCAGACGATCACATCAGCCGTCCAGGACCTGAAGGGCCAGGGCGTCAACAAGATCATTGCGCTGACCCATGTCGGCTATCCCCGTGATCTCGCTTTCATCGCCAAGATTCCGGATGTCGACGTCGTCGTCGGCGGCCACTCCCATAGTCTGCTCTCCAATACCGACCCGAAGGCTGAAGGCCCGTATCCGACGATGGTCGACAACCCCGGCGGCTATAAGGTGCCGGTCGTCCAGGCCGCCTCTTACAGCAAGTACCTCGGCGAAATCGTCGTCAATTTCGACGATAATGGCGTCGTCAAGGATGCCAAGGGCGACCCGATCCTGATCGACTCGTCCTTTACACCCGATCCGGCCGTCGTCGCTCGCGTCGCCGAACTGGCAAAACCGATCGAGGAACTGCGGAAAAAGGTGATCGGCTCCTCCGAAAGTCCTATCGAGGGCGACCGCAAGGTCTGCCGCGTCAAGGAGTGCTCGATGGGCAATCTGGTGGCCGACGCCATGCTTGACCGCACGAGGAACCAGGGTGTCACCATCGCCATTCAGAACGGCGGCGGCCTGCGCGCGTCTATCGACGGCGGCGATGTCACCCAGGGCGAAGTCATCACCGTGCTGCCTTTCCAGAACACCCTCGCCACTTTCGAAGCCACAGGCGCGGACGTCGTCAAGGCGCTCGAAAACGGCGTCAGCCAGATCGATCAGGGCGCCGGCCGCTTCCCGCAGGTCGCCGGCCTGAAGTTCTCGTTCGACCAGTCGAAGCCTGTCGGCAGCCGCGTCAGCGATGTTCAGGTGAAGGAGGGCGACAATTTCGCGCCGATCGATCCGGCCAAGACCTACAAGATCGCCACCAACAACTTCATGCGATCAGGCGGCGATGGCTATTCGATCTTCAAGGAAGGCAAGAATGCTTACGATTACGGCCCGGATCTTGCCGACGTGACCGCCGACTACGTCGCCGCGCATTCGCCTTATAAGCCCTATACCGATGGCCGCGTCACCGAAATCGGCGCGACCGTGGCACAGGCGCCCGCTGCCGAACCGGCGGCTCCCGCGCCGGCGGCACCTGCACCGGCCACTGAGCCAGCTCCTGCCCCGGCGGCCCCGGCTGCACCCGCTCCGGCTGCCGAGCCTGCCCCGGCCGCACCCGCACCAGCCACCGAGCCTGCCCCGGCCGCGCCAGCCCCGGCAACACCGGCAGCTCCCGCGCCCGCGACGGAACCGGCTCCGGCGGCCTCCGCACCCGCCGCAACAACACCTTCCACTCACGTCATCGCGGCCGGCGACACTTTCTGGGATCTGGCTGTGACCTTCTATGGTGACGGCACGCTGTGGCGGAAGCTTTCGGAGGCCAACGGCAAGCCGAACCCGCGCCACCTGACGGTTGGCAAGGAGATCCAGGTTCCTGCAAAGTAAGACGATTTGTCTCGACACCATCGGCCGGCTCGGGGTTTCCCGGGCCGGCTTTTCTTTCTATAGGGTGAACCATGTTCTCGAGGCTGCGTATCAGCCGACGAGACAACGACCGTTGGGGCCAGAATGACAGCAGATATTTCACTCCGTCCGGCAGATCATCCAGCCATCAAATCAGGCAAGATCGGCGTCCTGCTGGTCAATCTCGGCACGCCCGACGGCACCGACTACACCTCGATGCGCCGCTATCTCAAGGAGTTCCTGACCGATCGCCGCGTCATCGAATGGTCGCCCTGGAAATGGTATCCGATCCTCTTTGGCATCGTGCTCAACACCCGTCCGCAGAAGGTCGGCAAGGCTTACGAACTGATCTGGAACAAGGAGAAGAACGAAAGTTATCTCCGCACCTACACGCGCAACCAGTCGGAACTGATGGCCAAGCGCCTGCACGATCTTGCCAACGTCAAGGTCGACTGGGCGATGCGTTATGGCACGCCGTCGATCGCTTCACGCATCGAGACGCTGAAGGAGGAAGGCTGTGACCGCATCGTGCTCTTTCCGCTCTATCCGCAATATGCGGCAGCGACGACCGCGACCGTGAACGACAAGGCCTTCCAGAAGCTGCTCTCGATGCGCTGGCAGCCGGCGCTGCGTACCGTGCCGGACTATCATGACGACGAGACCTATATCGAGGCGCTCGCCCAGTCCGTCGAAAGGCATCTTGCGACGCTCGACTGGAAGCCGGACATGCTGCTCGCCTCCTTCCACGGCATCCCGATGTCCTATTTCAAGCAGGGGGACCCCTATTACTGTCAATGCCAAAAGACCGGCCGGCTCCTGCGCGAACGGCTCGGACTGACCCAGGAAAACTTCATGGTCACCTTCCAGTCCCGCTTCGGGCCGGAAGAATGGCTGCAACCCTACACCGACAAGACAGTGGAAAAGCTCGCTCACGACGGCATCAAGCGCATCGCCGTCATCAATCCCGGCTTCGTTTCCGACTGTCTGGAGACGCTGGAGGAAATCGCCGAACAGGCTGCCCATTCCTTCCACGAGAACGGCGGCGAGAAGTTTACGCATATCCCCTGCCTCAATGACGGCGAGGACGGCATGAAGGTGCTGGAAAAGGTCGTCCGCCGCGAATTGCAGGGCTGGGTCTGACAGACCTTCCCGCCCGCCGGTTCGCCCGAAGAATCTTGCCGAGACGCCACCTGCCTTTTCCCTCGGAGGTGGTGCATCCGTGGGTCATTTCTTCCGCGCGAAGAACATGCTAACTCACCACATCAGTGTATGGGCGCATGCGCCGATGGGAGGAATTCTTCATGCTGTTGGGCGGTTTCGATATCGTCGTGATCGTGCTGGTCATCTTCGTCATCCTGGTACTCTTTGCCGGGATCAAAACCGTGCCGCAGGGCTATCGCTACACCATTGAGCGCTTTGGCCGCTATACCCGCACGCTGGAGCCCGGCCTCAATCTCATCACCCCCTTTATCGAGCGTCTCGGCGCCCGCATGAACGTGATGGAGCAGGTGCTGAACGTGCCGACCCAGGAGGTGATCACCAAGGACAATGCCTCGGTTTCGGCCGATGCCGTCGCCTTCTTTCAGGTGCTGAATGCCGCCCAGGCCGCCTATCAGGTCTCCCACCTCGAAAACGCCATCCTCAACCTCACCATGACCAACATCCGCTCGGTCATGGGCTCCATGGATCTCGATGAACTGCTCTCCAACCGCGATGCGATCAACGACCGGCTGCTGCGCGTCGTCGACGAGGCGGTACAGCCCTGGGGCATCAAGGTCACCCGCGTCGAAATCAAGGACATCCAGCCGCCACGCGACCTCGTCGATGCGATGGCGCGCCAGATGAAGGCCGAGCGCGAAAAGCGCGCCCAGGTTCTCGAGGCCGAAGGCGCGCGCAATGCGCAGATCCTCAGGGCCGAAGGAGCCAAGCAATCGGCGATCCTCCAGGCAGAAGGCCAGCGCGAAGCCGCCTTCCGCAATGCCGAAGCCCGCGAGCGACTGGCCGAGGCCGAAGCCAAGGCGACGAAGATGGTCTCCGAAGCGATTGCCGCCGGTGACGTTCAGGCGATCAACTATTTCGTCGCCCAGAAATACACCGAAGCGCTCGCCTCGGTCGGCTCGGCGCCCAATTCCAAGATCGTGCTGATGCCGATGGAAGCCTCTTCCATCCTGAGCTCGCTCGGCGGCATCGGCGCCATCGCCCGCGAAGTCTTCGGTGACGCGGGCAATCCGCCACCGCCTCCCCCGCCGCGTCCGCGTCCCGCGCCGATCCGCTCTACGCCGCCAATCAATCCGCCGACCCCCAATCCTTTCAATCCGGATCAGGAGCGATAAGCCATGCTGGCGAAGATCATCGCGGAACTCGGCCCATGGAACTGGTGGGTTGCAGGCCTCGTGCTGCTCGCCGCCGAAATGATCGTGCCCGGTTTCTTCCTGGTCTGGATCGGCCTCGCGGCCTTGATCGTCGGCGCACTGTCGCTGCTCTTCTGGGACAGCGCCTTCTGGATCTGGGAAATCCAGGCGATCCTTTTTGCGCTTCTGGCCGTGGCCACGACCTTTGCCGGCCGCCGACTGACGCTGCGCAACGCCGAGACCGACGAGCCCTTCCTCAATCAGCGCGGCGCAAGTCTTGTCGGACGCACCGCCACGCTGCAGGAGCCGATCCGCGAGGGCCGCGGCCGCATCCGCCTCGACGATACGCTATGGCAGGTAATGGGGCCTGATTTGCCCGTTGGAACACAGGTGAAGGTGATCTCGTGTCACGGCCGCGACCTGCGGGTCGAACCGGTCTGATCAGGCGACGCCGATCCGCAGCAGGTCATGGAAGTGCACCAGCCCGATCGGCCGGCTGTCCTCGTCGATGACGATCAGGGCGCCAATGTGGTGCTGGTTGAGCAGCGCCAGGGCCGCCGTCGCCAGCATCGTCGGTTTCACCGTCTTCGGCGTCTTCGTCATGATGTCGTCGACGGCAAGATTGGCAAGATTGCGCGTCAGGTTGCGCGCCATGTCACCTTCGGTGACGATGCCGCAGAGCCGTCCGTTCTCGTCGAGCACACCGACGCAGCCGAAATGCTTGCGCGACAGCACCGTGATCGCCTCCGGCATCGGCGTGCCCTTGGCAACGAGCGGCAGCTTCTCGCCGATATGCATGATATCGGCGACATGCATCAGGCTCGCACCCAGCTTGCCGCCGGGATGGAAGACGTGGAAATCGGTGGCGGTAAAGCCCCGCGCCTCCAGAAGCGCCACCGCCAGGGCATCGCCGAGCGCAAGCTGCATCAGCGTCGACGTCGTCGGCGCCAAGCCGTTGGGGCAGGCCTCCTGCTCGTTCGGCACCAGAAGGACGATATCGGCGGCCGTAGCAAGCGAAGAACGTTCGCTGCAGGTGATTGCGATCAGCGGAATGGAGAAGCGCCGCGTGTAGGAGATGATGCTCTTGAGCTCGGCGCTCTCGCCGCCCTTGGAAATCGCCAAGACGACGTCATCGCGCGCGATCATGCCGAGATCGCCATGATTGGCTTCGGCCGCATGCACGAAAAAGGCGGGGGTGCCGGTCGAGGCGAATGTCGCCGCGAGCTTGGTACCGATATGGCCGCTCTTGCCGACGCCGGTAACGATGACCCGCCCGGAGATGTCGCCGATGATCTCGACGGCGCGGGTGAAAGGACCGGCCAGTCCGTTGTCAAAGGCCTGTTCGAGCGCTTCAAGACCGCGTTTCTCGGTCTCTATCGTGCGTTTTGCCGATTCGAGCACGCTGTTTTCAACGAGTTTGATCGCTCTTCTGTTCATGGAGATGCGTTAGACCTTTTCACTTTCCAAGTCCACCCCGCACCATTTCCGAATTGTGAACAGCGCCCGCCGCGAGCAACGAATGATTAACCACAAGGCTTTACCTTTGAGTAAGAACCGAAAGCATGTCAGGCGAGTGAATGGGCCAGCCAAAACAGACGAGCAGTGTGACGCCGCTCCGCGCGATGAGGCGTGTCGTCTGCTTTACTGCGTTCGGCACACTGCTGTTCGGCCAGACTGCGGCACTCGCACAGTCCGCCACGTTGCAGTCGGCGACCAGCCGCGCGGTATCCTCCGAGAACAATCGCGCGACGACCGGCGCGGCATCCGAAACCGGCCTCGATGACGAGAGCGACGGTTCGGCCACGCCGGCCGCAAACAGTGCGGCCGCAAACGCGGACGATGCCCAGAGGCCCGCCATACCGGACGCGCAATCCGGCGACGACATTACCGGCTCCATCCTCGATGAGGACATGCGCCGACTGAACACCCGTGAAGCGCGGATCGACGAGACGCCGCCGGTCCGCAGGGCTGGCGAAAGTGCCTCGACGGCAGAAACACCCGGCATTCCGATCGGCACCTTCGTGCTCCGTCCGAGCGTGACCCAAAGCATCAACACCGAGACCACCAAGGACGGCAATACCAGGCAGCGGCGCGCTTTCCTCGAAACGGACGCAGCCGCGACGCTCACCTCCGACTGGGGACGACACCAGCTGACCGTGACCTCGGAAGGCGCCTGGCAGAGGAATATCAGCGGCGAAGGCGAGGAGCAGCCGTCTTTCAAGGTCAACGGCCATCTCCGGCTGGACCTTCCCGACGACACGGTGGCGCACCTCACGGCCGGCTACAATTTCTACCGCGAGGATACGGACGATCCCGACGCCATCGCCGATGCCACACAGCAGTCCGATGTGCAGGAGTTCACCGCCGGCGCCTCCGTCCAGCGCGATTTCGGCATCCTGCGCGGCACGACGGCGCTGGCACTGAACCGTTCGATGTATTCCGACGCCACGCTTGCGAACGGCACGACCGTGGCGTTGAGCGATCGCAATCAGACGACCGGTACGTTGCGCGGTCGCGTCGGCTACGAGTTGTCGCCCGCGCTCATCCCCTTCATCGAGGCCACGATCGGCCGTACGATCTATGACGAGACGCGCGATTCCGCCGGTTACGAGCGTTCAGGCCACAGTTATGGCGCCAAGGCCGGCGTCGAAGTCGACCTCGGCGAAAAGCTGAAGGGTGAAGTCGGCGTCGGCTACGAAAGGGCGGATTTCGAAGACAGCCGGCTCGCCTCGATCGATACGGCCACGCTCGATGCGAGCCTGCTTTGGTCGCCGATCCGCGGCACCGACGTCAATCTCGACCTGCAGACGAGCATCCAGCCCTCGACCACCGCCGGCGAGAGCGGCTACGTCTCGCATGCGCTGACGACGACGGTCACCCACCAGCTGCGCGACAATCTGGTCGGAACCATGATCGGCGGCGTCATATGGCGCGATTATCCCACCGACAGCACCATCAACGACGAGCTCGTTTATACTGCGGCGACCGGCCTGACCTGGAACATCAACCGCTATCTCGATCTCACCAGCACGCTCGGCTACGAGCTGGCCACGCGCAAGGACGGCGACAACTCGCAGCAATTCCGCGCCGGCATCGGCCTCAAGCTGAAAAGATAAACGCCGCGCCTCCGGTGGGAGGCGCGGCGCTCGATCATTCATAGCTGTTCGCAAACCTTAATTCAGGCCGGCAAGCAATTCCTTGAAGCCGCCTTCGACCGACGGACGGATATCGGCGCGTTCGAGGGCGTAGGCGACATTGGCCAGGATGAAGCCATCCTTGGCGCCGCAGTCGTAGGTCGTGCCACGGAAATGGTAGCCGGCGAAATCCTGTTCCTTCAGCAGCTTCAGCATGCCGTCGGTAAGCTGGATTTCGTTGCCGGCGCCGCGCTCCTGGGTTTCGAGGATCCTGAAGATCTCAGGCTGCAGGATGTAGCGGCCGTTGATGAAGAAATTCGAGGGCGCTGTTCCCTTGGCAGGCTTTTCCACCATGCCGGTGATGCGGAAGCCTTCGCCGATCGCTTCGCCGACGCCGACGATACCGTATTTATGAGCCTGATCGGGGGCACATTCCTCGACGGCGATGATATTGCCGCCGCTCTGGCCGTAGAGGTCGATCATCCCCTTCATGCAGCCCTTGTCGCCCTTCATGATCATATCCGGCAGCAGCAGCGCAAAAGGTTCGTCGCCGACGATCTCGCGGGCGCACCATACGGCGTGACCGAGGCCGAGCGGTTCCTGCTGGCGGGTGAAGCTCACCGTGCCGGCCTTCGGCAATTGCTGGGCAAGAAGGGTTATCTCGGCCTTCTTGGCGCGTTCGCGCAGCGTCTGTTCCAGCTCGAAATGAATATCGAAATAATCTTCGATGACATGCTTGTTGCGTCCGGTGACGAAGACCAGATGCTCGATTCCTGCTTCCAGCGCCTCATCGACGACATATTGAATGATAGGCTTGTCGACAACGGTCAACATTTCCTTCGGAACAGCCTTCGTTGCCGGCAGGAAACGCGTTCCCAACCCTGCCACCGGAAAAACTGCCTTACGAACTTTATTGTGATGCGCCACACAGGCCTCCTGCTTTGACTAAATCGCCTTTTAAATAAAGCCGTTCACGTCTGACTAGTATAGAATTGCGACTGTTTTGCAATGGTGACCGCCGCGGGCCGCCATGGTAAAGAATTTGTTGACTCCGTTCCTGTAGTCTCGGGTCTGGGCGGACATGATGCCCCTGCTGCACCCAAAAACTGAAGATGACGGATACGACTGTCGATGATCCAGAATCACAAAAACTCCCTTCGTGGTCTTGCTCTCGCCCTCGTTGTCGCCACCCAGGTAGGGCTGGCCCCCGACAACGCGAAAGCCGATTCCCGGTTCCAGAAATGGATCGCGGATTTTTACCAAACAGCCGCTGAGAGTGGCATCAGTAAGGCAACCTATCAAAAGGCCTTTTCCGGTGTGAGCGAACCCGACCCGACCGTGCTCGAAAAGGCGGCCTATCAACCGGAATTCACCTCGAAGATCTGGGATTACATTGATTCCCGCGTTAATCCCTACACCGTCAGGATCGGCCGCGAAATGGCCGTCAAGCATGCGCGGACGCTCAATGCGATCGAGCAACGCTTCGGCGTCGACAAGACGATTCTGCTCGCGATCTGGTCGATGGAATCGAATTACGGCGCGATCCTCGACAAGGACGACCGGCTGCACTATGTGCCGCGCGCACTGGCAACCCTTGCCTACGCCGATCCGAGCCGGGCCAAATTCGCCAAGAAGCAGTTGGTTGCGGCGCTGAAAATCCTGCAGAGCGGCGATGTGCCGGCACGTCAGATGACCGGCTCCTGGGCGGGCGCCATGGGCCACACTCAGTTCATCCCGACAAGCTACCTGCTCTACGCTGTCGATGCCGACGGCAACGGCCATCGCGATATCTGGAATTCGGTGCCGGACGCGCTTGCGACCTCGGCCAATCTGCTGATGAAGAACGGCTGGGATACCGGCAAGACCTGGGGCTACGAGGTCGTCGTTCCCGCCGCAGCCGCCAAGCAGGCCGGCAAGACCCATACGCTCGCCCAATGGGCGGAGCTCGGCCTGAAACGGTCGAACGGCAAGGCCTTCCGCGACGGCGGCACCAAAGCCGTGCTGAAAATGCCGGCCGGAGCCGGCGGCCCCGGCTTTCTGATGACGGCAAACTTCTTCACCATCAAGAACTACAATGCGTCGGACAGCTACGCGCTTGCCGTCGGCCTGCTGGCCGACCAGATCGCCGGCTATGGCGGCATGCAGCAGCGCTGGCCGCGTCCCGACGGCGCGCTCGACATCACCGAGAAATTCGAGCTGCAAACTCGTCTCAAGACGCTCGGCTATTACAATGGCGAGGTTGACGGCAATTTCGGCTCGGGTTCGAAAGCGGCGATATCGGCCGTGCAGGAGCGCATCGGCATGCAGCCGGACGGCGAGCCCTCGCTGCCGCTTTTGAACGCACTTCGCCGCTAGGCGCGGACGCCGGACAATAATCTGATTGGAAGCGGCAGAACCGCGACCTAAATAGTAAGCGGAGTGGACGCTGGCCTGCCCTGCGTGCAAGATGCCGGCAGATGCGGAACTGCCTATGACGAAAACTGATCGAACTCCAATCCGCCGGCTCGCGCTCGCCTTGACGACGGCTGCGCTATGCTTCGGCGCGCTTGCACCCGTTCGTGTCGCCGAAGCCCAGGAGCAGCGCTATCAGCGTCGCTCGATTCTCGATTTCTTCCTGGGCCGGCGTTATCTCGACGACGAACCGCAGGCCCCTGATGTCCAGCAGCCGAGACGCCAGCAGCGCAAGCGCCCGCCGGCGCAGAAAGCCGTGATCAATACCCGCACCGCATCGCCTGTGCGGCCGCCCGTGCAGGAAGAGCCGGTCGTGCAGAAGCTTGGCGACGCCCGGAAAATCCTGATCGTCGGCGATTTCCTTGCCAGCGGCCTCGGCGACGGGCTTACCGCCGCCTTCGAAACCTCGCCGGGCGTCATCGTCGACGCCCGCGGCAACATTTCCTCGGGCCTTGTCCGCGACGACTATTACGACTGGCCGGAACAGTTGCCGAAGATGATCGACGAGCTGAAGCCGGCAATGGTCGTCGTCATGATCGGCGCCAATGACCGCCAGCAGATGGTGACCGACACCGCAAAGGAGAAGTTCCGCACCGATGGCTGGTTTGCCGAATATCGCAGCCGTGTCCTTTCTTTCGGCAAGGAAGTCACCAGCCGCAAGATACCGCTGCTCTGGGTCGGTCTTCCCGCCTTCGAATCCGATCAGATGACGGCCGATGCTGTCCAGATGAACCAGCTCTATCGCAAGCAGGTCGAGAGCATCGGCGGCGAATTCGTCGATATCTGGGATGGGTTCGTCGACGAAAACGGCACCTTCATCGTCACCGGTTCCGACGTGAACGGCCAGCAGGTGCGCCTGCGCACCTCCGACGGCATCAACCTTACGCAGGCCGGCCGGCGCAAGCTTGCCTTCTATGTGGAAAAGCCCGCCCGCCGGATTCTCGGCACCCAGGCAAGCCCCGATCTGGTGCGCCTCGATGAAAGCAATTTGCCAGGTCTCGGCCTTCCCACCAATCCGGTCGAGCACACCGTGCCGATCAGCCTCTCCGATCCCAATCTCGACGGCGGCGCCGAGCTCCTTGGCGCAAGGCCGCCACCGGTGACGCTGGCGAAATCACCGCGCGACCTCCTGGTCGAGCAGGGCGAGATGCCGCCGGCACCTGTCGGTCGCGTCGACGACTACCGCATGCCGGCAGCCAAGACGCCGGCCGAAGTCTCGGTGAAATGAAAAAGGCTACGCGAGGCGGCCTTCTTACGCCGCCTGTGGCCAGCTCAGATAATAGTAGTTCGAGCCGATCAGCCCGAAGAAGGCATTGCTGTCGTTCGTCTGGTCGACATAGCTGCCGTTCTCCTTGACAAAGGCGCCGTCGGAGCCGCGCTCCAGATGCGCATCGAGGAAATCGCTCCAGCCGCTGATATCGATCGCCTCGCCGGCTTTGCTTTCCGTGTCGGCCTCATCCGGATCATCGACGTCCCAGGCGGGGATCGACACGCCCTGCGTCGGATCGGAGATGATGAGCGTGCCTGCTTCGAGAGCAGCCAGCATGTCGTGAGCCTTGCCGCTTTCGCCTTCGGCCGCGGCCGCTTCCTGCAACTGCTGCTTCAGCATCGACATGAAGGAGGCGCTGGTCACATCGGCGCTTTCGCCAGTCGTGTCGGTTTCGTCTGAGGTGTCGTCCTTGGACGAAAGCGTGTCGAGCAGCCCCGACAGCGCCTGATTGGAGAGAAGCGACGGGGAACTCGAATCGAGTCCGTAGCTGCTCAGAATGCTTGCCGCCGACGAACTCTGCGTATCCTCCGAGCTTTCGTCGGAGCTACGAAGATTCTTCAAGGCGTATTGGGCCGAAACCATCCTGGTATTATCGAGTGCAGAAACCATTTGAATAATCCTTGTCGATCATTCGCGGCGGCTCCTCCTGAGCCCGCGTCAGGCATAAGCCTCACCGCCCGGCATTGCTTGAGGCTTGCGTCCCACCCAGGCGCGTCAAGCGGTCGCACCGGCAAAAAGAAGCAATAAAAAACTCCGCCGGAAAGGCGGAGTTCGTGTCTTCGTCAGCCTCTATGAGATGCGATCAGTTCGGCAGGACGGTCGAGCCCATCAACGCCTCGTCGATGGCGCGCGCTGCCTGGCGGCCTTCGCGGATCGCCCAGACCACCAGCGACTGGCCGCGGCGCACGTCGCCCGCCGTCCAGAGCTTGTCGACCGAGGTCTTGTAGTCGCGGTCGTTGGCGACGACGTTGGTCGAGCCGCGCTTGTCGGTGTTGAGCGTCAGCTTGCCTTCGAGTTCCTTCAGCACGCTTGTCGTGAACGGGCCGCGGAAACCGATGGCGATGAAGGCGAGATCGGCGCGGATGACAAATTCCGTGCCCGCAACCGGCCGCCGGCGCTCATCGACCTCACAGCATTTGACGCCTGTCAGCACACCGTCTTCGCCGATGAATTCGAGCGTCGCCACCTGGAATTCGCGGACGGCACCTTCGGCCTGCGAGGAGGAGGTGCGCATCTTCGTCGCCCAGAAGGGCCAGACGGCGAGCTTGTCTTCCTTCTCGGGCGGCTGCGGCCGGATGTCGAGCTGGGTGACCTTGACGGCGCCCTGGCGGAAGGCTGTGCCGACACAGTCCGAAGCCGTATCGCCGCCGCCGACGACGACCACATGTTTGGCGCCGGCCAGGATCGGATCCGAGGGCCAGCCGACGCTGTCGATATTCTCGCGTCCGACGCGACGGTTCTGCTGCACCAGATAGGGCATGGCATCATGCACGCCGGCAAGGTCGGTACCCGGAATGCCCGCCTCGCGCGGCGTTTCGGAGCCGCCGCAGTAAAGGACGGCGTCGTGGTCGGCCAGCAATTGTTCGATCTTGAGGTCGACGCCGACATTGACGCCGCAATGGAAGGTGACGCCCTCGCCCTTCATCTGCTCGACGCGGCGGTCGATGAAGTTCTTCTCCATCTTGAAATCCGGAATGCCGTAGCGCAGCAAGCCGCCCGGCTTGGTCTCGCGCTCATAGACATGCACCTCGTGGCCGGCGCGGCCGAGCTGCTGGGCGGCCGCCATGCCAGCGGGGCCGGAGCCGATGACCGCGACCTTCTTGCCGGTATGGACCGTCGCCGGCTGCGGCCGGATGAAACCGAGTTCATAGGCCTTGTCGGCAATCGCCTGCTCGACCGTCTTGATGGCGACGGGCGCATCCTCGAGATTCAAAGTGCAGGCTTCCTCGCAGGGGGCGGGGCAAACGCGGCCGGTGAACTCCGGGAAGTTGTTGGTCGAATGCAGGTTCTGGATCGCCGCTTCCCAGTTGTTGTTGTAGACGAGGTCGTTCCAGTCCGGAATCTGATTGTGAACCGGGCAGCCGGTCGGGCCGTGACAATAGGGAATGCCACAGTCCATGCAGCGCGCGGCCTGTTTCTGCACTTCCGGGTCCGACATCGGGATCGTGAACTCGCGGAAATGACGGATGCGATCCGACGCCGGCTGATACTTCGCCACCTGCCGGTCGATTTCCAGAAATCCTGTAACCTTACCCATGTCTTCGTCCCTTACCCTCATGACCGCCTCACCGCGGCCAGTTGTGTGTCGTCAGTCCCCGGAGTCCCGGGCGGGTTGCTTGTCTTGACCGTCATTGGAACAGATCTCCTGAAGGACAACGCGCGATCCCGACGGCCTTTCGCCGTCGTCATCGCTACGGGTCGTCGAGATGTTTCCGTCATCCGCCATCTGCAATCGGCAGGTGGCGGATGCTCCGGTTCAAATCATTCCGCGGCGATGCCCATCCTGCTACGCTCCATTTCCTCGAGCGCACGGCGGTATTCCACAGGCATGACCTTGCGGAACTTCGGACGGTAGTCGGCCCAGCTGTCGAGAATCTGCTTGGCGCGGGCCGAGCCCGTATAGTGCAGATGGTTGGAGATCAGCTGATAGAGGCGCTCCTCGTCGTGGCGCGTCATGTCGCCAGAGACGTCTACACGTCCCTTGTGCATGAGGTCGCCGCCATGATGATGCAGCTTCTCCAGCATATCGTCCTCCTCCGGCACCGGCTCGAGTTCGACCATCGCCATGTTGCAGCGGCTGGCGAAATCGCCGGCTTCATCGAGCACATAGGCGACGCCGCCCGACATGCCTGCCGCGAAATTGCGGCCGGTGGCGCCGAGCACGACGACGACACCGCCGGTCATATATTCGCAGCCATGGTCGCCGACGCCCTCGACAATGGCGATCGCACCCGAATTGCGCACGGCGAAACGTTCGCCCGCCACGCCGCGGAAGTAGCACTCGCCCTCGGTCGCACCGTAAAGCACGGTGTTGCCGACGATGATCGAGTTTTCGGCGACAATCCGCGAATTTTCCGGCGGCCGAATGATGATCTTGCCGCCCGAGAGCCCCTTGCCGACATAGTCGTTGCCGTCACCAATCAGGTTGAAGGTGACGCCGCGTGCCAGGAAGGCGCCGAAGCTCTGACCTGCCGTGCCGCGAAGGGTAACATTGATCGTGTCTTCCTTCAGCCCGCGATGGCGGAAGCGCTTGGCGACTTCGCCGGAGAGCATCGCTCCCGCCGAACGGTCGACGTTCTTGATGCCGACCTCGAAGGCGACAGGCGTCTTGTCCGTCAGCGCCGGTTGTGCCTGCTCGATCAGCACGCGGTCGAGAATGTCATCGATCGGGTGCTGCTGCCGGCTCGTCCAGAAGGTTTCCTCCTTGGCGGCATCGACCTTGTGGAAGATGCGGCTGAAGTCGAGACCCCTGGCCTTCCAATGCGCCAGCATCTCGTCCTTCTCCAGCAGTTCCGAAGCGCCGATGATCTCGTCGAGCCGGGTAAAGCCGAGCGAGGCGAGAATTTCGCGCACTTCGTTGGCGACGAAGAAGAAGTAGTTGATGACATGCTCCGGCGTGCCCTTGAAGCGCTTGCGCAGCACCGGATCCTGCGTCGCCACGCCGACCGGACAGGTGTTGAGATGGCACTTGCGCATCATGATGCAGCCGGCGGCAATCAGCGGCGCGGTGGCGAAACCGAACTCGTCGGCGCCGAGCAGCGCCCCGACGATGACGTCGCGGCCGGTCTTGAGGCCGCCGTCCACCTGCAGTGCAACACGCGAACGCAGACCGTTCAGCACCAGTGTCTGCTGGGTCTCGGCAAGACCGATTTCCCACGGGCTGCCGGCATGCTTGAGCGAGGTCAGCGGCGACGCACCCGTGCCGCCGTCGAAGCCGGCGACGGTGATATGATCGGCGCGCGCCTTGGCAACGCCCGCGGCAACCGTGCCGACGCCGACTTCGGAGACGAGCTTGACCGAGACGTCGGAGGTCGGGTTGACGTTCTTCAGATCGTAGATCAGCTGCGCCAGATCCTCGATCGAATAGATGTCGTGGTGCGGCGGCGGCGAGATCAGGCCGACACCCGGCGTCGAGTGACGGGTCTTGGCGACCGTCGCATCGACCTTGTGACCGGGCAGCTGGCCGCCTTCGCCGGGCTTGGCGCCCTGCGCCACCTTGATCTGCAGCACATCGGCATTGACCAGATATTCAGTCGTGACGCCGAAGCGGCCCGACGCGATCTGCTTGATCGCCGAACGTTCCGGGTTCATCGAACCATCCGAGAGCGGCATATAGCGGTCGGATTCCTCGCCGCCTTCGCCGGTGTTCGACTTGCCGCCGATCCGGTTCATGGCGATCGCCAGCGTCGTATGCGCCTCGCGGGAGATCGAGCCGAAGGACATCGCTCCCGTCGAGAACCGCCTGACGATATCGGCGGCCGGCTCGACCTCGTCGATCGATACCGGCTTGCGGCCGAGCGCCTCGGCGCTCTTGATGTTGAAGAGCCCACGGATCGTGTTCATGCGCAGCGCCGAATTGTTCACCATCTCGGCGAATTCGCGGTAGCGATCCTCGGCATTGCCGCGCACGGCATGCTGAAGAGCTGCGACCGCATCCGGTGTCCAGGCATGGCTTTCGCCGCGCATGCGATAGGCATATTCGCCGCCGATATCCAGCGTCGTCGCCAGCAGCGGATCCTTGCCGAAAGCGGCAGTATGTCGGGCGACGGTCTCTTCGGCGATCGCTTCGAGGCCGATGCCTTCAATCATCGTCGCGGTTCCGAAGAAATACTTGTCGACCAGGTCGGATGACAGGCCGATCGCATCGAAGATCTGCGCACCGCAATAGGACTGGTAGGTCGAGATGCCCATCTTCGACATGACCTTGAGGATACCTTTGCCGACTGCCTTGATGTAGCGGTAGACGATTTCCGAGGCATCCACTTCCTTCGGGAACTCGCCCTTGGCATGCATGTCGAGCAGCGTGTCGAAGGCGAGATAGGGATTGATCGCCTCGGCGCCGTAGCCGGCGAGCAGGCAGAAATGATGCACTTCGCGCGGTTCGCCGGTTTCGACGACGAGGCCGACCGAGGTGCGAAGCCCCTTGCGGATCAGGTGATGATGGACGGCAGCCGTTGCGAGCAGCGCCGGAATGGCAATTCTATCAGGTCCGATCTGGCGATCGGAGAGCACGATGATGTTGTAGCCGCCCTTGACGGCCGCTTCCGCGCGTTCGCAGAGTCGGTCGAGCATCTCAGGCATGCCGGCAGCGCCGCGCTCGATGTCATAGGTGAAATCGAGCGTCTTGGTATCGAAACGGTCTTCCGTATGGCCGATCGAGCGGATCTTTTCGAGATCGCCATTGGTCAGGATCGGCTGACGCACTTCGAGACGCTTGGCATTCGCCATGCCTTCATGGTCGAGAATGTTCGGACGCGGGCCGATGAACGAGACGAGGCTCATGACGAGCTCTTCGCGGATCGGATCGATCGGCGGGTTCGTCACCTGCGCGAAGTTCTGCTTGAAATAGGTGTAGAGCAGCTTCGGCTTTTCCGACATCGCCGAGATCGGCGTATCGGTGCCCATCGAACCGATCGCTTCCTGACCGGTCGTCGCCATCGGCGACATCAGGATCTTGGTGTCCTCGGTCGTGTAGCCAAAGGCCTGCTGGCGATCGAGCAACGATACGTCGCGGCGCAGCGCCCGCGGCTCCACCGGCTTCAGGTCTTCGAGGATGAGCTGGGTGCGGTCGAGCCAGCTGCGATAGGGATGCGCCGTCGCAAGCTGCGACTTCACCTCGTCATCGGAGATGATACGGCCTTCCTCCATGTCGATCAGCAGCATCTTGCCCGGCTGCAGGCGCCACTTCTGAATGATCTTCTCCTCCGGAACCGGCAGAACGCCAGCCTCGGACGCCATGATGACGCGGTCGTCATCGGTCACGAGGTAACGCGCCGGCCTGAGGCCGTTGCGGTCGAGCGTCGCGCCGATCTGCCTGCCGTCGGTGAAGGCGACCGCAGCCGGCCCGTCCCACGGCTCCATCAGCGCCGCATGATATTCGTAGAAGGCCTTGCGTTCGGCCGCCATCGACTGGTTGCCGGCCCAGGCCTCCGGGATCAGCATCATCACGGCATGCGCCAGCGAGTAGCCGCCGCGCACCAGGAATTCCAGCGCATTGTCGAAACAGGCCGTGTCCGACTGCCCCTCGTAGGAAATCGGCCAGAGCTTGGAAATATCTTCGCCGAACAGCGGCGAAGACACCGAGGCCTGTCGCGCCGCCATCCAGTTGACGTTGCCGCGCAGCGTGTTGATCTCGCCGTTATGGGCGACCATGCGATAGGGATGAGCGAGCTTCCACGACGGGAAGGTGTTGGTCGAGAAACGCTGGTGCACGAGGGCGACCGCGCTTTCGAAACGCGGGTCCGACAGGTCCTTATAATAGGCGCCGACCTGATAGGCCAGGAACATGCCCTTGTAGACCACCGTCGCCGACGACAGGGACACCGGATAGAAATTGCTCTCTTCGCCTTCGAACTCGTCATAGATGCGGTTGGAGATCACCTTGCGCAGCGTGAATAGCCGGCGCTCGAACTCGTCATTGTTCTCGGCATCCTCACCGGCGCCGATGAAGACCTGCACGTGATGCGGCTCGGTCGCGGCGATATCGGGTGCCTTTGACAGAGAGGAATTGTCGACCGGCACGTCGCGAAAGCCGATCAGGACCTGGCCTTCCTCTTCAATGACGTCCTTGATCACCTTCTTGAAGTGCTCGATCTGCTTTTCATTACGCGGCATGAAGATGTGACCGACGCCATATTCGCCGGCAGGCGGCAGGGTGATCCCCTGCCCGGCCATCTCCTCACGGAAGAAGCGGTCGGGAATCTGCACCAGGATACCGGCGCCGTCACCCATCAGCGGATCGGCGCCGACGGCGCCGCGGTGCGTCAGGTTCTCAAGAATGAACAAGCCGTCCTTGACGATCTGGTGCGACTTCTCGCCCTTCATATGCGCGACAAAACCGACGCCGCAGGCATCATGCTCGTTGCGGGGATCATAAAGGCCCTGCTTCTTCGGCAGGCCGGAGGCGGATTTGGACATATTGGCCGTCGCGCGCGTCTTAGCAGCGGCAAATCGGTCAAATTCCATGGATGGCGTCTTCGTCATCGTCTTTCCTCCTGTCGAAACCCGCGGGGCCGCGGGCGGCTTTTTCGTCGCGCGCCGCAACCCGAAGATAGGTTCGGCGCATGACAGCGCTGTTGCATTGTGAAGATCGCCGCAGACATCTGCTTCAAAGGAAAGCAAACCGTCGCGTCCCGCGCCTGCCATTCGCCTCCGCGCGCCGCCCGTCCTGGGGCTTGGCGCTCGGAAGAACTATAGCGTGAAAGCGGGCCTGTTCCAGGGCTTTCGGCGCTTCTTCGGCCGCAAAGGCCAAAATAGGACAGCAACACTGTCCTAATTCATCTGTTCTATGCCAGAAAGCCTTTGGCTTCGCAAGTGCGCCACGGCAAAAATCGTCATTTTGCGAAGGAAGATTACCAAATCGATCGCAACCACGAAATAAAATTACGCGAAGGAGGGACATTTTATTAATTGATTGCGCCGTTCAATTTTCGTGATGGATTATGGGCAATAGCCTTGATCCCGTAAAAGATTGCCGTAATGTCCGCTGCGAACCTTCCAACCTGTTTCGCTCCCCACGGTCCGCGCTATGTTCTTTGCTTCCGATAATTGGGCCGGCGCCCACAGATCCATCGCCGAACGCCTGCTGAAGGAATCGGCCGGTTTTGCTCCGGCTTATGGTGCCGGCGATCTCGATAAAAAAGTCGAGGCCCGCTTCTGCGAAATCTTCGAACGGGAGGTGTCCGTCTTCTTCGTCGCCACCGGCACGGCCGCCAATTCCCTGTCCCTGGCAAGCGTCCAGCGCCCGGGCGGCATTACTTTCTGCCATTCCGAGGCCCATGTAATCGAAGATGAATGCGGCGCGCCGGAATTCTTCTCCGGCGCCGCCCGCCTCGTTGCCGTCGACGGCGAATCCGGCAAGATTGATCCGGCCAGACTTTCGGCAAAGATCGCCCACTTCCCCGAGGACGCCCTCCGTCATGGCCGCGCCAGCGCTGTGACCATCACCCAGTCGACCGAGATCGGCACCGTCTACTCACTGCCGGAGATCGGCGAGATCGCCGCCATATCGAGAAAGCGCAATCTGCCGCTCCACATGGATGGCGCCCGCTTCACCAATGCGCTGATCGCACTCGATGCCACCCCGGCGGAGATGACCTGGAAGCGCGGCGTCGACATGCTGTCCTTCGGCGGCACCAAGAACGGCTGCTGGTGCGCGGAGGCGATCATCTTTTTCGATCCGGAGCGGGCTCGGGAGATGCCCTTCATCCGCAAGCGCGCCGCCCAGCTCTTCTCCAAGTCGCGTTTCATCGCCGCCCAGTTCGACGCCTATTTCGAAAATGGCCTCTGGCTCGATCTCGCCCGCCATTCGAACGCCATGGCAGACCGGCTGCGCGCCGGTATT
Organism: Rhizobium sp. N731; assembly: GCF_001664145.1. Classification (NCBI taxonomy): domain Bacteria; kingdom Pseudomonadati; phylum Pseudomonadota; class Alphaproteobacteria; order Hyphomicrobiales; family Rhizobiaceae; genus Rhizobium; species Rhizobium sp. N731. The sequence goes on from NZ_CP013601.1 coordinate 3,714,829, forward strand.
GCCGCCAGTAGCGCCGGGCGCCTCGCCTGGTGGACCGCGACCAACGAGGTCTTTGCCGTCATCAGCAAGAGTGCTGCAAGAACTGCAGAGGAAAAGGGCGCAAAATTCTACGAATGGCCGGTGCCTGCGGCAACGTCGGAACTCGTTTCCGAAAGCGAAACCCTGATCCGCCTCGTCACCAGCTTCGCGACGACGGTGGCCGACGTGGATGGTTTCCTGAGGTGCCTGACCGCCTGATCGCTGACCAGAAGGATTTCCAGCCGGCTCCTCCGTGACGGCGATGGTCATGCCGACCTCAGCCGCCTCACCTTTTGCAGAATATCGTCGGAGAGTGCCGAGACCAGCGCCTGATCCGCACCCTTGCGCGGCACCAATACGAATTCCACATCCTCGAGCACCGGCAATTTTCCCGCAGCAATTTCTTTCAGTCCGGAGGGAGCCATACTGCGCGGCTGCACCAGCACGCCCATTCCGGCCCGCGCCGCCGCCGTCAGTCCGCTCAGGCTGCCGCAAGTGCAGACGATCCGCCACGGCACCCCATTGCGCCCAAGTGCTTCCAGGGCGATCGCCCGCGTCACGCTCGGCGGTGGAAAAGCGATCAGTGGCAATGGGCCGGAGGCGAGCACTCGTTCAGGATCGCGCGCCAGCCAGACGAGCGGCTCGCCATAGACAAGCTTTCCGCGCGCATCGCCAAGCCGGCGCTTGGCGAGCACCAGATCGATTTCGCCATTGTCCTGCATCTCATAAAGCACGCCTGAAAGCGCCACCGTCAGTTCCAGGTCGACGGACGGATGCGAGCGAACGAAATCCTCCAGCACCGCCGGCAGCTGGCTGGTGACGAAATCCTCCGACACGCCGAGCCGGAGGCTGCCGCGCAGGCTGTTGCTCTTGAACAGCGCCTGCACTTGCCCCTCGATCGAAAGCATGGCGCGCGCATGCGAAAGCAGCGCCTCGCCGTCACCGGTGAGCGTCACCTTATGCGTGTCGCGCGCGAGCAGCTTGCGTTCGAGCGCCGCCTCCAGCCGCTGAATATGCTGGCTGACCGTCGATTGCCCGAGGCCCAGCCTTTCCGCGGCAAGCGTGAAGCTACCCATCTGTTCGACGGCGACGAAACTGCGCAACTGCGAGAGGTCCAGCATAGAAAATCCAGTGTCTTGATAACTGTTATTTCTTGCATCCTGGATCATAATGGACGACAGAACAATGGTTGCCTTATTGCTGCGAGACCGTCATGCGCCGCTTTCTGCCAGATACGTTCACGATCCTGCTCGTCTGCACCGTCATCCTCGCCTCCCTGTTTCCGGCGAGCGGCAGTTTTGCGGATTATTTCGGCATCGCCACCGATATTGCCATCGCGGCTTTGTTTTTCCTGCACGGCGCGCGCCTTTCTCGTGACGTCGTCATTGCTGGTCTGCTGCACTGGCGGCTGCATCTGATCATCCTGCTGACGACCTTCGGCATCTTCCCGCTGCTCGGGCTCGGGCTCGGCTTCATCCCCGACGCGATCCTGCCACGGCCGCTTTATCTCGGCATTCTCTTCCTCTGCGTGCTGCCGTCGACGGTGCAGTCGTCGATCGCCTTCACCTCGATGGCCGGCGGCAACGTGCCCGCCGCGATCTGCTCGGCCTCAGCCTCGAACATTTTCGGCATGTTCCTGACGCCACTGCTGGTCGGCCTGCTCTTTTCCGTCGGCGGCCATGGCGGCTTCTCCTTCGACGCGCTTCAGCAGATCCTGCTGCAGCTGCTTGCCCCCTTTATCGTTGGCCAGATCCTGCAGCCCTGGATCGGCGATTGGATTCGCGCCAAGAAGAAAATTCTGATGCCGGTCGACCGCGGTTCGATCCTAATGGTGGTCTATCTCGCCTTCTCGACGGCGATCGTCGAAGGACTGTGGCACACTTTCTCGATTGCCGACATTGCCGTTGTCGTCGTCGCCGACGTCGTGCTTCTGGCGTTTGTGCTTGTTTTGACGATGTTCGGCAGCCGCTGGCTGGGCTTCGACAAGTCTGACGAGATCACCATCACCTTCTGCGGCTCGAAGAAGAGCCTGGCAAGCGGCGTGCCGATGGCAAACGTCATCTTCGCCGGCCAATCGATTGGTGCGATCGTGCTTCCCCTGATGCTCTTCCACCAGATTCAGCTGATGGTCTGCGCCGTCATCGCTCAGAAATATGCCGCAGCGGCAGCCCGGCGCGTAACGGAACAGCAGATGAAGGATGCCGCCAGCCCGGCCTGAACAATAAGATGAACGGCAATAAAAAACGGCGCCCCGATCGGAGCGCCGTCCATTGTCCCTGAGGAATAGCTGTTAATCGTTGATGACCTGCGCCTCGATTGCCTTCGGAGCCTCGACCGGCTCGGCGGCAATCGTGATCTTGCGGGGCTTCATAGCCTCGGGAATGTTGCGCAGAAGATCGATGTGAAGCAGGCCGTTCTTCAGCGAAGCTGCGTTCACCTCGACATGGTCGGCGAGCTGGAAGCGGCGCTCGAAGGCGCGCTTGGCAATGCCGCGATAGAGGAATTCGCCCCCTTCGGCGGTATCCTCGTTCTTTTCACCCTTCACGGACAGCACATGGGCATGGGCTTCGATCGAAAGTTCGGTCTCGTCGAAACCGGCGACCGCCATGGTGATGCGATAGGTGTTTTCACCGGTGCGCTCGATATTATAGGGCGGATAGGTCTGCGCCTGCTCCGGCTGAGCAAGGCTGTCGAGCATGGTGAAGAGCCGGTCGAAACCGACCGTCGAACGATAAAGGGGAGAGAAGTCTACGTGACGCATGATGTCCTCCTAGGGAAGCGACGTGTTGCGATAAAATGCCCTGAAACCCCATCTTGGCGGTCTCGGGACGGTTGCGCGGGCCCTTTTGGCACCCGCAGGATGGAGATGGTGATGCGATTCGGGGAGTTCAAGACCTTTCGAAATCCCCTCGACCGGCCGTGAACCGCGCGTGAACGGCCGGTTCGGTAGGCGTTCAGACATGCCTGCCTAGAAATGACGATGTCGGGTGACACTGGCCCCGATGGCTGAAGTGCATCGTCCCTTCTTCTTCAGTCTAAACTTGGGCCGGCCGCGAGCGCCCTCACGCTTCCGCCGGCCCTTTTTCCCCCGCTTTCCAAGCCGGGCGCCATGCGCTATCCCTGATAGGGAAGCATTCAGCAGCGGCGCATTGGCAAGTCATGGATCAGGTTCTCTATTCGACGCCCGACAATCCTGCCCCGGAAAACCGCACCGAAGGGTTCTTCGAAACCCATGACGGCCACCGGCTGCGTTACGCCGTTTTCCGTTCTGGCGCCCAGGTCGCCAAGGGCACGGTCGTCATCATCCATGGCCGCAACGAATATATCGAAAAATATTTCGAGACGATCCGAGACCTGACAAGCAAGGGCCTCTGGGTCGCGACCTTCGACCTGCGTGGTCAGGGCGGTTCGTCGCGGCTCCTCAAGCGCCGCAATCACGGCCATATCCGCCGCTTTTCCGATTACGAGCGCGACCTCGACACCTTCCTCGAAAAGATAGTGCTGCCGGACACCCGACTGCCCTTCTACCTGCTCGGTCATTCCACCGGCGGCCTGATTGCGCTGTCGGCCGCCCCCTATCTCACCACCCGCATCGACCGCATGGTGCTATCGGCTCCCTTCATCGGCCTGACCGGCCAGTCGGCCTCGCCCCGCGTCATCCGCACCCTCGCCGGCGCGCTGACGGCCGCCGGCCTCGGCTTCATGCCGCTGACCTCGAAGCTGAAGGAGCCGGATTTCCGCGACAATCCGTTGACCTCGGACGAAACCCGCTTCGAGCGCAATGTTGCGATGATGAAGGCCCATCCGGAACTGACGCTCGGGCCGCCGACGGCCCGCTGGCTGAGTGAAGCCTTCCGGACCATGGACCGGGTCACCTCGCCCAACCACCTCTTCTCGATCACCATCCCGACCATCGTCATCGCCCCGACACGTGACGGCGTGGTGCCCTACACGGCACAGGAGCGGCTCTCGCGTTATTTCCGCGCCGGCCAGCTGGTGCCGATCAACGGCGCCCGCCATGAGATCCTCCAGGAACGGGATATCTATCGTGCCGCGGCGCTGGCGGCGTTCCACGCCTTCATTCCCGGCAGCGATGCCGAGGAAAACCATGATGTCGCCGCCCTCGGCACCTGAGCCGGATCAACCGAGCCGCCAGCAGAATCGGCCTTGCCGACCCGGGGCATCGGCTTTGCCGAGCCCGGGTTCAGCGCTGCAGGATGGCGATTGCCTGCTCGTAGACCGCGCGGCTGCCGGCGGCGATGATCGAGCCGCCGTTTTCAGGGCGTCCGCCGTCCCAGGTGGTGATGATGCCGCCCGCCCCCTCGATGACGGGAATGATGCCGCCGACGTCATAGGGTTTCAGTCCGTTTTCGATGACGAGATCGATATGGCCGGCGGCAAGCAGCGCATAGGCATAGCAGTCGCATCCATAGCGGAAGAGCCGCACCTGATCCTCGATCTCGCGGTATTTCTCCATCTCCCCGCCGGCGAAGAGATGTGGCGAGGTCGTGAACAGAATGGCGCTCGAAAGCGCCTCGCACTGGCGGGTCACCAGCCGCCTTTCACCCTCCGGGCCGGTATAGATCGAGCCGTTCTCGTCGGCGAAATAACGTTCGCCGGTAAAGGGCTGCTCGATCATGCCCATGATCGCCCGGCCTTCCTTCTGCAGACCGATCAGCGTTCCCCAGACCGGCACGCCCGATATGAAGGCGCGCGTGCCGTCGATCGGATCGATCACCCAGACATAGTCCCGGTCGAGCCCGACATCGCCGTGCTCCTCGCCGAGAATGCCGTGGTCGGGGAAATTCTCCTCGATCAGCGCGCGGATGGCGAGCTCGGCCGCCCGATCGCCCTCCGTCACCGGATCGAAGCCGGAAGAAAGTTTGTTCGTGACGTCGAGGCCGGATCGGAAGCGGGGCAGCGTCTCGGCGCGGGCGACCTCTGCCAGACGATTGAAGAATGAACGGTCAGGAAGCATGGTGACACCGTTTGGCTGGCGGGAATGCGCTTTCATAGCGAAAACGAGCGGGAATGCAAACGAAGCGGGCAACTTCAGGCGAATTGCCCAAAGATATCGCAGCGCAATATATTGCTTGACATTTGTGCAACGCAATAGTAGCGTCATCATTACAGTCTTCTGACTGTAAATACCCTCCTTGGGTGTTTCCTCCCTAGACTTAGCCGCGCTGACAAGCGCGGTTTTTTTTGGCCTGGGGAGGCAAGCGGAGAATCAGGAAATTGCAGATTTACTCGGCGGCCAGCGCCCGGTCACCGGCGAACTTTTCGACGTAATCCGCCATCTGCTGCATGAAGGCCGTGACGGCCTCGGCCACCGCGGCAAAATCCTCGCGCTTCTCCAGCGTCACCTCGTCGACATAGATCGCCCGGTTCACCTCGATCTGCAATGCATGCAGGCCGCGCGAGGGGCGGCCGTAATGTTCGGTGATGAAACCGCCGGCATAGGGCTTGTTGCGGATCGCCGCAAAGCCCATTTCCTCAAGGATAGCGATGGCGGCGCGCGAAAGTTCGGCCGAAGCGCTGGTGCCGTAGCGATCGCCGATAATGAAATCGGGCCGTCCGGTGCAGCCGGCGACCCGCACATTGCCGGGCATCGAATGGCAATCGATCAGCACGCCGAAGCCGAACTGCACATGGGTGCGGGCAATCAGTCGGCGCAGCGCCGCATGGTAAGGCTTGTAGACCGCTTCGACCCGATCCAGCCCCTCCTGCACCGGCAGGCGCCGCGCATAGATCTCCATATTCTCGGCAACGATGCGCGGAATGGTGCCGAGCCCGCCGGCGACCCTCAGCGAATTGACATTGGCATAGGGCGGCAGCAGCCCGTCGAACATCCTGGGATCGAGCTCGTAGGGCTCGCGGTTGACGTCGAGATAGGCGCGCGGAAAGTTGGCGGCGAGCAGTGGCGCGCCCAGTTCGACAGCCGAGCCGAACAGCTCATCGACGTAATGATCCTCGGAACGGCGGATGGCGATGCCTTCGAGCCTCGATTGCGCGATGAATTCCGGTGGATAAATGCGGCCGCTATGCGGGGAGTTGTAGACGAAGGGAATGGTCTGCGACACGGGCTCATGAACCTCAAAAAGCTCGTATTCGCGGATTTCCGGCACTTTCGGCCCTCTTTACCATGTCCTGAACTGACTGCTTCGTTCATGTTGCCAGTTGCCCGCCCTCAAGTCCATACTATGTAGAAGGGATGACCATCACGCACAGGCAATTCACCGGTTGTTTACCGGGCAAAGACTAGTGTAGACGGCTGGCAGCCCACCCAAAACCTATTGATTAGCGGTCTGGATTGATGACTCAGAAGATACTTCTCGCCGAAGACGACAATGATATGCGCCGTTTCCTGGTGAAAGCGCTCGAAAAGGCCGGCTACAAGGTCCTTTCTTACGACAATGGCGCCAGCGCCTACGACCGGCTGCGCGAGGAGCCGTTTTCCCTGCTGCTGACCGATATCGTCATGCCCGAAATGGACGGCATCGAGCTGGCGCGCCGCGCCACCGAACTCGATCCCGATCTGAAGGTGATGTTCATCACCGGTTTTGCCGCCGTGGCGCTCAACCCCGATTCGAAGGCGCCGAAGGATGCCAAGGTCCTTTCCAAGCCTTTCCACCTGCGCGACCTCGTCGACGAGGTCAATAAAATGCTTGCCGCGTAAGGCTTGTCGGGCGGCGCGTCACAAAACTGAAAAAAGCCTATTGACGGCTCTGAAGGTTTTGTGATCTATGCGCCGCCATCGGATGGGCGTGTAGCTCAGCGGGAGAGCACTACGTTGACATCGTAGGGGTCACAGGTTCAATCCCTGTCACGCCCACCATCCTAATTCGCTGAAAAGCAAAGGCCTTTCGAGAAATCGAGAGGCCTTTTTACATAGTGGCCCGCAGGTTCGATAAACCTGCCAATAGGAGTTCTCAGCGTGGCGCAGGTCATTAAACGACGCAAAACTCTCGTGGTGTCCAACGACAAGATTTCGCTGGCAAAAGGTGTCAGCCTTCCCCAGGGACGCTACCCCGTCACTGCCGAATATGTCGTATCTCACCTGCGAGGCAGGCCGGTCGAGCAGGCTGGCCGGGTGATGCTCCATCTGACGCGGCAAAACCTCCTGGACTACGGTGTTGATCTGACCGGCAGCGCGATGCTGGGCAGCGACATCGATGTGAGCGGCAATGTGGCGCGCAAGGAAGCTATTCTGGAGTGATTTGCAGGGTATGGATGGTTGACCACTGTCCTTGCCCCACAGGGATGCACCTCCTGAGAGTGGCCAAGCCAAATTCGGTCACTAAACCATGTGAATTTTTGCCGATCCGGCGTATGGGGCATTCGCCTCTCGCAAGCGGGTGGGATCAAAGGCAGGGATTAATTCTCGACCGGCAGCGCCGCAGTTTTTCCGCCCCTCGCCTCGCCGGCTTCCACGGCACCTGCGCCCACGAAGTGCTGCACGAACGAACTTGCAAGCCGTCACCCCACTGCGGCCGGACTTCCATCTTCACCATAGCGACCGGTGGAAAAGGCAAGCAACTGTCCGATTTTACCCGAGTCATGCAGATGGCGGCTGCGGCGCGCCCGCATATAAGGATGTGCTCACGCCAGCATCAATTGCATACCATTGCTGAGTGCTCAGCCCCTCGTTGCTCGGAGTTCAAAAGTATGATTTTTGTAACAAACAGATGACGAGTTTGTGACAAAACGCGTGTGATTTCAGCAACATAGCGATGCAGCGTGTTGTCATGATCGACAATCACGTTGCGGTGCAACAACCCTTATGTAACTTCCGCGGCGAGGCAGACACCGAGCTAAAAAGGTGCCGCTTCGATCACACGGGGTGAAGACACGTAGGGACTGCCGATGGCAACGGTCTTCATCCTCTCGCATCTGAACTGGAGGTTATTCCATGAACATCAAGAGCCTTCTTCTCGGCTCCGCTGCTGCTCTCGCAGCAGTATCCGGCCCTCAGGCCGCTGACGCTATCGTCGCCGCAGAACCGGAACCGGTTGAATATGTTCGCGTCTGCGACGCTTACGGCACCGGCTACTTCTACATCCCTGGCACCGAAACCTGCCTGAAGATCAACGGCTACATCCGTTTTCAGGTTGACGTTGCTGATCAGCCGCTCAACGGCTCCGACAGCAACGACAGCGACTGGGATGCCCGTACCCGCGGTCAGGTTCAGTTCACAGCCAAGAGCGACACCGAATATGGTCCGCTGACCGGCGTCATCGTCATGCAGTTCAATGCTGACAACGCATCGGATCAGGGCGCCAAGCTCGACTCCGCTTACCTCGACATCGCAGGCTTCCGCGCTGGTCTGTTCTACAGCTGGTGGGACGACGGTCTCTCGGGCGAAACCGACGATATCGGTTCTCCGGTCACGCTGCATAACTCCATCCGTTATCAGTACGAAACCGACGCCTTCTACGCTGGCATCAGCGTCGACGAGCTGGAAGACGGCCCGTTCTACAACGACGAAACCGCCAACAACGTCGGCATTGCCGTCGGTCTCGGCGGCAAGGCCGGTATCTTCAGCTACCAGATCACTGCCGGTTACGACACCGACAACGAAGAAGGCGCCGTCCGCGCCATGGGTACGGTTGCTGTTGGTCCGGGCACGCTCGGCCTCGCAGTTGTCTATGCATCAAATCCCAACGCCTATTACAACAAGGCTGAATGGGCGATCGCTGCCGAATACGCCATCAAGGCAACCGACAAGCTCAAGATCACCCCCGGCGTCCAGTACTACAGCGACTACGGTGTCACCGCTGGCGAATTCAACGACGGAGATGCCTGGAAGGTTGGCCTGACGGTTGATTACCAGATCGTCGACAACTTCTACGCCAAGGCTTCGGTTCAGTACCTCGATCCGGAAGATGGCGACGACTCCACCTCGGGCTACTTCCGCCTGCAGCGTTCGTTCTAATAGGACTGCCGGTCAGACCGGCAGCTATTCATTCCTGATCTGACTGACCTCCGATCGGGAAAGAATGGGCCTGGACTTCCCTGCCTGGGCCCATTTCCCCTTGACCCGAAGTCCAAGACGGCAGGCGCTCGATGAGCGCCGCCATTATTGGACGTCACATCGCTCCCTTGCTGATGTCCCGCAAATTATGCCGTTGCTGGACCTTTTAGCCAGCAAGCTCAGCCGACGTTCGGCCCGTCGGCGATCGGCGGCATCTTTATGCTGCACGGAACCAAATTTCGGACACAGAGCCATGCCATGGCGAATCGAAGGTGAAGCGGTGATTCGCCTCGCCAGGACATGGGACTTGAGATCGAAATGAAGTTATCCGCGCTTGTTGCCGCCGGCTTTGTTGCCGCCGTCCTCGCCTTGCCAGCCTCCGCCGCGCCGGCCTCCCCGCCTGAGACATTTCCCGGCGCTCCTGGCGTCATTACGCTTTCCGGCAAATGCGCCAGACTGGTCGTCGCCAAGTTTGACGCCACCAAGGGCTGCAAAAACGAGCTTGCCAGCGTCACGCTGGCCAACGGTTCGGTGACCTTCATCTTCACTTCAGATGGAAAGGCGCTCGGCTTCCAGGGCGATGGCAGCGGCATCAAGCCAGCCTCCAACGGCAATGCTCGCCTGCCGTTGAGCCTCGTCACGACGGGCGTCGGCAACAAGATGACCGGCCAGGTCAAGGTCGCCGGCTTCTGCACCTTCGGCAATCCCTACGCCGGCGAGCCGATCGCGATCGAATGCACCGCCGAAAGCAAGGACTCCTCCTTCACCGGCAGCTTCCGCACCGGCGGCAAGCTGGTGAAAAAGGGGAAATAGCTCAGGCGGCGCACCACGCGCCGCCGCCCCCCGGCTGGCGCGCCAGCCCTTCCTTGATCAGCTGCACGCCAAAAGAGCGCCCGTCGCGCGAAACGATCCGCGGCGCGCCTGAGGCCTCGGTCTTTCCGGCGGCATCGATGGTGAAGGGGCCGGCGTTCAGAAGCGCCAGTAGGCGCAGCTTCGCGGCAAAGGCCACCCTGCGTTCGTCATCGCAGCGCGCCTGGTCGGCCACCGGGCTTGCCATATCGGCAATGACGATCTTTTCGCCCTTGTACCAGAAGACGCCGCCGTCGCCGACGCAATTGATGTGCGCGCCCTGCCCGCAATAGCCGAAGGCGCCCGTCGCCGTCTGCTGAGCCCCGGGAGAGGCCGGGGCCGGCACCGCCTTGACCGGCTGGATGGCCGGCGTCGGGATTGCGGCCGGCGGCAGCGGCTGCAGCGCGGCTCTCGGAGTCGGTGCGGCAAGCGCCACCTGCTTCGGCGGCACATCCTTCCTGGCGACAGGTCTCGGCTCCGCCATTTCCCGTGCGATCGGCGCCGACTGCCGTTCAAGCATAGGCCGAAGGCTCTTCCAATTGTCGTGAGCGACGATGCCGCCGATCGCGGCAATGCCGATCACTGCCCAGGGCAGCAATCCGCCGCGGCTGCGCGCTCTGCTCTTTCCTCTCGCCGGCGCCTTCCGGCGGCCGCGTGTCGCTGTCTTGGCCATCTGTTCGAATCCCGTGAGGCCGGGATTATCGCTGCCCAATCCTTTCCGAAAGGTTGGCGTGAGCCGGTTATCTTTGACGGCGTGTCGATTCGCTAGACAGCGAAACGCCCGGCATCGCCGGGCGCCTATCTCTCCAAAACTATCTTCCGCTTATTCCGGATTGACGGCCGAAGGCTCGTTTTTTCCGGCCGATGCCGCGCCGCTGATCGGCGAACCTATCGGCTGTTTGCGTTTGCCGATCTCGATGCGCTTGTCGGCCCCCTCGCGGATGGCCTGCCATTCATTTTCGTGCCGAATAACAATATCTCGGGGCACAAAGTTCATTGTCATATGTTTTTCACCCTGTTTCGAATCGACCATCAGCACGCCGAAGCGGCCTCCGGAATAGCCGTTATTTCTTGGTTTTCGCATGGCCTTTGATGTCGGGACCACCCTTGGAGAGGTCCGCACCGCTCACATGTGCCGGCACGTGAATGTCGTGGTAGACGCCAGGGGTCAGCGTCAGGTCGACGTGATGCGGCGGCAGCACCTGTGCCTTCTGCATGCGGTTTGGCTTTGCCCGCTTCATGCGGTCGGATGCCTCTGTACGTTTATCGGGAATATGGGTCGAAGTGTGCATCATCCGCATCCTTTTCAGCTCAACCAGGGTTTAACGAGCGGGGGGGCAGATGGTTCCCGAAATTATGCGGCTTTACGTGGGGCGTTTGGCCTTGACTGGTTTGGGAAGTAGATTACCTAAGGCCTATCCCGCAGCCTTCCAGACATCGGCTACGGGGAACATTGGTGCCGGGCCCCTCTGGCGAGAGTTTTTACGGCGCTCTCGTGATGTCGGTACCGCCTGCAACTCAGCCGGCGGATTTTTCATCGATGAAAAAGCTCACCATGCCTCGTCAGCATGCCCGTTGTGGCATGCCGCGTTTTTCCACTATTTCTACCCTCTCCAGCAAGCCTTGCTGCGAGGTGCGGCCATGAACCAGTCCCAGACCACCAAATCCTCGCTCGGCTATTTCCGCTGGGCCTTCATCGTCACGGCTATCGGCCTTGTTCTCGGCGCTGTGCTTGGTTGGCAGACAACCGGCACGATCGGCGGCATGGCGACCGTCTTCTTCATCTGTGCCGTGCTTGCGGTGCTGGAGATCTCGCTCTCCTTCGACAACGCCATTGTCAACGCCAACAAGCTGAAGGAGATGACCCCGATCTGGCAAAAACGATTCCTCACCTGGGGCATCATCATTGCCGTTTTCGGCATGCGCATCGTCTTCCCTCTGGCGATCGTCGCGATAGCCGCGCGCATCGGCCCCTGGGATGCCTTGGTGCTGGCCGCCCGCGAACCCGAGGAATATGCCCGCATCATGAATGATGCGCATCTGCCGATCGCAGCCTTCGGCGGCACCTTCCTGATGATGGTCGGCCTCAGCTATTTCTTCGACCATGAGAAGAAGATCCACTGGCTTCGCGGCCTGGAGAAGGTGATGGCGCGCTCTGCGACCATCAGGGGCATCGAGATCGCCTTCGTGCTGGCGCTGATGCTTGTCTTCTCCTGGCTGATTGGCGAGGAGGAGGCCAGCGTCTTCGTCCATTGCGCCATCTACGGCCTGCTGACCTTTCTCGCGGTCGAGGTCGTCGGCGAGTTGCTCGATGCGTCGCAGCAGACGATGAGCGCTGCCGCCAAGGGCGGTCTCGGCGCCTTCATCTATCTGGAGGTGCTGGATGCCAGCTTCTCCTTCGACGGCGTCATCGGCGCCTTCGCCTTGACGCAGAATCTCTTCGTCATCGCGATCGGCCTCGGCATCGGCGCCATGTACGTGCGCTCGATGACGATCATGCTGGTGGAGAAGGGAACGCTTGCCGAATACCGCTATCTCGAACATGGCGCCTTCTACGCCATCCTGATCCTCGCAGTGATCATGTATGCGCAGACCCTGGTGCACATTCCCGAGGTAATCACCGGTCTCGGGGGCGCGGCTCTGATCGGCCTGTCGCTCTGGTCGTCGATCCGCCACAACAAGCGCGAGCGGGCGGAAGATCACGCCGACCGGCGGGAAGAACTACATGCCTGACGTGGCAGACAATTGAAGGTCGCGACGCGCCTCAGCGTCGCGGCTGTCACTCGGACAAAAATAAGGCCCGCGACCATCCGGTTGCGGGCTGTTTCATTCCTGCATGGCTTGAACGGCTTAGCGGATGACCTGACCGAAGGAAGCCGGATCGATGCCAAGCTCCTTGAGGTCGCGGGCGCGCGGACGGCGACCGGCTTCGACAGCAGCGCTGACGGCGTTGGCGGCGCTCAGCGCAGCAAATGCGCGGCCCAGGAAACCGGCGTGGACTGAATTGCGGATGGCGGACATTGTCCTGTTCCTCTTACTCTATAATTGACCACTCATAGATGGCAGTGCGCTGTCGCATCGACAATGCACGTAAAATCACCGCAGCCATGCAAAAAGAAGAGGCCGGCGCATGTTTCCAGGCCGGCCTTGAGGCAGGGGTAAGGTTGTCTTTTTCTTCTAGTCTTCGTTTGCCGCCAGTTGCGACAGCACCTGGCCCCGACCGCGGATGCGCAGGATCAGCGGGATCAGGAAAGCGGCCGCCGCAACGATGAGCAGGCCTGCCGCGATCGGCGACATCACCAGCGTCGTCACGTCGCCCTGGCTGATCGCCAGCGCGCGGCGCAGCTGCTGCTCGGCCAGCGGCCCGAGGATGAGGCCGACGACGGCAGGCGCGATCGGATAGCCGAAGAGCCGCATCACATAGCCGAGCAGGCCGAAGGCGAGCAGCATGCCGAGCTCGAACACGGAAGGATTGGCGCCGATCGTTCCGAGCGTCGCAAACAGCAGGATGCCGGCATAGAGCCACGGCTTCGGTATCGTCAGCAGCCGCACCCAGAGCCCGATCATCGGCAGGTTCAGGACGAGCAGCATCGCATTGGCGATGAGCAGGCTGGCGATCAGCCCCCAGACGAGCTGCGGATTGGTGGCAAACAGGAGCGGCCCCGGCTGCAATCCGTATTGCTGGAAGCCGGCGAGCATGATTGCCGCCGTCGCCGTCGTCGGCAGGCCGAGGGTCAGGAGGGGCACCAGCGTGCCGGCGGCGGACGCATTGTTCGCCGCCTCCGGTCCGGCCACGCCTTCGATCGCGCCATGGCCGAACTCTTCCGGGTTCTTCGCCAGCCGCTTTTCGGTCGAGTAGGACAGGAACGTGCCGATTTCAGCGCCGCCGGCCGGCATCGCGCCGATCGGGAAGCCGATCAGCGTGCCGCGAAGCCAGGGCTTCCAGGAGCGTGACCAGTCCTGCGCGTTCATCCAGAGCGAACCCTTGACCGCCTCTACCTGCTCCGCGGCCCGGTTGCCCTGCGCTGCGATATAGAGCGTCTCGCCGATCGCGAACATCGCCACGGCAAGCGTCGTCACCTCGACGCCGTCGAGCAGGTCGGGGATGCCGAAGGAAAGCCTGGCCTGCCCCGTCTGCTGGTCGATGCCGACCATGGCAAGCGCGAAACCGATGAACAGCGCGGTCAGGCCTCGCAGCGCCGAATCCCCAAAGGCGGAGGAGACGGTAACGAAGGCGAGCACCATCAGCGCGAAATATTCACGCGGCCCGAAGACCAGCGCCAGCTTGACGATATAGGGCGCGATGAAGGCGAGCCCGAGCGTCGCTATGAGCCCGGCGACGAAGGAGCCGATCGCCGCCGTCGCCAGCGCCGGTCCGCCGCGCCCGGCGCGCGCCATCTTGTTGCCCTCGAGCGCGGTGACGATCGAGGCGCTTTCACCCGGCGTGTTGAGCAGGATCGACGTCGTCGAACCGCCATACATGCCGCCGTAATAGATGCCGGCGAACATGATCAGCGAGCCGCCCGGATCGAGCTTGTAGGTGGCCGGCAACAGCAGCGCCACGGTGAGCGCAGGGCCAATGCCGGGCAGCACGCCGACGGCAGTGCCGAGTGTCACGCCGACCAGCGCATAAACCAGGTTCATCGGCTGCATCGCAACCAGGATCCCCTGCCATAGGAATTCGAATGTGCTCATCTTGGTGTCCCAGGCGGCGTTCCCGTCCGTGCCTTCGCAATCGGTCGCCGCGAAAAATCAAAAGAGCTGACAGCGCGTCCCGCGCGCTGTCAGAAGAACAGGCGTTCGAGCGGGCCGGCCGGCAGCGTCAGCTGCAGCAGCTGCGAGAAGATCGCCCAGACGACGAAGCTGAAGACGATGCCGAACGGCAGCGAGATCCAGAGCTTGCGTTTGCCGAAGCCGCGTGCCGTGAATGCAAACAGCACACCGGTGGCGATCGAGAAGCCGGCAAGGCGCAGAAGCAGCATCTGTCCGACAAGGCCGGCAACGATCCAGATGACCGGCGCCACTTCCTGCCGATCGCGTTCCGGAAACTCGCCGCGCCAGGCTTCGGCGACCGTCCAGACGCCAAGACAGAAAAGCCCGAACGCCACCACCTCCGGCACGGTTGCCGGACCGATGCGGGCATACTGTGCGATCGTTTTCAGATGCGTTGCATCCCAGGCCATCACACCCGCGATGACGAAGAGGAAAACGGCAATGATGAACGCCGCCCGATCAGGGCGGCGCTCGGTTGCCGAGGAGGTGTTATCCTCGCTCATTGAACAAGTCCGATCTCTTTAAGAATGCCCTCGGTGGCGGAGACGTCCTTTTCGAGCTGCGCCTTGAAGGCATCGCCGGACAGATAGGTGTCGGCCCAGCCCTTGGTCTTCAGGGTCTCCTGCCAGGTGGCGGAGCTGTGCAGCTTCTCGAAATCGGCGGTGATCTTGGCGACCTCGTCGTCCGACAGGCCGGGGGCTGCGGCGACCATGCGCCAGTTCTGGATGCTGACGTCGGTGCCGGCTTCCTTCAGCGTCGGGGCATCGACGCCGTCGATACGCTTGTCGCTGGAGACGGCGAGGAGACGGAGCATGCCTGCCTTTACCTGCGATTCGAACTCGCTGTAGCTCGAAATGCCTGCTGTGACCTGGTTGCCGAGAATGGCGGCCAGCGCTTCACCGCCGCCGGAGAAGGCGACGTAGTTGATCTTCGTCGGGTCGACCCCGGAAGCCTTGGCGATCAGGCCTGCGGTGATGTGGTCTGTGCCGCCGGCCGAGCCGCCGCCCCAGGAAACCGAACCCGGATCCTTCTTCAGCGCCGCGACCAGATCGGCCATCGTCTTGATATCGGACGAGGCGGGAACGACAACGGCCTCATATTCGCCGGTCAGACGGGCGATCGGCGTCACGTCCTTCAGCGTCACCGGCGACTTGTTGGTGAGGATGGCGCCGACCATGACGTAGCCGCCGACGATCAGTGAATTCGGATTGCCGGCAGCCTGGCTGCTGAACTGCGCAAGGCCGATGGTGCCGCCGGCGCCGGGAACGTTCTGGACCTGCACGTTGCCGGCGATCTTCTCCTGCTGCAGCGCGGCCTGCAGCGAACGGGCCGTCTGGTCCCAGCCGCCGCCGGGAGCGGCCGGCGCGATGATGGTGTAGTCGGCCGCATAGGCCGGCAGCGCGATGGCGGCTGCGAGAATGGTTGCGATGAACGTATGCTTCACGATGTGTCCTCCGTGGGCGGCTGAGCGAACCGCCTATTATTCTCGAGTGAATCGGGAGGGTGGCCGGCCAGCGGACGCAGTTGTCCTGAATGACGAGCGGAATGCCTCCCAAGGCTTCAATTCTCCGCCTCCACGGAGAAGAAGTAGCCAAAGCCACCACAACAACCTGTCATCTAGCTGACATCGGCAAGATATCCAGAAGGAGAAGCCACTTTTTTGCCGTAATTGGGCCAGCAGCCCGCCGAGGTGTAACAGATCTTGAGATCATGAACCGGCCGAAAGCTGGCCTTCTTCACTGCGCCCGCAGAACCTCGTTCCAGTGCGCGATCAGCCGCGCACGCTTTACCTGGTCGAGATAGACCATCAGCCCGGGACTGACCGGCACCGGTCGAAGTTGGGCGCCGAGCAGCTCCTGCAGCGTATTGGCAGTGTTTTCCCCCGCCACCTCTGGGCTGACGGCCGGGATCTGCAGCTCGCGCGCCATGATTGTCTGGCCCACCTTCGACATGAAAAAGGCAAGGTAGCGGCGCCCGAGTTCCGGCTCGGCCGCAGCCTGCGGCACCAGCCCGATGCGCGACATCACCACCGTATAGTCCTTCGGCAGCACGATGCCGACATCGGGGTACCGCGAAGCCCAGTCAGCGGCGTAGGAACCGAGAATATTATAGCCGAGCACGAAGCGCCCGTCGGCCACGCGTTCGAGGATCGCAGAGCTCGTCGAGTAAAGTTTGACGCCGGCCGCGCCCATCGCGCCGATCACCGACCAGATGTCGCCGAATTGCTCCTGGTCGCGCGCCATGAAGAGAAAGCCGACACCGGAGCGCTCGATATCGTAAGTGCTGATCCGGCCATAGACCGCATTGCCCTTACGCTTCAGATAGTCGACGAGTTCCGCCCGCGAGCTCGGCACCGGCTCGTGCGCGAAGCTCGGCTTGTGATAGACGAACACCGCCGGTTCGAAGGTCAGCGCATAGGCGGTATTGCGCCAATTCGCCCATTTCGGCCAGGCAGCACTCATCGGCAGGTTGCTGATCTGCGCATAGCCGTCGTTGGAAAGCTTCACCTGCAGGTCCATCGCCGAGGAAAAGGCAAAATCCGCCGTTTTGCCGCCGGCATCCGTTTCCCTGACGATCCGGTCGTAGATTTCACCGGTCAGCATATCCTCATATCTGACCGCGACATCAGGATTGGCCTCCTGGAACCCCCGGATCATCGGCTGTGCCAAGGGCTCGTCGAGCGAAGAATAGACCGTCAGCACCGGTGCGGCTGTATTGCCCGACTTCGCCGGATAGAAGGCTTGGTCGGCGAGCACGCAACCCGGCCAGAATGCCAGCAGCAAGATGAAAATTCTCCTCATGCAGCAACAATGCCTGAGCATACAGAGAGGAGCAAGGGCGTGATCGGACCTGCAGCGAGCGTCGCCAGTATTGCGACGGAACCGCAGCAGCCAACGTGTCGGTCCGACACCCCTTTGACCATAAATGATTATGATTCCCCGTCATCCTTCACCCGTTTTGAGTATTGATGAAGATTGGAGACGATATAGGGTGCGCTGCCGCGTCAAAACGTCGAAGCCGCCCGAATTTACTTCTTCGGGAGACGACTATACGCGACAAAAAACTCTAAAAAAGCTAGACTATTCTGGGAAGACCCATGGGAGGGGTCATGGAACGACGACTGAGCGCTATTCTCGCTGCGGATGTCGTCGGCTACAGCCGATTGATGGGCATTGATGAGTCAGGCACCTTGCAGGCGCTGAACCGTCATCGCTGCGAGCTGGTTGACGTTCGTATTTCGGACTACAAGGGCCGGATCGTCAAACTCACCGGCGATGGCATCCTTGCCGAATTCCAGAGCGTGGTGAATGCCGTCGCCTGCGCCGCCGAAATACAGCGCAGCATGTCCGCCCGCAACGAGAACGTGCCGAAGGACGAGCGCGTTGAATTCCGCATCGGCATCAATCTAGGCGATGTCGTCGTCGAGAACGGCGACATATTCGGTGACGGCGTCAATCTTGCCGCAAGGCTCGAGCGTATCGCAGCACCGGGCGGCATCGCCGTGTCGGCCTCCGTGCGCGACCAGGTCGGCTCGCGCCTCAATCTCGGCTTCGAATTCATCGGCGAGCACATGCTGAAGAATATCAGGCAGCCCGTTCACGTCTACACCGTCACCTTGGCGCCGCCCTCATCCACCCGACTGGTGGCACAGAACCGCAATACCTGCTTCATTGCCGTGCTGCCCTTCACAAATATGAGCGGCGACGCCGATCAGGATTATTTTTCCGACGGCATCACCGAAGATATCATCACCGATCTCTCGAAGATCTCGAGCCTGCACGTCGTGCCGCGCAACACCATCTTTACCTACAAGGGCATATCGGTGAAGTTGAAGCGCCTCGCCCAGGAACTCGGAGTGCGTTATGTGCTCGAAGGAAGCGTGCGCATCTTCGACAAGCGCGTACGCATCTCCGGCCAGCTGATCGACACTGCCAATGGCGACCATCTCTGGGCCGAGCGTTACGACCGCGATCTCACTGACATCTTTGCGATTCAGGACGAGATCACACAGGCGATCGTCAGCCAGCTGAAGGTGCGCCTGCTGCCGGAGGAGAAGAAGGCGATCGCCAACGAACCGACGGCCAATGTCGAGGCCTACACCTATTATCTCAGGGGCCGCCAGCTCTCCCACAGTTGGACGAAATCCTACCTGCAGCTCGCAAGGCGCATGTTCTGCAAGGCGGTGGAACTCGACCCTGATTATGCCCGGGCCTATGCCGGCATCGCCGATTGCGACGCTGCGATCCGCGACTGGGCGCCTGACGATGTGCCGCTGAGGCGCATCCTCGACATGAGCGCCCGGGCGCTTCAGCTCGATCCCGATCTTCCCGAAGCTCATGCCTCGCATGGCTTGGCGCTGCATCAAAGCGGCCTCGATGATCGGGCGGCGGCCGCCTTCGAACGTGCCCTCACGCTCGACCCGAACCTCTTCGAGGCGAATTTCCATTACGCCCGGTTCTTCTTCATGCGCGGCAACTTTGCCGAATCCGTTCAATATTTCACCCGCGCCGCCGAAATCCGCCCTGACGACTACGTCTCGCCGATCCATCTGATGTCGGCCTACCGCTCGCTCGGCCGTCCGGTGGATACGGAAAACTGGGCGCGACTCGGCCTGCTGCGCGCCGAACGTGCGCTGAACCTCAATCCCGAAAACTCCGGACCGGCCCATCGCGGCGCGCTGGCGCTTGCCCATCTCGGCGATGCAACGCGGGCACGCGACTGGGCCGCCCGCGCGATTGCCATCGATCCCGACGACATCGTCGCCCAGTATAATCTTGCCTGCGTCTATTCCGTCCTCGGCGATACCGACCGAGCAATCGACCTGCTCGAGAAGCTGCTGCCGCACAGCTCCGTCTATCACATCAAATGGTTCAACAATGATTCCGACCTCGACAACATCCGCGACGATCCTCGCTTCCGGAAATTGTTGGCGACCGCAATGACGGAACGTGAGCGGATCGAGAGGACCGGGAGCTGAAATCCCGTTCTCGGCCATTCACCGAATTTTGAAAATCGCTATGACATCGCTCCGCCACCTCTGTAATCTCCTTTGAAAACAGAGGGAACATCCGTGCGCATCCTGCTCACAGAAGACAATATCGCGCTGGCCGACGGCCTGTCGGCGATCTTGCGCGGCACGGGCCATGCCGTCGACGTCGTCCATGACGGCGCATCCGCCAATGCAGTGATCGCCGCCGAAAACTTCGATCTTGTCATTCTCGACCTCAACCTGCCCGAGATGGACGGGCTCGACGTGCTGCGCGCCATGCGCGCCCGGCAGAACCAGGCAGCCGTCCTGATCCTGACGGCGCGCGGCACGCCGGAAGAACGGGTGAAGGGTCTCGATCTCGGCGCCGACGATTATCTGATCAAACCCTTCGATATCGCCGAGTTCGAGGCCCGCGTACGCGTGCTGCTGCGCCGCCAGGCCGGGCTGCGTTCGGCGACCGTCGGTTTCGGCGGCATTTCTTTCGACCTCAATTCCCGCACCTTTTCATCGGGCGACACCCCGCTTGATATTCCCGCCCGCGAACTCGGCTTGCTCGAAATCCTCTTCATGCGGGCTGGCAAGGTCGTGGCCAAGGAGGCGATCATCCAGTCGCTGACGGCCTTTGACGACGACATTTCCGCAAACGCGATCGAGCAATATGTCAGCCGGCTGAGAAAGCGCCTCTCGCCGTACGGCCTGACGGTCAAGACTGCCCGCGGCATCGGCTACTATCTCGACAAGCTGCCCGAGGCCTCATGAAAGTCGCCTACTCCCTCAGGCGCCGGCTGCTCTTCTGGCTGCTCATCTCGACCGCCGTCATCGGCACGGTGGCACTCGCCGATACCTATCGTGAGGCGGTCCAGACGTCGAATATCGTCTCCGACCGCGTGCTCGCCGGCTCTGCTCTGGCAATTGCCGAACGCGTCGTCGTCGCCGAAGACGGGACATTGCAGGTCGACATTCCCTATGTCGCCCTTGAAATGCTGACCTCGGCGGCGCAGGACCGGGTCTTCTACCGTGTTGACGGTCCTCCCGGCCAATTCATCACCGGCTATCAATCCCTGCCGGTCCTGAAGAAGACGCCCGGCAATGCCGCGGCCTTTGCCGACGACAGCTTTCGCGGCGAGCCGATCCGCATCGCCACCCTCGAGCGTTCGGCTTCGACCGGCATCCGCTCCGTGCCCTTCGTCGTGACGGTCGCCGAAACCACCATCGCCCGCCGGCAATTGACGCAGGCGATTCTCGTGCGTTCGGCGCTGCGTCTCGCCTTCATGATCCTGGGCGCGGCGGTCATCGTCTGGATATCGGTCACGGTGGCGCTCCGCCCGCTCTACAAGCTCGGCGACGCCATCGGCGAACGCAGTCCTGACGATCTGCATCCGATCGAACAAACCGTGCCGAGCGAGGTCGAGCCGCTAGTCGATACGGTGAACTCTTTCATGGTCCGCCTGCAGTCGGCCCTCGATGCGCTGCGCAATTTCACCGGCAATGCCAGCCATCAGCTACGCACGCCGCTAGCGATCATCCGTACCCAGCTCGCCCTTTCGGCCCGCGCCGGCACGCTTGATGAAGCCCAGGCGGCAGCGCTGAAGGGAGACCAGGCCGTGGCGCACGCCGAACGCATCCTTGCCCAGCTTCTCCTGATGGCGAAGATCGACGCCGCCACGGCCAAGGAGGCGCTGACCGCCTCCGCCATCGACCTTGCGGCAATCGCTCAGGAAATCACCGGCGAGCAGATCCCGGCGGCCGCCGTCGCCGGGATCGATCTCGGCTTCGAGGGCGAAAGCCCGGCCATGATCCGCGCCGAGCCCCTGCTGATCGGGGAGATGCTGCGCAACCTCGCCGGCAACGCCATCGCCTATGCCGGCAAGGGGGCTGAGGTCACCGTCCGCATCATCGCAGCCGCCGACACGGTTCGCCTCGAAGTCGAGGACAATGGTCCCGGTATTCCCAGCGAGAAGCTGGAGGCAGTCCGCAGGCGCTTTTCGCGCGGCAATGATTCCGGCGCGCCCGGCGCTGGCCTCGGCCTGCCGATCGTCGAAGAAATCGCCAATCTTTTCAACGCCGTCTTGACGCTGGAGCCAGGCGCGGGCGGCAAGGGCCTGAAGGCGGGGGTCACCTTCACCAAGGCGGCGTAAAAGCCGCCGGGTCCTCGGCCTTCCGCCCTTGCTTTCTTTCGCTGCATTGCACACACTGGCTTCGGGAACAGCAAGCCGCACAATGATGCGCGCCGGATAAAAAAGAGAAATATGTCGATCAAAGCCAGCATCTATCACCTGACGCACTATACCTATGACAAACCGGTCCGGCTCGGCCCACAGATCATCCGGTTGAAACCGGCCTCGCATTCGAAGACGCGGGTGCTCAGCCACTCGTTGAAGGTCACCCCCTCCAACCACTTCGTCAATCTGCAGCAGGACCCTTACGGCAATTACCTCGCCCGCTTCGTCTTCCCGGACCCGGTGACGGAATTTAAGATTGAGGTCGACCTCGTCGCCGACATGACGGTCTATAATCCCTTCGATTTCTTCGTCGAGGAGGAGGCGACCAAGTGGCCGTTCGATTATCCTGAAACCATCCGGGAGGATCTGTCGATCTACATGACGCCGGAGCCGGCCGGCCCGCGTCTCAAGGCGCTGCTGCCGACGCTCGATTGGTCGCCGGGCCAGCCGACGATCGATATGGTCGTCGGCCTGAATGCCCGCCTGCAGCGGCAGATCGGCTATGTCATCCGCATGGAAGCCGGTGTGCAGACGCCGGAAGAGACGCTGGAAAACGCCAAAGGCTCCTGCCGCGACACCAGCTGGCTGCTCGTCCAGATCCTGCGCCACCTCGGCCTTGCCGCCCGCTTCGTCTCCGGCTACCTCATCCAGCTGACGCCTGACCTGAAGGCGCTCGACGGCCCCTCCGGGACCGAAGTCGATTTCACCGACCTGCATGCCTGGGCCGAGGTCTATCTGCCCGGTGCCGGCTGGGTTGGCCTCGATCCGACCTCCGGCCTTCTGACCGGCGAAAGCCATATCCCGCTTGCAGCAACGCCGCACTATCGCAACGCCGCTCCGATTTCCGGCGGTTATTTCGGCGAGGCCGAAACCGAATTCGCCTTCGATATGAAGGTCTCGCGCGTTGCCGAGCATCCGCGCATCACCAAGCCCTTCTCCGATGACAGCTGGAACGAACTCAACGAACTCGGCGAGAAGGTCGATCGCATCCTCGAAGCCGAGGATGTGCGCCTCACCATGGGCGGCGAGCCGACCTTCGTCTCGATCGACGATTTTCAATCCGCCGAATGGAACACCGAGGCCGTCGGCCCGACCAAGCGCGAAAAGGCGGACGCGCTCATCCGCCGGCTTCGGACCCGCTTCGCCCCGAACGGTTTCCTGCATTACGGCCAGGGCAAATGGTATCCGGGCGAAAGCCTGCCACGCTGGACCTTCTCGCTCTACTGGCGCAAGGATGGCTTGCCGATCTGGTCCGATGACAATCTCGTCGCCACCGAGGGCCGCAATTATGAGGTCACGGAGGATGACGCCGGCCGGCTGCTGACGGCGATTGCCGGCGAGCTGGATGTTTCCCCCGAATATATCGCGCCGGCCTTCGAGGATCCCGCCGAATGGCTCACCAAGGAAGCGAACCTGCCGGAGAATGTCGATCCGGCGAATTCCAAGCTCAAGGACGCCGAGGAGCGCAGCCGTATCGCCCGTGTCTTCGATCGCGGACTGACCCGCGCGACCGGTTATGTCCTGCCTGTTCAGGCCTGGAACGCGCGGGCCAGCGGCCGCACATGGACGAGCGAGAAGTGGTCGACGCGGCGCGGCCGCATCTTCCTCGTGCCGGGCGACAGTCCCGTAGGCTATCGTCTGCCGCTCAATTCGCTCGCCTATATCCCGCCCTCGCAATATCCCTATATCAACCCGCTGGATCCGTTTGTGCAACGCCCGGAACTGCCGGATTTCGACGAGGATAGCGGGCGTCCGCTGCAAGCCGCGCACTTCCAGCCCTTCACCGACCAGCAGCCGGCGGCACCCCAATCGTTGAACGAGATCGGCGGCCACGTCCGCACCGCGCTTTCCGTCGAGCCGCGCGACGGCCGCCTCTGCGTCTTCATGCCGCCCACAGAAACGCTCGAAGATTATCTCGATCTCATTGCCTCCACCGAACGAGCGGCAGCCGCCCTCGGCCTCGCCGTTCACATCGAAGGCTATCCGCCGCCGCAGGACGAGCGCATCAACGTCATCCGCGTCGCCCCGGATCCCGGCGTCATCGAGGTCAACATTCATCCGTCCTCGACATGGAAAGAGACGGTCGACATCACCACTGCCATCTACGAGGAGGCTCGCCAGAGCCGTCTCGGCGCCGACAAGTTCATGATCGACGGCCGCCACACCGGCACCGGCGGCGGCAACCATGTCGTCGTCGGCGGCAGCAACCCCAACAACAGTCCTTTCCTGCGCCGCCCCGACCTTCTGAAGAGCCTGGTGCTGCACTGGCAACGCCATCCGTCGCTGTCCTACCTCTTCTCCGGCCTGTTCATCGGCCCAACCAGCCAGGCGCCGCGCATCGATGAGGCCCGTCACGACAGCCTCTACGAGCTGGAAATCGCACTGGCGCAGATCCCCGCGCCCGGCCGCGGCCAACCGCCGCTGCCCTGGCTCGTAGATCGCCTGTTCCGCAACCTGCTGATCGACGTGACCGGCAATACCCACCGCGCCGAAATCTGCATCGACAAGCTCTTCTCGCCCGATGGCCCGACAGGTCGCCTCGGTCTCGTGGAATTCCGGGGCTTCGAGATGCCGCCGAATGCCCGCATGTCGCTGGCCCAGCAGCTGCTGGTGCGTGCGCTGATCGCCCGCTTCTGGATGAACCCGGCCGACGGCAAGTTCGTGCGCTGGGGAACCTCGCTGCACGACCGCTTCATGCTGCCGCATTATGTCTGGGCCGACTTCCTCGATGTGCTGGCGGACTTGCGCGAAAACGGCTTCGATCTCAGCCCTGAATGGTTCAAAGCCCAGCTCGAATTCCGCTTCCCCTTCTGCGGCGAGGTCGAATATGAAGGATCGAAGCTGGAACTGCGCCAGGCGCTGGAACCCTGGCACGTCATGGGTGAGCAAGGCGCGATCGGCGGCACGGTGCGCTATGTCGATTCGTCCGTCGAACGCCTGCAGCTACGCTTCGAAACAAGCAATACCGCGCGCTACACCGTCACCTGCAACGGCCGCGTCCTGCCGCTGACGCCGACCGGCACGTCGGGCGTATCGGTCGCCGGCGTCCGCTACAAGGCATGGCAACCGGCCTCTGGCTTGCATCCGGTGTTGCCGGTCAACACACCTTTGACTTTTGATATTTATGATACATGGTCGAAACGTTCGATTGGCGGCTGCATCTATCATGTTGCCCATCCGGGCGGCCGGACCTATGACACCTTCCCGGTCAACGGCAACGAGGCGGAAGCAAGGCGGCTCGCCCGCTTCGAGCCGTGGGGGCATACGGCGGGCGGTTTTATCCCGCGCGCCGAGACGGGTTCGCCGGAATTCCCGCTGACGCTGGATCTGAGGCGGCCCGCCGGCATTTGAGGACCGGGGCTAGAGGCCGAGGGTTGAAGTTGGGGTTTGATGGGTAAGAGACCGGCAGTGGAGCGCAGGGAAGAGGCGGAGAGCAGCATCGGCAAGGATGCGGCCTTCGGCTATGCGCCGCTTCCCGGCACCGCCGACGAAATGGTGGACAATAAAGGCGGGGTCCGCCCCGTCTGGCAGCGTTTCCTCTCGCATCTCGGCGCAATGCCGGAAAAGGATCTCGCGGAGCGCTTCGCCCGCGCCGACCGGTACCTCAGAGACGCCGGCGTCTTCTACCGTGCCTATGGCAGCAAGGGTACCGGCGAACGCGCCTGGCCGATCTCGCATATCCCGGTGTTGATCGATGAGCGCGAATGGCAGGCGCTGTCGGCAGGCCTCGTCCAGCGCGCCGACCTGCTGGAGGCGATCATTGCCGATATCTACGGCGAGAACCGGCTGGTGGAGGAAGGATTCCTGCCGCCGGCGCTGATCGCCGCCAATCCCGAATTTCAGCGCCCGCTGGCCGGCATCCGGCCGGCATCCGGCCACTATCTTCACTTCTGCGCCTTCGAGATCGGCCGCGGGCCTGACGGCAATTGGTGGGTGCTGGCAGACCGCACCCAGGCTCCCTCCGGCGCCGGCTTTGCGCTTGAAAACCGCGTCGCGACGACACGAGCCTTCTCGGATATCTACGCCGAAACGCCCGTCCACCGCCTCGCCTCCTTCTTCGGCGCCTTCCGCGATGCGCTGCAGGACATGAAACATTCGGGCGACGACCGCATCGCCGTCCTCACGCCAGGTCCCGCCAACGAGACCTATTACGAACACGCCTACATCGCCCGCTATCTCGGCTTCATGCTGCTCGAGGGTGAGGATCTCGCCGTCGTCAAGGGCCGCGTCATGGTGCGCACCGTCGCTGGCCTGAAGCCGATCGGCGTGCTCTGGCGCCGCCTCGATTCGGCCTTTGCCGACCCGCTGGAGCTGAACCAGAATTCGCATATCGGCACGCCTGGTCTGGTGGAGGCGCTGCGCGCCGAAAGCGTCACCATCGTCAATGCGCTCGGCACCGGCATTCTCGAAACCCGGGCGCTTCTGGCCTTCATGCCGACCATCTGCCGGCATCTGCTCGGGCAGGATCTGAAACTGCCGTCGATCGCCACCTGGTGGTGCGGCCAGAAGGAAGAGCGCGAGCAGGTCGCCAAGAATATCGAGAAAATGGTGATCGGCCCGGCCTATTCCCGCGCCCCCTTCTTCGATGACAACGGCGAATCTGTCCTCGGCTCGTCGCTGCGGGCGACCGCCAAGGACTCCATTGCCGACTGGCTGAACTCGGACGGCCCGAAACTTGTGGGACAGGAGGTCGTCACGCTATCGACGACGCCCGCCTGGGTGAACGGCAAGCTCGTGCCGCGGCCGATGTCGCTGCGTGTCTTCGCCGCCCGCACGGCAAACGGCTGGCAGATCATGCCCGGCGGTTTTGCCCGCATCGGCTCCGGCGCCGACGTCTCGGCGATCGCCATGCAGTCCGGCGGAGCGGCCGCCGACGTCTGGATCGTCAGCGACAAGCCGGTCGAGCGTCACACCCTGCTGCCGGCGGAAGGCAGCTTCACCCGCAACATGCCGGGCAGCCTGCCGAGCCGGGCGGCCGACAATCTGTTCTGGCTCGGCCGCTACATCGAACGCGCCGAAGGAGCGTTGCGCATCCTGCGCGCCTGGCATGCGCGTTTTGCCGAAGCTGCCGATCCGAGCCAGCCGCTGCTCGCCGATGTCTCAGCCTATCTCGCGGCCGTCGATATCGATACCGCCGAGCCCGTGCCCGAGAGGCTCCTGCGCAACATCGACAGCGCCGTCTATTCGGCCAGCAACATCCGCGACCGCTTCTCG
The DNA here is from genome assembly GCF_001664145.1 of Rhizobium sp. N731. NCBI lineage: Bacteria > Pseudomonadati > Pseudomonadota > Alphaproteobacteria > Hyphomicrobiales > Rhizobiaceae > Rhizobium > Rhizobium sp. N731. The sequence continues at coordinate 3,741,869 of NZ_CP013601.1, forward strand.
CCCGATGGTTGGCTCGCCCTCAACGATCTCGCCAAGACCGCCCGGCGGTTTCACACCACCGTCACGGCCGGCGATGACGCCAGCCATGCGATGACGATCCTCCTGCGCAAGCTGGCGGGCTTTGCCGGCCTCGTGCACGAAAACATGTACCGCTTCATGGGCTGGCGCTTCCTCTCGCTCGGTCGCTATATCGAGCGTGGCCTGCACATGACGCGCCTGCTCGGCCACATGTCCGGCCCGGAAGCGCCCGACGGCGCGCTCGACATGCTGCTCGAGATCGGCGACAGCGTCATGACCCACCGTCGCCGCTACAACGTCAATACCGCGCGGCTGACCGTCACCGACCTGTTGGCGCTCGATCCCCTCAATCCTCGCTCGGTCCTCTTCCAGGTGAACGAGATCCACCATGAGGTCGAGCAATTGCCGAACGCCCTGATCAATGGGCAGATGTCGCCCTTCTACCGGGAGGCGATGCGGCTTCATTCCGGTCTGGCGGTGATGACGCCGGAGGGCATGGGAGTCGAGGTCTACCAGCGGCTCGAACGCGAATTGGAGCAGCTTTCCGATCTGCTCGCCCAGACCTATCTCGGGTGACGGCGTGCTTTACGATCTCTCGCTCCGCATGAGTTACAGCTACGACGTGCCGGCCTCCGGCGCTCGCCATATCATGCGACTGATGCCGCTGTCGCTGAGCAACCGCCAACGCCTGGTCGCCGGCTCGATCACCGTCTCGCCGACACCGGACGAGCAGTCGCATTTCGTCGATTTCTTTCAACATCCCGCCACCTCTTTCATGCTGCGGACGCCGCACGAGACGCTCGACATTCGCATGCAGGCCCGTGTGCAGGTCGAAAGCCAGCCGATCGCCGCCGATTTCTCTCCGCTGCTTGCCGACCTGCCGGAAGAAATATCAGACGTCTGGTCGCTGGCGCCGGATTCGCCGCATCACTTTCTCGGCGACAGCCCGCGCCTGACGCAGGCGCGCGAGATTGGCGATTATGCACGAAGCTGCGTCACGCCCCAGCTGACAGCCATGCAGATCGCTCATGCGCTCTGCGCCCGCATCCATAAGGATTTCACCTACGATTCCGACGCGACGACAGTGGACACGACCCCGCTCGAGGCGTTCAGGCTGAAACACGGCGTCTGCCAGGATTTCACCCACATCATGATCCTGGCGCTCAGAAGCCTCGGCATTCCGGCCGGCTACGTCTCCGGTTTCCTGCGCACCATTCCGCCCCCCGGCAAGGAACGTCTGGAAGGGGCAGACGCCATGCATGCCTGGGTGCGGGTCTGGTGCGGCGAGACGATCGGCTGGATCGAGCTCGACCCGACCAACAACATTCCCGCCGGTATGGACCATATCGTCGTCGCCTATGGACGGGACTATTCCGATGTCGTCCCCGTCATCGGCGTATTGAAAAGCTATGGCGGCCAGCGCGCCGTTCAGGCGGTCGATGTCATCCCGCTGAAATAATCCCAAAACTGGAAAAATTAGCCGATTCGTTAAAATTCTATTGACGCAGTAAGGACTGCGTAAAGAGGCAGCGTGCGTAAATCACCTCACAGGGTTTCCAGTTGGGTGAACATGATGAGCACCTCGTTTTTGCGTCCCTGCCTGCGTCGCATGTTCAGCGATCGAGGCGGTAATTTCGGTATCATGACGGCGATTTTGGCGCCGGTTCTTCTCGGCGCTGCCGGCATGGCGATCCAGGTCGGTGATATGCTGCTCTCGAAACAGCAATTGCAGGAAGCAGCCGATTCGGCGGCGCTTGCGACCGCCACCGCACTGGCGAATGGCACGATCCAAACCTCTGAGGCCGAAGCCTTCGCCCGGAATTTCGTCGCCGGGCAGATGGCGAATTATCTGCAGAGCGGTACCGACATCAAGAGCACGACGAGCGTGAATGTCCAAACAACGACATCGGGCAAATCGACATCCTACCAAGTAACGGTTTCGCCGAGTTACGACCTCACGGTCAATCCGCTCATGCAGGCAGTCGGCTTCAGCACGCAGCATCTCTCGACCACCGGCACGACGGTCGGTGGTCATTCAGAGACCCAAGGCTCGATCTCCATGTTCCTCGCCCTCGACAAATCGGGGTCGATGGGAGATCCGACCACCACTGTCACGACGGAATCCTTCACCTACAAGTGCAATCCTCATCTGAACAATGGCGGCAGGACAGTCTACGACACCTGCACCGGCACGCGTACGCGTTACTACACAAAGATAGAAGCGCTGAAGCTCGCCGCCGGCAATCTCTTCGGTCAGCTCAATAGCGCGGATCCCAATGCCGAATATGTACGCACAGGCGCGGTATCCTACGATATCGTTGAATACCCCGCCAGCAGTCTCGCCTGGGGGACCGCCGCTGCCTCAAACTACGTCAACGCGCTTCAGTCAGGAGGCGGCACGAACTCCAGCGGCGCAATGAACACGGCCTATTTGTCTCTGACAGCTAAGAACGCTGCCGGGAATGACGTCGAAAACGCCGCCCATCAGCAAAAAACCGGGCAAGTGCCCAAGAAGTACATCGTCTTCATGACGGACGGCGACAACAACAATGATAGCAGCGGCGGCCGTTCCTACGACACTGCAACGAAGAAGACATGCGACGACGCGAAAGCGAAAGGCATCGAAATCTATACGATTGCCTTTATGGCACCCGCAGGCGGGCAGGCGCTGCTGCATTATTGCGCCTCCGACGACTCCCATTATTTCCAGGCTGAAAAAATGGAAGACCTCCTTGCCGCCTTTCAGGCGATCGGTGCGAAGGCCTCCGCTCAGTTGACACGTCTGACGAACTGAGCAACAGCCGCGACAAAGGGCAAAGGAAAAGCCGCGCCGGAACAAACCGGCGCGGCTTTTCGCTGTTGCTGCCGGCCTTCAGATCGGGAAAGGCGATTGAAATCAATCCTCCCGGTCAATGTGAATATGAAGGTTTCGCAAATTTTTCGTTTGTCCAAATCCTTTGTTGCAAGTGCTTCCTAACGATGCATAAACTGTCGCAAGCGCAGGCGACAAATCGATTAAATCGGGCATAACACCCTGATACCAAATTAAAATTGGCGAGATCTGACCATGAATACCGTTTCCAAGCCGGTTATCCCCTCTCCCGCTCCCCGCAGCTCAAGGCCGGAAATTCTCGCTGAAGAAATCATCGAACGCCTGACCTACCGCATCGGTAAGGACGCCAAGGTGGCAAAGCCGCATGACTGGCTGACGGCGACGATCCTGGTGGTGCGCGACCGCATCATCGACAAGTGGATGGCCTCCACCCGTGAGGTCTATGCGACCGGAGCCAAGCGCGTCTATTATCTATCTCTCGAGTTCCTGATCGGCCGCCTGATGCGCGATGCCGTCTCGAACCTCGGCCTGATGGAAGAGGTGCGCGATGCTCTTAGCTCCCTCGGCGTCGACGTCAACGTCATCGCCGGCCTGGAGCCGGACGCCGCGCTCGGCAATGGCGGCCTCGGGCGTCTCGCCGCCTGTTTCATGGAAAGCATGGCGACGGTCGATGTTCCGGCCTATGGCTATGGCATCCGCTACGTCCACGGCCTCTTCCGTCAGCAGATGGCCGACGGCTGGCAGGTGGAACTGCCGGAAAATTGGCTCGCCCACGGCAACCCTTGGGAATTCGAGCGCCGCGAGAGCGCCTATGAAATCGGTTTCGGCGGCGCCGTCGAATTCATCACCACCCATGACGACCAGCCGCGCTACGTCTGGAAGCCGGCCGAGCGCGTCATCGCTGCCGCCTTCGACACGCCGGTGGTCGGCTGGCGGGGAAAACGCGTCAACACGCTGCGCCTCTGGTCGGCGCAGCCGATCGATCCGATCCTGCTCGATGCCTTCAACGCCGGTGACCACATCGGCGCGCTGCGCGAAAGCAACAAGGCCGAAAGCCTGACCCGCGTCCTCTATCCTGCCGATGCAACCCCTGCCGGTCAGGAATTGCGGCTACGCCAGGAATTCTTCTTCTCGTCGGCCTCGCTGCAGGACATTCTGCGCCGCCACCTGCAGCAATATGACGACTTTACCTCGCTGCCGGACAAGGTGGCCATTCAGCTGAACGACACCCATCCGGCCGTCTCGGTCGCTGAACTGGTGCGTCTGCTCTGCGACGTGCACGGCATGGATTTCGACCAAGCCTGGGATATCACCCGCCGCACCTTTTCCTACACCAACCACACGCTTCTGCCGGAAGCATTGGAAAGCTGGCCGGTTCCGCTGTTCGAGCGCCTGCTGCCGCGCCACATGCAGATCGTCTACGCGATCAATGCCAAGATCCTGCTCGAAGCCCGCAAGGGTAAGAACTTCTCCGACAGCGAAATCCGCTCGATCTCGCTGATCGAGGAAAGCGGCGACCGCCGCGTGCGCATGGGCAATCTCGCCTTCATCGGTTCGCACTCGATCAACGGCGTCTCGGCGCTGCACACCGACCTGATGAAGGTCACGGTCTTTGCCGACCTGCACAAGCTCTATCCCGACCGCATCAACAACAAGACCAACGGCATCACGCCGCGCCGCTGGCTGCAGCAGTGCAATCCCGGCCTCACCGGTCTGATCCGCGAGGCGATCGGCGATGCGTTCCTCGATGATGCCGAAAAGCTTCGCCCGCTCGAGGCACATGCTTCCGATCCGACCTTCCAGCAGAAGTTCGCGGCGGTGAAGCGGGCCAACAAGGTAGCGCTTTCCAATCTCGTCGCCAGCCGCATGGGCGTGAAGCTCGACCCGTCGGCGATGTTCGACATCCAGATCAAGCGCATCCACGAATACAAGCGCCAGCTTCTGAACATCATCGAAGCCGTCGCCCTCTACGACCAGATCCGCTCGCATCCGGAGCTGGACTGGGTGCCGCGCGTGAAACTCTTCGCCGGCAAGGCGGCGCCGAGCTATTACAATGCCAAGCTGATCATCAAGCTGATCAATGACGTCGCCCGCACGATCAACAACGATCCGGCGGTGCGCGGGCTGCTGAAGGTCGTCTTCGTGCCCAACTACAATGTCTCGCTCGCCGAAGTCATGGTTCCGGCGGCCGACCTTTCCGAGCAGATCTCGACCGCCGGCATGGAAGCATCCGGCACCGGCAACATGAAGTTCGGTCTCAATGGCGCACTGACGATCGGCACGCTCGACGGCGCCAATGTCGAAATGCGCGACAATGTCGGCGAAGATAACATCGTCATCTTCGGCCTCAGAGCTGATGAGGTCGCCAAAGTCCGCAGCGACGGCCACAATCCACGCGCTATTATCGAAGGGTCCCGCGAACTCTCCCAGGCGCTTTCAGCCATCGGCTCCGGCGTCTTCTCGCCCGACGACCGCAATCGCTACACGGCGCTGATCGACGGGATCTATTCGCATGACTGGTTCATGGTCGCCGCCGATTTCGACGCTTATGCCCAGGCCCAGCGCGACGTCGATCAGATCTGGACCAACCAGTCCGCCTGGTACACGAAGACGATCAACAATACGGCACGGATGGGCTGGTTCTCCTCCGATCGCACGATCAGGCAATATGCAGACGAAATCTGGAGAGCCGGATGAAAACGCCGAAAACCGTCCCTGAAGTAAAGCTTTCCTGGGAAATTTCGGCAGATGAAATCACGGCGATCCTTGCCGGCTCGCATTCCAATCCCTTTGCCGTCCTAGGTGTGCACCAGGCCGGCGAGGCTTTCGTTGCCCGGTGCTTCATCCCGGGTGCGGAGGAAGTGACCGCCATGACCCTCGATGGCGGGATTGTCGGCGAATTGAACCAACTCCACGCCGATGGCCTCTTCGCCGGGCCGGTTTCACTCGCCAAACTGCAGCCGGTGCGTTACCGCGCCCGGCGCGGCGACGCCGAATGGGCGGTCACCGACCCCTACAGCTTCGGGCCGGTGCTCGGGCCGATGGACGATTATTTCGCCCGCGAAGGTTCGCATCTGCGCCTGTTCGACAAGATGGGCGCCCATCTCATCAAGCATGACGGCGCGCAGGGCATCCACTTCGCGGTCTGGGCGCCGAACGCCCAGCGCGTCTCCGTGGTTGGCGATTTCAACGGCTGGGACGGCCGCCGCCATGTCATGCGCTTCCGCGCCGACAGCGGCATCTGGGAAATCTTCGCTCCCGATGTGCCGCTCGGCGTCGCCTACAAGTTCGAGATTCGCGGCCACGACGGCGTGTTGCTGCCGCTGAAGGCCGATCCCTTCGCCCGCCGCAGCGAGCTCAGACCCAAGACCGCCTCGATCGCCGCTGCCGAACTGGAGCAGGTCTGGGAGGACGAGGCCCATCTGAAGCACTGGCGCGAAACCGACAAGCGCCGTCAGCCGATCTCGATCTATGAGGTGCATGCCGGCTCCTGGCAGCGCCGGCAGGACGGCACCATGCTGTCCTGGGACGAGCTCGCCTCCAGTCTCATCCCCTACTGCGTCGACATGGGTTTCACTCATATCGAATTCCTGCCGATCACAGAGCATCCCTACGACCCTTCCTGGGGCTATCAGACGACCGGCCTTTACGCGCCGACCGCCCGCTTCGGCGAGCCGGAAGGCTTCGCCCGTTTCGTCAACGGCTGCCACAAGGTCGGTATTGGCGTCATTCTCGACTGGGTGCCGGCACATTTCCCCACCGACGAACACGGCCTCGGCTGGTTTGACGGCACGGCGCTCTACGAGCACGAAGACCCGCGCAAGGGCTTCCATCCGGACTGGAACACGGCAATCTATAATTTCGGCCGCACTGAAGTGGTTTCCTATCTGGTCAACAACGCCCTCTATTGGGCCGAGAAGTTCCATCTTGACGGCCTGCGCGTCGATGCCGTCGCCTCGATGCTCTATCTCGATTATTCCCGCAAGCATGGCGAATGGATCCCGAACGAATATGGCGGCAACGAGAATCTCGAAGCCGTCCGCTTTCTGCAGGACCTCAACATCCGCATCTACGGCCAGCATTCCAACGTCATGACCATTGCCGAGGAATCGACCTCCTGGCCGAAAGTCTCGCAACCCGTGCATGAAGGCGGCCTCGGCTTCGGCTTCAAATGGAACATGGGCTTCATGCACGACACGCTGAGCTACATGAAGCGCGACCCGGTGCACCGCAAGCACCACCATAATGAGCTCACCTTCGGTCTCCTCTACGCCTATTCGGAAAATTTCGTCCTGCCGCTGTCGCACGACGAGGTCGTCCACGGAAAGGGCTCGCTGATCGCCAAGATGCCGGGCGACGACTGGCAGAAGTTCGCCAATCTGCGCGCCTATTACGCTTATATGTGGGGCTATCCCGGCAAGAAGCTGTTGTTCATGGGCCAGGAATTCGCCCAGTGGAGCGAATGGAGCGAGGATCGGTCGCTCGACTGGAACCTGCTGCAATACCGTATGCACGAGGGCATGCGGCGCCTGGTGCGCGACCTCAACTTCACCTATCGCAGCAAACCCGCCCTGCATGAGCGTGACTGCGAGGGCGAAGGCTTCGAATGGCTGATTGCCGACGACGGCGAGAATTCCGTCTTCGCCTGGCAGCGCAAGGCGCCGGGCCAGAAGCCGATCGTCGTCATCACCAACTTTACGCCCGTCTACCGCGAGAACTACTTGTTACGCCTGCCTTCCGCAGGCCGCTGGCGCGAGATTCTGAATACCGATGCCGACATCTATGGCGGCAGCGGCAAGGGCAATGGCGGGCGCGTGCAGGCCGTCGATGCCGGCGGCAATATCACCTGCTCGATCACGCTGCCGCCCTTGGCGACAATCATGCTTGAACCTGAAAATTAAGACTGGTGGGAGGAGAAAATGGTAGAGAAGCGTATTCAGCCACTTGCCCGCGATGCAATGGCCTATGTTCTGGCGGGCGGCAGGGGGAGCCGTCTCAAGGAACTCACCGACCGACGCGCCAAGCCCGCTGTTTATTTCGGCGGCAAGGCCCGCATCATCGATTTCGCCCTGTCGAACGCGCTGAATTCAGGCATTCGCCGCATCGGCGTTGCGACGCAGTACAAGGCGCATTCGCTGATCCGTCACATGCAACGCGGCTGGAACTTCTTCCGCCCGGAAAGAAACGAAAGTTTCGACATCCTGCCTGCCTCGCAGCGCGTTTCCGAAACGCAGTGGTATGAAGGCACTGCCGACGCCGTTTATCAGAACATCGATATTATCGAGGATTACGGCGTCGAGTACATGGTCATTCTCGCCGGCGACCATGTTTACAAGATGGACTATGAATACATGCTCCAGCAGCATGTCGATTCCGGCGCGGACGTGACGATCGGCTGCCTGGAAGTGCCGCGCATGGAAGCAACCGGCTTCGGCGTCATGCATGTCAACGAAAAGGATGAGATCTTCGCTTTCATCGAAAAGCCGGCCGATCCGCCCGGCATTCCCGACAAGCCGGATTTCGCGCTCGCCTCGATGGGCATCTACGTCTTCCACACCAAGTTCCTGCTCGATGCGCTGCGCCGCGACGCCGCCGACCCGACCTCGAGCCGCGATTTCGGCAAGGATATCATCCCCTATATCGTCAAAAACGGAAAGGCGGTCGCCCACCGCTTCGCCAAATCCTGCGTCCGTTCCGATTTCGAGCACGAGCCCTACTGGCGCGACGTCGGCACGATCGACGCCTACTGGCAGGCCAATATCGACCTGACGGCCATCGTCCCGGAACTCGATATCTACGATAAGTCCTGGCCGATCTGGACCTATGCCGAGATCACCCCGCCGGCGAAATTCGTCCATGACGACGACGACCGCCGCGGATCGGCGACGTCCTCCGTCGTCTCGGGCGACTGCATCATCTCAGGCGCCAGCCTCAACAAGAGCCTGCTCTTCACCGGCGTCAGGGCCAATTCCTTTTCCAAGCTGGAGGGAGCGGTCATCCTGCCGAATGTGAAGATCGGACGGCGCGCCCAGCTCAAGAACGTGGTGATCGACCATGGCGTCGTCATTCCGGAGGGTCTTGTGGTCGGCGAGGATCCCGAGCTCGACACCAAGCGCTTCCGACGGACGGAAAGCGGCATCTGCCTGATCACTCAGCCGATGATCGACAAGCTGGATATTTGACTTATGAAAGTTCTTTCGGTTTCGTCCGAAGTCTTCCCCTTGATCAAGACAGGGGGCCTGGCCGATGTGTCCGGCGCCCTGCCCATTACTCTGAAAGACTTCGGGGTCGAGACCAAGACCCTCCTGCCCGGCTATCCCGCCGTCATGAAGGTCATTCGCGACCCTGTCGTCAGGCTTGAATTCCCGGACCTGCTCGGTGAGCGAGCGACCGTGCTCGAGGTTGAACACGAGGGCCTCGATCTGCTCGTCCTCGACGCGCCCGCTTATTACGACCGGCCGGGCGGTCCCTATCTTGATCCGCTTGGCAAGGATTATCCCGACAATTGGCGCCGTTTCGCCGCCCTGTCGCTCGCCGCTTCCGAGATCGCCGCCGGTCTGCTGCCCGGCTGGCGGCCGGATCTCGTCCACACGCACGATTGGCAGGCGGCGCTGACATCCGTCTACATGCGCTATTATCCAACGCCGGAACTGCCGAGCGTGCTGACCATTCACAACATTGCCTTCCAGGGCCAGTTCGGTCCCAAGATTTTTCCCGGCCTGCGCCTGCCCGATCATGCCTTCGCCATCGACGGCGTCGAATATTACGGCACGACCGGCTTTCTCAAGGGCGGCCTGCAAACCGCACATGCGATCACGACGGTCAGCCCGACCTATGCCGATGAGATCCTGACGCCGGAATTCGGCATGGGCCTCGAAGGCGTCATCGCCACCCGCATCGATGATCTGCATGGCATCGTCAACGGCATCGACACCGATGTCTGGAATCCGGCAACCGATCCCGTTGTCCACACCCATTACGGACCGACGACGCTGAAGAACCGCGAGGAAAACCGCCGCTCGATCGCCGAGTTCTTCCATCTCGACAATGACGATGCTCCGATTTTCTGCGTCATCAGCCGTCTTACCTGGCAGAAGGGCATGGATATCGTCGCCAACGTTGCCGACCGGATCGTCGCCATGGGCGGCAAGCTCGTCGTGCTCGGTTCAGGTGAGGCTGCGCTGGAAGGCGCGCTGCTGGCATCGGCCAGCCGGAATCCTGGCCGCATCGGCGTCTCGATCGGCTATAACGAACCGATGTCGCACCTGATGCAGGCCGGCTGCGACGCCATCATCATCCCCTCGCGCTTCGAACCCTGCGGCCTCACCCAGCTTTACGGCCTACGTTATGGCTGCGTGCCGATCGTCGCCCGCACCGGCGGATTGAACGACACCGTCATCGACGCCAATCACGCCGCACTTGCGGCGAAAGTGGCAACCGGCATACAATTCTCACCCGTGACCGAAACGGGCATGCTACAGGCAATCCGCCGTGCGATGCATTTTTACGCGGACCGAAAACTCTGGACCCAATTGCAAAAGCAAGGCATGAAATCGGATGTCTCCTGGGAGAAGAGCGCCGAACGCTACGCTGCCCTCTATTCAAGCCTCGTCTCGAAAGGCATGTGACCTAAAATGATCAAGTCCGTACCCACCACGCCCTATCTGGACCAGAAACCCGGCACGTCGGGTCTGCGCAAGAAGGTTCCGGTCTTCCAGCAGCCGAACTATGCGGAGAATTTCATCCAGTCGATCTTCGATTCGCTGGAAGGCTATCAGGGCAAGTGCCTCGTCATCGGCGGCGACGGACGTTACTACAATCGCGAAGTCATCCAGAAGGCGATCAAGATGGCCGCCGCCAACGGCTTCGGCAAGGTCATGGTCGGCAAGGGCGGCATTCTGTCGACGCCGGCCGCGTCCCACATCATCCGCAAGTACAAGGCCTTCGGCGGCATCATTCTGTCGGCCAGCCACAATCCCGGCGGGCCGACCGAAGATTTCGGCATCAAATACAACATTAACAATGGCGGCCCGGCGCCGGAGAAGATCACCGACGCGATCTATGCGCGCTCCAAGACGATCGACAGCTACAAGATCGCCGATTTCGCCGACGTCAATCTCGACCGCATAGGCAAGGACGAGCTTACCGGCGGCATGATCCTCTCGGTCATCGACCCGGTCGAGGACTATGCCGCGCTGATGGAAGAACTGTTCGATTTCGGCGCCATCCGCAATCTGATCAGCCTCGGTTTCCGCATCGCTTTCGATGGCATGAGCGCCGTCACCGGCCCCTACGCCAAGGAAATCTTCGAAAATCGTCTCGGCGCTCCCTTGGGTTCGGTTCGCAACTTCATGCCGCTGCCGGATTTCGGCGGTCATCATCCCGATCCGAACCCGGTTCACTGCAAGGAACTCTTCGATGAGATGATGGGAGAGGACGCGCCCGATTTCGGCGCCGCGTCCGACGGTGACGGCGACCGCAACCTCATTATCGGCCGCGGCATCTTCGTCACCCCCTCCGATAGTCTGGCGATCCTTGCCGCCAACGCCAATCTCGCCCCCGGCTATTCCGGCGGCCTCGCCGGCATCGCCCGGTCGATGCCGACATCGGGCGCGGCCGACCGCGTTGCCGAAAAACGCGGCATCGGCATGTATGAGACGCCGACCGGCTGGAAGTTCTTCGGCAACCTGCTCGATGCCGGCATGGCGACGATCTGCGGTGAAGAAAGCTCCGGCACCGGCTCCAATCATGTCCGTGAGAAGGATGGCCTCTGGGCCGTGCTGCTGTGGCTGAACATCCTTGCCGTGCGCGGCGAGAGCGTCGCCGACATCGTCACTCAGCACTGGCAGACCTACGGCCGCAACTATTACTCGCGCCACGACTATGAAGGCCTGGACACCGGCGCGGCGAACGACCTGATGGACAATCTCCGCAGCCAGCTCTCCACCCTGCCCGGCAAGAGCTTCGGCAGCTTGAAGGTCGAGAAGGCCGATGATTTCGCCTATCATGATCCGATCGACAAATCGGTCAGCGAGCATCAGGGCATCCGTGTGCTCTTCGAAGGCGGCTCCCGCGTCGTCTTCCGCCTGTCGGGCACCGGCACGTCTGGCGCAACCTTGCGCGTCTATATCGAGCGCTACGAGCCGGATTCGACTCGTCACAACATCGAAACGCAGGAAGCGCTTGCCGATCTAATCGCGGCCGCCGAAAGCATTGCCAGCATTCGTGAGCGCACGGGACGCGATGAGCCAACCGTGATCACCTGATCCGGGGGGGACATGCGGGACAGCAATTCGGCGCGGGGCGCGATCGTCTTCGAGACCGGCGTCGAATTTGCCGTGTGGTCGCATCATGCCGCGCAGATCGAACTCTGCCTCTTCGAAAATGACGGCAACAGGGAATTCGCGCGCCTGCCGATGGCCCGCGATGGCAACCATACCCATCGCCTGTTCGTCGACGGCCTCGGGCAGGGCGCCCGCTACGGCTATCGCGCCGACGGCATCTATGCGCCCGACAACGGCCTCTGGTTCGACCCGTCCAAACTGCTGATCGATCCCTACGCCAGGGAAATCGACCGGCCGTTCCGCTACGATCCCCGCCTCGGCCTCTACGGCGAGGACAGCCAGGATCTGATGCCGAAGGCGATCGTCACCACCGATACCCCAGCCGCAATCGGCAAGCCGCTCTTCAAACCGGGCGGTTTTATCTATGAAGTGGCGGTGCGGCCCTTCACCATTCTTCACCCCGATGTGCCGGAGGCCGAGCGCGGTACCGTCGCAGCCCTTGCCCATCCATCGGTGATCGCGCATCTGAAGCGGATCGGGGTCGATGCCGTCGAACTGATGCCGATCACCGCCTGGATCGATGAGCGCCACTTGCCGCCGCTCGGTCTCACCAACGGCTGGGGCTACAACCCCGTCGGTTTGATGGCGCTCGATCCGCGAATTGTCCCCGGCGGCATGGCCGAGCTGCGCAAGACCATTGCCGCCCTCCATGCCGAAGGCATCGCCGTCATCCTCGATCTCGTCTTCAACCATACCGGCGAGAGCGATCGTTATGGCGCGACGCTGTCGCTGCGCGGCCTCGACAACCTGCATTATTATCGCCACGCCCCGAACAGCCCCGGCGAACTCATCAATGATACCGGCACCGGCAACACGATCGCCTGCGATCATCCCGAGGTCAGGCGCCTCGTCATCGACAGCCTGCGCCATTTCGTACTCAAAGCCGGCGTCGACGGTTTCCGCTTCGATCTCGCCCCGGTGCTGGGCCGCACCGCGAGCGGCTTCGAGCGCGATGGGGGAACGCTCGCCGCGATCTTGGCGGACAGCGTGCTTGCCGACCGCATCATGATCGCCGAACCGTGGGATATCGGCCCGGGTGGTTACCAGCTCGGCAATTTCCCCAGCCCCTTTCTCGAATGGAACGACAGGGTTCGCGACGATCTGCGCTGTTACTGGCGTGGCGACCAATGGAAGACCGGCTCGCTCGCAACGGCGCTTGCCGGTTCCTCCGACATCTTCTCCCGCAATGACGGCAAAGGGACGCGCAGCGTCAATTTCCTCGCCGCCCATGACGGCTTCACGCTGATCGACCTCGTCTCCTATGCCGGCAAGCACAATGACGCCAATGGCGAGCATAACCGGGACGGCCACAACGAGAACCATTCCTGGAACAATGGCGTCGAAGGCGAGACCCTCTATCCCACCATTCGCAAGCGCCGGATCAATGACGTGATGGCGCTGATATCAACGCTCTTTGCCACCCGTGGCAGCGTCATGCTGACGGCGGGTGACGAGGGCGGCCGCAGCCAGCACGGCAACAACAACGCCTATTGCCAGGACAATGAGATCACCTGGCTGGATTGGAAGGCGCTGAACGAGGATCTTATCGCCCATACCGCGTTCGTCGCGGGGCTGCGCCGCCGCTTTACGATTTTTTCCGAAACCGACTTCCTCTCCGGCAATGGCGATGTCGAATGGATCTCGCTCTCCGGCGAACCGATGACCGTTGCCGAATGGGAGACGCCATCGCTCTCGACCCTCGGCATGCTGCTCGCCACCGGCGACCGCTCCTCGCGCGGCAGAAAAACCCGGCTTGCCGTGCTTTTCAATCGCTCGGAGAGTCGCCAGCTCTTTACGCTTCCGTCGGAAAACGAGCCGGGCTGGCGCCAGCTAACGCCGGAGGGAGCGAAGAAGGCCGACGCCCGCGTGACCGTCGAGCCACGCTCGGTCGCCTTTTTCGTAGAAAAATGACCGCCTTCCCCCACTCACGCAAATCCTTGTCGCAATCGTCATAAATGCACGATAAGGCTTTGCCCGGCGGCTTTTCTCACGAGGAATTCATGGTCACGGAAATTTCACTCTCCGACGTGCGGGGATTGATCGGCATGGAAACGGGTCTTTCGGATTGGATCACCGTCGACCAGACAATGATCGACGCCTTTGCGGGGGCGACCGACGACCATCAGTTCATTCATGTCGATCCCGAGCGCGCGGCAGCCGAAAGCCCCTTCGGCGGCACAATTGCCCATGGTTTCCTGACGCTGTCCCTGCTGTCGGCGATGAACTACAATTGCCTGCCGAAAGTGCGCGAGCAGACCATGGGCATCAACTACGGCTTCGACCGCGTCCGCTTCATGACGCCGGTCAAGAGCGGCGCCCGCGTGCGCGGCCGCTTCCTGCTCTGCGACGCCCGCTTCCGCGGCGGCGGCATGCTGATGACCACCTACGACGTGACGATCGAAATCGAAAACGAGAAGAAGCCGGCGCTGACGGCAAGATGGATCACCATCATCCAGTTTGATCCGAAGGACCGCCCGGAAGACGCGTAGGCAAGAGCAGCTTTCCTACCCGCTCGGATTGATGACGGCTTCCCCGCATCCATCACGGATCCCACATTGGTACGAAATGGGCCGCAACGGTCAGTTGCGGCCCTGAAATTTCATCTGATCTTTAAGCAACCGGCCTTCAAAGCCTCAATGCCCGACATCTTCCGCCGCCTCGGCCAAGAGGCCGAAGACGTAATCGGAAAACGACCGCCAGCACTCCACCCGAAACGTGTCTTCTTCCGTGCGGAAAAGTATGATCTCCGCCTTGCCGAAGACCGTGCGCGAGGCGGCGCCGACCGGAAAGGACGACAGCGACAGATCCTGCGGGCAGCCGGCCGCAAGCGTGGCCTCCGCACCCGGCCCGGAAACGATGACCGCCACGTTGCGGTGGGAGACGTCTGTCGCGGAATGCAGCGCGCCGGCGCTGGAACATGCCGCCATCAGATCGCCGCCCGCTTCGTCGATCAACAACCACTCGTCCGGCCCGATCCAGAGCGCCGAGCGCGCACCGGCGCGACCGGACGTTTTCGGAGCGGTCGGCACAGACAGGCCGAGAGCCAAAGAAAGTGCTTTGAGCGACCCTGCCGGCGCGCGCAGCGCCACGCGGCTCGCGGGCGGTGCGACGGCCAGGCGCACTGTGGCGGAGCCGCCGAGACGGCCGGCCAGCGCCGGCTTGCGAATTGCGACATCAGCCATGGATGCGGCCTCCTTCCTTGTCAAAGAACACCAGATCCGTCACTTCGACGGCGATCGTGCGGTCCGGCATCGGCACATAAAGCGTCTCGCCCATTCGCGCCCGGCCGCCGGCGACCAGCGCGAAGGCGATCGACCTGCCGCAATTTTCCGACCAATAGGCCGATGTGACGTGGCCGAGCATCGTCATCGGCTTCGGCTCGTTCGGGCTCGCGACCACCTGCGCGCCTTCTTCGAGCACCAGCTTCGGATCCTTGGTGACGAGGCCGACGAGCTGCTTGCGCCCCTCCTTGACGAGGTCCGGCCGCTGCAGCCCGCGAATACCGACGAAGTCCTTCTTCTTCTTCGAAACGGCCCAGGCGACGCCCGCGTCATCGGGGGTCACGGTCCCGTCGGTATCCTGGCCGACGATGATATAGCCCTTCTCGGCGCGAAGAACGTGCATCGTCTCCGTACCGTAGACGCAGGCGCCGAGCGGTTCGGCATTGGCCCAGACCGCCTCGAGCACCGACTGGCCGTAATCGGCCGGCACGTTGATTTCGAAACCGATTTCACCGGTGAAGGAAACGCGGAAGAGCCGCGCGGGTACGCCGCAGACCGTGCACTCGGCAACGCTCATATGCGGGAAGGCCTCGTTCGAAAGATCGACCCCTTCGACGAGAGGCTCGACGATCTCACGCGCCTTCGGTCCCTGTACGGCGATGACAGCCCATTGTTCGGTCACCGAGGTCAGCCACACCTTCAGATCCGGGAATTCCGTCTGCAGGTAATCTTCCATGTGATGGAGAACACGCGGCGCTCCGCCTGTCGTCGTCGTCACATGGAAACGGTCCTCCGCCAGGCGGCCGACGACGCCGTCGTCATAAACGAAGCCGTCCTCACGCGTCATGATGCCGTAGCGCGCCTTGCCGGGCTTCAGCGTGTCCCAGGCATTGGTGTAGATAAGATTGAGGAATTTCGCCGCATCCGGGCCTACCACCTCGATCTTGCCGAGCGTCGAGGCGTCGAAGATGCCTGCCGACTCGCGGGCCGTCCGGCACTCGCGCGCAACCGCCTGATGCATGGTCTCGCCCGAGCGCGGATAGAACCAGGCGCGCTTCCAGTTGCCGACATCTTCGAAAACAGCGCCATGGGCTTCTTCCCAGCTGTGCAGCGGCGTCTTGCGCGTCGGATCGAACAGCTTTCCGCGCGAATGGCCGATCAGCGTACCATAGGTCACCGGCGTGTAGGGCGCGCGGAAGGTGGTGAGACCGACCCGCGGGATTTCCTTGCCGAGCATTTCCGCAGCAATCGCCAGGCCATGCATGTTGGAAAGCTTGCCCTGGTCCGAGGCCATGCCATTGGTCGTGAACCGCTTGATATGCTCGATCGAGTGCATGCCTTCGCGCACGGCAAGGCGGATATCCTTGGCGCAGACATCGTGCTGGAAATCGATGAAGGCCTTGGCGTTCGTCTTCGGCCCAGCGCCTTCGGCGGCGCCGATCATCCCGCCCGTCCAGTCATAGGGCTGCTCGGCCGAGATCGTGATTTTCCCGCCGCCGCTCTTGCCGGCGGCCTGCGCCATCAGTTCGCCGGCAGCAAGCGATTCCTCGACCGTCCGCTGCAAGTCGTCGGTGCCGTTGCAGGCGCCGACCGACAGGCAATCCTGCGCATAGGTGCCGGGCAGGAAGCGCTGACTTTCCGCTTCGAAGGCCACCTTGCCGCGCGACTGCGAGAACAGGTGCACGGATGGCGTCCAGCCGGCCGAAACCAGAAGCGCATCGACCGCGATCTTGCGCGCCGAACCGCCGCCGTTGCGTGCCACCGTCATCGATGAGATGCGCAGCCGCCCTGCCGTGTTGACGACCGACTGGCCTGTGAGAACATCGATGCCGAGCGAACGCGCCTCTGCCAGCACCGCCGCTCCCGGCGCCTGCCTGCAATCGACGATTGCGGCGATCGAAACGCCGGCCCGTTTCAGATCGAAAGCCGCCTCATAGGCGGAGTCATGCGCCGTGTAGATGCCGACATTGCTTCCGACGGCAACGCCGTAATGATTGAGATACATCCGCCCCGCCGACGCCAGCATGATGCCGGGCCGGTCGTTGTTCGGAAATACCATATGCCGCTCGATCGCGCCGGTGGCGAGGATCACCCGCTTGGCCCGGACCTGCCACAGCCGCTCGCGCGGCAGATCGCTCGATGGTTTGGCGATATGATCGGTGACGCGTTCGGCGAGGCCGACGAAATTATGGTTGTAGTAGCCGAAGGCGGTCGTGCGGATGAGCACCTCGACATTGTCCATTGCCTTCAGCCGCGCCACGGTTTTCTGCGCCCAGGCGTAACCATCCTGTCCGTCGATCCTGACGCCGGCATCGTAGCGCAGCGCACCGCCGGCTTCCGCCTGCTCGTCGCAAAGGATCACCTTCGCTCCGGTCTCGGCCGCGGCCAGCGCCGCCGAAAGCCCGGCAACACCGGCGCCGACCACCAGCACGTCGCAATGGGCGTAGCGGCTGGCATAATGGTCCGGATCCTCCTCCGTCGGCGCGACGCCGAGACCGGCAGCGCGGCGAATGAACGGCTCGTAGACGTGTTTCCAGGCCGCGCGCGGCCACATGAAGGTCTTGTAGTAGAAGCCGGCAGCGAAGAACGGCGACATCAGATTGTTGACCGCACCGACATCGTAGGCCAGCGAGGGCCAGCGGTTCTGCGACTGGACGATCATGCCGTCGAAGATTTCCTGCACCGTGGCGCGCACGTTCGGCTGCTTGCGCGCCTTGTTGCGGGCGACGTCGATCAGCGCGTTCGGCTCTTCGGCCCCTGCCGAGAGGATGCCGCGCGCCCGGTGATATTTGAACGAACGGCCGACGAGATGAATGCCATTGGCGATCAGCGCCGAGGCCACGGTATCGCCTTCGAGCGCCGTATAGCTCTGGCCGTCGAAGCTGAAGCGCGCGGTCTTTGCAGGCGTCAGACGCCCCTTGCCGACGATACGATTTGCGCCGCTCATTGCGCCTCTCCTTCCACGGCTTCATAGGTCTCGACAGGCCCGTGCTGTTCGGCCTCGGCACCGATCCGCGGCTTCGGTTCGCCTGCCTTATAGGTCATGATGAACTTGTCGCTCACCGTATCGCGCGCCGCGTTGAAGAAGCGGCCGCAGCCGTGAATATGCCGCCAGCGCTCGAAGATCAGCCCCTTCGGGTTGTCGCGCAGAAAGAAATACTCTTCGAATTCCTCGTCCGAGATCGAGGCGATATCGGCCGGCCGCACGATATGCGCGTCACCCGCGCCGCGGAATTCGAGCTCGGAACGCTCTTCCTGACAATAAGGGCAATGGATCAGCAGCATGTGAGTTTTCCTTCTCCTCCCCTTCTCCCCGGCAGGGAGAAGGTGCCTTCAAGGCGGATGAGGGCGTGAATAACAAAAGAAGCGAGCATCTGAGCGAACACGTTCATCATCAGTGCGCCACCGCCGCAGCCGCCGCTTCATCGATCAGCCGGCCGCTGCGGAAGCGTTCCAGCGTCAGGCCGGCATTGAACTTGTGCGCTTCATCGCGGGCGATCAGATGCGCAAAGAGGTTGGCCGAGCCCGGCGTCGCCTTGAAGCCGCCGGTGCCCCAGCCGCAATTGACGTAAAGCCCCGGAACCGGCGTCTTCGACTGGATCGCCGAACGGTCCGGCGTATTGTCGACGATGCCGCCCCATTGCCGCATCATCTTGACGCGCCGGAACATCGGGAAGAGTTCGCAGATGGCGTCGAGCGTATGCGTGATGATCTGCAACCCGCCGGTCTGTGAATAGGAATTATACTGGTCGGTGCCGGCGCCGATGACGAGCTCGCCCTTGTCGGACTGCGAGATATAGGCATGCACCGTGTTCGACATGACGACGCAGGGGAAGATCGGCTTCAACGGCTCGGAGACCAGCGCCTGCAGCGGGCTCGATTGCAGCGGCACGCGCACATCCGCCATCTTCATGATTGTCGATGTATGGCCCGCGGCCGATACGCCGACCTTTCTGGCGCCGATGAAGCCGCGCGAGGTCTCGACCCCGGTCACCCGTCCGTCCGGACCGCGCCGGATGCCGGTCACTTCGCAGTTCTGAATGATGTGCACGCCTCGATCGGAGGCTGCCCGCGCATATCCCCAGGCCACCGCATCGTGCCGCGCCGTGCCGCCGCGCCGCTGCAGCGCCGCACCGTTGATCGGATAGCGCGCGCTGGCGGAGATGTCGAGCGGCGGACAATAGGCCTTCGCCTGCTCCGGCGTCAGCCATTCATTGTCGATGCCGTAGAGCCGGTTGGCGTGGATGTGTCGCTTGAAGGACTGCTGGTCGTGAATATTGTGCGAGAGCATCATCACGCCGCGCGGCGAATACATCACATTGTAGTTGAGCTCCTGTGAAAGCCCTTCCCAGAGCTTCATCGAGTGCTCGTAAATGTGCATGCTCTCTTCATAGAGATAGTTCGAGCGGATGATGGTGGTATTGCGCCCGGTATTACCGCCGCCGAGCCAACCCTTCTCGATCACCGCCACATTGGTGATGCCGTGCTCCTTGGCAAGGTAATAGGCGGCTCCCAAGCCATGTCCGCCAGCGCCGATGATAACGACGTCGTATTCAGCGCGCGGCTCCGGCGAAGTCCACTGCTTCTCCCAACCTCTGTGGCCGCGAAGGGCCTCCCGCGCCACGGCAAAAACCGAATATTTCCGCATCCGCCTTCTTCTCCTTCGGGCAAGGGCTGTTCTCGCGCCCATACAAATCGCAAATCCAAATGCGGCACAACGGCTCTTTTGCGACGCGCAAGAGCTTTGGTTTTGACACTATGCGACATGATGCCGAAACTGCGCCATTTCCGGAGCCATTCTGCGGATCTCAGCCGACGTCGGAAGATGACGCAAAAGCCGCACGTCGGTCGATCGCCGCCGCGCCCTAGCCCAAGTGGGCGAGAAGACATGCTGTTGCTAAAATGTTAATTCACCCGGTGTTCCCGGGGTACATGTATCATGTGGGGTCGGCGTACATTACTCGCGGCGCTTTGCATCGTGCTTCCCAGCGCGCTGCCGGCGCCCGCCGCAGAACCGGTCGGCCAGGCTGTCGTCATCAGGACGGAGGTGACGGGACAAGGCGGGCCGATTGAGGTCAACACCAGCGTTCACCGCGACGAGCGTATCCGGACATCGCAATCCGGACTCGGCCAATTCCTGTTTCGCGACGGTACCAAGCTGGCGGTCGGCTGGGGCTCTTCGGTCGTCATCGACAAATATGTCTTCGACGATTCACAATCCGTCAAGAAACTCACCATTAAGGCAGCGAAAGGTACCTTTCGCTGGATCAGCGGCAATTCCCAATCCTCGGCCTACCAGATTCTGACGCCCGCCGGCACAATCGGCGTGCGCGGCACCGCATTCGATTTCTACGTGGGCCAAGACGGCACCACCGCCGTCGTCTTGCTGAACGGTGCGGCCAGCTTCTGCGGCCCGGGCGGCTGCCGCCAGTTGCAGCAGCGCTGCGATTGCGTCGTCGCCAAGCCGAACGGCGATATGTCGCCGGCCCGCCGGGTCGATCCGAGCGTTCTCGATACGCTCGGAAATCCCCGCGCCCTCCCCTTCCTCTCCGGCAACCAGCGGCTTGCAGGCGGCATCGGCATGCTCGGCGGCTGCAATATGGCCTCGGTTGCACCGGAAAGAAAAGACAGATTGCGACCTCCGCCGGCAATTGCCCCAGCGCCACAAAGACAGGATCCGCCGCAGAGACAGGCCGAGCCGCAAAAGGAGCGACCGAGCAAGCCCGATAAGCCCCATCATGACCATGACAGGCCCCATCATGACAAGCCGGATAGACCGGACAAACATGATGGCCATGGCCGGCATGACAATGACGGCAAGCCCGGAAATCACGGCGAGGATCATCGCGGGCACGACCGCGATCATCATGGACATCGCGATCACAATCATGATCATGATCACGACAACGATCGCAACCACGACAGGGATCGGAATTTCAATCGCGGGCGCTGATGCCGTCAGTCTGCAGCGCTCTTTTCGATCCCCTCTGGCACTTCGCGGAAATGATCGGTCCTTCCAGATATGCGCTGGTAGAATTCCGACAAACCGCCGATCACCTGCACTGCCCTGAGCTTTGCCGTACCGATAAGCTTCCGGCTGTTCCTGGAATGCGATTGCAGGGCCTGCATCAGCTGCCGGTGAACGACCTCAAGCGCGGCGAATTCTTGGGATACCGCCATCCGTTCATCGCCGACGACGGCAAGGATCTGTGTCCGGCTGCTCTTCCCCTTGAGCGCAAGGGCGCCCGCTTCGATCAGCGCCATTCCCTGCACTGACCGTGCGGTGCTGTCGGAGATGAGAATATCGAAGCCGACTTCCTTGCAGGACGATTCAATGCGGGCTGCGACGTTGACCGCATCTCCGACTGCCGAATAGTTGAAGCGGGTCTTGGCGCCCATATTGCCGACGCAAGCAACGCCGGTATGGATGCCGATGCCGATGCCGACCTCCTGACCGGGTCCGAAGCCGAAGGCGTCGCTGGCGTTCAGTTCGGCGAGTGTCTCACGCATGGCGAGCGCCGTGCGAACCGCCTTGGTTTCGTGATCCGCAACATCAACCGGCGCATTCCAGAATGCCATGATCGAATCGCCGATAAACTTGTCGAGAGTACCTTCGTTAGCCACGACATGACGGCTCAGCGCGTCGAGCAATGTATTCAGGAAGGCAACGACATCAGTCGGCGCCAGCCGTTCGCTGATCTCGGTGAAGTTCCTGACGTCGACGAACATCACCGTCAGCTCCCGGTCATCTCCACCGAGGCGCAAGGCATCGCGGTTATGTTCGATGCGATGGAGCAGTGACGGAGAAAGATAATGTCCGAAGGCGCGCCGCACCTCGCGCCTTTCCCGGTCGATCACCAGAATGCGGAACGAGGTTGCCGCAAAATGGGTGATCGATCCGCTGATGATCGGAGCCAACGGATCGAGAAGAAGCCCCGCATAGAGGAAGGAGAACCAGGAGGCCACGAGCGCCATTGCGGTAATGAGCAGGCCGCAGACCAATGCGACGGCGGGACTGACGAAGGTTGTCACCACGACGAGTAGGCATCCGAGCACCGCGATCGTGAGGATTTCCAGCCCGTCCGCCCAATCGGGCCGCGACAGGAAACGGCCGGAGAGAATCTGTTCGACGGCCTGCGCATGCATCGAAACGCCGGGAACATTCTCGCCGAGCGCCGTGACACGGATGTCCTGCAGGCCTGCCGCCGAGGTGCCGACGAAGACGATGCTGCCGTCAATGGCGGCAGCGACCTCGGGAGAGGCGCCTCCGGCGGCGAGCACCTTGCGGGCGGAGATATAGCGCTCGGCCCGGTCGGGGCTGACATAGAGCCAGAATTCGCCCGCCGCCGTCAGCGGCACGACGAAATCGCCGATCTTTGCCGATGTCATCACGCCGGCGCGATCGGGCGCCCCGGTCAATACATACGTCGATACACCCTGCGCGACGCGCAGCGCTTCCACCGCGAGATTGGGATAGAGCTGCACGCCGTCGGTCAGGAACAACGGCACCGCCCGCACCACCGGCGAAGGATTGCCGGGATTGAGGCTGATGTGGCCGAGCCCTGCGGCATTGGCTTCCAGTTGCGGCCTGAGCGGCGTCGATGCGGCAAGGTAGGGCGGAGCCGAGACTGGGCTTTCCCCGGTGAAAGCAAAGCCCGCCTTGACAGGTGGCCGGTAACTGCCCTCGTTGGAAAGCCCGAAGCCGAGCACGACGGGCTTGCCGGAGATCGAGCGGGCAAAGATCTCGTCATTGTCGGGAAACTTCTCGGCCAGGGATGGATCAACCCCCGCGACCTCGCGCACCACGTTGCGCGGCGACAGCCGGTCCGGCTCTGAAAAGAGGACATCGAAGGCGATGGCCGCCGCGCCCATGTCGGAAAGCCGGTCCACCAGCAGGGC
Organism: Rhizobium sp. N731; assembly: GCF_001664145.1. Classification (NCBI taxonomy): domain Bacteria; kingdom Pseudomonadati; phylum Pseudomonadota; class Alphaproteobacteria; order Hyphomicrobiales; family Rhizobiaceae; genus Rhizobium; species Rhizobium sp. N731. The sequence continues at coordinate 3,765,184 of NZ_CP013601.1, forward strand.
CAACCGGTCCCGTGGCCACGGCCATTGACCGAATTCGCGCAACGACGCCTCGTCGATATCGATCACATGGACGGGCATGGGCTCGAATGTTCTCGGAAGCAGGCGCTGATACTCGTCGAAGGTCACGCCACGGATCAGCTTGAAGATCCCGGGATCGTGTGCCCGCAGCATCGTCAGGGCAGCCACGATCACCAGGCCGATAACGACACCGATTTGCTGCACGCGCGTCATCATCCCAACCGGTGTCCCCCTGCCAACCGACAGGCTACGCCGCTTTCTATCCGAACGCCATTCGCCCATGCGCTTGCGGCGCTTCTTTTCGCTTTCCAGCCTCCGGCTTCCCGCCGGTCGGCGCAACGGCGCCTTCAAATTCGGCGACGCCGTCAGTTCGGCCACGCTTTTGCTTGGACGACATGGCTTCGATCTTGCCGGGCGCGCGGTGAAATGTTCTTGTAACGGCGCGAAGCGCGAATGCTTTTAGTGCTTTTAGATGGAAGAGTGAGGGGCTCCCGTGATTTCCGAAACCGCCGTGCGCCGCAGCGGCTATTGGCTGATCGTCGTCGTGCTGGCGATGCTTGCAGGACTGCCGCTTGCCGTCTGGCTCGACATCAGCGATCTCTCCGGAAATACCCTCAGACGCCAAGCGCGCGATATGAGCTCGCTGATATCGAGCATCCGCTCCTATTATTCCGCCAATGTCGTCGGACGCGTTCTGGCCGCGCACGCCAGCGGCGCGACCGCAGGCACGGTCGTCTCTCACAACTACACCAATATCCCAGGCGCCATCCCACTGCCGGCAACACTTTCGCTGGAACTCGGCGACGTCATCAGGGAGCAGCAGGCCAACATCACATACCGCTTCGTCTCCGATCTACCGTTCAAAAGCCGCGCTTCCCACGAGCTCGACGATTTCGAGAAACGAGCGCTTGCCGCGTTGCGCGCCAATCCGCAGCAGACGTTGAGCGACCTCAACCGCGTCGGATTGACCGATACCTTGCGGTTCATCACGCCCGTCGTCATGGGCCAGGCCTGCGTTGCCTGTCACAACAGCCACCCGGAAAGTCCGAAGACCGATTGGAAGGTCGGCGATGTGCGCGGCATTCAGGAAGTGGTCATCAAGCAGCCCTACGCAAGCAACGTCTTCGCCTTCAAATATCTGCTCTGCTATTTTCTTTTTGTCGCTATCATCGGCCTCAGCTTCATTCTGCTGCAGCGCCAGCAGGCCCGCGCGATCCACGGCGCCAATCGCGATCTCGAAGCGGCGAACGAATTTCTGGCGAGCGTTTCCCTGAAGATTTCGCGTTATCTCTCGCCGCAGATCTACAAAAGCATCTTCAGCGGACAGAAAGACGTCGTCGTCCATACCGAACGCAAGCGCCTGACGATTTTCTTCTCCGACATCAAGGATTTCACCGCGACCACCGAGCGGCTGCAGCCGGAAGCGCTGACGGAGATGCTCAACGAATATCTGACCGAAATGTCGAACATTGCCCTCGCCCATGGCGGCACAGTGGACAAGTTCATCGGCGATGCCATGCTGGTCTTCTTCGGCGACCCGGAAACGAAGGGTCCGGAGGAAGATGCGAAAGCCTGCCTGCGAATGGCCGTCGACATGCAGCGCCGCCTCGGGGAGCTCAAAGACAGATGGCGCAGAAACGGCACCGAGGAGCCTTTCGTCGTGCGCATGGGAATTAACAGCGGTTATTGCAACGTCGGCAATTTCGGCAGCAGCGATCGCATGGACTATACGATCATCGGCGCGGAGGCCAATCTCGCGGCCAGGCTGCAGTCGATCGCCCAGGGCGGAGAAATCGTCATCAGCTACGAAACCTATGCGCTGGTGAACGAGATCGTCGACGCTCACCCTTTGCCGCCGATCACCATGAAGGGCATCCAGCGCGAGGTCGTGCCCTATGCCGTCGATGGACTGACGCTCGGCGCCGACCACAAGAGCCGGGTTCTGAGCGAACATCTCTCGGGTCTCGACCTGCATCTGGATATGAGCCGGCTGGAGCCTGCCGATCGACTCCGGGTCAGAACGGCGCTCAAGGAGGCAATCGCCGCCCTGGACGACGCTCTGCCGGAAGCGGCTCGCTTGAGACAGGATGCCGGGCAGATGTGATTTTTCCAGCTGCCTCCGATATCCATCTGGACTTCCCCTACTCGATCTGCTATCCCGCATCACCAATCGCAAGGCTGCGGCCGCGCGAACGTTATATTTTTGCCCCTGGCGCTGCGCTGCCTCAGGCATCAACCAAACCAAAGGAACGTGATTCTCGTGCAGGTACTTGTCCGCGATAACAATGTCGATCAGGCTCTCCGCGCTCTCAAGAAGAAGATGCAGCGCGAAGGCATTTTCCGCGAAATGAAGATGCGCGACTACTACGAGAAGCCGTCGCAGAAGCGTGCTCGCGAAAAGGCCGAGGCTGTTCGCCGCGTTCGCAAGCTGGCCCGCAAGCGCGCCCAGCGCGAAGGTCTGGTCGCACGCTAAGCGTTGCCGTCGTTTTTTCGACGTTTTCAGATGCATTGTGGCGGGGGCGATGGGTTCGCCGCCGCCTTTTTAGTTTGCCGCTGAAGATCAGCATATCCCAGTGTTGGATATGCCGCATGGGGAAAGCGAGCCCGAATGGCTGATACCACCTTCAATCCGTCCCGCGCCTGGCGCTTTCAGAAAACCGCATTCCTGCCGGCTTTGACGCTGGCGGCCATGGTCGGTCTCGCCGGCTGCGAGACGACCAATACGACGGATGCCGTAATCCGCATCGACAAGGCCCAGGGCTCGGAAGAAAACATCGCGTCGCTGACGGCTGTTATCAACGCCAATCCGAGGGATCCCGAAGGGTATAATGTCCGCGGTTCCGCCTACGGCCGTGGCGGCCAGTTCCGCCAGGCGCTGAACGATTTCAACACGGCATTGCAGATTAATCCGCGCTTCTTCCAGGCCTACGCCAATCGCGCGCTCGTCTATCGCAACATGGGCCAGCAGCAACAGGCGATTGCCGACTACAATGCCGCCCTGCAGATCAATCCGAGCTACGACGTCGCCTATATCGGCCGCGGCAATGTCTATCGCATGGCCGGCCAGGACGATGCAGCTTTCAATGATTTCAGCAAGGCGATCCAGCTCGGCACGACCGATGGCCGCGCCTATCACAATCGTGGCCTGATCTACCAGAAGCGCAATCAGCAAGACAAGGCCATCGACGATTTCTCGAAGGCCATCTCGCTCGCGCCGAATTCGCCCGAGCCCTATAATGGCCGCGGCATCTCCTACATCGCGCTGAATGACGACGACAATGCGTTTGCCGATTTCAATCACGCGATCGATCTCAACGGCAACATCGCCGAATCTTGGGCCAACCAGGCTCTTGTCTACGAACGCCGCGGCGACAAGGCCAAGGCTGCCCGCTCCTATCGCCATGCGGTCGGGCTTGACCCGAAATACCAGCCGGCCCGCGATGGTCTCGCCCGAGTCGGCGCTCCAGCCGGCTAAGGATGTGAATTGGGGCGGCCGGAACATCGGACGCCCCAGAACCTTGGCATTGCAAGAAAATCTCCGGCAACCGCTTAATCGATGACCGGGCCGGTGCGCGCGCAACAACGGACAGCGCGAGCGTGCCGTCATGAAGGCGGCCGCATCGCTTTGAAAAGAGGGGCGGAAAACCCCGCTGCGGTCTTCGATGGCATGTCATACGATGTTGCAACCTGCTTTTGCTCCCCCTAACATGCGGCTGCTTCGATAGCCCGCTATCGGGGTGTGCGAAAACATGGTGAGGGCGGTTTGCGAGAGATGCGGATCTTTGCTTTCCTGACCGCAGACGAAAACTGTTGCGGAAGCGCGCACAGCAGCGCCGCGCGTCTTTCAGGACGCACAAAGGACGCGGCAATACCGGGACTTGTAGCGGCGGCGCGCAATAAATGAAGATCGTCGCACTGTTTTTTCCCAAAGCCTCGATCGGCACCTATCTGGTCGCCATGGCGGTGGCGATCGCGCTGCCGATCTTCGCCTTCGTGGCGCTGCTTCTGCTGCAGCTGGAGGACAACCAGCGCTCGACGCTGAAGCGCGAGACGGCGCAGGACGCGCTTGCCCTTTCGCGCATCATCGATCGCCAGCTTCAGGACATGGCGACGACGTTGCGGCTGCTGTCGAGCTCCCCGGAGCTCGAAAACGGCGACCTCGCCTCCTTCCACGAACGCACAGAAACGGCTCTGCGGAACAATGCGTTCTATGTCCTCGCCGTCGACCGCAATGGTCAGCAACTGCTGAACACGCGCCGGCCTTTCGGCACTCCGCTCGGAAAGACGGCAAACATCGCCGCCCTCGATGCCGCAATGAAATCCGGCCAAATCGAGGCGTCCGATGTTTTTCGCGGCAGAACCAGCGGCGAGTGGGTCTACAACGTCACTTTGCCAAGAGAGGGCGATCCTGTCGCCGCCCTCATCATCACCCAGGACGCCAGGGATCTCGGCCGGCTGGTGACGACCCAGGGTCTTGCCCCCGGTTGGTCGGCCGCCGTTCTCGACCAAAGCGGCCACGTGGTCGTTGCCGCAGGTCCCGCCGCCCTCAAGCCCGGCACCCCCTTCGATCCGCGCATCCTGCCGGCGCTTGGTTTTTCCCGAGGGGTCTTCGAAGATAAGTCGATCCTGCCGCACATGCTTCTCGGTTATGCACAAATTCCCGGCTGGTCTTGGAAGACGGTGATCTGGGGGCCGGTGGCGCAGGCTTCGATTCTCAGCACCTGGCGTTTCCTCATCATCGGCGGCGTCGCGCTCGTGCTCGTCGCGGTGCTGGCCGCCTATGCCGTCGCGAGACAGGTCCGCACCACCATCCGCGAGATCGCCGACATGGCGAACCGCATGGGCCAGGGCCATATCGTCTCACCCGTTGAAACGAGCGTCATCGAGGCGAACCAGGTGGCGATCGCTCTTTCGAATGCCTCATTCGATCGCAGCCAGACCGAAGACCGGTTGCGCTTCGTCATGCATGAACTCGTCCACCGCACCAAGAACCTTCTCACGCTTGCTCAGGCCATGATGCGCCAGCTCGCCAAACAGGCCGACAGCGTCGAAACCTTTCAAGCCGCCGTCGCCGACCGCCTTGAGGGCCTGGTGCGTTCGATCGAGCTTCTGACCAGCGAGCAATGGGGAGGCGTGTCGCTCCGGCGGGTCGTTGACATCCATCTGCAGGCCTTCCCGCAATCGCGCGAACAGATCGAAATCACCGGCGATGATTTCGTCCTGAAGCCGGATGCAGTGCAGAATCTCGGCCTTGCCCTGCATGAGCTCGCCACCAATTCTGTGAAATATGGTGCGCTCTCCGTCCCGCAGGGCCGCGTCCGCTTCAACTGGCACGATGTCAGGGACGAAGACAAGGCGGATGCCCTGCTCCGCTTCACCTGGGAAGAGCGCGGCGGCCCGCCGGTCACAGAGCCCTCGCGCTCTGGCTTCGGCACGACCGTCATCAAGGCGCATGCCGCTTCCGCCTTCCGAGGCACGGTTCAGGTCGATTTCCGGCCCGAAGGCCTGTTATGGGTGCTGATAGCCCAGCGCGCCGCGCTGGAGCGGGAATAACCCAGGAACAATCGCCACCGCAACCCGTTTCGAACAGGTCGTTTCCAAGGAGAAGGACCATGTTCAAGCAAACGATGATCGCCGCCGCGGCACTGGTTGCCGCTGCCTTGGCAAGCCCGGCGAGTGCGGAAAGTTATGTGACGCTTGGCCGTCTGGTCTGCGGATCGGATGGCGGTCAGGGCCTGATCGTCACCTCGCAGAAGAACCTCATCTGCACCTATACGCCGGCATCCGGCGGCGCCAAGGCCGTCTATGCCGGAAAAATCGAGAAGTTCGGCCTCGACATCGGCCAGACGGGCAAGAGCGTGATGATCTGGCAGGTCCTGGCAAAGACCGGCACCGATATGCCGCAATTCGCCCTTGCCGGCGAATATTACGGTGTCGGCGCCGATGCGAGCATCGGTGCGGGCGCCGGCGCCAAAGTGATCGCCGGCGGCACCAATAAGGCTTTCATGCTGCAGCCGCTGAATGTCCAGGCGCAGGAAGGGCTGAACCTGGCGATCGGCGTCGAGAAGATGACGCTGGCGCCGGGCGAGATATGAGAAAAGCCGCCCAAAAAGGGCGGCTCATCGGCTCAATGCGCGATCGCCTTATTAATGTCTTCGGTCATTTTCTTGGCGTCCCCGAGCAGCATCATCGTGCCGTCCTTGTAGAACAGCGTGTTGTCGATGCCGGCATAACCCGAACCAAGCGAGCGCTTGACGAACAGGCAGGTCTTCGCCCGATCGACATCGAGGATCGGCATGCCGTAGATCGGCGAGGTCTTGTCGTCGCGCGCGGCAGGATTGGTGACGTCATTGGCGCCGATGACATAGGCGACATCAGCCTGCGCCAATTCCGAATTGATGTCCTCCAGCTCGAAGACCTCGTCATAGGGAACATTGGCTTCGGCGAGCAGCACGTTCATATGGCCGGGCATGCGGCCCGCGACCGGATGGATCGCATATTTCACCTCGACGCCATTCTTCTTCAGATTGTCGGCGAGTTCACGCAATGCATGCTGGGCCTGGGCCACCGCCATGCCGTATCCCGGCACGATGATGACCTTCGACGCATTGGCCATTAGATAGGCCGCATCCTCGGCCGAGCCGAGCTTGACCGTCTTGTCTGATGTGTCCGGCCCGCCGGATGCCGTCTCGCCGCCGAAGCCGCCGAGAATGACCGAGACGAAGGACCGGTTCATGCCCTTGCACATGATGTAGGAGAGAATGGCGCCGGAGGAGCCGACGAGCGCGCCGGTGATGATCAGCGCCAGATTGCCGAGGGTGAAGCCGATGCCGGCCGCAGCCCAGCCGGAATAGGAGTTCAGCATGGAGACAACGACGGGCATGTCGGCGCCGCCGATCGGCACGATCAGCAGGACACCGAGCGCCAGCGACAGCGCCACGACGGCCCAGAAGTCGAAATGGCTTTCGCTAGCGGCAAGGCCGATGATGAAGAGCACGATCAGCGCCAGCAGGGTTGCATTGATCAAATGCCGGTAGGGCAGCAGGATCGGCTTGCCGGACATGCGCCCGTCGAGCTTCAGGAAGGCGATGATCGAGCCGGTGAAGGTGAGCGCCCCGATCGCGACGCCCAGCGCCATTTCGATGCGCGCCTCGGTGTGGATATGGCCGATCTCGCCGATGCCGAAGGAGGCGGGCGTATAGAGCGCGGAGGCGGCCACCAGCACGGCGGCGAGGCCGACCAGTGAGTGGAAACCGGCGACGAGCTGCGGCATCGAGGTCATGGCGATGGTGCGAGCGACATAGGCGCCGACGCTGCCGCCGATGGCAAGGCCGAGGATGATCAGCACGAAGCCGCCGAAGTTCGGGGTCGCCAACACCAGCGTCGTCAGGATGGCGATCCCCATGCCGATCATGCCGTAGAGATTGCCCTTGCGGCTGGTGGCCGGATGCGACAGGCCGCGCAGCGCCAGGATGAAGAGCACGCCGGAAACGAGGTAGAGGAAAGCTGCGATATTGGTCATCGATCCCTCACCGGTCCTTCTTGCGGTACATCGAAAGCATGCGCTGAGTGACCAGGAAGCCGCCGAAGATGTTGACCGAGACCAGCACCAGGGCAACGAAGCCGAAGCCGGTCGCAAGCCCCCTCGTGGAGATGCCGACCGCCAGAAGCGCGCCGACGACGATGACCGAGGAGATCGCGTTGGTCACCGCCATCAGCGGCGTATGCAGCGCCGGTGTCACTGACCAGACGACGTAATAGCCGACGAAAATCGACAAGACGAAGATCGCCAGCTGGAAGACGAAGGGATCGATCGCCCCGCCCGTTGCCGCACTTGCCGCTTCGGGGGCATGCGCGGCTGCGGTGGCGACGGCCGTCACGGCGTCGTTCAACTGCTGCAGCGCTCTGTCCATTGCTTCACTGGCCATCACATGTCTCCCTTCTTCGCGCCGCCGAAGGCGGGATGCACCACGTCGCCGGCATAGGTCAGCATCGTCGCCTTGACCAGCTCGTCGTCGAGGTTGACGACGACGCTCCCGGTTTCCTTGTTGACCATGGTCTCGAGGAAGGTGACGAGGTTCTTGGCGTAGAGCGCCGAGGCGCTGGCCGCAACCCGGCCCGGCATGTTGGCAAAACCGATGACGCTCACGCCTTCGACATCGGCGATCTCACCGGCAACGACGCCCTCGATGTTGCCGCCGCGCTCGACGGCAAGGTCGACGGCCACCGCACCCGGCTTCATCGAGGCGAGCATGGCGCGCGAAACGAGACGCGGCGCAGCGCGGCCGGGAATCAGTGCCGTGGTGATGACGATATCCTGCTTGGCAATATGTTCGGCCACGAGCGCCGCCTGCTTCGCCTGATAATCGGCCGACATTTCCTTGGCATAACCGCCGGCCGTTTCCGCCGCCTTGAACTCCTCGTCCTCGACGGCGATGAACTTGGCGCCGAGCGAGGCAACCTGCTCCTTGGCGGCCGGGCGAACGTCGGTGGCCGAGACCGCAGCACCGAGGCGCCGCGCCGTGGCGATCGCTTGCAGACCGGCGACGCCGGCACCCATGACGAAGACCTTGGCAGCCGGCACGGTGCCTGCCGCCGTCATCATCATCGGCATGGCGCGGTCATAGACCGCGGCCGCCTCGATGACGGCCTGGTAGCCGGCGAGATTGGCCTGAGAGGAGAGCACGTCCATCGACTGGGCGCGGGTGATGCGCGGCATCAGCTCCATGGCGAAAGCCGAAAGCCCGGCACTTGCGAGTGCGGCAATCGCCTCGTCATTGCCGTAGGGGTCCATGATCGCGATGACAACAGCGCCGCTCTTATAGCCCGCGATTTCCGATGGGCTCGGGCGGCGCACCTTGAGCACCACGTCGGCGGAGGCTGCATCGGCAAAACTGCCGATCCTGGCGCCTACGGCCTCGAACTCAGCGTCCGGAATGCGCGAAGCCGCACCGGCGCCCGCCTCCACGATGATGTCGAAGCCGAAGCCCTTCATCTTCTTCACGGTCTCGGTGGAGGCCGCGACACGCGCCTCCCCGTCCGTGACTTCCTTTGCAACGAAAACAATATTGCCCAACTGCCCCCTCCTCCGGGTCAGCCAGACCGCCGCAGGCTCGCCTGCGCAGGCCAAGCATCTAATTCAGAAGGCTTCGGAGAAGCCTCCCCTCCCCTTAGAGCACCTGCGTCCCCCCGGACGCACAAAGACGCTCCAACTCCCTGAATAGACACATCGTGTTTGCCGAAAATCGATTGCGATTTTCAGGGCCGATGCGCCAGCCGATCAGCGGAACAGGAAGATGCCGGCGGCGAGAAGAACGATGAAGACGAAGAGGCCACCGAGAAGGCCGGCGCCGCCGAAGAAACCGGCGGTCATCGCGAGCAGGAGAACAACGAGAAGCATCGTGCCGTATTTCGTGCCGGCAATGAACATGTTGTAGGTCTGCTCATGTTCCTTGTAATCCATCGGCGCGCCGGTCTCGACCGGTCCGGTATGATGTTCGGCCATAAATATCGTCTCCCTGAAATGCTTTTGCGCTGCCTGATTCCCTCTTAGGCCGAGGGAAGTCCCTGCCTGCAGGAATTACACAATGACAGGCGAAAGCGCAATGCATGAGAATGCCGCAGCCGCGGTTCCAAACCACCTTCTTCCGCAAGGAAAAACGTGAGGGCGCCGGCTGCGGATTTTGTCACCGCTGCATAACCTCTCCTCATTCGCAGAGCAGGAGAAATTACAGCGGCAGGTCGGTGCCGAGTTCACCTTGCGGCACGAAGCGCGCCGTCGGAATGATGGTAAGCGGCGGCAGCGTATCGTGGGGAGTGCGCGAAAACATCATGCGCTGTTCGCTGGCGCTGGAGATGAAGAAGGGATAGCGCGTCAACAGCTTGCGCCCGACCTCCACCACATTCGTCGCCATCAGCGTCACATCAACCCCGTAACTCTCCGCCAGTCGGCCGGGCACGATCGTATCGGCATAGAAGACCCGCTTGTAGAAGGCGGCATGCGGGGGCCGGACGGACTGAATGACGCGGTCAGCCCGGAAATACGCTGCCGCGACGATGGCGGGTCTCAGCGTCAGATAGGGAACCCATGGCATGTTGGCGGTGAGCTCCGGATCGGCCGCGAAACGCGCCGGGTCGATCAAGGTCAGCCCGGCGTCCAAAAGCTCATTCATCGCCTCGGGAAAGGCCTCTCCGGACCGGCTGATACGATGCTCCGGCGTCACATAATGAATTCGGATCGTACTGACCAGTTCGCCATAATAGTAGAGACCGAAGATATAGGCATGGCTGTCGAAATCGACATCGTCCAATAGGCCTTCCGGGGCAAGCGACAGCGCGCCGTGGGCCTTGTAGGCCTTGTAGCGCAGCCGCTCCACCTCCTCCATGTCTTCGCTGCTTTCGACACGGCGATATTCGACATGATCCAGAATTTCCAAAATTTTCGTACTGAAATCACTACGCGTGAACAGTGTGTCTGACATATTTTGATCCACTCGTTAACGGATCATTAATCATACAGCAGCGAAATTTAGGCAAGGAAATCCGGTAATTCGGACCGTTTATAAACTATTAAGGTTAACGGCGGGGACGTCACGAGGACAATCGGCGGCTGCCGAGTGCTCAGGCGACCTTGTTGCGGCGACGTTGGACGGCGCGGCGGCCGACGCCCTGTTGCAGGAGCGGGATGTTCTGGGAAGGCACCGGCTGCGAGAAAACATAGCCCTGCACCAGATCGGTGCTGCGGTGCTTGTTGAGCAGAGCGAGCTGCTCCTCGGTCTCGACCCCCTCGATGACGATCTTGAGGCCGAGCTCGCGCGCAAGATTGACCGTGCCGCGCAAGAGCTTGAGGCGACGGGTATCCTCGACGATATTGCGCACGAAGGAACGGTCGATCTTGACGATATCGAGCGGCAGCGTGTCGAGATAGCTGAGGCTGGAGAAGCCGGTGCCGAAATCGTCGATCGCGATGGTGATGCCGCGGGCTCTGAGTTCCGCCAGGATGGCGCGCACAGCCTGCGGCTCGTCGATGAGGCAGCTTTCGGTGACTTCGAGATGCAGCCGCGCCGCGTCGAGCCCGGAATGGGCAAGCGCGTCGGCGACCACCGACAGAATGTCGGCATCGCGCAAATCTCGCGCCGAGAGGTTGACTGAGACGGCGATGTGCTCCGGCCAGGTCATGCATTCGCTGCAGGCCTTGAACAGCACGAAACGGGTGATGTCCGAGATGATGCCCATATCCTCGGCGAGCCGAATGAAGACATCAGGCGGAATCGAGCCCTTCTCCGGATGCACCCAACGCGCCAACGCCTCGGCGCATTCGATGCGCGAGCCGTCGGCTCGGAACATTGGCTGGAAGACGAGATGCAGCGCCTTGGCAGAGACCGCCTCGCGAAGGTCTGCTTTCAGCTTCTGCTGCTCGATATAGCGCCCGTCCATCTCGCGCTCGAAGCCTGATATGCCGCCCCTGAAGCGCGACTTGCTCTCGAACAGCGCAAGATCCGCCTTGACGCTCCATTCGTCCATCGCGAAAGCGGAACTTTCAAGAATGGCGTAACCAGCACTGAGCGAAATGAGGAAGGTCAGCTCATCGACCTCATAATGGCCTTGGATCGCAGCGTGCACGCGGCGGATCTCGAGGTCGAGTGAGGCCGGCTCCTTCGCATGCGGGAAGAACAGGATGAACTGGTCGCCCATCAGCCGGCCGAGGATCGCGTTGCCACAGACCTGTTTGATGCGGGCGGCGATGGCGCAAAGCAGATGGTCGCCGGTGACGTGACCGCGCATGTCGTTGACATGTTTGAACTCATCGATATCGAGGACCATAAAGCCGAGTGGCCCCGATTTCCTCGAATGTTTGGCGAGATACTCCTGCACCAGCTGGCCGAAATATTCGCGGTTCGGCAGGCCGGTCAGCGCATCGAAGCGGACCATGTGCATGATCTTCTGCTCGGCCTTCACACGGCTGGATACGTCTTCGAAGATCAGCACCGCGCCACCGTCGGCCCTGCGGCTGGCGGAGAATTCGAGCGACAGGCTCTCGGGAAAATGAACGAGCGTGCGCGACAGGTTGCCTTCGGCCACCTGGGTGAGCTGGCGCAGGATGAGCTCCGGCTGTGAGGCGTCCATGAAGCTGTAGCGTGCGCCATAGCGCAGCACGGCGCCAAGATCGCGATCCTTCAGCCGCTCCGGCGCACCGATTTTCAGCAGTTCGCAGGCCTTGCGGTTGACAACCTGGATGCGGTTTTCGGCATCGACCATGACGAGGCCATGCGGCATGTTGTTGAGCGCCGTGTCGAAACGGTCGGCGATGATGGTGATTTCCCGGCGCGCGATAACATTCTCATACAGGAATTCGCGCACGCCGTTCGCCATCGCCCGCGTCGTCAGCCAGAAGGGGATGAGAAAGATCGACAGGACGCCGCGATAGAAATCCAGCGCCAACAGGCTGCAGACGATCATCGGCAGGCAGCAGAAGAACGTCTGGAGGTCGACTGCGAAGCGCGAGCCGTAGTTGCGCCCGACAACGGAAACCATGGTCGCCATGGTGACGGAAATGCAGGCAAGCTCCGCAAAGGAATCATGCACGACGAAGATGGCGTAGCCGCTGGCGAAGCCGAGAAGAGCGGTGGTGCAGGATCCAGCGGCAACGAGAACCCGCTCCCAACGCTCGATTCCGGCGCGCGACAGGCTTTGCTTGTCGACACGATCGAACTGCCGGAAGATGGCCATGCGAGCGCTGAAGACCAGAAGGAAGGCGACCGACAGCAGGATGTAGATGGAGTATTGCGTCTTGGCAGCCACCGCAAGGCATGTCGCGACATGGACGATCACGCCGACGAGAAGCGTCATGCGGTTCCCGGAAAGGGAGCTCACAAACGACAAATACACATCAATAGGGACCCTGTTCGGGTTATCTGGCTTCATCCACACTTTCCCTGTGCGCGGGGATTCTAAGCCCAACCCTTTAAAAATTGATTTCAATCGAATCAAACATTTGGTCAAATTTTCTAAAACCAGCGGATGAACACCACAGCTTACGCGAGATAATGCATCCTACTGGCGAGATTCAGAAAATAATTTATCCACGCTTGGGTTGTTAAAACATTGGCGGACCATAGAGGCTGCCTGTTGCGACTTAGACTATGCTCCAACGCGAGGCATTTATCCTTCCAATTTCAAAAGCCGTGGTCTACACCGATTCCAAAGAGGGAAAGCTGCCGAAAAACGGCAGGACAAAAAATAAGGGAAACGAATGTCGAGACTTCTGGCGGCAAGCCGGCTGATTGATTCGGTCAGTCGGATCATGGGCGAACTTTCCGAATATATGATCCTGTTCTGCTGTCTCATCAGCGCCGGTAATGCCATCGTCCGCTACACCTTCAACTACAGTTCGAACGGTTGGCTTGAGATCCAGTGGTACCTCTTCGCCTTCGTCGTCATGCTCGGCGCCTCGCATGCGCTGCGCAACAATGAGCACGTTCGTGTCGACCTGATTTATGGCGCAGTGTCCGAGAAGGCGAAGATCTGGATCGACATCGTCGGCCTCATCCTGTTCCTCATCCCCGTCTGCGTCTTTCTGACCTGGCTCTGCTGGCCCTTCTTCGCGCTTTCCTACCGGCAGGGGGAAATATCGGGCAATGCCGGTGGGCTGATCCGCTGGCCCGTCAAGCTGATCCTCGTCGCCGGCTTCGCGCTGCTTTCCCTTCAGGGCGTTTCCGAGCTGATCAAGCGGATCGCAGCGCTGACCGGCCAAATCAGCATCGACACCAAATACGAAAAGCCGCTGCAGTAGCGCGCCTGGGGGGAACGGTTTTGTTTGATTTCGGCATCATTCCGCCGGCCATGTTCCTGGGCATGGTCATTTTCATGCTCTACGGCTTTCCGGTCGCATTTTCGCTTGCCGCCGTCGGCATGTTCTTCGGCATCATCGGCATCGTTACCGGCCATTTCAGCGAAGCCTTTCTGCAAGCGCTGCCGCTGCGCTTTTTCGGCATCGTCTCCAACGACCTCTTGCTCGCCATTCCCTTCTTCACCTTCATGGGAGCGATATTAGAACGCTGCGGCCTTGCCGAGGATCTGCTCGAAGGCACCGGCAAGCTCTTCGGCGGCATTCCCGGCGGCCTCGCCTATGCCGTCATCCTCGTCGGCGCCGTGCTCGGCGCCATCACCGGCACGGTAGCCGCCTCCGTCATCACCATGGGGGTGATCTCGCTGCCGATCATGCTGCGCTACGGCTACAGCCCGCGCCTTGCCACCGGCGTCATCGCCGCTTCCGGCACCATAACCCAGGTGATCCCACCCTCGCTCGTGCTCGTCGTTCTCGCCGACCAGCTGGGCAGATCGGTCGGCGACATGTATCTCGGCGCCATCGGCCCCTCGATCCTGCAGGTGACGATTTTCGTGCTCTTCATCCTGGTGATGTCGATCATCCAGCCGAAATCGATGCCGCCGCTGCCGAAAGAGGTGCGCGGCGATTTCAACTGGGCGCTTTTAGCGAAAGTGCTGATGGGCATGGTGCCCTCGATCGTGCTGATCTTCCTCGTGCTCGGTACGATTTTTATGGGCCTTGCCACGCCAACGGAAGCCGGCGCACTCGGCGTCGTCGGCGCCATGGCGCTGGCAGCCATGAACCGCCGTCTCACCTGGCCGCTGATCCGCGAAGCAATGACATCGACCACCCATATTACGTCAATGGTGGTGATGATCCTGATCGGCTCCACCTGTTTCAGCCTCGTCTTCCAGGGCATGGATGGTTCGCGCTGGATCGAGCACATGCTGTCGGGCATTCCCGGCGGCCCGGTCGGTTTCCTGATCTTCGTCAACATCTTCATCTTCGTGCTTGCCTTCTTCCTCGATTTTTTCGAGATCGCTTTCATCGTTATCCCGATGCTCGCCCCCGTCGCCTCCAGTCTCGGCATCGACCTGATCTGGTTCGGCGTCCTGATCTGCGTCAACATGCAGACCAGCTTCATGCATCCGCCCTTCGGCTTCGCGCTGTTCTACCTCCGCTCGATCGCCAGCAAGGACGTCAAGACCTCCGATATCTACATGGGCGCCCTACCCTGGGTCGGCATGCAGATCATCCTGGTTGCGATCGTGATCTTCTGGCCGCAATCGGTCACCTACTGGCTGGACCATGGCCCGAAAGTCGATCCGAACTCGATCAAGATCGAAGTGCCCGGCTTCGGCGGCCAGCTCGGCCTGCCGCCGGTGGGCGGCGGCGGCAACGGCTCGCCGCAGATACCGGGGCTCTCCCTGCCGCCGCTGAACGGCCTGCCGGGGGCTCCGCCGGCGCCAGCCAAATAGCCCACCAAAAACAAACCCCGGATCAACGATCCGGGGTTTTTGCTTGCATTCGCCTAAAGCGTCGATGCCGGTCGCGGAAAGCCTAGAGCTTTCCGGCCCGCTGCTGGATCATCATGAACGTATCGAAGGTGTATTCCGAAAGCTGCATCCACAGATAGGCGTCGCGCTTGAAGGCGGTCTGGTCCTCGTAGATCTTCTTGAAATACTGGTTGTTGGCCGAGATTTCGCCGTAGATGCCCATTGCCGCCTGGAAGCAGGCTTCCATGATCTCCTGGCTGAACGGACGCAACGTCGCACCCTCCGCAACGAGCTGTTTCAGCGCCGTCGGGTTCTTCATGTCGTATTTCGCCAGCATGTTGGTGTTGGCGAAGGCGCAGGCGTCGGTGAGCGCTGCCTGATAATGCTTCGGCAGGTTGCTCCATTTATCCAGATTGAAGAAGGCGTGCACCGTCGGGCCGCCTTCCCACCAGCCCGGGTAATAGTAGTATTTCGCCACTTTGTGGAAGCCGAGCTTCAGGTCGTCATAGGGACCGACGAACTCAGCCGCATCGATCGTGCCCTTTTCAAGCGCCGGGTAGATGTCGCCGCCGGCGATCTGCTGCGGGACGACGCCGACCTTCTCCATGATGCGTCCGGCAAGGCCGGCAATGCGCATCTTCACGCCCTTCAGATCGTCAAGCGTATTGATTTCCTTGCGGAACCAGCCCCCCATCTGTGCGCCGGTATTGCCGGCCGGCAGGGCATACATGCCCTGCGTGGCGTAGAACTCGTTCATCAGCGTATTGCCGTTGCCTTCGTAGAACCAGGCGTTGGTCAGGCGGCTGTTCAATCCAAACGGGATGGCTGTTCCGAAGGCATAGGCCGGATCCTTGCCGACGAAATAATAGGAGGTGGTGTGGGCTGCCTCGACGGTCCCGGCGGCCACCGCATCGACAGCCTGCAGGCCCGGCACGACTTCACCGGCCGCGAAAGGCTGGATGGTGAAATTGCCGTCGGTCGCGGCGGCAACATGCTTGGCGATGTCTTCGGCACCGCCATAGATCGTATCCAAGCTCTTCGGAAACGACGACGTCATGCGCCACGCGATCTTTGGATTCTCTTGCGCGATCGCAGGCGCTGCCAGCGCCGTTGCGGCAACCGCGCCGGCACTGGCGGTTCCCGCCTTCTTGAAAAACGAACGACGATCCATCAAAAAACCTCCCGTATAGATGGCACTGCGCGGCCAATCTTCATCCCTACCCGCAGCGAGGGCAGAGCTAAGCATGGAGGGGGCCGCGATTCAAGCTTTAGTCTATTAGCCTTTGGCATCAGGATAGCAATAGGGAGTGCGCGAGGCGCCCATCAAAATCAGCAGCTTAGCGCGAGCCCCGGAGCCGCGGCGTCGTTTGCGGCGCAATGGGTCATCGGACAAAACCAGGCGTTGACTTCACGGTGGTTCTGGCGGCAAAAACGACGAGCAGAAGATTTTACCGGTGCAAACATGACGAAACCGATCGTTGCCATTCCTGCCGATATCCGCAGCTTCGACGGCGCGACCTGGCATGCCGTCCAGCATCAATATCTCAGTGCCGCATTGAATGCGGCCGGCGTCATGGCCTTCATGATCCCTGCCTTCGAGGCAGGCTACGATCCCGACGCGGTGCTCGACCGCGTCGATGGTCTGCTCGTATCGGGCTCAGCCAGCAATGTGCATCCCTCGCTTTACGGCGCCGAGGCGACCGACCGGGACGGCCCCTTCGACCCGGCCCGCGATGCCACCAGCCTGCCGCTCATTCGCCGCGCCATCGACCGCGCCATCCCGCTACTCGCCATCTGTCGCGGCATTCAGGAACTGAACGTCGCTCTCGGCGGTTCGCTGGCAAGCGAGATCCACGAGCAGCCCGGAGTCTGGGACCATCGCCGGCCGGAGGGCGTCGACCGCGACGGCATGTACGCCATCCGCCAGACCGTCCATGTCAAGGAAGGCTCCTGCATATCAGGCATTCTCGGCCCGGGCGATATCCGCGTGAATTCGCTGCATCGCCAGGCGATCGCCAGAACCGCGCCGCGCCTGCAGGTGGAAGCGACCGCCGAAGACGGCACGGTGGAGGCCGTTTCCGTCATCGATGCCGGGGCCTTCGCCGTCGGCGTACAATGGCATCCGGAATATTGGGCCGAAACCGACAAGGCGTCGAACCGGCTGTTTGCCGCCTTCGGCGACGCCGTCCGCGGCTACGCGGCCGGCAAACTGGCGGCTGTCGCCGCGCAGGCGATCGCCTAGCGCATCGAACATCGGTGCCGATTTCCGGAAAGAACAAGCGTCCTTTTGTGCGTCCTCAGGGACGCACGACGGTCTCGGAGGCCGCTGAACTCAGTCTCGGTCGAACTTTTGCGGCGTTTCCGGCACCGGCGTCAGCGCCGCCCCCCTCTCGAACCAGGCGATAAGATTGTCGGCGACCAGGTCGGCCATCGCCATGCGCGTGGGCACGGAGGCCGAGGCAACGTGCGGCAGCAGCACGGCGTTGGCCGGCTCCAACAGTCCGGACGGCACGCTCGGCTCTTCGTAAAAGACGTCGAGGCCGGCAGCACCGAGCGCGCCTGACGCGAGGGCGGCACTCAGCGCTTCTTCATCAACCGTCCAGCCGCGGCCGACATTGACGAGAATTCCGTTCGGACCGAGAGCGGCCAGGATATCGGCATCGATCGTCTTATGCGTCTGCGGCGTCTTCGGAACAATGGCGATCAGCGTGTCCACCGCCTCCGCCAATCCCTTCAACGTCGGGTGATAATCGTAGGGCGCGTCCGCATGGCGCGAACGTGTGTGATAACTGATCTTCACCTTGAACGGCTCCAGCCGCCTGGCGATCTCGAGCCCGATGCGGCCAAGGCCGTAGAGCCCGACATGACGGCCCTTGAGGGAGAACCGTGACAGCGGATAAGCCGTGCCCGGCTTCCAGTTGCCGGCACGCAGCCAGGCTTCGGCCCGCGGCAATTCGCGGACCGTGTTCAGGAGCAGGCCGATCGCCGTATCGGCAACCTCGTCGTTCAAAACGTCTGGCGTATTGGTGACGACGATGCCCTTTTCGGCCGCACGCTTCACATCCATGCCGTCATAACCGACGCCGAAACTGGCGATCACCTCGACACCAGGCAACTGGTCCATCCAGGTGCCGGGAAAAGCGCCGGAGACGGCGACGCCGCGGATGCGGCCGGCGGTGTCGCTGTCGAGCGCCAGCTTTTCCTCGCGGGCGACAGCGATGATTTCAAAACGATCCTTCAGCCTTTCGAGAACACGTTCGTGTATCTTCCCGGGAACGAGAATGGCGATGTGGGACATGGCTTTCCTCTTGGACAGAGTCTGGTTCAGGCGCGGGGCCGATGGGGACTGGTCGACTGGCGGATGCGCATTTCCGGTTTGATCAAATGCATGCCGTCCGGTTCGTGGCTGCCGGCAAGACGGTCGAGAAGCGCGCGCGCGGCCAGACGGCCGACTTCGGTCTGGCCGTTCCAGACGGTTGTCAGCGCCGGTGTGGCAATCGAGGCCTCCTCGAGATCGTCATAACCGGTGACGGAGATATCCCGGCCCGGCACCAGGCCGGCGCGGGCAATGCCGTTCATCAGGCCGATCGCGACGAGATCGTTCCAGCAAACGGCCGCCGTCGGCTTCTGCGGCAGCGAGAGGAAATGCACCGCCGCCTCGAAACCGCCCTGCTTCGAGCGGGGTCCCGGAATGCGCAGATTCGGATCGACTTCGATGCCCGCCTTGCGCAGGGCGTTGACATAGCCCTGGTAGCGGTCGCGGCCGGTGGATGTCTGGTCCGTACCGCCGATCATGGCGATCGAGCGGTGGCCGAGGCCGATCAGGTGGTTGGTGGCAAGCGAGATGCCGTAGCTGTCGTCGCCGCGATAGGTCGGCAGGTCCTGCCCCTCCATCGAGCGGGCAACGAGGATCGCCGGCATACCGTTTTCTTCCGCCAGTTGCACGTCCTCAGGCGGCGTGCCGATCGCCGGCGACATGATGACGCCGTCGCCGCCGAGCTGCAGGAGCGTCTCGATGAAGGTGCGCTGTTTCTCGACATTGTCGTAGTGATTGGAAAGGATGAAGGTGTGGCGGCTGCGATCGAGCTCGCTTTCAATCGCCTTCAGAATCTCACCGTAGAACGGATTCATGATGTCGTGGACAACGACGCCGATGATGCCGGAGCGCGAGGTACGCAGGCTGGCGGCACGGCGATTGTAGATGTAGCCAAGCGCCCGCGCCTGCTCCTTGATCTTCTCCCGCGTATTGCCGGCAACCAGCGGACTGTCGCGCAAGGCGAGCGACACGGTGGCCGTTGAAATGCCGAGCGTCTCGGCAATTGTCGAAAGCTTGATCTTCTGGGCCACGTGTCCTCCTCCAGGCAGCACGCAAGACAGCAAGACCACGCCGGAGACCGGCGCGGCCCTTAAACTGTTTAATTAAAAGATTTAACCGGCGGAGGCAATTCGTCTTTCAAGAGAAATTTCAGTCTTCGTCCGGCTCTTCGATGGCATGCGCTTCGGCCTGCAGATTGGCGTCGATCGCCCTCAGCAGGCGAACCAGATTGCGGATTTCCTTTTCTGAAAATTCCTGCGTCGCCAGCCTGTCGCAGGCCGAGGCCGCCATCTCGATCGCCCGCACGCTCTCACGGCCGAGCGCAGTGAGATAGACCTTGGTGAGGCGCGCATCCTCGGCATCGGGCTTGCGCTCGAGAAAGCCCTGCGCCTCCATGCGGCCAATCGTCCGTGTCATCGTCGGCGCCTTGACGCCGAGCTTTTGCGCAAGACCGCCCGCCGTCATGCCATCGCTCTCGGCAAGCGAGAGAATGACGCCGTCCTGGCCGGCATAGAGACCGCTTTCGAACAGGTTGCGCGAGAGCACCGTGCGCATGGAACGGGCCGCCTGGGTGAGCGCCGGAGAAAGATCGACAAGCGTGTACTCCGTCTGGTCCTTCTTCTTGGACTTGCTCTTCTTGCCGTCCTTATGCTTCTTTCCCATAGCCATCCCTTTGATCTTTAAGCCCCGACGCCGCTGCGATATGACATTGCCCATGATCTCGTCATAAACAAGAGGCAACGACCGGATGATGACGCCTTCGCCCCGCTTCGACGACAGCGGCTCGGTTCGCGCCCCCGGCGCACGCCGCCCGATCGCCGTGCTGCCGCTCGGCGCCCATGAGCAGCACGGCCCTCACCTGCCCTTCGAAACCGACACGCTGATTGCCGAAGGCATCGCCGGACGATTGAAGGCGGCCCTGCCCGCCGGCCTGCCGGTCACCTTCCTGCCCGCCGAATCGGTCGGCTATTCCATAGAGCACATGGATGTTGAAGGAACGAAGACGCTCGCCTTCGACGAAGCGGTCAACCGCTGGCTCGGCATTGCCGAAAGGCTGGCGAAGAGAGACATTCGCAAATTCGTGATGCTGAACGCCCATGGCGGCAATTCGCCTCTGATATCAGTCGTCGCGACCGAGGCGCGGGTCCGCTTTGCCATGCTGGCTGTGGCGACGAGCTGGACCCGTTTCGGCTTGCCGGATGGCGTGATTGCACCGGAGGAAAAGGCGATCGGTATCCATGGCGGCGATATCGAGACCTCGGTCATGCTGGCGCTTCACCCCGACAAGGTAGACATGGCAAAGGCTGAGGATTTTCCCTCGCGGCAGACGGAATTCGCCACCCGCTTCAAGCACTTGCGCGCCTACGGCCCGCATGCCTTCGGCTGGAAGATGTCGGATCTCAATAAATCGGGTGTCGCAGGCAATGCCGCGGTTGCGACGGCCGAAAAGGGCGAGGCGCTGATTGCCCATGTGGTGAAGGGGCTGGTGGAACTTCTGGAGGATGTCGATGCATTCGACCTCGGTGAGCTCCGTTGAAAAGCGATCATCCGCATCGGGCGGCGATGTGATCTTATAACATATAAAATCCTTTGAACTGCCGTGCCCATGCCATTATATGAGACCAACCGCTCAAGCGGCCGATCCTACGCCGTTCGGCCGTACGCCTAATTTAGAGGTTCTCATGACCGACGCGATCTCCACCCAGAAGCCTATTCCCGTTACCGTGCTCACCGGTTATCTCGGTGCCGGAAAGACGACCTTGCTCAACCGCATCCTCTCCGAAAACCACGGCAAGAAATATGCGGTCATCGTCAACGAGTTCGGCGAAATCGGCATCGACAACGACCTGATCGTCGAGTCGGATGAAGAAATCTACGAAATGAACAACGGCTGCGTCTGTTGCACGGTGCGCGGCGACCTGATCCGCGTCGTCGAAGGCCTGATGCGCCGCCCCGGCCGTTTCGACGGCATCATCGTCGAGACGACCGGCCTTGCCGATCCGGTACCGGTCGCCCAGACCTTCTTCATGGACGATGACGTTCGCGCCAAGACCGAGCTCGACGCCGTCATCGCCCTCGTCGACGCCAAGCACTTGCCGCTGCGCCTGAAGGACAGCCGCGAGGCCGAAGACCAGATCGCCTTCGCCGACGTCGTCGTCATCAACAAGAGCGACCTCGTGACCCCGGAAGAACTGGATGTGATCGAAGATATTGTCCGCGCCATCAACCCGGCTGCCCGCGTCTACAAGACCAGCCGCTCCGGCGTCGATCTCGCCCGCGTGCTCGATCAGGGCGCCTTCAACCTGGAGCGCGCGCTCGAAAACGATCCGCATTTCCTGGAACACGGCCATGACGACCACGTCTGCGGCCCGGATTGCGATCATGATCACCATGATCACGACCACCACCATCATGGCCATGATCACGATCATCATGGGCACGACCATCATCATGGCGCGATGTCCGCGATCCATGATGTGACGGTGCAGTCGGTGTCGCTGCGCGGCGGCGAGATGAATCCCGAGCGCTTCTTCCCGTGGATTCAGAAAGTCACCCAGGTGCAGGGCCCGAACATTCTTCGCCTCAAGGGCATCATCGCCTTCAAAGACGATCCCCAGCGTTACGTCGTCCAGGGCGTGCACATGATCATCGAGGGTGATCACCAGCGGCCGTGGAAGGATGGCGAGAAGCATGAAAGCCGTCTCGTCTTCATCGGCCGCGATCTCGACCGCGAAAAACTCGAGGCTTCGTTCAAGGCCTGCGAGGCAGCCGCCTGATGCCGACAGTTGCGCCGCTTGATCTCGACGGCCACATTCTGGCCGTCGAATTTTTAGGTGATGTTCCCTTCTTCGCAAACGCAAACGGCACGTTTCACCGGCTGGACGGCGGCGAGAGGGTTTCAGAAGCCCATCAGGGCATGCTCACCGCGATCCGCGATCCCTACAGCGACAGCCTGATCTCCGGCGGCGAGGACGGCAAGGTCCTGCGCATCGCCGCCGACGGCAGCGTCAGCGAACTCGCGACCGCACCGCGCAAATGGATTTCGCAGGTCGCGGCCGGCCCGCAAGGCGCCATCGCTTATTCTTACGGCAAAAGTTCGCTCGTGCGCCTTGCCGACGGCACGACCAAGGAATTTCCCGAGGAGCGCACCGTCGAAGGCCTCGCCTTCGCGCCGAAGGGTCTACGCATCGCCGCTGCCCGTTACAACGGCGTGTCGCTGCATTGGGTCGGTATGAGCGCCAAGCCGGTCGATCTCGAATGGAAGGGCGCGCATACCGGCGTCACCTTCTCGCCGGATGGTAATTTCCTCGTCACCTCGATGCAGGAAAACGCGCTGCACGGCTGGAAGCTCGATAGCAAGCCCGGCGCCGAAGCCCGCCACATGCGCATGACCGGCTATCCCGCCAAAGTGAAATCCCTTTCCTGGTCGGTCAAGGGCAAATGGCTCGCCTCCTCGGGCGCCCCGGCGGCCATCGTCTGGCCTTTCCAGGGCAAGGACGGGCCGATGGGCAAAGCGCCGCTGGAACTCGGCACCCGCGCCAACATCATGGCGACCTCGGTGAAATTCCATCCGCTGGAAGATATCCTCGCCATCGGCTTCGTTGACGGCATGATCCTCGCTGTGCGCGTTGCCGACAACAAGGAAGCGCTGCTGCGCCGCCCCGGCAAGGGCGCGATCACGGCGATGAGCTGGAGCAGGGACGGCAAGCTGCTTGCTTTCGCCTCGGAAGCCGGCGATTGCGGCGTCGTCGACATTTCGGCCTGAGGCCGCGTTGCCGGCAATGGATGGCGCCTTGACGGAACCCGAACTCGTGACGCTCGGCGCCGACCACATGCGGGCTGCGGCTGAGATCAGGCGCGTGGCGCTCTGGCAGCGCCTGCCCTGGCTGCCCGTTCTGCACACGCCTGAGGAAGAAGAGCAGTATTGGCGCATGCATCTCCTGCCGAACTGCACGATCCTCGGCGCCGCCATGGCAAACAAACTCGTCGGCGTCATCGCCCATGGCGATAACTGGATAGAGCAGTTTTACGTTCTCCCCGACTTCCAGGCCATGGGCATCGGCTCCCTCCTCCTCGGCTGCGCCAGGGAGGAGATGAATGAGATCCGGCTCTGGACATTCCAGCGCAATACGGGCGCACGCGCTTTCTACGAGCGGCATGGCTTCACCGCCGAGGAAGAGACCGACGGCGCCGACAACGAGGAAAAAGAGCCTGACGTGCTCTATCATTGGCGCCGTCTTCCCAAACCGACGCTCAGCCTGAAACCGTCCGATTAGAAGATCGGGCTTGCCAAATGCCTTGGCCGGGCGAAACATGAAAATCCACGCAGGCATTGCCTGCGCCGTGGCTGACAGAGGAAACGTCAATGCCGAAATCGACCGGCCTCGGCTTGGCCGAGCAACAGCCGCAATCCTCGGGCGGCGTATCCATCTGGGCCGTGATCCGCGCCGAGGCGGGCGAGCTTGCCGTGCGCGAGCCGATATTGCAGCGACTGCTTGCCGAGCAGGTGACGGACGCTGCCGGCAGCCATGAGATCCTCGCCCGTGTGCTGACCGCGCGGCTTTCGGTGCCGCAAGTTGAAACGGGCGATTTGTTCGACCTCATCCTGTCCACGCTTGATGACGACATCATGCGGAAAGTCGAGGCAGATCTCGCTGCCGTGCGCGAGCGTGATCCCGCCTGCACGACGTTTCTGCACGCGCTTCTGAACCTCAAGGGCTTCCATGCGCTGCAGACCCATCGCATCGCCCATGCGCTCTGGAACGGCGGCCGCCCGGAAATCGCCACATGGCTCGCCAATCTGGCCTCGCTGGTCTTCGGCCCGGATATCCATCCGGCAGCCCAGATCGGCGCCGCCATCATGCTCGACCATGGCTCGGGCATCGTCATCGGCGAAACGGCGGTGATCGAAGACGAAGTATCGATCCTGCAGAACGTCACGCTCGGCGGCACCGGCAAGGAGACGGGCGACCGTCATCCGAAGATCCGCCACGGCGTCATGATCGGCGCGGGCGCCAAGATCCTCGGCAATATCGAAATCGGCGCCTTCAGCAAAATCGCCGCCGGCAGTGTCGTGCTGAAGCCGGTCCCCGAACATTGCACGGTCGCCGGCGTGCCGGCCGCCGTCGTTCGTATCCACCGTACCGACGAAATCCCGGCCGAGACGATGGATCAGAATATTTAGGTAATCCCTACAGGGTCGAGCCCACGCGCTATGCCGCTTGCTGGTTTTCCCAAAAGGCTTCAACGCGATTTCGGCCTTCGCGCTTCGAGCGATAGAGCGCCTCATCGGCCTTGTGCACGAGCCGTTCGAAATCTCCGCCGCCTTCCCGCGTGGCGACGCCGATGCTGAGCGTCGGAAAGACGGCGAGATCCGGCCGCTGCATGGCGGCGGCGGCGAAGTCGAGACGGATGCGCTCGGCAATCGCCATCGCATCTTCCTGTGAGATGTTTTTCAGCACCGCCAGGAACTCGTCCCCGCCTTGGCGGGCGAGCAGATCGCTTGAGCGCATGATGCCCTTGGAAAGGCTGGCAAAAAGCCGCAGGATGTCATCACCAGCGGCGTGGCCGTGCCTGTCGTTCAGCTGTTTGAAATGATCGATATCGATGATCAGCAGTGATATCTGCTGGGAAGCGAGAGCGGGTAAATGCTGGGCAAGGCCGCCCCGATTGAGCGCGCCGGTCAGCGAATCGTGATGGGCGAGTTCGGTCAGCTGATTGCGGCTGCGCTCGGCCGCCATCAGCACCATGGCCATGCTGCGCAGCATGATGAAAGCCACCGCCGATACCGCCATCCAGCTATGGACCACGCTGCCGCCGAATGGATCCGGCCCGCCGATCTCACCGGTTGCCGCGAGCATGCTGCGCACCGCAAAGATCATGGCGGTGCAGACATAGAGGCCGACGAGCAGACCGGCTGAATAGAGCTTCTCGCGGCAGACGATGCTGATCGCCTCCCTTGCGACCGCAAGATCGCAAAGGCAGCAGATGACGGAGACGTAGAGGAGCCTTGCCGAGACCGCTGCGGGATCGCTGACGATAAGCACGACAGGCACGCTGACGAGAACGATGGCAAACCAGAAAGTGCGCTGGTCGAGAACCCGTCCTGAAAAGACGCGCACGGCAAAAAACATCAGCATATAGCCGATGATGGTGACGACGTTACCGCCGTCGACCGAAACCGCATAGGGAACGAGATTGCGCAGCGCGACGAGGAAGGAACCGACACCGACGAAGAGGTTGCTCAAGCCCCACCAAAGCGGCCACTTCTCGAAGCGCCCCGTCGCATAGGCTGCAAGCTGGAGAATGCCCAGCACGAAGCAGCTTACGGCAACAATGAAATAGATCGTCCTGAGATCCGGTAGCATGGTGCTTTTCCGAGGTTCTGGTCGCGGGAACCTACAGCAAGCATTTTGCGGTTTGATTGGAGCCTTCGTTAAGAATTGAACGAAAGGCGGTTTTCCCTGCGCCGCTGTGGTCAAGCCGCCCGCACCGTGCCGATAATGTCGGCCAGCAGACCGTGCAGCAAATCGCGGTAGCCGTTTCGGGCCGAAGGGCCGCTCTCTTCCGAGGTCATGACAACGGTCAGATCGAGCGACGGCACGATGTAGAGCATCTGGCCGCCATAACCCCAGCCGAAATGCACCTGCTCGCCGCCGATCTCACGTGTGAACCAGCCATAGCCATATTCGTCGCCGGAGAAGCGTGAATTGGTGCGGCGCTGCCAGGATTGCACGATCCAGTCGGCGGGCACCACCTGCACTCCCTCCGCTGTGCGCCCGCCATTGCGATAAAGCTCGCCGAAAGCAAGCAGGGAGCGTGCG
Source organism: Rhizobium sp. N731 (assembly GCF_001664145.1). Lineage (NCBI taxonomy): Bacteria > Pseudomonadati > Pseudomonadota > Alphaproteobacteria > Hyphomicrobiales > Rhizobiaceae > Rhizobium > Rhizobium sp. N731. The sequence goes on from NZ_CP013601.1 coordinate 3,791,665, forward strand.
CTCATCGCCATCTGATTGCCGCCGAGATAGATGCCCTGCGGGTCGCGCTCCCATGCGCCGATGCGGAAACCCTCGATTGGGCCGAGCCAATCGCGCGCCAGCGCCAGGGTCGACCTGCCGCTGACCTTGGTTAGAATGGCCGAAAGCAGATGCGTGGATGCGGTGGAATAGAGCATCTCTCCGCCGGGCTGATCGACAAAAGGCTGCGAAAGGGCAAAGCGCACCCAGTTGCGCGACGAGACCCAGCGGCCATAATTCGGTCCGGACATGCGATCGAGTCCCGCCTGCATGGAGAGAAGATTGCCGATGCTGATGTCGTTGAGGCGCGGATCGGGCGATGAGGGAAGATCGGCCTTCAGGATCGGCGCGATCTTCTGGTCCGGCCCATCCAGCAGTCCTTTGCCGATCGCGATACCGACAAGCGCCGAAATGATCGATTTCGAAGCGGATTTGATATTGGTCGTTTCCGACGGCGAATGACCGTGGAAGCCGCGTTCGGTGAGAACGCGTCCGTTGCGAGCGACGACCACCGTCTTGAGCGGTCGCAGCGCCGGATCGCTCGCCGCTTGGTCGAGACGCGGACCAAGCCCGGCGGCGGACGCCGTGCTCTGGGCGGACGCCAGGCCTGTTGCGCCAAACGGCAGGCAGAAGAAAAGCAGAAGGGAAAAAATCCGGATCATGCGGCGCATGATAGGGTATCGCCGCAGCATCTTCGTGTGCCCATGGCACTTTTCACGCGATCGTGTCTGCTGGTGAGCCGATTATTCGCACGCCTCACCGCCCTGCCACGGAAAGACAATCCGCGCCGCAACCATGGCAGACCCGCCTGCCTGCATGATCAAGCGGCGCGGACGTCGCCGGCCTGGGAAAGAGATTCCCCACTTGCCGGCGGCGCGCAGCTCAAGCTGCGCGGCGAACCGGCGCGCTGGCCAGCATGCGTCCCGAGGGGACGATCATGCCAGCCGCGCCGTCAAGCCAGCCTTCGGTGAGCTCAAGCGCGAGAAAGCGCGAGCGTTCGAACGGACCCGGCATGACAAGATGGCGAGCCTTTTTAGCGAAGAAGCCGAAGCGCTCGTAATAGGCGGCATCGCCGACGAGCAGGACGGCGCCATGCCCGCGGTTCTTCGCCTCGAGGATCGCCGCGCGCATCAGGGCCGAGCCGACGCCCTTGCCGCCGTGACGGCAATCGACGGCCAGCGGACCGAGCAGCAGCGCGTTGATCGGCGTGCCTTCGGCGTTGACGCCGGCCTCGACGTTCCAGAGCCGCACCGTGCCGATCAGATGGCCGTCGCGGTCACGCGCGACCAGCGCAAGTCCTTCGGCCGGAATACGGTTGCGGCGGATTTTCTCCGACGACTTCTTGCGGCGGTCAGTGCCCATGACGCGATCGAGCAGGTTTTCACGCGCGACGACATCCGACGGATTTTCGGCGTCGATGGTGAAAATGGAGGGCGCAAAGAATGCGCGGACAGAATCAAGAACAGCGGCCATCGTGGCCTCCCGCACTCAAAACCGTTTCAGACGGTGACTTCGGAGAATTGTGGATTTGCCGCCCCGGCTGGTTACGGGACTAGCAGGGACAAGACCTTAAATGACGTAGGCCTTCAGCGGCTCGAAGCCGTTGAAAGCGACTGCCGAGTAGGTCGTCGTATAGGCGCCGGTGCCTTCGATCAGGACCTCATCGCCGATCGTCAGAGACAGCGGCAGCGGATAGAGGTTCTTTTCATACAGCACGTCGGCCGAGTCGCAGGTCGGGCCAGCGATCACGCAGGGCTCCATCTCATCGCCGTCGCGCTCGGTGCGGATCGGATAACGGATGGCCTCGTCCATGGTTTCGGCGAGACCACCGAACTTGCCGATGTCGAGGAAGACCCAACGGGCGTCGTCATTGTCCGACTTCTTGGAGATCAGCACGACTTCCGCCTTGATGACACCGGCATTGCCGACCATGCCACGGCCCGGCTCGATGATCGTCTGCGGGATCTGGTTGCCGAAATGCGTGCGCAGCGCCTGGTAGATCGACTTGCCGTAAGCTTCCGCGGACGGAACGTCACGCAGATACTTGGTCGGGAAGCCGCCGCCCATGTTGACCATCTGCAGGTGGATGCCCTGCTTGGCAAGCTGAACGAAGACACGCTTGGCATCGGCAAGAGCCGAATCCCAGGCATCGACCTTGGTCATCTGCGAACCGACATGGAACGAGACGCCGTAGGACTGCAGGCCGAGCTGATGAGCGTAGACGAGAACGTCGACCGCCATCTGCGGAACGCAGCCGAACTTGCGCGACAGCGGCCATTCGGCGCCTTCGCCATCGGTGAGCACGCGGCAGAAGACACGGGCGCCGGGAGCGGCGCGCGAGATCTTCTCGACTTCCTCGTGGCTGTCGACCGCAAAGAGGCTGACGCCGAGCGCATGAGCGCGAGCGACATCACGCTCCTTCTTGATAGTGTTGCCATAGGAGATGCGGGCGGCGGTCGCACCGGCTTCCATCGCCATTTCGATTTCGGCAACGGATGCGCAATCGAAATTGGAACCGAGGCCGGCGAGCAGCTTCAGCACCTCAGGAGCCGGGTTGGCCTTGACGGCGTAGTAGATGGCGCTATCCGGCATGGCATGACGGAAGGCATGGAAATTGTCTCTGATAACATCGAGGTCAACCACGAGGCAGGGACCGTCGGGACGTCGGGTTGCGAGAAAGTCGCGGATGCGCTGGGTGGTCATATCAGTTCCCTCTTCCAGTTCCAGAGCTCCGGCATGAACCGGAGGACAAAGGGCATACGAGAACTCGCATTGGAACCAGCCGGTGGAGACCCCGGAACCATAGCAAGCGCTTGATGCGCGGATAATGAACCAACGCCGCAAACGCGGTGTAAGTTCGGCTTTGTCTGCCATGGATTGGAGGGAGAGTCCCAACCGCACTTCCGGCAATGATGGTGTGCCTCTTCAGTAACCCCCGCTGATGGAAAGCAGGGAGAGAACAAAAAGGCCCGCACCGTCGTTGCTTCAGGCGTCCTCGCATTTTCCGGTTGGCCGGAATAGCGACTGGAGGGGTTAATTCCAGGTACCTTACCGATTTCCTCACCAATTCGAGGGTTCGGCGGACACCCATGGGCACGTGCGACTTTGGGCTGACTGGGAGATAAGAATATTCGCCTTCATAATCAAGCGTTTTTTTCATCTTGCGGCCAAAAAATAATTGAACAAAACGGCCCGATTTGTTCAATATTCCAAAACACCTGTGGGGATTTCATGGACACCTTGACCCGCATACGCGCCTTCATCGATGTCGTCGAGGCTGAGGGCTTTTCCGCCGCCGCCCGGCGCACCGGCCGCTCGAAGGCCCTGCTGTCCAAATATGTGCGCGAACTGGAAGACGAGCTCGGCGCGTTGCTGCTCAACCGCACGACCCGGCAGTTCTCCATGACGGAGGCCGGCCACACCTATTATCGCAGCGCCTCCGATATTTTGAAAGAGATCGACAACCTTGCCGATCTCGTGCGCGAAAACAATGCACAGCTGAAGGGACGGTTGCGCGTCTCCGTTCCCCGCACCTTCGTCGACGCCGACGTCGGCCAGTCGCTGATCGATTTCGCCGGCGAAAACCCGGACCTTTCGCTGGAGATCGCCGCCGATGACCGGTTCGTCGATCTGATCGAGGAAGGCTTTGACGTCGCGATCCGCATCAGCAAGCTCGAAGATTCCGGCATGATCGCCCGCAAGATCTCCGATTTCCGCGTCCATCTCTGCGCCACCCCGGATTTTCTCGAGCGTCATCCCGATCTGGAGCATCCAAGCGACATTTCCAATCTTCCCTTTATCGTCGATACCAATTCACGCACCCAGGGCAGCATCCGCTTCCACAATCCTGACAACACAACCTTCGCCGTCGCCGTCTCGGGGCCGATCGAGGTCAACAGCCCGCACGCGACACTCCGCGCTGCCCTCGCCGGCATCGGCATCGCCCTCATTCCCGATTTCATCGCCCGTAAGCCGATCGAAAGCGGCGAGCTGGTGACGCTATTCAACGATTACATTCCGACCGACCGCGGCATCTATGCCGTCTACCCGCACCGGCGCTACCTGCCGGCCAAGGTGAGGATCTTTGTCGATTACCTGCACAACTGGTTCAAGAAGCATCCGTGAGATCTGCACGGCAAGACCGGCCCGGCCGGACGATGGAGTGGAGCCGATCAGAACTCAACCGGCAAACTGGTCCCAATTCCGTCCCAATTTCTGGCAAGAACTCGGGTCGAGCGAATATGGCAGCGGGACGCATGAACAAATCCATAGCATTGATGACCGCACTTCTTTCGCTCACACCGGCAGTTGCCCTTGCGCATCCGCACATCTTCGTGGAGGCGCGGCTCGAAGTCGTGGCCGGCGCTGATGGCAGCGTCGAGGAACTGCGCAATGTCTGGCGCTTCGACGAGGTCTTCTCCTCCTCGGTCGTCATGGATTTCGACAAGAACACCGATCTGAAGCTGGAGCCGAACGAACTCGCGGAGGTCGGCAAAACGGTGAAGCAATCGCTTGCCGATTACGACTATTACATGAACCTGACGATCAACGGGAAGAGCATCACCGTCCAGCAGCCGGACATCATCCATGTCGACTATAAGAACGGCCAGCTCCTGATGTTCTTTGCGGTCAAGCCGGCGGAGAAGATGCCGCTCAAGGGCAGGCTTACCTTCGGCGTCTACGATCCGACGCTCTATACGTCGATCGATTTTCCCACAGACAACGAGCTGGCAACGGTGGGCGACGGCTTAAAGGCCTGCAAACACCAGGTGGTAAGGCCGGATGCCGACGAGGTGATCTCGCAAAACAAGCAGTCGCTGACGGACGCCTTCTTCAACGATCCCACCGGCACCAACATGTCCAAACTCTTCGCCACACGGCTGGAGCTCACATGCTGATAAAACGCCCGTCGCTCGTCCTTTCCGCAGCACTGCTCGCGCTCATGACGGCGGCAAGCCTCGCCCACGCGCAATCGCCGCTCGGCATCGGCACGGCCGAACCGAGTTTTCAACCGACGGGCGGGCCTTTCGCGCCGCTTTTGCTCTATGTGAACTATGAACAGCAGGCCTTCTATCGGGCGCTGACCGGTGCGTTGAAGGGAATGCGGGAGGATCCGTGGCAGCTGACATCGCTGGTCGGCCTTTCCTTCGCCTACGGCGTCTTCCATGCCGCCGGCCCCGGCCACGGCAAGGCGGTGATCTCCTCCTACATGATCGCCAACGAGGTCGAGCTGAAACGCGGCGTGGTTATTTCCTTCATTTCGGCTTTCATCCAGGGCGTCGTTGCCGTGGCGCTGGTCGGCGGCGCCTGGCTGGTGCTGCGCGGCACCGGCATTACGCTGACGACAGCCACTCATGCCATGGAAATCATAAGCTTCGTCATGGTGATCCTCTTCGGCGGCTGGCTGCTGTTCCGCAAACTGCGTTCGATGGCAAGCAATCTGCCGCGCCGCCGGCTGGTGGCGACGTCGGCCGGTCCGGTGTCCATGATGCTGGATTGGAAGGATAACGCAGCCGAACGCCAGTCCTATGCCTTCAACGGCAAGGCACAGGCCGTGAAGGCCGGCCACAGCTTCGTTCCCGGCATGGTCTGCGAGACCTGCGGCAATACGCACGTGCCTGATCCTGCTCTGCTCGCCGGCGACAGGTTCAGCGTCCGCGAGGCTTGGTCGGCGATCATAGCCGTCGGCCTTCGACCCTGCTCCGGGGCTTTGCTTGTCATGACTTTCTCGCTGCTAAACGGCCTCTATCTCGGCGGCGCGCTTTCGGTCGCCGCCATGTCGCTCGGCACGGCGATCACCGTTTCCGTGCTCGCGACGCTTGCCGTCACCGCCAAGGGCGCGGCAGTCCGCCTCTCCGGACGAGGCTCGACGGCTTCGGTCTGGGTTGGCAACGCCATTGAAATCCTCGGCGCCCTGCTCGTCATCCTGATGGGCGCCGTCCTGCTCGGGGCCTCCCTGCAAGGATAGACTATTTTCCTCTGCGACGCTGATAGCGCGCCCGCAGCCAGAAAACCGCAAAAAACGCCATGATCAGGCAGATGCCGACGAGGATCCCCAGCGTCGGCGAGAAATTGCCGACCCAGAGAACGATGGTCGGCAGAAAATAAAGGACGAGGCCGGCGCCGAGCAGGATGACAGCGGCGGCGATCGCCTGCGAGCGGCTTTCCGGGCTCACGCCAGCCTTTCCTTCTCCAGATCCGCACGAATATCCTGCAGGCGGCGGATCTGATTGCCGGCCGCGTCGAAATTTTCGGGCGAAAGCCAGGCCTCGAAAGCATCGTTAATCAGCGGCCATTCGGCGTCGATCATCGAGAACCAGGCGGTGTCGCGGTTGCGATGCTTGGAGATCATGTGCTGACGGAACACCCCTTCGAAGCTGAAGCCGTAGCGCAGTGCCGTCGTCTTGCTCGCCTCGTTCTTATTGTCGCATTTCCATTCGTAGCGGCGATAGCCGAGATCCTCGAAAACATGTTTGGCCATCAGGTAGTGCGCTTCGGTGGACAGCGGCGAACGGCTCATGTCGGGACCATGAGCCACGCCGCCGATTTCGACGACGCCATTTGCCGGGTCGGCGCGCATGTAGTTCGCCATGCCGACAACCTTGCCGGTGGCGTTGTCACGAAAGATATGGGTGAGCCAGCCGGATTTGGTGTAGATGTTTTCCAGCCAGTTGGCGAAGTCCTCGATGCCCGAGAAATCATCCTGCGAAAAATAAAGAAGCAGTGGGTTGATGCCCATGCCGCCGAGCCCGTCCCACAGCGCTTCGAGATGTTCCTCGCGGCGATAGGGCTCGACGGTGACGAAACGGCCTTTCAGCGTAACCGGCTTCGGCGCCGGGCAGCCCTTGAAATTTGCAAGATCGCGCATGTTCACTCCCCTATTCCAGAGCCTTCCCCGGTTAAATTGACGAAAGCGTCAATTTAACCGGGGAAGGCTCCGGGAGTGGATAGGCCAGTCGCCCGATAAACGCAACCAGCCTGGATGTCACTGTGACAAGGTCGTCTTGGCGGATGACACCGTCGCCTCGATATGGTCGACCAGCTGATCGGCGAGGCCGAGCCGGCCGGCGAGCAGATCGAGATAACCGCGCTCGGCGCGCGAATCCGGATCGATGGTCAGCCGCGAGGCGGTGTAGAGCTCGACGCGCTGTTCTTCCGTCACCGCCGCAGCCACGAGCGCATCGATGTCCGTCGGTGACGCAAGTTCGCCCTCGATGAAAGCAGCGGCCTCGCCGCTGACGTCAGCGGCCTTGATCTTGTCCATGATCAGGGCGCGTTCGGCGTCGTCGATATGGCCGTCGGCCTTGGCTGCGGCGATCATCGCCCGGATCAGCACCAGCACGAATTCGTTGCTGCCGGCAGGCGATGCCGGTCCGAAACCGGATTCGACGGGTGGCGGCAGGAGTACCGGATTGTTAGCCGACGGCGCATCCGAGGGGGCCGCGGGCGCTTGGCCCGCCTGATAGTTCTTGTAAGCCTGATAGCCAAGGCCGGCGATAGCGGCAAGACCACCGATCGCCAATGCATTGCCGGCAATACTGCGGCCGGTTTTGGTGCCGAGAAGCACGGCTGCGATCGCGCCGATCTTCATCGGATTGTTCTTTGCCGTCTGCATGGCCTCGCCCGCCCTGTCGCGGACTGAACCGCCGAGACCCGGCACCTGCGAACCCAAGAACTGGTCGAGAAGCTTCTTTGCGTCGAACATTCCTCGTCGTCTCCCTGTTTGAGGCCGGAGGAGAACATAGGTTTGCGACGGCTGAAATACAAATATTGGGCGTGGGGCTGCCTGGCGCTCATGCCCCGCCCATGCAACCTCAGGCCTTCAGAGCGGCGGCCTCCGCCGCAAGCTTGGTAATGCCAGCCCAGTCGCCGGCTGCGACCAGTTCCTTCGGCGCAACCCACGAACCGCCGACACAGACGACGTTCGGCAGCGAAAGATAATCCCTGGCGTTCTTCAGCGAAATGCTGCCGGTCGGGCAGAACAGCGTGCCGGCGAGCGGCGAAGAGAGCGCCTTGAGATAAGCAGCGCCACCGGCCTGCTCGGCCGGAAAGAACTTCAACACCTGATAGCCTTCCTCACGCAGCGCCATGACTTCGCTGGCGGTCGCAGCTCCCGGAAGCAGCGGCACGTCGGAATCGGCAGCGGCATCAAGCAGCTCCTGCGTCGTTCCCGGGCTGACGATGAACTTCGAGCCGGCCTCGACAGCCGCTTCCCAATGGGCGGCATTCAGGATGGTGCCGGCGCCGACTTCGGCGCCCTCGACCTCGGCGGCGACGGCGCGCACGGCCTCGAGTGCCGCCGGCGTGCGCATGGTGATCTCGATTGCTTTCAGGCCGCCTGCGACGAGGGCGCGGGCCAGCGGCACCGCCGACCTGGCATCGTCAACGATCAGGACCGGAACGACCGGCTGGAGTTTCAGGATGGAAAGGAGCTTCTCTGTTTTCTCGCCCATGGTCGCACGACCTCCTTGAAACGATTGAAATTTGCATCCCGAATAACGCCCTCGCCGAACCTTGTCGAGATAAAACCCGGCTGCGTGAGAAGAAGGGTATGAAATGCCTGGAAATTGGTCTACCGTGCGGCGATCGTCACAAAAGGTTCACCGACATGGCGAAAGAGATCGAGCGGAAGTTTCTTGTACGCGGCGATGGATGGCGTTCCGCCGTCGAGAGCAAGTCTGTCCTGAGGCAAGGTTACATCGCCTCGATGGACGACCGTTCCGTCCGCGTTCGCATCCTCGACGGCAGGAAAGCGAAGCTGACGATCAAGATCGGCCGCAGTGCCATCACCCGTGACGAATTCGAATATGACATCCCGATTGCCGATGCCGAGGAGCTGTTGCAGAGCGCGATCGGCGTCGTCATCGAGAAGACGCGCTACCGCGTTCCGCATCAAGGCTTCGTCTGGGAAGTCGACGTCTTTGCCGGCGAGCATCGCGGGCTGGTGATTGCCGAAGTGGAGATGACGGCGGAAACCGACAAACCCGTCCTGCCCACCTGGCTTGGCCGCGAAGTGACCGGCGATTTCCGCTACTCCAACCAGGCCCTTGCCACAGAATACGGGCACGACAGGCATGGCCTATCGCATTCGGCCTGACGTCGATTTCACTGAGGCATTCCGGAGCATCGCGACCGAGCAGCTGGAAGGCGCCATTACCTTTCTCGAAGAGCGGCCGGACGGTACGCACGAGGCGATCCATTCCTTCCGAAAAAACCTGAAGCGATTGCGCTCGCTCTACCGGCTTGTCGCGCGCGAGGTGCCGGATTTCCAGGAGCAGGAAAATGCAAGGCTGCGCGATGCCGCGCGCTCGCTTTCGGCCATCCGCGACGCCGCCGCGCTTATCGGCACCGCGCAATATCTGCAGCATTCAGCCCGCGGGAAAGAGGAAAGCGAGGCGCTCGGCCGGATCGTCACCATTCTCGAGGGGCGCCGCGACTGGATGGCGGAGGCCGAGAGTGGCCTGCGACAGCGGCTGATGGAAACCCCAGGCGTACTGAAGGAGGCGATCGCCGCTTTGGATGGCATTTTCTTCGATGGCAGTCACCGCAAGAATGCCCGCATGCTGGCGAAGAGCTGGCGCCGCACCGCGCGCAAGGCCAAGGCTGCACTTGCCAGGTGCCACGGCGATGCATCGGCCGGGGATTTCCATGATCTGCGCAAACGCACCTACGATTATCGGCTCTACCACGGTCTTTTGCGGGACATCTGGCCGGGCGCGATGAAGGCCAAGCGCGATGCGGCCAAGGAGCTCGTCGAGGATCTCGGCCACATCCATGACCTCGCCGTGCTCTGTGAACTGGTCGAAGCCGAGCCGCAGCTCTTCACCCGCAACGACGATCTGGCGCATCTTCTTGACGCGATCATCTTCCGCCAGCAGGAAGACCGGCGGCAAGCTCTCCTCAAAGCCGAAACCGTCTTCGCCGATGATCCCGACGAGGAATCGGAGCGTATCGAGCTTCTCTGGCTGATGGCTGCAAATTGAGCGATAGCAGGGCGATCCTGGAGACGGCCGGCCGCCTGCGCGGAAGGCAATTGCGCGACCGGTCAATTTTCTGTATTTCCCGCCCATGACCGACAGCCTGACACACACGGGCCCGTTCCTCGTAGCGGCGCTCTATCATTTCGTATCCGTGCCGCGCTTTGCCAGCTTGCAGGCCCCGCTGCAGGCGCTGTGCGAGGAAAACGGCGTCAAGGGAACGCTGCTTCTGGCGCATGAGGGCATCAACGGTACGATCGCGGGATCGGACGCCGGCATTCACGCGGTGCTCGCCTTCCTGCATGCCCAACCGGAATTTGCGAGCCTGGAGCACAAGGAAAGCCGCGCTTCGAAGATGCCTTTCCTGCGCCTGAAGGTGAAGCTGAAAAAGGAAATCGTCACCATGGGCGTCGAAGACATCGACCCCAACAAGGTGGTCGGCACCTATGTGGCGCCTCAGGACTGGAACGCGTTGATTTCCGATCCCGATACGATCGTCATCGACACCCGCAACGACTATGAGACGGCAATCGGTACCTTCCGCGGCGCGGTCGACCCCAAGACCAAGACGTTCCGCGAATTTCCGGATTGGGTGCGCCGGAATACCGGGCTGCACAACAAGCCGAAAGTCGCCATGTATTGCACCGGCGGCATACGCTGCGAGAAGGCCACGGCCTTCATGAAGGCCGAAGGTTTCGACGAGGTCTATCATCTGAAGGGCGGCATCCTGAAATATCTGGAGGAAGTGCCGCAGGAACAAAGCCTTTGGGAGGGCGCCTGCTTCGTGTTCGATGAGCGTGTATCCGTCGAACACGGCCTGAAGGAAGGTGAGCACCGGCTGTGCCACGCCTGCCGCAACCCGATCACATCAGAGGAAATTGCCTCGCCGCTTTATGAGGAAGGCGTTTCCTGCAGCCACTGTTATGACATGCGGACAGAGGAAGACCGCCTGCGCTACCGTCAGCGGCAGCATCAGATCGCGCTGGCGAAAAAACGCGGCCAACGGCATATCGGCAGCTGATGAGCTCGCGCCCCGGGAATCTCGCCGTCAGGCCGCGCCGAGGCGGCGCCGGGTTGGCTGCTCCGCAGTACGAAGCTCGTTGAGCATCTCGGTAATTCGTTCGGCCGCCAGAGGCTTTCCGAACAAATAGCCCTGCAGACAGTCGCAGCCGAACAGGCGCATGGCGACCGCCTGCCCCTCGGTCTCGATGCCTTCCGCCGTCACCGGTATGTCGAGCGAGCGGGCGAGCGCCACCGTCGCCTGCAGCATTTCGCGCTGGCGCTTGTCTTCGTTGACGCCCATGACCAGCGAGCGGTCGATCTTGATGCGATCGAAGCCGAACTGCCTGAGATAACCGATCGAGGAGAAACCGGAACCGAAGTCATCGAGCGCCACCTTGACCCCCAGCCCCTTCAGCCGTTCGATCGACTGGCGGGTACGCTGCGGATTCTGAATCATATAACCTTCGGTGATCTCGAGGGTGATGCGGCTGGCCTCGATCTCCGTCTGCTTCAACACGTAGCGCACATAGTCGGTGAAGGCGGGATTGCGGAACTGGCCGGGCGAGACATTGACCGAGACGTTCAGTTCCGGCCACTGCTTGGCTGTCTCGCAGGCCTTGCGCAGCACGAACAGGCCGAGCGATTCAATGAGGCCGCTGGTCTCGGCGATCGGAATGAACACCTCGGGCGAAACCGGGCCGTGGCCCGGACGGTTCCAGCGCACCAGCGCCTCGACGCCGGTCAGCGCATGCGTGCCCGCATCGACCAACGGCTGATAGGCAAGGGTCAGGTCGCCGCTTTCGATGGCGATTCTGAGATCGAGCTCCAGTGCATTGCGCTGCTGCCGGTCCGCGTCCATCGACGGATCGTAGAGCGTCATGCGCGCACGGCCCGCCTCCTTCGCCTTATACATGGCAAGGTCGGAACGGCGCACCAGCTCCTCGCGATCGAGTGCGCCGGCAGGCGACATGGCGATGCCGATGCTGGCGCCGACGACGACGACACGGCGACCGATCTCCAGCGGCTCGACGAGAAAATCGAGGATCTGCTCGGCAAGCTGCAGGGCGGCGGCGTTCTCGCCATCGGAGAGAAAGGCGATCGCAAATTCATCTCCGCCGATGCGGGCGAGAACCGCGCCTTGCGGAATCAATACCTTGAGGCCCGCCGCGACCGCGCGGATCAACTGATCGCCCGTGCCATGTCCATAGCTGTCATTGACTTCCTTGAAACCGTCGAGGTCGAGATAGAGGAGCAGCACGTTGCGCTTGCTCTGGCGCGCTTCGAGGACATAACGATCGACGGCGAGCCCGAGGCCGTCGCGATTGGAAAGGCCGCTCAGCCTGTCGCGCAGCGCCTCTTCTCGTGCGCTGTTTTCCTCCGCCTTCAGGCGTCGGCCGGCCAACCAGCCGATGGCCAGCAGAACCACGAAGAAAAGCCCGACGAGACCGAGTGCCTGAATGACCATCGGCCGCACCTGCGCGTAGGCAATATTGCCGGGTGAGCGCGAATTCCAGACGAGCTTGCCGATCGTTGCCCCCGTCGGATCGTCGATCGAGACGAGATATTCGGCCGCGAAACTCGGCGGCGCCAGCCTCAGTCCGCCGATCACATAGGTCTGGCCGAGTCCAGCCACCCTGTCGTCATCGAGATGCCGGGCGAAAATGAGATAACGGTGCTGGCCGGCGGGTGCATCAAGCGCGCCGGATTTCTTCCGCACCAATGCCACGCCGACAGCGGCAATGCCGCGTTTGGTAGTGATGAAACCAACCGCCTGCGGAGTATCGGCCGGGCCGGCCGCCTTCACCGCGTCGAGCAATTTCCAGAGCGACGGCGAGAAGAAATCCGCGAGCGGCTCCTCCATCGGCTTGCCGTCGCGATAGGCGATGATCGAATTCTTCGCATCATCGATCACAATCGCCATGTCGAACAGCGAGCTGTTGACCGACATTTCGCCGTAGTTGCTGACCGTCCATGCCATGCCATCGGGCGCATAGACATTGGCGGCGGCGTCGTCCCAGGCGGCGTAATCGTCGAGAGTCGCACCGAGCTGATCCTCGAAGGTCTTCAACGCGCCGATCGTCGTTTCGCGCGAGCGCTCGTCATCAAGCACATTGGCGTTCTCAGCCACGCGTTCGATTGCCGTCAACACCATGATGGTGGCGACGGCGACGATGACGGCAAAGGAGAACAGCACGCCCGTGACGGTGATGTGACGGCCTATGCCCGATCCCCTGCCCTGCAATTTTTGGAGTATTTGCATTCCGGCTCCCTGACCAGCGGAGTTTGCCAGTCAAGGGTTCAGAAACGTTTAAGCAACCGCCTGTCGCAGCTTGCCGCTGGTCTATTTTTTGAGTTTGCTATGCTGAGCCGGCGTGTGATTGCCTTTCGGAAATTCAGCCGCCAGTTCGCGATACCATTTGCCGCTCTTCTTCACCGTGCGCCGCTGCGTCTCATAATCGACGTGGACGAGACCGAAGCGCATGCGATAGCCTTCCGCCCATTCGAAGTTGTCCATCAGGCTCCAGGCAAAATAGCCGCGCAGGGGGTAGCCATTCTTGATGAGGTCGGCCACGACATCGAGATGATCGCCGAGATAATCGAGGCGCATCCTATCATCGACCTCGCCATCGACAACACCGCTATTGTCGCAGGCGCCGTTCTCGGTGATGTAGCATTCCGGCAGGTCATAGCGGCGATAGAGGTTCTCGACCAGGAGCTTCAAGCCCGGCGCATAGATTTCCCAGCCGATATCGGTCTTGACGTCACTTGCCGGCGGAGCTTTCATCGTCCAGGGGAAATCGCCCTTTCGCTCGGCATCGTCGGTGACGCGCTCGGGCGTGTAGTAATTCAGGCCCCACCAGTCGAGTTTCTGGCTGATCAGCTTCAGGTCGCCATCCTCGATGACGGGCATGCGGTCACCGAGCGCCTCGACGAATTCCTTCGGATATTCGCCCTTGAAGACAGGATCAAAGAAGGCGCCGTTGTGGAAGTGATGCGCCCGTTCGGCGGCTGCCAGATCGGCCGGGCTGTCGGAACCCGGGATGACCGAGGCGGCGTTGAGCACGAGCCCGACCGGCACATTGGGAGCTTCCGAACGGATTGCCTCAACCCCGAGGCCATGGGCAAGGTTCATATAATGCATGGCGTGAAGGGCAGCCTGCATGTTGCGCTCACCGGGAGCATGGATGCCGTAGAGATGGCTCAGCCAGACGATGCACCACGGCTCGTTGAAAGTCGCGACGGCGTCGAGGCGATCGCCGAGGCGGCTCATGACAGTCTTGGCGTAACGCTGGTAGGCATAAGCGGTCGAACGCGCCGTCCAGCCGCCGTCGCCGGCGAGCAGCAGGGGCAGGTCCCAGTGGTAGAGCGTCGCGAAGGTCTTGATCCCGCGCGCCTTGCAGCCATCAACAAGCCGATCATAGAAATCGAGGCCCGCCTCGTTTACCGGGCCAGTGCCCTCCGGGATGATGCGTGGCCAGGCAATGGAAAAACGGTAGGCCTCGACTCCCATATCCTTGATGAGATCGAGGTCCTGCTCCAGGCGGTTATAGTGGTCGCAGGCAATGTCGCCGTTGTCGCGGTTATGGACGCGGCCGGGCATATTGCAGAAGGCATCCCAGATGGACGGCTTGCGGCCATCGGCCTTGCCGGCGCCTTCGATCTGGAAGGCGGCGGTGGCAACGCCGAAGGTGAAATCACCGGGAAAGCGGCTTGCAAGCGTCTTCGCGTCGATCATCTGTAAATCCCGTCTCTCAGCATCTGAATTGACCGTGGGGGTCGGATTTAGCCAAGCCGGCAAGCAAAGTACAGGCCGGGCAGGAGAAAAACTGCAACGTTACAGTTTGGGCGGCCGAGCGGCGGCGGCGCAGGTCAGCCGCCTCGACCTGCAGCATTTTTCGCCTCCAATTGCTCTCATAACGCGAATGTCAGCAGTCGTGATTTGCTGCAGGGGCCATGATCACTACACAGCGGAGATATTCGCAAGCATGAAAGGAATCCAATGCTGTCTTCGATCCATCTGCTGCAGCCGCATCTGCTGAGCCTGCTGCGCATCGTCTCGTCGCTCGTGCTTTTCAGCTATGGAACGCAGAAGATCCTGCACTTTCCGGCAGCGGCAAGCGTGCCGCCGATGGGCTCGCTCTCCTGGATTGCCGGATTGATCGAACTCACTCTCGGCTTTCTCGTCCTGGTGGGATTCCAGACGCGCATCGCAGCCTTCGTGCTCTCGGGCCTGATGGCTTTCGCCTATTTCATCGGCCATGCGGGAAAGAGCTTATATCCCGCGCAGAACGGCGGCGTCGCCGCGATCCTGTTCTGCTTCGTGTTTCTCTATTTGGTGGCGGCAGGCGCCGGGCTGCTCAGCGTCGACGCGCTCATGCAGCGCAACCGCGATACGGCCTGACGCATGACGGACAAGCCGAGGCGGCCCAAAACTGCCTCGGCATTTCTCGCGACTCCGCGCCATCGAGGCGCGATCGCCAAAGCTCAGAGCTTGACCCAGGCGCCGTTTTTCTTGGACGAGGCAACACAGGCCTCGACGAAGGCCACGCCCTTCACGCCATCGTCGACTGTCGGGTAGACCACTGCCTTGTCCACGTCCTTGCCCTTCTTGCGGGCGTTGATCGCATGCGCAGCTTCCGTATAAATCGTCGCGAACGCCTCGAGGTAACCTTCCGGATGCCCCGACGGCACGCGCGAGACACGACCGGCTGCCGCTCCGGCGCCGGCGCCGCCGCGGGTGATCAGCCGCTTCGGTTCGCCGAACGGCGTGTACCAGAGGTAGTTCGGGTCCTTCTGGGTCCATTCCAGCCCGCCCTTGCTGCCGTAGACACGCACCATCAGGCCGTTCTCATGGCCCGGCGCCACCTGGCTGCACCAGAGCATGCCCTTGGCCGGCTTCTCCGAACCCTTTGCCTTGAAGCGCAGCATGACATGAGCATTATCATCCAGCCGGCGGCCGGGAACGAAACTGTCGAGATCGGCGGCCAGGCTGTCGAGTTCCAGCCCGGTGATGAAGGAGGCGAGATTATACGCATGCGTGCCGATATCGCCTGTGGACCCGCCGACGCCGGACTGGGCCGGATCAGTGCGCCAGGCAGCCTGTTTCTGGCCGGTCTGCTCGACCGCTTCCGTCAGCCAATCCTGCGGATATTCGGCCTGGACGACTCTTATATCCCCAAGTTCGCCGTTCGCGATCATCTCGCGCGCCTGACGAACCATCGGGTAACCGGTGTAATTATGAGTCAACACGAACAGCGCGCCGCTCTCGTCGGCCACCTTTTTCAGCTTCTTCGCATCCGCCAGGTTTGACGTCAGCGGCTTGTCGCAGATGACATGAATGCCGCGCTTCAGGAATTCCTTGGCCGCGTCGTAATGCACATGGTTCGGGGTAACGATCGCCACCGCCTCGATGCCGTTCTTCAGCTTCGCCTCCCGGATCGCCATCTCGCGATAGCTGGAATAGGTCCGCGACGGGTCTAGCCCGAGATCGCGTCCGGACTGAACCGCCTTCTCAGGTGTCGACGACAGCGCGCCTGCAATAAGATCGTACTGATCGTCGATGCGGGCCGCGATGCGGTGCACCGCACCGATGAACGCGCCCGCGCCGCCGCCCACCATGCCGAGTCGAATGCGCGGCTCGCGGGTCTGTTCGGATGATGCTTCGATTGCCATTTTGTCCTCCTGGAATTTGATCTTGGCGCGGATGCGCCCCTCATCCGGCTGCCGCCACCTTCTCCCCGCTCGCGGGGAGAAGGCATATGCGCCGACGTCGATGCCAACTCCGTCGCCCGGCGTGGCAAGTTCCTCTCCCCGTCAAAACGGGGAGAGGGTTAGGGTGAGGGGCAGCCTCACGGCACGCCTTTTATTTAAAGCCCGAGCATCCGCCGATTGGCCGCCTGATCGGTGCCGCTGCCGGCAAAATCGTCGAAAGCCTTTTCCGTGACGCGGATGATATGGGCGGCGACGAATTCGGCCCCCTCGCGGGCGCCGTCCTCCGGATGTTTCAGCGCGCATTCCCATTCGACCACGGCCCAGCCTTCGAAATTATTGGCCGTCATCTTCGAGAAGACCGCACCGAAATCGACCTGACCGTCACCGAGCGATCGGAAGCGGCCGGCGCGTTCCACCCAGCCCTGGTAACCACCGTAGACGCCCTGGCGCCCGGTCGGATTGAACTCAGCATCCTTGACGTGGAACATCTTGATGCGGTCCTTGTAGATGTCGATGTTCTCGAGATAGTCGAGGCATTGCAGGATGTAATGCGAGGGATCGTAGAGCATGTTGGCGCGCGAATGGTTCTTCACGCGTTCCAGGAACATCTCGAAGGTGATGCCGTCATGCAGGTCCTCGCCCGGATGGATCTCGTAGCAGACATCGATGCCGTTCTCATCGGCATGGTTGAGGATCGGCGTCCAGCGGCGGGCAAGCTCGTCGAAGGCCGTCTCCACCAGACCGGCGGGACGCTGCGGCCAGGGATAGATGAAGGGCCAGGCAAGCGCGCCGGAGAAGGTCGCATGCGCCTTGAGGCCGAGGTTTTTCGATGCCGTCAGCGCCATCTTGACCTGCTCGACCGCCCATTCCTGACGAGCTTTCGGATTGCCGCGCACCTCGGGCGCCGCAAATCCGTCGAATGCTTCGTCATAGGCGGGGTGAACGGCAACCAGCTGGCCTTGCAGATGGGTCGAAAGCTCGGTGATTTCGATGCCGTTTTCACGGGCCTTGCCGGCGAACTCGTCGCAATAATCCTTGGAGGTTGCGGCCTTTTTCAGATCGATCAGCTGGCTCGCCCAGGTCGGAACCTGAACCCCCTTGTAGCCGATGTCGGCCGCCCATTTGGTGATCGCGTCCCAAGAATTGAAAGGCGCGGTATCGCCTGCAAACTGGCCAAGGAAAAGGCCGGGACCCTTGATCGTCTTCATGTCAGATTCCTCCCTGAATATCGACCGTAAACGTTTCTGAAGAACTTGTAGCACGCATTTCGGCGGGAGCAAGGTGCCTCCTCGCACTTGCGGCCGGATTTGGCGCGAGGCCAGATGCGGTATGGCTGCGACCTAATCATGATGGGCTGTGGCGGGCAAGAGGTACGTGCAGCATTTTCGCCGTCCGCCGCGTGAGGGCATAAAAATGCGCCCATCCTTGCGAATGGGCGCACCCTCTTGATCGGGTGATCAGAACGGAGAATCCGGGAAGTAGAAGTTCTTGGCATTCTCTTTGGTGACGAGCGTCGCGTCGAGAATGTAGTTGCCGTGAACCGGGACCTGGTCGTAGAGCGCCGCTGCTGTCAACTCCATTGCCGTACCGACCATCGCCGGCGGATAGAGAACGTCGACCGGGATCAGCTTGTCGCCATCCATGACCTTCTTGACCATGTCCTTGGAGCCGGCGCCGGCGACGACATACTGAATGTCGGTGCGCTTGGCCTGCTCGATCGCCTGAAGAACGCCGACGGCCATATCATCGTCCTGGCACCAGACGACGTCGATCTTGGGGTACTTCGTCAGATAGTCCTGCATCACCTTGAAGGCGTCGTCGCGGTTCCAGTTGCCATACTGGCGGTCGAGAACCTTGACCTTGGAGCCGGCAATACCCTTGTCGAAGCCGTCCTGGCGCTGCTGATCGATCGGGATCGGCAGACCGCGGATAACGACAACTTCGGCTTCCGGCGTCTTTTCGGCAATATATTTGCCGGCGACTTCGCCGAGCGCCGGGTTGTTGCCGGCAACGTAAAGATCGCGCACGGAATTGTCGTTGTTCGACGGGGCGCGGTCGACAAGCGCGACGAACTTGCCCTTGTCCTTGACTTCCTTGATGGCGTTGACAAGCGGATCCGGATCCGACGGCAGGATGACGAGTGCATCGATGCCTTGCGTATCGAGGTCCTGCACGGCGTTTGCCTGCGTCGCGGCATCCGGCGAGGTCTTGACGATGACGTTCAGGCCCGGATGCTCGGCCATCAGCTTCTTGGCAATACGCTCGGCATGGAACACGACGCCGGATGTCCAGCCGTGATCGGCGGCCGGAATGGACACACCGATCGTGTAGTTCTTGTCCTGGGCGTAGGCTGCACCGGCAAAAGCCACCCCCGCAACCGCCAGACCCAACATGAGCTTGCGCATGCTATTTCCTCCCAAAAATATCAGGGACTTGTCCAATCCGAACCGGGTGCCCTGTCAAGCCCGGCCAATCCGAGAAGTTTTTTGCCTTAGGATTTGCGAACCAGCGACCGCTGCACCAGCATGGCGATGATGATGATTGCACCCTGGATCGCGCCGATGAGATATTCGCTGATGAAGTTCGAAAGCAGCATGATGTTGCCGACGAGTTCGAGAATGAAGGCGCCGCAGATGGTGCCCCAGACCCGGCCGGCGCCACCCTTGAGAGCCGTGCCGCCAACGACGACGGCGGTGATGGCCTGCAACTCCCACAGGATGCCGGTCGTTGCCGAGGTGGATCCGAGACGCGGCACATAGAGCAGCACGGCAATCGCCACACAGAGGCCCTGGATGACGAAGGCAATGGTGCGCACGCGGTTGACGGCAATGCCCGAATAGCGCGCGACGTCACTGTTCGAACCGACAGCCACGACGTGGCGGCCGTAACGGGTGCGGTAGAGGATGAAGGCTGCAATCGCGGTGACGACGAGGATCACCACGATCGGCACGGGAATACCGAGAATATTGCCGAAATAGGCCGGACGGTAGAGCGTCTGGATTTCAGTCGAGCGCAAGGTGATCGCGCCCCCCTGCGACAGCCAGGTGGTCAAGCCGCGATAAATGCCCATTGTGCCGAGTGTGGCGATGAAAGGCTCGATCTTGCCGACGGTGGTGATGAGGCCGTTTGCGAGGCCGCAAAGAGCCCCCGCAATCACCGTAAACACCACCGCGGCCGTCAGCATCAGCACCGGATCGGCAATGACGCCCGAATTGATGAGCAGGATCATCAGGCTGGCGACGAAGGCGACCATCGAGCCAACGGAAAGGTCGAGATCTCCGGCCGAGATCACGAAGGTGGCGCCGACCGCGATAATGGCGATGAAAGCGCAGCGTGTCGCGACGTTGGCAAGATTGGTGATGCCGATGAAATTCGGGTTGACCAGTGCGCCGACAATCAGGAGCAAGGCCAAGGCGGCAAACGGTGCAACCGCGCGCAGATCAACGTCACGCCAGGACCTGCGCCGGATCGCCCTGGTCTCCTCGTTAATGCTCATGTCCAAAACCAACCTCCCGTCCCAGTTCGTCTGGGCATCCTAGCTATTGTCCGCGTCGACGAAGTCTCGCTCCGGCCTCACGCAGCCACCTTCTTTTTGAGCCCGGCGGCGTAACGCATGATCTCCTGCTCGGAAATCTCGTCGCCCTCGAGCACGCCGACAATCCGTCCTTCGCGCATCACGGCCACTCTTGTGCAGAGACCGATAACTTCGGGCATTTCCGACGACACGACGATGATTGACCGGCCGTCCCGGGCGAGCGCCGAAATGAAATGATAGATCTGCTGCTTGGTGCCGACATCGATGCCGCGCGTCGGCTCGTCGATGATGATGATGTCAGGATCCGTCTCCATGACTTTGGCGAGCAGCAGCTTCTGCTGGTTTCCGCCCGACATGCGACCGGCGACGATATTGGTGTCGCGAACTCTGATGTCGAAACGACGCTTGGCTTTCGCCAGTGCGGCCGCCTCGCTGCTCGGGCTGAGATAGCCGTGGCGCGAATGTCTTCCGAGCGATTGCAGCGTCAGATTGGTCGCCATGCCGGAGCGCAGCAATAGACCCTTCGACTTGCGATCCTTGGTCATATAGGCAAGACCGCAGCGATTGGCCGCGTGCACGTCGCCGGAGGGGACCGCTTGCCCCTTGATGACCACCTCGCCCTCGAGGCGGGGCCGCAGCCCGGCAATCGCCTCCATCAACTCGGTACGGCCGGAGCCGATCAGGCCGGAAAACCCGATGATCTCGCCCTTGCGTACTTCGAAGCTTGCATCCCTGACATAACCCGTCGACACCGAGGAAACGCTTAAGACGACCTCCTCGTCGACATCGGGCTCGACTTTGGCGGGATAGAGGCTGGAAAGTTCGCGGCCGACCATCAGCTGTGCGATCGATTCCCCATCGAGAATGGAGGTCGGCGACGTCTTGATCCACTGGCCGTCGCGCAGCACCGTCACCCGATCGGTCAGTTCCATCACCTCGTCGAGCTTGTGGGACACGAAGACGAAGCTCGTGCCCTGGTCGCGCAGCTTGCGGACCTGCTTGAACAGCATATTGGTCTCTTCCCGCGACAACACGGCGGTCGGCTCGTCCATGAACACGACGCGCGCATCGCGGCTGATCGCCTTGGCGATCTCGACCATTTGCTTGTCGGCGATGGAAAGCGTGCTGATCAAAGCATTCTCATCGACATGCGAACCGAGCACGTCGAGAACCTTGCGCGTCTCGGCGCGCATATATTTGCGGTCGAGCACGCCGAGACGCGTCACTTCGCGACCGAGGAAAAGGCTCTCCGTCACGGTCAGATGGTCGGCGAGGTTGAATTCCTGGTGAATGATGACGATGCCGAGCGCTTCCGCGGCACCATTCGGCGGCAGCACCACAGGCTTGCCGTCAAGCAGGATCTCGCCGGAACTTGGCTGTTCGAAACCTGAGAGCACCTTGACGAGCGTCGATTTGCCAGCGCCGTTTTCACCCATGAGCGCATGGATTTCGCCGGCGCGGAGATCGAAGTTGACGCTGAAGAGGACCTGCACGCCGCTGAAGGATTTGCATATGCGCCTGGCGGACAGCACCACGGGTGCGGTGTCGGCGATCTCCACGGTCATTATGCCCTCCCCCTAGAGCGCCGCACTCCGGCAACGCTCCGTTTTGAACTAGCGCACATTTTCCTTCTGAAAACCGCCTCAGGCCCTCAAACAGGCACGCGCACGCGGCTCCCGTCCGCTTCGAGCCTTATGTAAACCTTTACATAAGGCATGTAAAGGTTTACATCGTGGATTAACACAGATCAGTTGACGCTTGCCTTTGACCTCTCGGCAAGTCTGTGTAGTGTCGCGGCGAAGACAGCCCCAAGGCAGAGCGCAGTGTCGAATTCCACGCCCGCAACCATCGAAGACGTCGCCCGGATCGCCGAGGTCTCCATCGCGACGGTTTCCCGGGCAATCCACACGCCGGAGAAGGTCGCCAACTCGACGCGGCTCAAGGTCAACCAGGCGATCGCCATCACCGGTTATACGACCAATGCCATGGCGCGCAGCCTGAGGCTCGGCCGCTCCAACATGATCCTCGTGGTGGCGCCCGATATCGGCGATCCCAATTTTTCCAATATTCTCGTCGGACTGGAGAACGAGGCCCGCGCCCACGGCTACGGCGTCCTGATCGGCCACACCCAGAACGATGCCCAGCGCGGCCTGGAATATCTGAAATTCTTCAACTCGAACCAGGCGGCCGGACTCATCCTCTTCACCGGCATCCTGCCCTTCGGTCATCAGACCATGACGGCGCGGCTGCCGCCGAGCGTCGGGGTTTTCGAACCGGTCTTCAACGGCGGCATTCCCTATGTCGGCGTCGACGATACCGAGGGCGCTCGGAAAGCGGTGGACCTGCTGCTGGCGGAAGGGCATCGCAAGATCGCCTTCATCGGCGATTCCCGCACCCGGCTCGCCTATGCCAGGCGCCGCATGGGGTACGACGCCGGTCTCGATGCTGCTGGCATTCCGCCCGACTTGCGGATCGTGCTCGAGGGCGACGGCACGATCGAAAGCGGCCGGCACGCGGTCGAGCAGCTTTTCATGCGCGACACGCTTCCCACAGCCTTCATGTGCGTGAACGATCAGACGGCGATCGGCGTCATGATCGGGCTCGGCGCGCGAGGCTATGATATTCCGCGAGATTTCTCGGTGACCGGCTTCGACGACGTGCCGCAGGCCGTCTTCATATCCCCATCGCTGACGACGATCCGCCAGCCGAGAACCGCGATCGGCAAACAGGCGATGGCACTGCTATTGGAACTTCTGTCCGACGGCCGCCCGGCCGAGACGGAAATCCTGCTGAGGCCGGATCTGGTGGTGCGAAACTCCGTCTCCGCGCCCTCACGCAACTGGTTGAAGCGCTGAGCCGGGAATAATTTAGAGGGGTGACGCCGGCGACCGCTGGCCGCCGGCGCGTTTTATCAAACGTAACGGTTGACGACGTTTTCGAGCAGTTCCTGCTTGCCGGATTTCGGCTGCGGGTTCACGTCGTGGCTCTCGACCCAGTTGGTGATCTCATCCAGCGAATACTCACCGCGGAAGAGCTTCTGCGCCTCGGCCGATTCCCAGCCGGCGTAACGATCGGCGAGCGGCTGCGACAGGGCCTTGTCCTCGATCATCTTGGCAGCCGCCTTCAGGCCGCGGGCACAGCAATCCATGCCGCCGATATGACCGATCAGGAGGTCCGCCGGGTCGAGTGACTGGCGGCGCAGCTTCGCATCGAAGTTGGTGCCGCCGGTCTTGAGGCCACCGCCTGCCAGAACGTGGTAATAGGCAAGCGCCATTTCCGGAACATTGTTCGGGAACTGGTCGGTGTCCCAGCCGGACTGGTAGTCGTTGCGGTTCATGTCGATCGAGCCGAAGATGCCAAGCGCATTGGCAAGCGCCAGCTCGTGCTCGAAGGAATGGCCGGCAAGGATTGCATGGCCCTGCTCGATATTGACCTTCACCTCGTTTTCGAGACCGTGCTTCTTGAGGAAGCCGTAGACGGTCGCGACGTCGTAATCATACTGGTGCTTGGTCGGCTCCTGCGGCTTCGGCTCGATCAGGATCGTGCCCTTGAAGCCGATCTTGTGCTTGTATTCGACGACGAGGTTGAGGAAGCGGCCGAGCTGGTCGAGCTCGCGCTTGAGATCGGTGTTGAGCAGCGTCTCGTAACCTTCGCGGCCGCCCCAAAGCACGTAGTTCTCGCCGCCGAGCTTCTGCGTGGCGTCGATGCAGGTCTTGACCGTTGCAGCGGCGAAGGCAAAGACGTCTGGATCGGGGTTGGTCGCCGCACCCGACATGTAGCGGCGGTTGGAGAACAGGTTCGCCGTACCCCAGAGCAGCTTGGCGCCGGTCGCCGCCTGCTTCTCGGCGAAATAATCGACGATCTCATTGAGGTTCCTGGTGTTTTCGGCAAAATTCTTGCCCTCCGGGCGCACATCGGCGTCATGGAAGCAATAGTAGGGTGCGCCCAGCAGCGAAAAGAATTCGAAAGCGACATCGGCTTTGAGTTTGGCCGCCTTCATCGTATCTTCGAACCAGGGACGCAGGAAGGTCTGGCCGCCGAAGGGGTCGCCACCCGGCCAGGTGAAGGTGTGCCAGTAGGCTACCGCAAAACGCAAATGGTCTTCCATCCGCTTGCCGAGGACGATCTCGTCCGGCTTGTAATAGCGGAAGGCCAGCGGATTGGTGCTGTCTGGGCCCTCATATTTGATCTTCTGGATATCGCCGAAAAATCCGGTGCTCATGTTGGGGTCTCCTTGGGTTCGTCGTTCAGTCTTATCGTTCGTGCCACCAGCCCCCTCATCCGACCCTTCGGGCCACCTTCTCCCTGAGGGGAGAAGGGGAATGGGGCGCTCCAGCGAGTCTCTTCTCCCCTCGGGGAGAGGGTGCCGGCAGGTGGATGAGGGGGCCGCCGGCTCCAGTTCTCAACGCGCCAGCGACTTGATCGCCGGATAGAGCGCCCGATAGCGCTTGTAAGCGTCCTCGTAAGCGTCCTTCAGCGCTGCGACCGGTTCGATCGTGCCTGCTGTCATCGGCGGCGTGCAGACGGCGATCGGATCGGCACCCGTCGCCGCGATCAGACCGAGACGAGCAGCGCCGAAGGCCGCGCCGAAATCGCCGTCAGCCGGCAGGTCGACCGGAACGCCGAGCGCGGTGGCGATCGACGCCAGCCAATAGTGCGAGCGCGAACCGCCGCCGATTGCGGTCACGCGCGCGATGCGGGTGCCGGCCGAACGCAACGCTTCGAGGTTGTCGCGGATGGCGAAAGCCACACCTTCGAGCACGGCCTGGGTTAGCACCGCGCGGCTGCTCTCATGTCCGAGGCCGATGAAGGCGCCGCGTATGACAGCGTCATTGTGCGGCGTACGCTCGCCTGAGAGATAGGGCAGGAAGGTGACGCCGGAAGGCGCCTTCAGCGTCTCGCCGAGTTCGCCTGTGAGATCGGCGGCCGATTTGCCGGTCACACCGGAATGCCAGTTGAGCGCATCGGTGGCCGAGAGGATGACGCCCATCTGATGCCAGGTGTTGGGCAGCGCATGGCAGAACGCATGCACGGCGCTTTCCGGCTTCGGCAGATAGGAGCCGTTGGCGGCAAAAAGCACGCCCGATGTGCCGAGCGAGACGAAGGCTGCGCCATCGCTGACCGTGCCCATGCCGCAGGCCGAGGCTGCATTATCGCCCGCGCCGCCGGCAACGACGACCGAGCCTGATATGCCCCACTGGGCCGCGAGGTCGGACCGCAGTCTGCCGGCCTGATCGGTGCCTTCGACAAGCGCCGGCATCTGCTCCCTGGAAAGGCCGGTGGCGGCAAGCAGTTCGGACGACCAACCGCGCTTGCCGGTATCGAGCCAGGAGGTGCCCGCGGAATCCGACATTTCGGAAATATATTCGCCGGTCAGCCAGAGACGCAGATAATCCTTCGGCAGCAGCACCTTGGCAACCTTGGCGAAAGTCTCAGGCTCATGCTTCCTGACCCAGGCGAGCTTGGGCGCCGTAAAGCCGGGAAACACGATATTGCCGGTCAGCACCCGGAAACGCGGGTCGGCGTCGAGTTCGGCGGCTTCGACGTGGCTGCGTGTATCGTTCCAAAGAATGCAGGGCCGCAATACCTTGTCGCTCGCATCGATCAGCGTGGCGCCGTGCATCTGGCCGGAAAGGCCGATGCCCTTGACTGCGGCGAACTCCTTTGGATGTTTTGCCTTGAGCCCGGCGACGGCCTCCTCGGTCGCGCGCACCCAGTGAGCCGGTTCCTGTTCCGACCAGCCGGAATGCGGGCGCGAGACGTCGAGCGCACCGTTGGCCGAACCGACGATTTTCTGGTCCCCGTCGATCAGCATCGCCTTGACGCCGGAGGTACCGAGATCGAGACCGAGATACATGTGGCATTCTCCCTTTGCCGTTACGGCAGATTGTCCTTCAGGAATATGTCGAGGCGGATGCGTTCCTGCGCGTCGATGACGGCGAGCCCGTCCGCCTTGGCCTTCAGCACCCGGATGGCGCTGCGCACCTCATGACCGGCATTCTGATTGAGAATCGCATCAACCGTGTTGTCGATGAGCGCCGCCCGCGTGTGGGCGGTCAGTTCGTGGGCAATGACTGTCAGCGTCCGATCGACGGCCTTCTCCTTCAGCGCCCGGATAAGGCCGCGATTGCCGGCGCCGAGACTATAGATGCCGATAATGTCGGCCTTCCCGAGTGCCTCTGCGACGAGCATATGGGCGATCTCCGGATCGTCGCGGCCTTCCAGAACCGGAAGGATCGCAAGATCGGGAAACTCCTCTGTCATGACCGAGGTAAACCCTTCCAGCCGCTCGCGATGGTCGCGCACCAGCATGGAGCCGGCGAGCACGGCGATCTTGCCCTTTCGCGGCCCGAGGAACCGGCCGAGCAGACGGGCCGCCGTGCGGCCTGCCGCGATATTGTCGACGCCGGCGTAGTGATGGCGCAGCGATCCGGTAAGATCGGACACCAGCGTGACGATGGGAAAGCCCGCATGCACCAGCCTGTCGACGACGGCACGCACGTCGGGCGCATCGGTCGCAACCATTGCGATGCCGCAAGGCTTTCCGCGGGAAAGCCCTTCGAGCACGGCGACGAGAGCGGCCGAATCGAAGGCAGGCACCTCGATGGTGCGAATATCCGTGCGTTCGGCCGGCGAGCGGAGGATCGCCTGCCGGATTTCGGCATTGAGCCCGTGCATGAAGGAATTGTCGCTGGCCGGCAGGATGAAGACCAGCGGATAGGTGCGACCCTTGGCGAGATTGGCGGCGGCGACGTCCCTGACATAACCGAGTTCGCGGATTGCGGTCTCGACCTTCTCCCGCGTGACATGACGCACACCAGGGCGCTGATTGAGAACCCGGTCGACAGTCGCGAGACTGACGCCCGCCGCAGCGGCGATATCGTGAACAGTTGGCCTCATCATTCCTCCTGACGAGACCATTAGCGCCAAATTTGATGTACGTAAATCAAAAAAACCAGCGGGGCGATTTCCGCATTATTTCTCCGGCATCGCCGGCCCGCTAGCGTCGATTCGATCAGCGATCCCCCATCTGATGACACAGAGGCTGGGAAACCACAACAAAAAGGCCCTCCGGAGAGGGCCTTTTCGAGGGACGGGGCCGGAGGTCAGTGGCCGCCGCCACCTCCTCCGCCGCCTTGCGGCGCGGGTTTCTTGATCATGGCGACACCGAGGATCATCGCAACGAACAGCGCGGTCAGGATCAGGAACACATCGCTGAAGGAAAGGATGACCGCCTGCTTGGTGGCGAGGCCGACCATCTGCTTGATTGCGACTGACGTGCCGTCCATGCCGTAACTGTTGAAATTGGCGGCCATGTTGTTCATCTGGTCGATCGCCGCCGAATTGCCCCAGTCGATATTCTCCCGCAGCCGCTCGTAATGCACATCCTGCCGGCTGGTGAGCACGGTATTGATGACCGCGAGGCCGACGGCGCCGCCAAGGTTTCTGGTCAGGTTGAACAGGCCGGACGCGCCGCGAATGCGCGACGGCGGCATCGTACCGAGCGCGATATTGTTGATCGGCACCATGCACATCATCAGCCCGAAGCCGCGCAGGATCTGCGGGATGAACAGCTCGTAGAAATCCCAATCCGCCGTCAGGTGGATCATGATGTATGTGCCGGCGGCGAAGCTGATGAATCCGATCACCATCATCAGGCGCAGGTCCATCTTGGTCGAAAGCCGCCCGGCAATCGGCGCGGTGAAGAACATCGCAAGCCCGGAGACGAACATCGTCTCGCCGATCATCAATGAATCATAGCCGCGGATACGCCCGAGATAGACGGGGTAGATATAGGTAAGGCCGTAGAGCCCGATGCCCATGACGAAGGAAAACACCGAGCCGAAGGAGAAATTCCTGTTCGCAAAGGCCTTGAGGTCGACGACGGGAAACTCCACCGTGAAGGCGCGATAGAAAAAGACGATGGCCGCGACGCCGGAGGCGACGGCAGCCAGCGCAATGGAATTGTCGTTGAACCAATCGTTCGAGTTGCCCTCTTCGAGCACATATTCCAGCGCGCCGAGAAAGACGCCCATCGAGATCAGCCCCCACCAGTCGAACTTCTTGAAGAGCGACAGTTCCGGCTTGTCGAAGTCGATGAAGTTCCAGGTAACCAGCGTGACGATGATGCCCGGAACGATATTGACGAGGAACAGCCAGTGCCAGGAGAAGGCGTGGCTGAGATAGCCGCCGACGGTCGGGCCGATGGTCGGCGCAAGCGTAGCAATCAGGCCGATGATCGGCGAGACGATGCTGCGCTTCGACGGCGGGAAAATGGTGAAGGCGGCCGCGAAGACCGATGGGATCATGCCGCCGCCGATGAAACCCTGGATGGCGCGGTAGACGATCATCTGGTCGATATTCGTCGCCGTCGCCGCAAGCGCACTCGCCATAGTAAAGCCGGCGGCCGAGATCGCGAAGAGGTAGCGCGTCGAGATGATGCGCGCCAGTGTTCCCGAAAGCGGGATCATGATCACTTCCGCGATCAGATAGGCGGTCTGCACCCAGCCGATTTCGTCGGAACCGGCCGACAGGCCGGCCTGGATTTCGGCGAGCGAAGCAGAGACGATCTGGATGTCGAGGATCGACATGAACATGCCGAGCACCATCGCGAAGAAGGCGATGAGCTTTCTCGGATCCATGCGATCCGCGGCGTGGGCAGGCGCCGCCGGCATCGTTCCCGCTGTTGCTGTCGCGCTCCCGGCCATCGGACCACCTCCGCCTTTCCTTTTGCTGGAATTGCTCCGAAGGTTTACTTGTTCGGCGCCGTGCGGGTATCGACGTCGACGACGACGCTGAGGCCCGCGCGCAGACGCCCACTGTCGAGCGCATCCTGCGGCAGCGCGATGCGCACCGGCACGCGCTGAATCACCTTGGTGAAGTTGCCCGTGGCATTTTCCGGCGGCAGCAGCGAAAAGACCGAACCGGAAGCCGGCGAGATCGATTCGACAGTGCCGACGATCGGATGGTCGTCATAGGCATCGACATGGACGTTGACCTTCGAGCCAGGAACGAGATGCTGAATCTGCGTTTCCTTGAAATTGGCGTCGATATAAAGTTGGCGCACCGGAACGAGCGCCATCAGGCGCTGGCCGGGCGAGACCAGATCGCCTTCCTGGACAGATCGGTTGCCGACGATGCCGTCATAGGGCGCCTTGAGCACGGTGAAGGAGAGGTCGCGGGCGGCCTTGTCGCGCTGGATTTCCAGCGTGCGGACGGAACCTTCCGCCTCCCTGCGCTGGGCTTCGAGGATGGCGATATTGGCTTGCGCCGCCACGATATTGGCGTCGCCGCCGGCAAGATTGGCCTTGGCCTGATCGAGTGCGGTATTGGCATCATCGAGATCCGCGGTGGTGCCGACCGACTTTGCCTGCAGGTCGCTCTGACGCTTCTGCTTGATTTCCGCGCCACGAACCGTGGCTTCGAGGGCAGTCTTCTGAGCCTGGGCCTGCACGAGGCTCGCCTTGGCGCCTTCAATCTGCGCATCAATACGGCTTAGCGAAAGCTGCTCGGTCGCGATCTGGGCATTCGCCTGATCGAGGGCATTCTGGTAGTCGCCGTTATCAAGGGTGGCGAGAACGTCGCCTGCCTTGACTTCCTGGTTGGCGACAACATTCACCTTCGCGACATAGCCGGTCACCTTCGGTGAGATGGTCGCGATATCGCCTTCGATATAGGCGTCGTCGGTCGACACCATGAACCGGCCGTTCATCCACCATTCGTATCCATACCAGCCGCCGCCCGCAAGCAGGGCAAGCACGACGATCGGCAGCACCGGGCTGCGGCGCTTCTTTGCCGCAGGAGGAGCAACCGGGGCTTGGGCCGGCGCCGATTGTGCAGGAGCAGCCGGCTTTTCCAGGGCTTCCGCCGTCGGAGCCTCGGCAACGACCGCGACCTTTGCCTCTTCGACCTCGGCGTTTTCGCTGACGATACGCGCGACGTTGCTCTTCTGGTTGCTCGACATAGCCACTTTACCGATCTTGGAGTAATAATCGAACTGAACGGTTCGGTTCAGTTGACATAAACCTGTTTTATCGTCATATCAAGATGTATAGAACCAATCGGTTCGATTTCTTTAAAGAAAGTACGAAACCGTGAACACGGTTAAGGAGATATGACGCTAAAGCCCGACCATGCCGCCGTCTTCAGCCCACCTGTTGGAGGAGGCCGATTTGCCGCTGGCGAAGATCCGGCCAAGCGCCAGCAAATTCTTGCCGGCGCCAAGCGCGTCTTCATGAAGATGGGCTTCGACGCCGCCAGTATGAACGACGTGACGCGCGAAGCCGGAGTCTCCAAGGGCACGCTCTACGTCTATTTCACCAACAAGGAAGAACTGTTTTCGGCAATGATCGAGAACGAGCGCGCCGCTTTCATGGCGGCCGTGCGCACGGCGCTTGCCGAGCATGACGACCCCGAATCCGGCCTGTACGAATTCGGGATGAGCTTCGTCACCCACATGACCGACGAAAAGGTCATCAGCGCGATGCGCACCGTTCTCGGCGTTCGCGACCGCATGCCGGTGCTCTGTCAACGCTTCTTCAAAGGCCCGGTAAACCTGCGCACCATCATGCGCGACTTTTTGGAACAGCATATCGCCGAAGGCCGGCTCGAGATCGACGACATCGATCTTGCCGCCGGCCAGTTTCTCGATCTTGCCAGCGGCAGTTTCTTCAAGCTCCGCCTGTTCGGCAGCATGGAAGAACCGCCGACTCGCGAGGAAATCGACCGCGTCATCCGCGGTGCGATCAAGGTCTTCATGGCAGCCTACGGCGTGCGCCGGCACGAGACTGCCTAACCCCGCATCCTTGACTGCCGCTCTCCTTCGGCCAAAACTCCGCAAGAACGATCAAACCCGGCTGCCAGCTTTTTTCTAAGAAGAAGCCGCAACCAGGGGAATGAAGATGAACGCCATCGCACGGGCGATCTGGTTCATAGAGAGCCATTTCGAAAGCGATATATCGCTGGAAGAGATATCGGAAGCAGCCGGATTGTCGCGCTATCATCTGTCGCGCGTCTTCGGGCTCGTCACCGGCCATTCGATCAGCAGCTACATGAGAGGACGGCGCCTCAGCCGCGCCGTGCCTGCATTGGTCAGCGGCTCATCCACCATTCTCGAGGTTGCGCTTTGCGCGGGCTACGGCTCGCACGAAGCTTTCACCCGTGCCTTCCGCGACCAGTTCGGCATGACGCCGGATGCGGTGCGCAGACAGGGGCACGCCCGCAACCTTGTTTTACTGGAGCCGATCCGAATGGATACCGACCATCTCAACGACCTCGAACCACCCCGTTTCGAGACCCTTCAACCAATGCTCTTTGCCGGCCTGCAGGAGACCTACGCTTATGGCGACAACGCCGCCATCCCCTCGCTTTGGCAGAAGTTCAATACCTATTTCGGGCATATTCCTGGCCAGAAAGGCAATGTCGCCTATGGCATCTGCAGGCATATCGGCGAGGAGGAGAAATTCCGCTACATGGCCGCAGCCGAAATTTCCGATGCCAGCGACCTGCCCGCGGATTTTACGACGCTTAAGCTTCCGGGACAGCGCTACGCCGTCTTCACCCATCGCGGCCATGTCTCCGGCATTTCCCTAACCATGCACCGGATTTTCGGCACATGGTGGCCAACGTCGGGCCTGGAACATGGCGAGACACCTGACATGTTCGAACGTTACGACGAGCGCTTCGATCCCTATACCGGCATGGGCGTCACCGAAATCTGGCTGCCGATTAGAGCATGATGCCGAAACGTGTAAGCGATTTTCGGACGAAATCATGCCCTAACTCTTTAATTGGAAACAGGATTCAAATTTAAGGCCGACCCGGCCTTAAATCATCCGGTTCTAGGGAATAAAAGTCATATCAGTTTCGTATACCGGCTTGTGGCGCTTGTCTGGCAGGCAGGCGCCATTACATTGCGCGTCGTTTCATCATGTGACGCAAAGAGGGTATAGGCTGATGCAGGAAATCATGACGCTCATTCAGGACCCGGCCGCCTGGGTGGCGCTCATCACACTGGTGGTGATGGAAGTCGTTCTCGGGATCGACAACCTGATCTTCATTTCCATTCTCACCAACAAACTGCCGCCCGAGCATCGCGAGAAAGCCCGCCGGATCGGCATCGGCCTTGCCCTCGTCATGCGCCTGGCGCTGCTCGGCACGGTCGCCTGGATCGTGCAGCTGACCGAACCGCTGTTTACGGCCTTCGGGCACGGCTTCTCCTGGAAGGACCTGATCCTCATCGCCGGCGGCCTGTTCCTCGTCTGGAAGGCCACCAAGGAAATTCACCACACGGTCGACCCGGTGGATCATCAGGAGGATTTCATCGCGAAGTCCGTCACGACGGGCTTTGCGTCGGCCATCGGCCAGATCCTGCTGCTTGACCTGGTCTTCTCCGTCGACAGCATCATCACCGCCGTCGGCATGACGCCGCATCTGCCGATCATGGTGATCGCCGTTATCGCCGCCGTCACCGTCATGCTGGTTGCCGCGACCCCGCTCGCCAACTTCATCGAGAGAAATCCAACGATCGTCATGCTGGCGCTCGCCTTCCTGCTGATGATCGGCACGACGCTGATCGCCGAAGGCATGGGCTTCCACGTGCCGAAGGGCTACGTCTACGCCGCCATGGCCTTCTCGGCGCTGGTCGAGGTGCTGAACATGTTCGCGCGCAACGCCCGCAAGCGGAAACGCGAAGGAGCGCATTGAGGCTGATGCGGGAGGGCGCGCGACGACCAGCGCACCCTCTCAAGTGCCGGAAAGCCGTTGCGGACGCGGTTTTTCTTGACGCGCCCGGTTGAATATGGCCTAAGGCCAGCCGAACGGACGATCGGCGGATGGTGCGGGCGAATGCCCTTTTCGGCCGGTTTGCCGATGAAGATATCTGCATCCTTCCGGCCGAACCTCGCTTTCCCGTGAAAGCAGTCCGGCATTCATTGATGGGCACATACAATGACAAATTCCGGGACAGCTTCCGGCGTCCGCGTCCGCATCGCTCCCTCGCCGACCGGCGAGCCGCATGTCGGCACCGCTTACATCGCTCTCTTCAACTATCTCTTTGCCAAGAAGCACGGCGGCGAGTTCATCCTGCGCATCGAGGATACCGATGCGACGCGCTCGACGCCGGAATTCGAGACGAAGGTCCTGGATGCGCTGAAATGGTGCGGGCTGGAATGGAAGGAGGGCCCCGATATCGGCGGCCCCTACGGCCCTTATCGCCAGTCCGACCGAAAGCCGATGTACCAGCCCTATGCACAGGAGCTGCTGGACGATGGCCATGCCTTCCGCTGTTTCTGCACGCCCGCGCGCCTCGAACAGATGCGCGAGGCGCAGCGCGCCGCCGGCAAGCCGCCGAAATATGATGGCCACTGCCTCAATCTGACGGCCGAGGAAGTCACCGCGCGCATGGCAGCCGGCGAGACGACCGTCATCCGCATGAAGATCCCGACCGAAGGCTCCTGCGACTTCACTGACGGCGTCTATGGCGATGTCTCCATCCCGTGGGATTCCGTCGACATGCAGGTGCTGATCAAGGCCGACGGCATGCCGACCTATCACATGGCCAACGTCATCGATGACCATCTGATGAAGATCACCCATGTGGCGCGTGGCGAGGAATGGCTGGCTTCTGTGCCCAAGCACATCCTGCTCTATCGCTATTTCGGCTGGGAGCAGCCGGTCTTCATGCATTTGTCGCTGATGCGCAATGCCGACAAATCGAAGCTGTCGAAGCGCAAGAACCCGACCTCGATCTCCTACTATTCTGCGCTCGGTTATATCCCCGAAGCGCTGATGAATTTCCTCGGCCTGTTCTTCATTCAGATCGCCGAGGGCGAAGAGCTTCTGACGATGGAAGAACTGTCCGAAAAGTTCGATCCGGACAATCTCTCCAAAGCAGGCGCGATCTTCGATATCCAGAAGCTCGATTGGCTGAACGGCCGCTGGATCCGTGAAAAGCTCTCCGAAGACGAATTCCGGGCGCGCGTCCTGACTTGGGCGATGGAAAACGACCGCCTGATGGCGGGTCTGCGCCTGTCGCAGACCCGCATTTCCAAGCTCGGCGAGCTACCCGATCTCGCCAGCTTCCTGCTGAAGTCCGATCTCGGCCTGCAGCCGTCCGACTTCGCCAAGATCAAATCACCGCCGGAAGAGATCCTGGAGATCCTCAACACTGTCCAGCCGGACCTCGAAAAGATCCTGGAATGGAATGTCGAAACGATCGAGGCGGAGCTGCGCGCCGTCGCTGATCGCTTGGGCAAGAAGCTGAAGGTCGTGGTGGCACCGCTCTTCGTCGCCGTCTCCGGCTCGTCGCGTTCGCTGCCGCTCTTCGATTCCATGGCGCTCCTCGGCCGCTCTGTCGTGCGCCAGCGCCTGAAGCTCGCGGCCCAGGCGGTCGCCGCCCTCGTCGGCTCGAAGTAAGCATAGTCAGAGGATTTCGACAGTGGCTGACAACAAGACCGAAAACACCCTTTCCTCCGACGCGACCGAGGTGCGCGCCCAGAAGCTGAAGCTGCTGCGCGAGCAGATCGGCGATGTCTATCCGGCGCATTTTCACCGGAGCCTGACCAATGCCGAGCTTGCGACGAAATACGAGGGTCTGGAACCCGATGTCGAGACGCAGGACATCGTCACCGTCGCTGGCCGGGTCTTTTCCTCGCGCAACTCCGGTATGTTCATGGATATCCATGACGCTTCCGGCAAGATCCAGATCTTCAGCCACAAGGACACGACGCCGGAAGAGGCCCGCGGCCTGCTGCCGATGATCGATATCGGCGACATCATCGGCGTCACCGGCATCGTGCGCCGCACCAAGCGCGGCGAGCTGACGATCAACGCCCACAAGATCGAAATGCTGACGAAGTCGCTGCTGCCGATGCCCGAGAAGTGGCACGGTCTCTCCGACATCGAGCTGCGTTACCGCAAGCGCCATCTCGACATCATGACCAATGAGGATTCGAAGCTGCGCTTCCAGCAGCGCTCGAAGATCGTCTCCGGCATCCGCCGCTTCATGGAAAATGACGGTTTCATGGAAGTCGAGACGCCGATGCTGCAATCGATCTATGGCGGCGCCACCGCCGAGCCGTTCAAGACGCATCACAACACGCTGAAGCTCGACATGTATCTGCGCATCGCGCCGGAACTGTTCCTGAAGCGCACGCTGGTCTCGGGCCTGACCGACAAGGTCTTCGAGATCAACCGCAACTTCCGCAACGAAGGGGTCTCTACCCGGCACAATCCCGAATTCACCATGATGGAGTGTTACTGGGCCTATGCGGATTACGAGGATATGATGGACCTCGTCGAGCGGCTGTTCGAGACCCTGGCGCTCTCCATTCACGGCACGACGGAATTCGACTTCGGCGACAAGCGGTTGTCCTTCAAGGGGCCGTTCAAGCGCGTGCCGATGCCTGCTGCCGTCAAGGAAGCCACCGGCATCGATTTCCTCGCCATCAAGACCGATGAGGAAGCGCGCATCGCCGCCAAGGCCGCCGGCTTCGCCGTCGAGAAGGATTGGACCTGGGGCGAGTGCCTTGCCTTCATCTTCGAAGAAAAGGTTGAATCCACCCTGATCCAGCCGTCGCACGTCACGCATTTCCCGAAGGACATCTCGCCCTTCGCCAAGGAAGTGCCGGGCGAACCGCGTTTGGTCGAGCGCTTCGAGACCTATTGCAACGCCTGGGAACTCGGCAACGCTTTCTCGGAACTTAACGATCCCGAGGAACAGCGGCGCCGCATGGTCGAGCAGTTGGAACAGGCGCATGCCCGCGGCGAAAAGGAAAAGCAGCTGGACGACGAATTCCTCGACGCGATCGACCAGGGCATGCCGCCGGCCGGTGGCCTCGGCATCGGCGTCGACCGCCTGATCATGCTTCTGACCAACGCTCCGTCGATCCGCGACGTCATTCTCTTCCCGGCCCGCCGCAACAAGGCCGACTGACAGACAGAACGTGAGAAAAACGAAGCGGAGTGCCGGCCGGCGCTCCGCTTTTTCATGCCGGTGATTCAGCGGGTCTCGGCGCCTTCCGCCGGAGGCTCTTCGGCCGGAGCCTCCGCTACCACATCGGCACTCGCGCCTTCTCTGGCTGGCGCAGGTTCATGAGCAGGCGCGGCTTCGCTTTCGGCCGCCGGCGCTGCGCCGTGCGCGCCGCCCGCAGCCTTCGTTTCCTTGGCCTTTTCGCCGTTCTTCGTCGAGCCCACAGCGACCGGGTCGACGCAATCCTCAGGATCCTTGAAGGCGCTGCTGATCATGGCGATTTCGTCGAGAGGCAACTCTATTCGCTCGCCGAAGAACAGTCCGTTTTCGCTGGCCTTGCCGTCATAGTAGCGCGCCGTATAGGGCTTGTCGTCGAGGCCGGGAACGGCCTTGTCGGGATGCGGGATATAGACGACGTCGGCGCCGATCGCCCGGCCGCGAATGTCGGAGCGGAGGGTCGGACCGTTCTCGTCGAGCACCACCACCTGCACCAGATCCGGCTTCTGCGCGGCATAAACGGCCTGGGCGACCCGAAGCGCAGTCTTGACGCGTGTCATCCCGTCGGTCGGTTCGGTCTTGATGTATTTGCGCACCCAGACGTGATCCTGCTTCCGGATCGTCACCAGGTTGACGTCGCTGCATTCGAGCCCGTCGCCGCCACCGGCCACACCCATCAGTCTGTCCTTGCCGACATAGACGGCCGCACCGCCGGAAACGCCCGCCAGAAGCGCGACTCCGCCGATGATCATTGCCAATTTCCGGGAAGGCCGGAACATGCGCAGTAAGGCCTTCACGCCAACTGCTCCGCCATCTCAAACTCCAACGCAGGACAGGTGCCGAGAATGCTAGGGAAATGACGTTTCCGAAAGTTTAAGTGAACAAGCCAAGCCCGCCCCATTTTGAAAAAGTCCAAAAAAGGTCCGCCTTTTTCAACCGCTTGCCACGGCGCATCCCACCATGCTCTATACGCCCATGGCCTTCACGCTCCGCCAGATCCAATATTTCGTTGCCGTCGCCGAACAAGGTTCAGTGACACGAGCCGCGCAGAACCTGTCGATCTCGCAGTCCTCGGTGACGGAAGCGCTGAAGGAGCTCGAAACCGATCTTGGCGTCGAACTGTTCGAGCGCCATCCGCGCGGCCTGACGATCACCCACAACGGACATCAGTTTCTCCGTCACGCGACCAAGATCCTCGCCTCCGTCTCCGATGCGCGGACCAGCTTCTCCGGCCAGCAGAGCACCCTCTCCGGCACGTTGAATATCGGCGTCACCTCGCTTGTCGCCGGCTACGTGCTCTCCGATCTGCTGGCGCGATACCGGCGCGCCTGTCCGGGCATCGAGGTCAGCGCCATCGAGGACAATGGCGGCTATCTCGAGCATCTCCTGGTCGGCGGCGAACTCGATGTCGCGGTCATGGTGATATCGAACCTGCGCGACCGCATGGCGCTGCAGGCGGAAATCCTCGAAACCTCGCCCTATCGGCTATGGCTGCCGATGGGCCATCCGCTGGTTTCGGCCGACATCATCTCGGTCGCCGATATCGCCCGCGAACCGCTGATCATGCTGACGGTCGACGAGATCGAGGAGAATACCGGCAAGCTGCTGTCGGCGCTCGGCGCCCGCCCGCATGTCGCCTTCCGCACCCGCTCGGTGGAGGCGGTGCGCAGCCTGGTCGCGACGGGCGCCGGCATCGCCCTGCTTCCCGACCTCGTCTACCGCCCGTGGTCGCTCGAAGGCGACCGCATCGAGAGCCGCGACGTCTCCGGTTCGCTGCCGGTGGTCCAGGTCGGCATGGTCTGGCGCAAGGGCTCCAGCCTGCCGCAGGCGGCGCGCGACTTCGTCGGCATCGCCGAAAGCATGCGCTCCGGCCGCATGCGCTGATATCGGAATTTCCGATATCGCCTTTCTGATAAATGAATTTGCGAAAGCGGCTTTTTGGGATCACCTTCTTCTCAGGGAACGAACGCCACAAAAAGTGGCACCAAACCGGGAGACGGATGATGACGAATCTCTTGAAATCCTGCACGGCAGCGCTCGCTTGCCTGGGCTTCGCGACGCAGGGGATTGCGGCCGAGCCATTGAAGGCGCTGGGCAAGGGCGAGGGTGCGGTCAGCATCGTCGCCTGGGCCGGTTATATCGAGCGCGGAGAAACCGACAAGAATTACGACTGGGTCACCGGCTTCGAAAAGGAGACCGGCTGCAAGGTTTCCGTCAAGACCGCCGCCACCTCGGATGAAATGGTCTCGCTGATGAACGAGGGCGGCTTCGACCTCGTCACCGCATCGGGCGATGCGTCGCTGCGCCTCATCGCCGGCAAGCGTGTCCAGCCGATCAACACCGATCTGATCCCGAGCTTCAAGAATGTCGACCAGCGCCTGCAGAACGGCGCCTGGTATACGGTCGGCGGCGTACATTACGGCGTGCCCTACCTCTGGGGCCCGAATGTGCTGATGTACAATACCGATGCCTTCAAGGACAAGGCGCCGACCAGCTGGAATGTCGTCTTCGAGGAAGAGACGCTGCCCGACGGCAAATCGAACAAAGGCCGCGTCCAGGCCTATGACGGCGCGATCTATATCGCCGATGCGGCCATGTATCTGATGGCCCACAAGCCGGATCTCGGCATCAAAGACCCGTACGAACTCACTGAAGACCAGTACAAGGCGGCCCTCGACCTGTTGCGCGGCCAGCGCAAGCTCATCTCGCGCTACTGGCACGACGCGATGATCCAGATCGACGACTTCAAGAACGAAGGCGTCGTCGCTTCCGGCTCCTGGCCCTTCCAGGTGAACCTGCTGCAGGCCGACAAGCAGAAGATCGCCTCCACCTTCCCGGATGAAGGCGTCACCGGCTGGGCCGACACGACAATGCTGCACGCCGACAGCGAACACCCGAACTGCGCTTATATGTGGATGGAACATTCGCTGCAGGCCAAGGTCCAGGGCGACGCCGCCGCCTGGTTCGGCGCCGTTCCCTCCGTTCCCACCGCCTGCAAGGGCAACGAACTGATGGGCGATACCGGCTGCGCCACCAACGGCTTCGATCACTTCGACAAGATCAAGTTCTGGAAAACCCCGGTCGCCAAATGCGCCACGCAAAGCGAATGCGTGCCCTATCATCGCTGGGTATCGGATTACATCGGCGTGATCGGCGGGCGGTAATAGCCAAGTCGGCTTGTGTGGTTGAAGACCCCTCCCCAATCCCTCCCCACAAGGGGGAGGGGCTATAAGTGGCACCGCCTCGCTCCTCGCTGAACGCCGAATTCGCGAGGGTGCGGCAGATTAAGCCCCTCCCTTGTGGGGAGGGGCTTGGGGCCGGGTCCTTTTTGAGCCACGACCGACACCCTCTGTTGAGCACATAGACCCCGGAGCCTTCCAATGACCCCAGCCGTCCGTTTCCAACAGGTATCGCGCCATTTCGGCCAGGTGCGCGCCGTCGACGGCGTCGATCTGGAGATCGCGCCGGGCGAGTTCTTCGCCATGCTCGGGCCGTCCGGTTCCGGCAAGACGACCTGCCTCAGATTGATAGCCGGTTTCGAACAGCCGACATCAGGCCATATCCAGATCTTCGGCGACACGGCCGACGGCGTTCCGCCCTATCGCCGCAACGTCAACACCGTATTCCAGGATTATGCACTCTTCCCGCATCTGAACATTCTCGACAACGTCGCTTATGGGCTGATGGTCAAGGGCGTTGGCAAAGCGGAGCGGATGAAGGCGGCGGGCGATGCCCTCGAACTCGTCAAACTGCCGGGTTATGGCGGCCGCCGCCCCGGCCAGCTCTCCGGCGGCCAGCGGCAGCGCGTGGCGCTCGCCCGCGCCCTCGTCAACAAGCCCAAAGTGCTGCTGCTCGACGAGCCGCTCGGTGCGCTGGACCTGAAGCTGCGTGAGCAGATGCAGGAGGAGTTGAAGAGCCTGCAGCGCGCCCTCGGCATCACCTTTGTCTTCGTCACCCATGATCAGGGCGAAGCGCTGTCGATGGCCGATCGCGTCGCGGTCTTCAACAATGGCAATATCGTCCAGCACGGCACGCCGCAGGATATCTATCGCTGCCCGAAGACCCGCTTCGTCGCCGACTTCGTCGGCTCGTCCAATGTGATCGCACCTGATTTGATGGCCGCGCTCGGCGGCGAGAAACGCTGGGCGAGCCTGCGCCCCGAAGCGATCCGGCTGACAAGCGACGGCATCGAGGCGAAGGTCGAGCATGCGAGCTTCCTCGGCGCCGCCACCCGTCTCAGCGTCGACCTCAGAGGTAGCCGGCTGCATGTCACGCTGCCGGCAGGCGCGCTCGTGCCGGATGTCGGCGCCGGCATCCGCCTCGCCTGGCAGCCCGCCGATATCCACTACATGGACGATGCTGCATGACGGCACTCATCATCTCCGACGGCAAGACATCGATCCTTCCGGGACGCAGCGGCGTCTTCGGCCGGCTGTCGGATGCCTTCTGGCGGCACCCGAAGCTCTTACTCTTTCTGATGCTGACACCGCCCCTGCTCTGGCTCGGCATCATCTATATCGGCTCGCTGGTCGCCCTGCTTCTGCAGAGTTTCTTCTCGATCGACGATTTTTCCGGACTGGTGAACTACGAATTCACCCTTGCGACCTACGCCCAGCTTCTGAGCCCGACGAATTTCGACATCATCATCCGCACTGTCGTCATGGCCGCACTGGTGACTGTCGCTTCCGCGCTGATCGCCTTTCCGATCGCCTACTACGCGGCGCGTTACGCTCGGGGCAAGTGGAAGGCACTCTTCTATCTCGGCGTCATGCTGCCCCTCTGGTCGAGTTATCTCATCAAGATCTACGCCTGGAAGCTGATCCTTGCCAAGGAAGGCATCCTCACCTGGATCTTCGAGAAGCTCCATCTCGCTTGGCTGCTCGACGGCATCCTGAACCTACCGGTCGTCGGCGGCAATTCGCTTTCGGTCAGCTATC
The DNA here is from genome assembly GCF_001664145.1 of Rhizobium sp. N731. Classification (NCBI taxonomy): domain Bacteria; kingdom Pseudomonadati; phylum Pseudomonadota; class Alphaproteobacteria; order Hyphomicrobiales; family Rhizobiaceae; genus Rhizobium; species Rhizobium sp. N731. The sequence continues at coordinate 3,832,813 of NZ_CP013601.1, forward strand.
TCGGCACCTTCATTGTCTTCGTCTATGTCTGGCTGCCCTATATGATCCTGCCGACGCAGGCAGCCCTCGAGCGTGTGCCCAGCAACCTGATCGAGGCTTCCGCGGATCTCGGCGCCACGCCGAGCCAGACTTTCCGCACCGTGCTGTTGCCCTTGGCGCTGCCAGGCATCGTCGCCGGGTCGATCTTCACCTTTTCGCTGACCTTGGGCGATTACATCATCCCGCAGATCATCGGCTCGTCCCGGCTGTTCATCGGCCAGGCCGTCTATGCCCAGCAGGGAACGGCCGGCAACGTGCCGCTGGCGGCCGCCTTTTCCGTCGTGCCGATCGTCATCATGGCGTTCTATCTGACGCTCGCCAAACGCATGGGGGCCTTCGATGCGCTCTGACCTCAAGACATCGCCGCTGCCTCTGAAGATCGCCGCCGCCGGCGGCCTGCTTTTCCTGCACCTGCCAATCCTCTTGATCTTCGTCTATGCCTTCACGACGGAAGAGAAGAGCTACCAGTGGCCGCCGCCCGGCCTGACGCTGCAATGGTTCGCCGTTGCCTGGAACCGGCCGGACGTCTGGTCGGCGCTCGGCCTTTCCGTGCAGGTCGCCGTCATCGCCACCGCGATCGCGCTCGTCCTCGGCACGCTCTGTGCGGCGGCCGTCAGCCAGACGAAGTTCTTCGGCCGCGAGGCGATCTCGCTGCTGGTCATCCTGCCGATCGCCCTTCCCGGCATCATCACCGGCATTGCCCTGCGCTCCGCCTTCAGTCTCTTCGACATCCCGTTCTCGGTCTGGACCATCGTGCTCGGCCACGCCACTTTCTGCGTGGTGGTCGTCTACAACAACGCCGTCGCCCGCTTCCGCCGCACCTCCGGCTCGCTGATCGAAGCCTCGATGGATCTCGGCGCCGACGGCTTCCAGACCTTCCGCCATGTCATCCTGCCCAATATCGGCACCGCACTTCTGGCCGGTGGCATGCTCGCTTTTGCCCTTTCCTTCGACGAGGTCATCGTCACAACCTTCACCGGCGGCCAGCAATCGACCCTGCCGATCTGGATGCTCGAAGAGCTCATCCGCCCGCGCCAGCGCCCCGTCACCAATGTGGTCGCCATGGTCGTGGTGCTCGTCACCTTCCTGCCGATCCTGGCAGCCTATTACCTCACCCGCGACGGCGACCAGATCGCCGGCGCCGGCAAATAACAGGGAGAACATCATGGATACGCAAATGCTGATCGGTTCCCGTTTCGAAAAAGGCACGGAGACGGAAGAGCACATCCTGAACCCGAAGACCGGCGAGACGGTGACCGACCTTCCCGAGGCCTCGCTGTCTCAGGTCGACGCCGCCGTCGATGCCGCCGAAAAAGCCTTCAAGAGCTGGTCGCAGACGACACCTTCCGAACGCTCGAGTTACCTGCTGAAGATCGCCGACGCTATCGAGAAGGATGCCGCCGGTTTCGCCGCGCTGGAAGCGCTGAACTGCGGCAAGCCGATCAATTCAGTGCTGAACGATGAAATCCCGGCGATCGTCGATTGTTACCGCTTCTTCGCCGGCGCCGTGCGCAACCTGCACGGACCGGCCGCGGGCGAATACCTGCCCGGTCACACCTCGATGATCCGCCGTGATCCAATCGGCATCGTCGGCTCGATCGCGCCGTGGAACTATCCGTTGATGATGATGGCCTGGAAACTGGCGCCGGCAATCGCCGGCGGCAATACCGTCGTCTTCAAGCCTTCTGAGCAGACGCCGCTGACCGCGCTGAAGATGGCGAGGCTGCTTTCCGACATCCTTCCTGAAGGCGTCGTCAACGTCATCCTCGGCCGCGGCGAAAGCGTCGGCAATGCGCTGATCAACCATGCCAAGGTCAACATGGTCTCGATAACAGGCGATGTCGCCACCGGCAAGAAGGTGCTGCAGGCCGCCGCCAAGACCGTCAAGCGCACTCATCTGGAACTCGGCGGCAAGGCCCCGGTCATCGTCTTCGACGATGCCGATATCGATGCCGTCGTCGCTGGCATCCGCACCTTCGGCTATTACAATGCCGGTCAGGACTGCACCGCGGCCTGCCGCATCTATGCCGACGCCAAGGTCTACGACAATTTCGTTGCCGATCTCTCTTCGGCCGTCGCCAGCATCCGCTTCAATCAGGCCGACGATACCGAAAACGAGATCGGTCCGCTGATCTCCAGGCGCCAACGTGACCGCGTCGAAAGCTTCGTCGCCCGCGCTTCCGAGCACAAGCACATGGAAATCACCACCGGCGGCAAGGGCTCCGGCGACAAGGGCTTCTTCTTCACCCCGACCGTCATATCAGGCGCCCTGCAGGACGACGAGATCGTCCGCCGTGAGGTCTTCGGCCCGGTCGTCTCGGTCACCCGCTTCTCTGAAGTAGATGACGCCATCGCCTGGGCGAACGACAGCGATTACGGCCTCGCCTCCTCGGTCTGGACCAGGGATATCGGCCGCGGCATGAAGACCGCCGCCCGCCTGCAATATGGCTGCACCTGGATCAACACCCATTTCATGCTGGTCAACGAGATGCCGCATGGCGGCCTCAAACAGTCGGGCTACGGCAAGGACATGTCGGTCTATGCGCTGGAGGATTATACCGCCGTGCGTCACGTGATGATCAATCATGGCTGACCGTGAAACCGGAAGGATATAGAACGCCGACAGCAGATAACGCCGTCCAATTTCGCGCGACGTGGAACAATTTCCCGGTTGCCGCGTCTTTTCAGACAAACGCAAAGGATGATGTGTCATGCTGAAATGGGCTCTGATATTCTTCGTTATTTCGATCATCGCCGGCTTCTTCGGCTTCTCCGGCGTTTCCGCCGCCACCGCGACCATCGCCCGCGTGCTCTTCGGTATCGCGCTGGTGATCTTCCTGATCTTCCTGGTTCTGGCGCTGATGGCCGGCCAGGCGGTCTTGTAAGCGAGCGCCGCACAAGCCGGAGCAATTCCGCGGCTCGGGAAAGCCGCGGAGCTTGTGGCCAATTGGCTACATCATTGCCCTCAGCCAGGGATGAAGGCTGCTACCCCGCTTTCTCAGCAGGCTGTCGATCGATATCGACCCCGCCCCCGAAGCCACCAGGACGAACATGCCGCCGGCAATCGCCAGATCCTTCTCGAAATGCAGGAGCTCGTTCTGGCTGTCAAAATTCGTGTGAAAGAGCAAGGCGGTCGCCAGACAGAAGAAGGCCAGCGCCAATGCGCCAAGCCGGCTGAGGAAACCCGCGGCAACGGAAAGGCCGGCGGCGAGCTGAAGTGCTATGACAGCAAATGCAACCGGCGCGGCAAGTCCCAGTTTTGCGAAAGTGTCGACGGTCGTGCTGATATCTGATGCGAGCACCGAACCTTCATGCAGGAAGATCAGCGACAGGAGCAGCCTGCCAAGGACAAGAATGAAATCGGCCAGTTGAGACCAGCTTGAGGCGCTATCCATCACACCCTCCGATTTGCAGAGAACAGGCGGCTTGGCGGCCTGTTCTCGCGTTTATGTTTTGGTCAGTTGCCACCTTTGGCAGCGATGGCATTTTGCAGGTCTTCAAGTTCTTCGCAGCCGCTTGGGCAAAGTTGCTTCAGCGATGATACCTGCTCCTCCGCCTTTGCCATCTCGCCCGTTTCGACATAGAGCTCGCCGAGATATTCACGCGCAGCCTTGTGATCGGGTTGAAGCTCAAGTGCTTTGGTGTAGTAGGTCAGCGACGTTCTGTAGTCGCCGGTCTTGCGCAGCGTATACCCCATGAGATTATAGACATCTGCCTGTTGGTTGTCTTCGGCAAGACCGCGAAGCTCCGCCAGGGCGCCGACATAATCCTTGGCATCGATCTTGGCGCGCACCGACGTCAAATCGGGAGCTTCCGTCGATTCCATATTGTCGACAGCAAAAGCGGGAAGCGCCGTCACCGCGGAGAAACCGGCGGATATGGCGCAGAGCCAGATGAATCCGAGAATTAGATATTTCATCATGATGATCTCCATTCGGCCTTTCAGGCCTGGACTGTCGGCGTAAAGCCGTAGGCGCTTCCGTCCTTGACGAAAGTGCCCGAGCCGGGGAAGGGGAAATGCGAGCCGCAAATGGCGATATTGTCGGCAATGATGCGGTCGATGAGACGGCGGCGCGTGTCGATGGCCGCCGGCCCATCCTGATCATAACTGCCCTGCCAGTCGGGGTGCGGCGCAAGCAGCGCCGGCACGTACATGATATCGGCCGAGACAAGCAGTTGCTTGCTGCCGGAGGCGACAAGATAGGTCGAATGACCCGGTGTATGGCCTGGCGCTGCAAGAAGCCGAACTCCGGGCGCAACCTCGGCACCATCGTCCACCAGTTTCCAGTTCTTCCATTTCGGGAAGACCTCGGCGAGGCGTTTGCCTGCGGGTCTGCGGCCTTCCGCAAGTTTCTCGACCCGACCAGGTTCCGTCCACCAGTTATATTCGATGGCATTGACGATGAGTTCGGCGTTCGGAAAGACAGGATCGTTCGTTCCCTTTTCCATCAATCCCCAGACGTGATCCGGGTGGAAATGTGAGAGCATGATCGTATCGATTCTCTTATAATCGATGCCGGCGGCTGCCATATTCGCCGGCAGATGTGTGGCATTTGCCTGCCACTGACCGACGCCCGAGCCGGCATCCATCATGATCAGCCGGTTGCCGAGTTTCAGGACGACCACCGTCAGCGGGATCGGCATGAATTCGGTCGTAAGCCCTGCCTTGGAAAGCGCTTCCTTGGTATCCTCGATCGAGGCATTCTTGATAAAGGTCGGGTCATGCGGTTTTTTCCAGATTCCGTCGTAGACCGCCGTGACCTCGACATCGCCGACTTGATATTTGTAGAAGCCGACGGTCGGCTCCAGCGTTGTTGCGGCGAGCGCCGACCCGACGAATTCGAGCTTCGACGACAGCCCGAATGCAGCTGCCGCGGCAGCCGATCCAAGGACGGCGCGACGTGACATGGTAAACATGGATATGCCTCCTCTTGTCGATGAGATTTCAGCTGGCGAGGACCGCAACTGTTCGGATGCCCTCGCTGACGAACTAGATCGCCAGCCGGACTCACTTATTCCCGATCTCGAGCGTCATTTGTTCAAGCGCTTGAAAAGACATCGTCATTTCTATCGTCCGCGGCCGGCTATCCGGCCGCGTGCAAATAAATTGGCTTCGGTTGGAATAAAACTGCGTGCCGGTCGGTCTAGACGGCAAGGGACCGCACTCCATGCCTGCGGATCTCGCTCTTAAATTCGGGTACTATTGAGGCAGGGAGGATGATGACAAACGCTCAGATCACCTATCCCATCGGATCAAACGAGTGGTTGCCGCTGGCGTGGCGACATTGGAAGGACCGTCTTCGACCATCGCCGCTGGCCGTGCTTCTCGACAGCGCAGCGCGGTTGTTCCACCCCATGGTCTCGGAAAAGGCGAGCGGCGAGCGGGTTGCTTCGGCGGCCGATGCGACCGCGCAGCATGAACTCATGCAGCGCTTTCAGAACATTGTCGTTCCGCACCTTGACGCTGCCTATAATTTTGCCCGGTTCCTCAGCCGCGACGCGGATGCGGCACAAGATATCGTCCAAGATGCATTCCTGCGTGCTTTCCGCAACTTCGATAGCTATCGCGGTGGCGATCCGCGCGCCTGGCTCTTTGCCATCGTGAGGAACTGCTGCCATGCTTGGCGCCAGCAGGATCGCCGCAAGGCGCGGTTCGAGCGGCATCTGAGTGATGGCGACGGCGACGAAACAGGTGAGAACGAGATCGCCTCGGAGGAGGATTCGCCGGAGGCGGCGACGATCCGGCGAAGCGAACAGCAGCGCGTACGCGCTGTTATTAGCCGGCTCCCCGAGGCAATGCGGGAAATCCTCGTCTTGCGGGAGCTTGAGGATCTCTCCTACCGGCAGATCGCCGAAATCATCGACGCGCCGATTGGCACCGTCATGTCGAGGCTTGCCAGGGCGCGGCGTGAGTTTGGTGAAGCCTGGCACACATGCGACAAAGGCGAGACTGCAGGATGAGCGACGCGCACCAAAAAGGCTGCCCGGAATGGCGTGTCATGCTGCATGGCTTTGTCGATGGCGAACTCGATTCGGTCCACGCGGCACAATTCAAGGATCATCTTGCTACCTGTACGGATTGCAGGGCGGAGATGGAAAGAGTTCAGGCCGTGAGCGAGATCATCGACCAAGATGGCGTCAAATGGCGACCGTCCGAAGCGCTGCGTTCACATGTCCTGTCGATGCTGTCGTTTGAACAGGCGACGACATCCGGCCTGCCGTTGCCACGCCAGGTGCCCGGCTGGCGCCGCGCCCTGGTTTTCATCCGGCAATGGAGCTTCGTTCCTTCACTCGCAGCGTTGGCGGCCGGCGCCTTCCTGTTCGTCAACGCACCGTCTCAGACCGCGCTTCTGCAGGAACAGATCCTTTCAAGCCATATCAGGTCGATGATGGCCGACCATCTGACCGACGTGCTGACCTCGGATCAGCATACGGTAAAACCGTGGTTCAACGGCAAGCTCGATTTTTCGCCGCCGGTCAGCGACCTCTCCAAGGACGGCTTTCCCCTGATCGGCGGGCGTGTCGACTATCTCGGTGGGCGCGCCGTTGCGGCCCTCGTCTACCGGCGCCACGGCCATGTCATCAACCTGTTCGTTTGGCCCGCAGGATCGGCCGCAGAGACGACAGCCGTGCATGACGGCTACAATATGGAGCAATGGTCGGATGGCGGGCTCATTTTCTCAGCGATTTCGGATGTCGCCGCCGGCGACCTGGCCGAGTTCGAGGCGCTCTTCAGGAAGGCGGCAAGGGGTTAAAGCAGGCTTGCCCCGACATTGATCGCCAGCGCCAGGATCGTCGTGTTGAAAAGGAACGACAGCACGGCATGCAGCAGCGTCAGCTTGCGCATGCTGGTCGAACTGACCGCAACATCCGCGGTCTGCGCGGCAACGCCGATGGTGAAGGAGAAATAGAGGAAGTCCCAGTAGCCGGGCTCTTCGATTCCGTCGGGAAATTTGAGGCCGCTCTCTTCGTCCGTCCCGCCATAAAAGTAATGGGCATAGTGGATGGTGAAAAGCGTATGCAGAAAAATCCAGGAGATCAGGATCGTCAGCACCGCGGCACCCGCCCGCGTCAGCGCGACGTCAGATGGTGCCTCCTTGATCGAATGAAGCTCGGTGCCGATGCCGGCGATGCTCGCAAGCGCAGCACCGATCGAAAGGGCCAACAAAACGGTATCGGAAAAATCGAGATCGGCGGAGCGTTTCCGGATCGTTTCGACCGTCGCCCGCAGCATCTTGCGCCAGCTGAGCGCGACAAAAACAATGGCGCTGACATTCCAGCCGAACAGGATATTGCCGGCGCTGACCTCCCGCGAGGTCAGAAACAGGAAGACCACCAGTCCGGCAACCGCGGCGATGATGAAGCTTGCGTGCTTGCGGGCAAGTGCCACAAGCGAACTTGCCGGTTCCTCATCCGCCATATCGGTCTCCGACAGCATATGTCATTGATAAGAGCATGAAAAAGGCGCGGTTGCCAGCCGGCATCCGCGCCTTCGATTGTTGGCGTGCTCTATCAGGCGGCGGCGAGCTGCAGTTCCTTCTGCACCATGGTGCGCAGCGTCGACAGGTCCTTGGCGAAAGCGCGGATGCCTTCCGCGAGCTTTTCCGTCGCCATCGCATCTTCGTTCATCATCCAGCGGAAGGTCTTTTCGTCGACCGAGACCTTTGCATCGGGCTTGCGGCTTTCCGGCGAGAGCTTGCGCTCCAGTTTGCCGTTATCCTTGGAAAGTTCGTCGAGCAGCGCCGGGCTTATGGTCAGCCGGTCGCAGCCGGCAAGGGCTTCAATTTCGCCGGCGTTGCGGAAGGAGGCGCCCATGACGATCGTCTTGATATCGTTCGCCTTGTAGTAATTGTAGATCTCGCGGACGGAGATGACGCCCGGATCTTCCTCGGCGGTGTAGTCCTTACCGGTCGACTTCTTGTACCAGTCGAGGATGCGGCCGACGAAGGGCGAGATCAGGAACACCTTGGCGTCGGCGCAAGCAATCGCCTGGGCCTTGCTGAACAGAAGCGTCAGATTGCAGTCGATGCCTTCCTTCTGCAGCACTTCCGCGGCGCGAATGCCTTCCCAGGTGGAAGCGAGCTTAATGAGGATGCGATCCCGATCGATGCCGCGGTCCTTGTAGGCGGCGATGATCGAACGTGCCTTGGCAAGCGAAGCCTCGGTATCGAAGGAGAGATCGGCGTCGACCTCGGTCGAGACGCGGCCTGGGACGAGCTTCACCAGCGCGGCGCCGACGGAGATGGCGAGGCGATCGGCCACGGCCGAGGAAACGGATTCCGGATTGCCGCCCTGCTTCTTGCCCCAGACGACGGCTTCCTTGATGGCGTCGGCAAACATCGGCGTGCCGAGCGCCTTCAGCACGATGCTCGGGTTCGTCGTGCAATCGACCGGCTTCAGGCGCGCGACGGCTTCGATGTCACCGGTATCGGCGACGACGGTGGTGATCTCGCGAAGTTGGTCAAGCTTGGATGTCATGATCAATAATCCTTGTTTGAACTTGGGCTGCAGGGTCGGCGCGTTCCGCCCGGCAAGGGTGATCTTGGGACAGACGGCCTGCATTCAGCGGTGAACAACGGGCGCATCCGTCACGGATGATTCATAAACGTGAAGCACACTGGCCATGTTCCTGATGCAGTCAAACGGATTCTCGAACGCAAGCAGGGCGGCATGCGGCTCGGGGACCGGTCGTGACTTTCGGCATGCCCGCACTATGTCCTCCTCGGACGGGACAGGGACGACTTCGTGTCGCGAGGACTATCGCCGTTCGCGCAAGGAAAAGTCAAGGACATTTGTGCATTCCGATTGACATAAGTGTCACACCCGTCATTATCCCGGAGACAAACGCACAGGCGCAGCCTTTCGTCCCACCAGGGATTTAGGCGAAAATCCTGCGGGAGGAGACGTGGTCAAGCTCAAACGCGGCACCCATACCGCCTATTCCGAGGCATCCTCGCTGCGGCTGAGGGCCGCATGGCTCTATTACAATGAAGGCCTGACCCAGAAAGACGTCGCCGAACAGCTCGGCATCAGCCGGACAACGGTGATCCGCCTGCTCGACGAGTCGATGAAACGCAGCGAGGTCCAGATCTGGATCAATGATTCGATCGGCGATTGCGTCGAGCTTTCGGTCAAGCTGGAGCGTGCCTATGGGCTCGACGAGGCGATCGTCGTGCCTGCGCCGGTTCATTGCGACGTCGATTCGCTGGCAAAAAACGTCGGTCTGGCGCTTGGCCAGTTCCTCTCCGAAGCCATTCCTGACGACTATACGATCGGTGTCGGCTGGGGCCGCACCATGACCGCCTCGCTGGCAAGCTTCCGGCCGCCACGCCGCGCCAATTGTAAGGTCGTCTCGCTGCTGGGCGGTATCGTTGCCGTGCACCAGACGAATCCGATCGATTACACCTGGCGGCTGGCAAATCAGCTCGGCGCCGAATGCTACATGTTCCTGGCGCCGCTTCTCGTCGATTCGATTGAAACCAAACGCAATCTGATCGACAAATGCGGGTTGGACACGATCTACCGTCTAGCCGAAAATCTCGATCTCGCGATCGTCAGCTGCGGTGATATCGGGCCGCACTCGACCTCGCTATCGGAAGGCTGGATATCGAAGGCCGAGCTGCAGGAACTGATCAATGCCGGCTGCGTCTGCGACACCATGTTCAACTTCCTCGACAAGGACGGCAATTCGGTCGATCACTCGATCAACCAGCGCGTGATGTCCGTCGACCTCGATATGTTGAAAGAGGCCAAGCACATCGTGCTTTCCTCCGGCGGCGCCCACCGGGCCACCGCCATCCGCGCCACGATCAAGCGCATCGGCTGCAACACCCTGATCACCGATGAAGGTGCCGCGCAAGCATTGCTTGATCTGGCCGAACAGGCCTGAAGCGCGCCGTGATCTTTCAGATTGGCTTTCCGTGCCTCATGCCGTGCTTTTTGCACGGCATGCTTTACGCATGCGCCGATTCCCAGCCGAGCATCGCCCGCTTGCGGGTGAGGCCCCAGTGGTAGCCCGTCAGCGCACCGTTCTTGCCGAGCGCCCGGTGGCAAGGCACAACGAAGGAGATCGGATTTGCCCCGACCGCAGCGCCCACGGCGCGCTGCGCCGTCGGCCGGCCGATATCGTTGGCGATGTCGGAATAGGTGACCGCCTTGCCGAACGGTATCTTCATGAGGCTCTGCCAGACACGCACCTGGAAGTCCGTGCCGATCAGCACAACGCGGAGCGGCTGCTCGGACGACCATTTTCCGGGTTGGAAGATGCGGGCGGCATAGGGCATCGTCGCCTGCAGGTCTTCGATGTATTCGGCATTCGGCCATCGACAGGTCATGTCCTCGAGGCAAGCCCTTTCACTGCCGGAATCGCTGAAGGCAAGGCCGGCAAGACCGCGATCGGTCACCATGATCAGCGCCACGCCGAAGGGGCAGATGTGAAAACCGTAGCGGATGGTGAGGCCGCCGCCTTTTGCCTTCCATTCGCCGGGTGACATCGCCTCATGGGTCACGAAAAGGTCGTGCAGGCGGCTCGGCCCGGAGAGGCCGACTTCGATCGACGTCTCGAGCAACGGCATGTCTTCCTTGCGCAGCAGCCGCTTGGCGTGGTCGAGCGTCACCGCCTGCAGAAAACCTTTCGGCGAGAGGCCAGCCCAGCGGGTGAAGGTCTTCTGCAGCTGCGTCGGCGACTGGTTGAGCCTAGCGGCGATCGCCTCCAGCGACGGCTGGTCGCGATAATCCTCGGTGATGAGTTCGATGACCCGACGGACGATATCGTAATCAGGGCCGTCAGGCGTGATGTCGGTCTGCAGGTTCGCGATCATATCCATGGTCTTTCTCCTTGTAACAAGGAGATAATCAATAGGCGGAGCGTAAACCACCCGATTCTTGCGCGCTCGCCTGATACGCTCAGATACGCTGCTTGACGGTGGCGAGCGCGCCCTTGAAGGCCTTGGCGAAACTTTCGCGGTCGTCAGGATTGAGGAAGGAGCCGATATCCGTGCGCCGGCCCTCGCCGAAAATATGCATGGAGAGGATGCCGATCTCCTGGTGCCTTCGCACGAGGAACCGCGCCCAGAACGGGTTGAAATGATGCTCCACCATCCGCCCCGATGGGGCAAACTTGCGCACCGATACGTCCGTGCGCGACACGGTGACCTGTTCGCGCACCCGTCCGGAGCGGTAATTCAGCCAGAAGGCGCCGTAGAGAAGCGCGAAATCCAATCCGAAGAAGAAGCCGATCGGCCAGGCGCCGGTGGCGATGAAGAACATCCCATAGAGGAAGCAGACGGCGCCGGACAGAATGAGCAGCACCTTGAAGCCCCGGCGGCCAAGCGACCGGTGGGGGAAGAGCTCGGCGGCGAAAACAGGCTGCTCGTTGGAGCTGTTGGCGTTGCTTTCCGTCATGACCGCTGAGTATAGAGTTTCTATGGCGAATCCGAAACTCAAATCCCTGCCGCAAGGCACGAATGTGATCACCCGCCGCAAACCGGCGGCGGCGGTCAAGACCGCCTATTCGCCGGCTGAACGCGAGGAAATCTTCCGTCGCTTTTCGGTGCAGCGGCCCGAGCCGCGGGGCGAGCTGGAGCACACCAACCCTTTCACCCTTGTCGTGGCGGTGGCTCTCTCCGCCCAGGCCACCGATGCCGGTGTCAACAAGGCGACGCGGGCGCTCTTCAAGGTGGCCGATACGCCGCAGAAAATGCTCGATCTCGGCGAGGACAAGCTTCGCGATTACATCAAGACGATCGGCCTTTACCGTACCAAGGCGAAAAACGTCATCGCACTCTCGCAAATGCTGGTCGACGACTTCGCCGGCAAGGTGCCGGAAACGCGCGAGGAACTGGTTCGCCTGCCCGGCGTCGGCCGCAAGACTGCCAATGTCGTGCTGTCCATGGCCTTTGGCCAGGCCACCATGGCCGTCGACACCCACATCTTCCGGATCGCCAATCGCATCAGGCTTGCTCCCGGCAAGACGCCTGATGAGGTCGAAGCGCGCCTGATGAAAGTGGTACCGAAACACTACCTCTACCATGCTCATCACTGGCTGATCCTGCACGGGCGCTACACCTGCAAGGCACGCCGCCCCGAATGCGAGCGCTGCGTCATCGCCGATATTTGCAAATCGCCGGAGAAAAGCTCGGACGTGCCGGCCCCTCTCGTCGAACTTCCGCCGCAAGCGATCGGCGAGGCTGTCGAGTAGAACAGTGATCGCCTGCTCGTCACTCCGCCGTTCGGCGCCCGCCACGATGATCGACCTCATCACGCCGATTCCGGGCGCCAAGTTCGCGCTAATGTACGAGACTTCAGCCTTAGCTGGCTGAGCCTCAGACGCGGAAACCGGCGTCCTTTGCGGAAATCAGCTTGTGCAGATGCACCATCATGCCCGCCGCAAAGAGGGGCGTCAGCAGGTTGACCACGGGGATCGCCAGAAAGAGGGCGATCACCAGCCCGCCGAGAAAGACCGTCGGCGCATGTTTGGTGCGGAAGAGCCGTGCCTCATGAGGCGGACGGAAGCGCATGGCGGCGAATTCGAAGAATTCTCGTCCGAGCAGGTAGCCGTTCACCAGAAAGAAAGCGACCAGATTGACGCCGGGAATGAACAGCAGCAACAAGGCCACGATATTGCCAAGGATCACCACTCCGAGGAATTTGATCGAGCTCGCCATCGCCGGGCCGAGCGGCATGGCGGCGCCCGGCGCGTCGGCGGGATAGTCACGTTTTTCGATAACGTCGGCGACATCGTCGAGGAAAAGGCCTGCGATCAGCGCCGTGACCGGAGAAAGCAGCAGCGCCAGCACGAGCGCAAGGCCGATCCCGGCCAGGATTGCGAAGACCAGAGCAAACCATCCGGCCCAATCCGGCATATCGGGAAAGAAGCTGGTGAGCCAGGGAAAGAGAAAGGCCATGAAGGCCCCGCGTAGCGCGAACCAAAGGCCGACGAGCACGAGAAGCGTCAGGCCGAGCACTTTCCAGAAGACCGAGCGTGTCTCCGGCGCGAACAGATTGGCGAGCGAAAGGCGTGCGGCATCGAGAATCATTTCTTCAGCGTCTCCGGTTACGCAGAAGATGTAGGAAAGGCGAATGCTACCGACAAGAGAGAATAAAATTGCAGGCTGTAATAGAAACTTGTCGCAATATTAGAACGAATATAATATTATCAGACGCAGAAATACGAGCCTGAGAAGCAGCTTCCGAAAATAGTTGCAAAGACAAAGGGGCGCGTTAGCGCATCCACGGAACGCCTCTGAGGAAATACGGGGAGGCTGATGTGGAAGACTTTGTGCACAAACTCAGGCAATACGTAAAAAGCGGCACACCGGCCGAGCGTCGCATTGCGAAATATTTCTCCGAGCACCTGAACGACCTGCCGTTTGAGACGGCAGCATCTGTCGCCGACAGGCTGGATCTCTCGCCGATGACCGTCGGGCGCTTCCTCCGCGCGCTCGGCTACCAGGGTTTGGACAGCGTCAAGGTGGAAATTCGCGAGACCGTGACCACATCGCCAGCGCAGCTGCAGAGCGCCATGAGCGAACTGCACGCGGACGCCGCGGAGGGCAAGCCGCTTGCCGTGCTGGTTGCCGAGCAGATCCAGGCCTTGCATCACATCTATCATCTGACGGCGCAGCCGCTTTGGGCCGAAGCCGTCCGCCTGATCAGCACGGCCCGCGAAGTATCGATCGCCACGCATGCGCGGCTCGCAAGCCTTGCCAATCATTTCTGCCAGCGGCTGACGCAAGCCCGTGATGGTGTTCGCACGCTCGATGCCACCGACAACCGTTTTGCCGAACTCTTCGCCCGGCAGGCCGTCGACGACGCTTTGCTCGTCATCATCGACTGCCGCCGTTTCGCCAAGGCACGGCTGCTTGCCAGAACCGCCCGGCGCTACGGCTACAAGGTCGTGCTGATTTCGCCTCAGCAAGCAGACTGGATGGCAGATCAGTCAAACGTCATGCTGTCCTTGCCGCCGGCACGCGCCCCTGATCTCGACAATCTTCCGCCGCTGATCGCGCTGCTCGATTGCCTGTCCGAATCCGTCATTCTCGAAGTCGGAGAGGAGGCAGCCCTCCGCCGCCGCCGCATGCTGGAATTTGCGACCGTGCTCGGTGAAACCGCAAACCACTAGATGTGAGCTTTCAGAACATCGCTTCCAGTTCGGCACGGTGCCGATGCATGGTCAGAAGACGGCGGTAGTCGCGGTCGTAAAGCGCCTGTTTCGCCTTGTCGGGAAGCCGTTCGTCGCCGCCCGGATACATCGCCTCGCCGGCTGCCGCCAGATCCTCATGCAGGCCGCAGGCCACTGATGCCGCAATCGCCGTGCCCAGCAGCACCGCCTCGTTCATCTTCGGCACCACGACCTTACAGCCGGTGGCGTCGCTATAGAGTTCCATCAGCACCGGGTTCTTGACGTGTCCGCCGGCGATATGCAGCGTATCGGGCACGTAGCCATATTCCTTCATCGTCTCCAGGATATGGCGGATGCCGAGAGCGATCGCCACCGCCGACCGCCAATAGAGCGCGCAGAGCCCGTCGAAGGAGGTGTCGAGCGTCAGCCCGCTGATCACACCGACGGCATGCGGATCGGCAAGCGGCGAGCGATTGCCGTGAAAATCCGGCAGCACAAAAATCCGCTCGCCGAAAACATCGCCCTCCTCTGCCCGCAATTCGGCGATGCGCGCGACGATCTTCCGGTGCAGCGCCGCCGTCGGCTCACCGCCGGCCGCATGCATGCGCACGATATGGTCGAGCAGCGCACCGGTCGCAGATTGCCCGGCCTCGACCAGCCAGGACTGCGGGAAGACAACCTCGTAATAAGGCCCCCACATGCCGTGGCTCGGCTTGCACTCTTGCGAGAAGGCGACGATGCAGCTCGATGTTCCAGCGATCAGTGCCAGCTGGCGCTCGCGTGTTACGGGATCGGCGGCATAACCGCCGAGCGCCCCGAGTGCCCCGGCATAGGCGTCGATCATTCCCGCGGAGACATGGCACTCCGTTGTCAGCCCCAGCGCCTCGGCCGCATCGGCCGTCAGCCGGCCTATACTGCCGCCGACCTGCACAGTCTCGTCCGGCAGCCCGCCGCGGGCCTGAAGATCGTCGAGCCCGATCCGCTGCAGGAAATCCTGCTGCCATCCCTTTTCGAGATGGGCGAGATAGTTCCATTTTGCCGTCAGCGTGCAACGAGAACGAGCAGTCGACCCAGTTGATTTCCAGGTCATGAAATCGGCGAGATCGAAGAAATAGCCCGCCTTTTCCCACGTCGCCGGCAGCTTCTTCTTCAGCCACATCAGTTTCGGCATTTCCATTTCCGGCGACATGACGTGGCCGGAATGTTCGAGCACCCTGTGCTCCGTCGCCGTGCAGAAGTCGGCTTCCTTCAGCGCCCGATGATCGAGCCACACGATGGTGTCGAAACGCCGCTCGCCTGTTGTGGACACACTGATCTGCCGGCCTTCGACGTCGCGGACGACGAGCGAACAGGTCGCGTCGAAGCCGATTGCTCCGACCGAGGCGGCAGCGATACCGGATTGCTCCATCGCCCTGCGCACCGCCGTACAGGCGGCCGACCAGATGTCTTCGGAATCGTGCTCAGCGTGGTTTTCACGCGGCCGGTTCATGACGATCGGATGTTCGGCCTTGGCCAGCAGACTGCCGCTGGCATCGAAGACGCCGGCGCGCGCACTGCCGGTGCCGACATCCACCGCAACCACATGATCACGCATCAAATCGCAGTCCCGTCCAGCTTATGGTTGCGGACAAGGTGTATCAAATCCGGCATGGCGTCAAACACCACATCAGGCGAAAGTCGGTCGAGTTCGGCGCGGTATCCAGCGAAATTCGCATGCGATCCGCCGGTGAAGGCAAAGACCGTCATGCCCGCCGCCTTGGCGGCGGCAATGCCAGCCGGACTGTCCTCGATGACAAGGCAGGATCCGGGCTCGACATGCATCTGCCGCGCCGCGTGGAGGAAGAGATCGGGCGCGGGTTTCCCGCGCTTGACCATCGTCGCGCTGAAGATGTCGGGGAGCCTGTCGAGAAGTCCGGTGATGGACAGCGACAGCCGGATTCGCTCCATCTGGCTTGAAGAAGCGACACAACAGGGAATGCCGAGCCCGTCTATCGTCGCCGCGATGCCGTCTATCGGCTTCAGCTCGGTGCGGAACCGCGCGTAGAGATCGGTGCGGATGCGCTCGAGGAATTCCTCGCCGGCGTGAATATTGAACTCGATTTCGAGCGTATCGATGAGGGTTGCCAGGCTGCGGCCGAGGAAGCGCTCATAGGCCTGGTCTTCGGTGATTGAAACCCCGAGATCGCTCATCGCCCGGACGAGTACGCTGATCGAGATCGGTTCGCTGTCGACGAGCACGCCGTCGCAATCGAAAATGACCAGCCGTGGTTCAGCATCAGCCATGAAAGACCCAACCTGACTTCAATTCGGACGCATGATTGTCCCGCTTCGTCCGCAAGACGTGATTGGATGGCCAGCCGATGCCGCCACCCGCATTCCCTTACACTGCGAGCTTGCCGTCGAGATAGAGCTGTAGCGTTTCCCGCGTGCCCTTTTCCCACAAGGTTTTAAGAGCACGAGCGAAACGTTTTCGGAAAAGGTCCGATTTCGCCACCTCGCCGAAAATATCATCGAAGACGAGGAAGGCCGACGGATCGTCCTTTGCCTTCAGCGCCGCCGCGTGCAGGCGCTCGGCGCTGGCGTCGTTGAAGACGATATCCTTGCCGCTGTCGGTCTTGCCGGCGAAATAACGGCACCAGAGCGCCGAGACCAGCGCCAGGCCGATGACGTCCCTGCCCTGGCGCAGATTGTCGAGCGTCGACGGCAGGATGAATTTCGGCTGGCGGTTCGAGCCGTCCTGCGCCAGACGCGGGATGGTGTCGGCGATCTTCGGATTGAGAAGCCGATGCTCGATGAGAGCAAAATAATCCGTCAGCGAGGTATTCGGCACCGGCGGCACGATCGGAATGATCTCGTCCTTCTCGAGCTTGGCCAGGAAAGCCCGGATCAGCGGATCTTCCATGGCGTCATGCACGAAATGAATGTCCATCAGCGCCGCCGGATAGGCGATCGCGGCATGTCCGCCGTTGAGGATGCGGATCTTCATATGCTCGTAGGGCGTGACATCCGGAACAAAGGTTACGCCGACCTTTTCCAAGGCCGGGCGGCCGGCCGTGAACTTGTCTTCGAGCACCCACTGCTTGAATTCTTCGCAATAAACCGGCCAATTGTCCTCGATACCGAAATTGTCCCTGAGGAAATCGATCTCCCGCTGTCCGGTCGCCGGCGTAATGCGGTCGACCATCGCGTTTGGGAAAGCGACGTTGGCCCGGATCCAGTCGGCAAGGGCGGCATCCGAAAGGGCTGCCGTGCCGATCACGGCATTGGCGGTGACGACGCCATTATGAGGAATGTTGTCGCAAGACATCACGGTGAAGGGTCCGATGCCCTTGTCCTTGCGCGCCTTCAGGCCGGCAACGATCAGACCGAAGACCGTCTTCGGCGCACCGGGATTTTGTCCATCGGCGGCGATAGCAGGATGGGCCGGATTGAACGTGCCTGAAGCATCGATAAAATAACCGCCCTCGGTGATGGTCAGCGAGACGATGCGGATCTCGGGATCGGCAAGCCTGGCGATGACGGCGGCGGGATTGCCGACCGGCAGAATGTCGATCATCGGGGCGGTGACCCGCGCCGCCGTCTTGTTGTTGTCCTGCTCCACCACCGTCGTCAGGAAATCCTGCGCCGCAAGCTTCTCGCGCATGGCGGCATCCGATAGCAGAACGCCGGCACCGATAATTGCCCAGTCGTGATCGGCGCCCTGATTGAAGAGATCGTCGAGATAGATCGCCTGATGCGCGCGGTGGAAGTTGCCGACGCCGAAGTGCACGATGCCGGCTTTCAGCGACGCCCTGTCATAGGAAGGGATTGCGGCAGTGAGCGCCGCGTCCGAAAGCGTTGCCAGCGATAATTTGCACGTCATGTTTCAGTCCTCTTGAAGGTCTTGCCGAGACGGCCGGGCGCCATCGCCCGGCTCGCATGCCTGCCCCCAGCCGGCCGCCTGCTCAGATCGCAAGACCGCCCTCGTTGAATTTGTGAATGCGCGACCGGTCCGGTGTCAGGTAGACGGTATCGCCCGCCTTGGCGGCAAAATCGCCGCTGCCGCGCGCCGTCAGCATGCCGATCCCCTCGATTTCGATATGCAGGAAGGTATCGGAGCCGAGATGCTCGGCGACCACGACCCTGCCCTTCCAGTCGCCGCTCTCCATCGACAGCAGGATATGTTCTGGGCGGATGCCGATCGTATGCGCGCCGAGCTCGGCCGCGTTCTGGCCCTTGATGAAATTCATCTTCGGCGAACCGATGAAGCCGGCGACGAAAAGATTGCGCGGGCGGCTGTAAAGCTCGAGCGGCGAGCCGACCTGCTCGATATTGCCCCTGTTCAGCACGACGATCTTGTCGGCCATGGTCATGGCCTCGACCTGGTCATGGGTGACATAGATCATCGTCGTCTTCAGCTGCTGGTGCAACTCGCTGATTTCGAGGCGCATGTTGACGCGCAGCGCCGCGTCGAGGTTCGACAACGGTTCGTCGAAGAGGAAGGCCGAAGGCTGGCGCACGATGGCGCGGCCGATGGCGACGCGCTGGCGCTGACCGCCGGAAAGCTGGCGCGGCTTGCGCTCGAGATAGTCGGTCAGGTTCAACACGCGGGCGGCGTCGGTCACCTTGCGGTCGATTTCCGCCTTGTCGACGCCCGCCATCTTCAGCGGAAAGGCGATGTTGTTGCGCACGCTCATATGCGGATAAAGCGCATAGGACTGGAACACCATGGCAAGGCCACGTTCCGACGGCGCTTTTTCCGTGGCGTCCTTGCCGTCGATGACGATCTTGCCGCCGGACACGTCCTCGAGGCCGGCGATCAATCTCAGCAGCGTGGACTTGCCGCAGCCGGATGGACCGACGAAGACGACGAATTCGCCGTCCCTGATGTCGAGATCGATCGAGGGGATGACCTTGGCTTCGCCGAAGACCTTGGAAACCTTCTGAAGGGTAATGCTGCCCATGTTTGTCTCCCTTTTCTTATTTCACTGCGCCGAAGGTCAGGCCGCGGACGAGTTGTTTCTGGCTGAACCAGCCGAGGATCAGGATCGGCGCGATCGCCATCGTCGATGCCGCCGAGAGCTTGGCGTAGAACAGGCCTTCCGGGCTGGAATAGGAGGCGATGAAGGCGGTCAGCGGCGCCGCCTTGGAGGCGGTGAGGTTGAGCGTCCAGAACGCCTCGTTCCAGGCAAGGATGATGTTGAGAAGCAGTGTCGAGGCGATGCCGGGCACCGCCATCGGCGTCAGCACGTAGACGATCTCCTTCATCAGCGACGCCCCGTCCATGCGGGCCGCCTCGAGAATCTCGCCGGGGATTTCCTTGAAATAGGTGTAGAGCATCCAGACGATGATCGGCAGATTGATCAGCGTCAGCACGATCACCAGCCCGATACGTGTGTCGAGCAGACCCGAATTGCGGAACATCAGATAGATCGGGATCAGCGCGCCCACAGGCGGCATCATCTTGGTCGAGAGCATCCACATCAGCACATCCTTGGTCCGCTTGGTGGGCGCGAAGGCCATCGCCCAGGCGGCCGGAATGGCGATGACCAGTCCGATCAGCGTCGAGCCGAAGGAAATGACCACCGAGTTCATGAAGTGGCTGAGATAGTTCGAGCGGCTCTGCACTTCCGCATAGTTCTCCGTCGTCCAGTGGAAGAACAGGAACTGCGGCGGCGAGGCGATGGCGTCGGCTTCCGACTTGAAGCTGGTCAGGAAGGTCCAGAGGATCGGGAAGAAGATCAGGATGCCGAGCGTCCAGGCAATCGCGGTGACGATGACCTTGTGCTGCGTTGTGACTTTTCTGGCCATCTCAAGCCTCCAGATTCTTGCCGACGAGGCGAACGAGGAAGATCGCGACGATATTGGCAAGCACGACCGCGACGATGCCGCCCGCCGAAGCGCCGCCGATATCGAACTGCAGGAGCGCCTGCGCATAGACGAGATAGGTGAGGTTGGTGCTGTCGGTGCCGGGTCCGCCATTGGTGGTGACGAGGATTTCGGCGAAGACCGAAAGCAGGAAGATCGTCTGGATCAGGATCACCACGGTGATGGCGCGCGCCATGTGCGGCAGGATGATGTAAATGAATTTCGAGATCGCGCCGGCGCCGTCCATTTCAGCCGCCTCCTTCTGCTCCTCGTCGAGCGACTGCAGCGCCGTCAACAGGATGAGGGTGGCGAAGGGCAGCCATTGCCAGGCGACGATGAGGATGACGGAAACCAGCGGCGCATTCGCCAGCCAGTCGATCGGCTGCAGGCCGAGCGCCTTCGCAAGATGCGCAAACAGGCCGTTGACCGGGTTCATGAACATGTTCTTCCAGACGAGTGCAGCCACTGTCGGCATGACGAAAAACGGCGCGATGACAAGGATGCGCACGATGCCCTGGCCGTACATCGGCTGGTCGAGCAGCAGTGCAAAGGCGATGCCGCCGACGACGGTGACGACAAGAACGCCGGCAACAAGCAGCAGCGTATTGATCAGCGCGGCGATGAAGGCCGGATCGGACAGGAAATATTCGTAGTTCAGCAGGCCGACAAAGCTCTCCATGCCGGGGCTGAGCAGATTGTAGTTCAGCAGCGAGAAATAGATCGTCATCGCGAGCGGGACGATCATCCACGCAAAGAGGAACAGCACGGAGGGCGCAATCATCAGGCGCGCCGCGGAGCGAGTATGTGTTGTTGCCATGGCAATCACCGATCTGATCTGATGCAGGGAGCGGCCGCAAGGCAGCTTTAATCTGGGAAAGAGGCCGCCGATGCGGTTGGGCAATCGGCGGCCCAGAGGGGCGGATTGTCAAGGATCCGCCTCTTCTCAGGAGGTTTATTTAATGTAGCCGGCCTTGGTCATTTCCCGGGTTGCCAGCTGCTGTGCGCTCTTTAACGCCTGATCGACCGAAATCTGGCCGGCAAGGGCTGCCGAGAACTGCTGGCCCACAGCCGTCCCGATACCCTGGAATTCCGGGATCGCCACGAACTGAACGCCGACATAGGGGACCGGCTTGACGGTCGGCTTGGTCGGATCGGCCGAGTTGATCGAGTCGAGCGTCATCTTGGCGAACGAAGCCGCCTTCTGGTAGTCCGCGTTCGCATAGAGCGACTTGCGGGTGCCCGGAGGTGCGTTCAGCCAGCCTTCCTTCTCGGCGACGAGATTGGTGTATTCCTTGCTCGTCGCCCAGGCGACAAACTTCTCGGCAGCTTCGACCTTCTGCGAGCCTGCCGGGACGGCGAGGCTCCAGGCCCAGAGCCAGTTGCCACGCTTGCCGAGGCCCTTGTCCGGGGCGAGCGCAAAGCCGACCTTATCGGCGACCTGCGACTGCTTCGGATCGGCGACGAAGGAAGCGGCAACCGTTGCGTCGATCCACATGCCGCACTTGCCGGTCTGGAAGAGCGCCAGGTTCTCGTTGAAGCCGTTGGAGGAGGCGCCCGGAGGGCCGGCATCCTTCATCAGCTTGACGTAGAAGTCCAAAGTGTCCTTCCACTCAGGCTGATCGAACTGCGGCTTCCACTTTTCGTCGAACCAGCGCGCGCCGAAGGAATTAGACATGGCCGTGAGGAACGCCATGTTCTCGCCCCAGCCGGCCTTTCCACGCAGGCAGATGCCGTAGATTTCCTTGTCCTTGTTGGTGACCTTGCGGGCTGCGTCCGCGATGAAATCCCAGGTCGGGGCGTCGGGCATCTTCAGCCCGACGGCGTCGAACAGGTCCTTGCGGTACATCACCATCGAGCTTTCGCCGTAGAATGGCGCCGCATAGAGCTTGCCGTCCACGGTCAGGCCGCTGCGGATCGCCGGCAGCAGGTCGTCGACGTCATAATTGGCGCCGAGATTGTCGAGCGGCAGCAGCCAGCCCTGTTTTGCCCAGATCGGAACTTCATAGGTGCCGATCGTCAGAACGTCGTACTGGCCGCCCTTGGTCGCGATGTCGGTCGTGACCTTCTGGCGCAGCACGTTCTCTTCGAGGGTGACCCATTCGAGGTCGATGCCGGGATTCTTCGCCTTGAAATCATCCGTCAGCTTCTGCATCCGGATCATGTCGCCGTTGTTGACGGTCGCGATTGTCAGCGTCTCGGCCGAAGCCATGCCGGCAAACGCCAGTGCTGAGCAGGCGCCCAGCAGGAAAGTTCTCAATGTCATATCTTCCTCCCAGAAGACGAGATGTGAGCATTCGCTTTGCTCATGAGCAATTACTCACCACTCCATGAAAAAAGTCAATCGGCAATCGTTGCTGCGATGCCGAAGACAACGGTCTTCCTTTTGATTTAATTGCGATATTTTTTGCTCAGCTTTTGAGCAAAAATTCGGCCGTCTCTTCGTCGGTGATCAGCGCGTTGATTTGATGGCCGACGACGGCGGCTCTGATCGCCTTGAATTTGCGTTTGCCTTTGGCGAGCCCGATGACCATCGATGCCTCGCGGGACGGGATCGGCGCCGAGGCGACGCGCTCGTTGATCGGGTTGTCGAGCAGCTTGCCGTCGACATCGAAGATCCAGCCGCAGATTTCACCGACGGCGCCCCCACGCATAAGCTCCATCATTTCGTCCTTCTCGAGAAAGCCGTCGACGCAGAGGGGCCCGTCGATGCCGAGCTCGCCGATGCCGACGAAGGTGACGTCTGCCTGCGCGCTCATGTCGAGCGTCGAGCGCACCAGTTGCTGGCCATGCAGCAGCTCCCGTTCTTCGGCCGAGGTGACGAGCACCGGCAGCGGCATCGGATAGTGCCGCGCCTTGACCGCATCCGCCATGCTGAAGATGACGTTGTAATAGGCGGCCGAACCGTCCGGCGCGATATTGCCGGTCAACGAGACGATCCGGTGATTGGGACATTCGATCGCCGGAAGCTGATCGACCGCCGCCTTCAGCGTGCGGCCGGTGCCGACCGCCAGCACGATCGGTTCCGGCCGCTTCAGCCAGCGCTCGATCTCGGCCGCACCCGCCTCGGCGATGCCGACGGTGGTCGACGAGGAACCCGCATCGCTCGGCACCACCTCCACATGTTTCAGCCCGAATTTTCGCCGCAGCTGGTTGGCAAGCTCGAGGCAGGCAGCGATCGGATGGTCGAGCCGCACTTTGATCAGACGCTCGGCGACCGCAAGCGACACCAGCCGCTGCGCCGATTGCCGCGAGATGCCCATCGCGGCAGCGATTTCATCCTGCGTGCGTCCGGCGACGTAATAAAGCCAGCCGGCACGGGCTGCATCGTCGAGCCGTGCAGGGGTCTCTGATCTTTTTGCCATCTACTGCCTACCGCGCAAAATGAGCCGGCTTGCCGCCGCCGGCTTGATGTGAGTCTCTATGCGCCAGATCAAAACAAAATTCCCGAAAATGTCGAGCCTGTTGACGCCACCGCTCAGGCGAACCATTGCATGACGAAATAAATCGACGCCTTGGCGAGACCGTAAATCACACTGCCGGCAATGACGAGCGACACGGTCGTCATGATAAAGCCGATGAGCGCGAAGAGCCCGTCACGGCCCATAATGCCGAAAGCGAACACCGAAATGGTGATTGCCGGCAGGATGTTGCCGAGCGGAACCGGCAGAACGAGCACGATCGAAAGCAGCAGACAGGCAAGGCCGGCGAAATATTCCGCCGGCGGCTCGGCGAAGATCGCAAGCCGCGGCTTCAGCATGCGCTCCGCCCAGGCGAGCCAGCGGTGGATGCGGCCGACAATGGTCTCGAAGTCTTCCCGCCGCATCGAACGGTTTGCGATCGCCTTCGGCAGCCAGGGTTTCAGCCCGAAGGTCAATTGCACCGCCAGAAAAACCAATGGCGCGCCGAGCACGGCCGAGGTGCCGGGCGGGGTGGGAAAGGCGTTCGGCAGCGCGAAGATCAGCATCAGCGCACTGATCGCCCTGTCACCCATCGTCTCGAACAGATCGCCGATCGAAATCCACTCCCGGCTTCGGTCGCCTGCCAGCTGCCGCAGGACCGCTGAGAGGCGGCGGCCTTTGGGACGTGGCGGACGGGGTCTTCTGCGTCTGTTGGAATCGGCGTTTTCGATGCTCATGATACCGGTAGATGATGGAAGTGCAGGGTCCGAGTTTGGCCGCGCAATATGCCAATTGAATGACTTAAGGGATAGGAAATCAATGAGAAGACCTGTCGGCGGCTATTTGCGTTCGACCATCGCTCCTTTGCGCCGCAAGCCCATGGCAGGCAGATGCATCAAGGCTTGTAATTCTTGGCCAACAGTGCGAGCAGACGCTGAAGGCCAGAGCAACGGCAGGCAGGCAATGATTATTTCATTCGATATCGGCGGCTCCGCCATCAAGGGCGGCATCGCCCGCTCCGAGACAGACATCGTCCCCCTCGGCCGCCGGCCGACGCCGAAGGATGATTTTGCCGCTTTCGTCGAGACCCTGCGCGACATCATCGCCGAAATCGGCGAACAGCCGAGCCGCGTTGCTCTGTCGATCGCCGGCGTCGTCGATCCCGATACCCAGCGGCTGACCTGCGCCAACATTCCCTGCATCCACGGCCGCACGCTCGCAGCCGACCTCGAAGCCGAACTTGCTCTGCCTGTTTTGATCGCCAATGACGCTGACTGTTTCGCCATGGCTGAAGCCGGTCTCGGCGCCGGCCGCGGCCACCGTATCGTGTTCGGCGCCATCCTCGGCACCGGCGTCGGCGGCGGCCTGGTCGCCGACGGGCGCCTCGTCAACGAAGCCGGAGGTTTTGCCGGCGAATGGGGTCATGGCCCGATCATCGCATCGGCGGCCGGCAATCCGCCCGTCGCCATTCCCGCCTATGCCTGCGGCTGCGGCCAGAAGGGCTGTGTCGACACCGTCGGCGGCGCCCGCGGCCTGGAGCGCCTGCACAAGACGCTGCATGATCTCGACCGTGCGAGCGAAGAGATCATCGATCAGTGGCGGCGCGGCGAGGAGAAGGCGACGCGCACCATCGACGTCTATGTCGATCTCGTCGCCTCGCCGCTCGCCCTGACGGTCAACATAACAGGCGCGACCATCGTGCCGGTCGGCGGCGGGCTTTCCAATGTCGCGCCGCTGCTCGCCGAGCTCGACCAGGCGGTGCGTACCCGCATCCTGCGCAAGTTCGACCGTCCGCTGGTGGTGCCGAGCGAATGCCGCATCGAACCCGGCCTGATCGGCGCAGCCCTGCTGGGACTGAAAGCCGATGCCGCTGCATCCTAAAGCACCGGCCACATCCGCACGATCGCTGCGAACCGGTTCCAGTCTTTGCGTTCCAACGGCGTCCATCCGGCTTCGGCGACTGCCGGAAGGCGCGGGAAGACCAGCCGGTTGAAGTAGGCGCGAGAAAGGAAATTTTCGGTCCAGATGCAGGCCTGAACCCCACGCATCCTGTCCCGCAATGCTTCCGACAACTCGCCCTCGGCCTCGTAAGCATAGGTATGTTCCGGCGGTGCGTGGCCCGCCCAGCTCGCACCGGGCTCATCCCAGGCTTCCGCCTGCGCCATGTCGAGATAATAGGCTTGGCCCGGCGTCATCACCACATCATAGCCTTGCTGCGCCAGCGCGATGCCGACAGCGGACTTTTCCCAAGCCATCAGCAAAGTGCCGTCGCGGTCGATGCCGCCACCATATGAGACCTCGTTCCAGCCGGCGAGCTTCTTGCCGCGCGCCGACAACATGGCCTTGATCCGTTTCAGGAAATAGGATTGCAGCTCGGCCGTGCCGGCAATTTTCTCCCGCTCCATCAGCGCCTTGCAAAGCGGCGACGAAAGCCAGGCGCCACTTGCGACCTCGTCGCCGCCGATATGAATATATTCACCGGGAAACAGCGTGACCATCTCGTCGAACACCTTGCCGAGAAATTCATAGGTGAATTCGACCGCCGGATTGAGGGCATTGTTGAGATAACCCTGGACGGCGCGATAGCTGTCCGGCGCCTCCTGCCCGTCGACGAGCGCGGGCAGCGAGAACAGCGTCGCGGTGCTGTGGCCGGGAACGTCGATTTCCGGCACTACCTCGATATGTAGCGCGGCGGCATGCGCGACGATCCGCCTGACGTCCTCCTGCGTGTAATGGCCGGAGCGCGGTTCCGCCCCGTCACCAAGCTGCGGCACGAGCACCTCGTCCGGGCCATGCCGCGCGCCGATCTCCGTAAGCTGGGGATAGGCCTTGATCTCCAGCCGCCAGGCTTCGTCGTCGGTCAGATGCCAATGGAAGATGTTGAGCTTGTTCCAGGCGAGGATATCGATCAGCCGCATGACGTCAGCCACCGGATGGAACTGTCTGGCCGCATCGAGATGGCAGCCGCGCCAGTCATAACGGGGCTGGTCGGCGATCGTGCCGAAATCAGGAAATCTGAAGCTCTCCCGATCGGCATGCGCGCCGTGCATAAGATGCGCCAGACTGATCAGGCCATAGTGCCGACCCGTCGCATCCGCGCTGGAGAGCACGACCTCATGCGCGGTAAATCGCATTTCATAGGCGAGCGCAGCGATCGATGATTCGGTGACGAAACGAATAGCGCGCCCGCCCTTTACGCCGCAGAGCGAGAACGGCACGTTTTCGGCCGGATAGAGCCGCTGGTAAAGCGAAAGAACCAGGGACAATGCCTTGACCGCTTCGGGTCGTGTGCTCTCGGCCGGATAAAGAACGACCGGCAGCTCTCCCGACTTCAGCGCGAGCGCCAGCGGCCAGGGCAGCAGCGAATAAGGCTCCTCCACCCGGCCCGGCGGCAGAAGCGGCGGCGAAATGCCGCCATCCCGGCCTTCGAGAAGGAGATCGCCGAAACCGACAGGAACATGGCGCCCGTCGCCAAGTGTCAGATAGGCCGATTTGACCCCTGATGTCACATGTTTCGGTTCTCGGGTCAGCCCCTCTACGGTGAACCGCCAGTGGCCACCCGGCGGCACGCTCAGCCCGTCTGGCGGCCGGAACTCATGCAGATGCGCGACTTGTCGCATCAGGCTGCCACCATCGCAGACATATTTGTCGGCAACCCGCGTCTCCGACGTATAGGCGAGCGAGAAGCCGGAAAGCGGCTCGGCTGAAAGATTAAAGAGCGTGAAAGTCAAGCGCCCGAAACTGCTTTCGACGGGGCGCCAGCTTGTTTCCAGACGATAATCGGCCATGGTCGCGCCTCCGCTGTCAATGGACGGCCGAGATCACGTTAGCGCCCCGGCGTGCTTTCAAAAGCTTAGCTTTTTCCAGGCAGCAATGGAATCGGCGCGAGTCGAGGCGAAGCGGACAATGATGAGAATTCGCGAGATTGCGACTTGCAAGGAAAACGGCGCGGCTTTCGCCGCGCCGTCCTCACTCGGCTGCCAACGCCGGCGGATCTCTGTCATCCGCCTCTTCCTGGATGGCGTCGGCATCCCGGCCTGGCTCGTCCTTTGCCTTCGGCTCGCGGCCGAAGAAAAGGGCGTAACCGGCGGGCAGAACCAGAATGGTGAGCACTGTCGCAACCAGGATGCCGCCCATCATTGCGAAGGCGAGCGGACCCCAGAAGACGCCGCGCGAGATCGGGATCAGCGCCAGCACGGCGGTCAGCGCCGTCAGCATGATCGGCCGGAAACGCCGAACGGCCGCACCGACGATCGCTTCCTGCCGGTGCATGCCGGCCTTGATGTCCTGGTCGATCTGGTCGACCAGGATGATCGAATTGCGCATGATGATGCCGAGCAGCGCGATGACGCCGAGGATCGCCACGAAGCCGAAAGGCGCGCCGCTGATCAGCAGGGCGGCCGCCGCCCCGATGATGCCGAGCGGCCCGGTGGCGAGCACCAGCATCGCCTTGCCGAAATGCTGCAGCTGCACCATCAGCAGCACGATGATGACGGCGAGCATGATCGGCGCCTTGGCGGCGATCGACATCTGGCTTTCCGCCGCATCCTCGGCGCCGCCCTGGACCTCGACATTATAGCCGGCCGGCAGACTGTCGCGCAGGTCCTTCATGTCGGCATACATCTTCATCACGACGTCGTTCGGCTGCACGCCATCGGGCAGCGTCGCGCGCACGGTGATCGTCGGCAGCCGGTCGCGCCGCCATTCGATGCCCTGCTCCATCACGGGCACGACCTTGGCGACCTGCGAGACCGGCACGAAGCCGCCGAAATCCGTCGGGACATAGACGGAATTCACCGCCGACAGCAGCGAGCGGCTGGCGTCCGGCTCGCGGACGACGATCGAGACCGTCTCCTCGCCGTCACGGAAATCGTCGAGCGGCGCCCCGGACATGGCGGTTTGCAGCATCTGACGCACGCGCTGCGAGGTCACACCAAGCGCCCGGGCGCGATCCTGGTCGATCACCAGTTTCATCGCCGGCACCGGCTCCAGCCAGTCGTCGTGGATGGCTCCGAGCATCGGGTTGGCCGTAAACCGCGCCTTCACCTGATCGGCGATCGCTCGCACCTCCTGGCGGTCAGGTCCCATGATGCGCATCTGCACCGGCCAGCCAGTGGGCGGACCGAGGAACAGGCGGTCGACCTTGCCGCGGATCGATGGGAAGTCTTCGGCAAGAATGGTGCGCAGCTTGACGATCAAGCGTTCGCGCGCCGGTTCGTCCTTGGCCATGACGAGCAGCTGGGCGAAATTCGGATTGCGCAGCTGCTGATCGAGCGGCAGGAAGAAGCGCGGTGCGCCTTCGCCGATATAGGTGGCGATGAACCGCTTGTCGGGATCATCCATCATCTTCGCTTCGAGCGCCTTTGCCTGCACCTCGACTTCTTTAATGCTGGTGCCCTCGGGCAGCCACAGATCGACGAGAATCTCAGGCCGCGACGACTGCGGGAAGAAATTCTGCGGAATGAACTGGAAGGCCCAGAGGCTGGTAACGAAGGTCCCGAGCGTCAACAGCAGGACGATGACCCGATGGCGAACCGCCCAGCCGACCGTACCGCGCAGCCGGCGGTAAAAGCGGGTGTCGAAAGCATCGTGATGCTCGCCGGCATGATGGCGCTGCTTGAGGATCATGTAGCCGAGCCACGGCGTGAAATAGACCGCGACGAACCACGAGGTAACAAGCGCGATGCCGACGACGTAGAACAGCGAGCGCACATATTCGCCCGCGGTCGATGCGGCGAAACCGACGGGAATAAAACCGGCCGTGGTGATGAGTGTGCCAGTCAGCATCGGGAAGGCGGTCGAGGAATAGGCAAAACTTGCCGCCTCGATCTTGACAAGCCCCTCCTCCAGCTTTCGCTCCATCATTTCGACGACGATCATCGCATCGTCGACCAGCAGA
Source organism: Rhizobium sp. N731 (assembly GCF_001664145.1). Lineage (NCBI taxonomy): Bacteria > Pseudomonadati > Pseudomonadota > Alphaproteobacteria > Hyphomicrobiales > Rhizobiaceae > Rhizobium > Rhizobium sp. N731. Next base: position 3,862,118 of record NZ_CP013601.1, read on the forward strand.
CCGAGCGCAATGATCAGCGCGCCGAGCGAGATGCGCTGCAGGTCGATGCCCAGTTCGTACATCAGCGCGAAAGTGGCGGCGAGCACGAGCGGAATGGCGATGGCAATGACGAGGCCAGAGCGCCAGCCGATCGACAGGAACGAGACAACAAGCACGATGACAAGAGCTTCGCCGAGTGCATGCATGAATTCGCTGATCGCGTCCGTCACCACGTCGGGCTGGTTGGCGATCTGGTCGACCGCAACACCGTAAGGCAGTGCTTCTTCGAAGCGCTGATAGGTTGCCTCGACGCCCTTGCCGACGTCGGTGACGTTGAAGCCTTTGGCCATGACGACGCCGACCTGAACGCTGTCATGGCCGTTGAAACGGTACTTGCGCTGGTAGGGATCCTCGAGCCCGGAACTGACGGTGGCGATATCGCCAAGGCGGGTCACCTGGCCGCCGGCGCGAAGGCTGAGATCGCGGATATCGGCCACCTTCTTCATGTCGCCTTCGACCGAAATGCGCACCGAGCGCAGGCCGGTATCGACCGAGCCTGCCGGATCGACATTGTTCTGGCCCTTGATGGCGTTCTGCAGGTCGAGGATCGTCAGGCCGCGCTCGGCAAGCGCCTTGGACGAGACGTCGATATAGATCTTCTCAGGCTGGTCGCCGATGATGACGGCCTTCTCGACGCCCGGTGTCGTCAGCAGCATGTCGCGCGCCTGGATCGCGAATTTCTTCAGTTCTGGATAGGAATAACCCTCACCGCTGATCGAATGCAGCGTGATGAAAGTATCGCCGAATTCGTCGTTGAAATAGGGACCGAGCAGCCCCTGCGGCAGTTCGCTGGAGATGTCACCGACCTTCTTGCGCACCTGGTAGAAGGCATCCGCCACGTCCTTCGAATTCGTGTCGCCCTTGACCTGCAGGGTGATGATGGCGCTGCCCGCCCGCGTATAGGACTTGACCCAGTCGATATGCGGCGTCTCCTGCAGCTTGCGCTCGATCTTGTTGACGACTTGATCTTCCATTTCCTGGATGGAAGCGCCTGGCCAGATCGCCTGCACGACCATGACGCGGAAGGTGAATTCGGGATCCTCGCGCTGGCCCATGCGCATCAGGCCGAGCACACCGGTGATGATGATCAGTCCGAAGAGGAAGCGCGCGATGCTCGGATGTCCGATCGCCCAGCGCGATAGATTGAAGGGCCGCTTCTCGGTGTTTGCGTCCATGGTCTTGTTTCCTTTCGACGCGGTCAGCGCACGGTCTGATCCGTATCAACCAGGGCCGATTGCTGATCCGGCACCTTCACCTTCAGGTTCTCGCTCATGAACTGGGTGCCGGCGGCAACGACGAGATCGCCGCTATCGAGGCCCTCGGTCACATGCACGCCGTCGCCGGTGAAATCGGCGACCTTGATATCGCGGCCATGTACCATCGCCGTGTCGCGGTCGACCGTCCAGACCATTTGCTTGCCGTCCTTCTCGGCCAGCGCGGTGAGCGGGATCGAGACATAGCTGTTATCGTTGTTGACATCGGCTTCGATCGTCGCGGTCATGCCGAGCAACACGCGAGGATCGTTCGGCAGGCTCACGCGAACTGCAAAGGTGCGCGACTGCTGGTCGGCGCTGCCGGAAACCTCCCGCACCTTGCCGTCGAGCACCAGCCTGTCGTCCGCCCAGAAACTGGCCTTGACGGTTTTGCCGGGCTTGAATTCGGCAATGTCGTTTTCCGGAACCGCGATCTGCACTTCCTTCTCGCCGTCGACGGCAACGGTGACGACGGGGCTGCCGGAGCCGACGACCTGGCCGATATCGGCATTGATCGATGTCACGATGCCGTTCTGCCCGGCCTTGAGCTCGGTATAGCTCACCTGGTTCTTCGCCTGGTCCAGCGCCGAGAGCGCTGCGTCGCGCTGCGAGATCGCCTGGTCATGGCTGAGCGCGGCCTGTTCGAGCTGCGACTTCGGGGCGACGCTCTTGTCGAACAGCTGCTCGGCGCGCTTGTTGGCGAGATCGGCGGTTTCGACGCCCCTTTCCGCGGCTGCGAGATTGGCCTCCGCCGTCTTGACCGCGAGCTGATAGTCGGTGGCGTCGACGCGGGCGAGAACGTCGCCGGGCGTCACCCGATCACCAATATCGACGAGACGCTCGGTGATCTTGCCCGCCACCCGGAAGCCGAGGTTCATCTCCGTTCGCGCCTTGACCGACCCTGAATAATCGAGCTTGCGCGTATCATCGGCCTTGGCGATTTCGACGACCTTCACCGGCCGGATGACTTCCTTGACCTCAGCTTTTTCCTCCGAGCAGGCGGAAAGGCCGATGCCGATGGCGCCGACGAGCGCGAGGCTGGCAACGGACGGCATGCGATTGCTGAGGGTCTTGAGCGAAAACATCTTCCGCACTCCTGGAATGTTTCGGGGGATCGACGACGGCTGCCGTCGGTTATTTCTTGAGCGCCCTGATGACGTAGTCGATCAGTTCGTCGACGCTTGCGCGGTTGGTTTTGGCAAGACATTGCGCCACCATCTGCGGATGACAGAGATTGATCGTCGCCGCGCCGAAACAGCGCGAGGCGACGACCGGGTCCTGCTCGGCGAATTCGCCGGTGGCGATGCCTTCGGCGATGATTTCGGCAATGAGATCATGAACGCGATCGATATGTTTTTCGATGACATGCCAGTCGCGCTCGATCGCGACCACGATCATCTCGTGCACCTTCATCTCGTCGAGCATCGTATCCATCGTCCATTGATACTGGGTCTCGACATAGAGGCGCAGCCGCTCGCTGGCGCTGAGCGGTTGGTGGCGGATGTCATAAGCAAGCTGATAGCAGGTCGTGAGCATGCGCCCACAAAGCGCCTGATGGATTTCCACCTTGGAGGCGAAGAAACGATAGATATTGGCGGGAGACATGCCGAGATCGCGGGCGATGTCGGCCACCGTCGTCTTGCTGTAGCCGTAGTGACGGAACAGCCGCTCGGCCGCGTCGAGAATGCGCGTGACATTCTCCTGCCGCGTGACGTCGAGCGTATTTTCCGCGATGTCGTTCATGAGTTTTGGTGCCTCGGGTTACGACTGACGATTTTCGAATTTCGTCATTCATAAAATATCAGGCGTCATTTGTCAATGCCGCCTGCGTTGCACGAGCGGCTGAGCGTGGTGAATTCTAAATGATGTGACGATGAGCGTCGGCCACAATTGAAAGTGCCGCGACGTCAGACGCGCGGCACTTCGTCGGCGACAGCAGAAAAATCAGGCGAGCTTGACGTCGAGCGTGATCGGAACGGCGGCGAGCGCCTTGGAAATCGGGCAGCCGGCCTTCGCCTTATTGGCCAGCTCGGTGAAGGTCGCCTCATCGGCACCGGGGATGCGGCCGGAAAGTGAAAGATGGATGGCAGTGACGGCGAAGCCACCCTCGACGCTTTCGAGCGTCACCTTGGCCGAGGTTTCCATATGCTCGGCGGTGAAACCGGCTTCGCCGAGGATGAGCGACAGCGCCATGGTGAAGCAGCCGGCATGGGCAGCACCGATCAGCTCTTCCGGGTTGGTGCCGGGAATACCTTCGAAGCGGCTGGCAAAGCCGTAGGGATAGTCTGTCAGGGCGCCGCTCTGAGTCGAGATCAGGCCCTTGCCGTCCTTGAGACCGCCGCTCCAATGAGCCGAAGCCGTGCGATTGATCTGCATGCCGTCCTCCTGTTTCGATGGTTTTGAGGAAGCGGCAGGGCGCCGCTCCATGCCTGAGGGAGATTGGATAGGCTCCCCGCGAGACAATATAACGCTCTATCCTGAGAAGACGACAGGCTCGTAAAAATCGGCGGAATAGAAAGCCCTTTCAGGCGGGATGCTGCTGCACGCTGAGACCGCCGTCGATCGTCAGGCAGGTGGCGTTCATGAACGGGCATTCGTCGGAGATCATGAACACCGCCGCCATGGCGATCTCTTCCGGCGTTGCGATCCGCCCGCCGGGATGCAGCTTCATCGTCTCGGCCTTGGCGGCCTCAGGATCGGGGAAGCTGTTCCAATAGTCGATCACCTTCTGCGTCGAGACATAGCCCGGCGCCAGAGCGTTGACCCGGATATTGCGGGGCGCGTACTCCAGCCCCAGGGATTTCGTCATGCCGAGCAGCGCATGTTTGGCCAGCGGATAGGGAAAGGTGTGCGGAATGATCGTGAAGGCGTGCGTGGAGGCAATGTTGAGGATGACGCCGCCGCCGCGCTCGATAAACCCGGGCAGCACCGCCTTGCAGCAATTCCATGCTCCCTTCAGATTGATATCGAAGCAGCGGCTCCACTCCTCGTCGGTCGTATGGAGCGGTTCGGCAAAGACATTGACCCCGGCATTGTTGACGAGCGCATTCAATGGGCCGATCTCGTCGTTCGCATGAGCAACCGCCCTGGTGATCGTCCCGGCATCGGTTATGTCGGCCGGCAGATAACCAACCTGGCCGCCGGTGCTTGCGAGTTCTGCCGCTGCCTGCGCCAGCAGCGCTCCATCGCGATCGACGAGATAGACCGCAGCATTCTCCCTGAGGAATGCCCTGGCGATCGCAAGGCCGATACCCTGCGCAGCGCCGGTGATCAGAATATTTTTGCCCTGCAGGCGATCGCTCATCTATCTCCCCTCCGATGGAAGCGGCAGCGCCGACAGATCGATCGTCATCTTGCCGGCAAAGGCTTCACCCGGCGCAAGCGGCGTCAGCCCGCCGAATTCGGGCAGGTGATGGCCGTTCGGAAGGTGGCTCATCGGCTCGAGACAGAAGCAGTCGTTCCGGTCGGTCGGCATATAGAGCATGAAGCGGTCAAGCGCACCCTCGGCTTTCAGCGCCGCCTGAATTCCTAGCTCCGGCCAGGCGATTGTCGCCCGCCTGTTCCAGCCCTCGAAGGCATTGTTCATCCATTTCTGCGGCAACAGTTTGCCGGACCTGAAATCGAAATCGTCAGGCACAGGGCCGGGCACATCGGGAAGATGGTCGAGTCGCTCGTTCCAGTAGCGGTCGGCCGCAATCGTCAGCCTCGTCTCCGGCGTCCGAACAAAGAAAGGATGTTGACCCAATCCGAAGGGAAGTGTGGTTTCGCCCTGGTTTTCCACGGAAAGCGTCAGCACCAGGCTATCGCCGGCGACACGGATCTGCTGCCGGGTCAGATAGGCATAAGGTGAAACCTTGTCGGCGATGCGGGAAAAGGAGAACTTCGCATGCTCCACGCTGGCCTCTTCCAGCTGCCAGAAGCCGAGCCAGCCGTCGCCGTGCCGATAGAGCGGATCGGAAGTATTCGGCTGGAAGGTATAGGCACGTCCGGCAAAGGACATGGCATTGCCTTCCACACGATTGCCGAACGGCACCATCGCAAAATTCGCCATAACACCATCCGGCCCGCCGGCCGCGACGAGAAAGGGCGTCTCCCGATAGGTCGCGGCGGTGACGGCAGCACCCCGGCGGCTGACCCGAACGGCGAGGTCGCCGTGCCTCAGTTCGATTTCGTCCCCTGCCCGCTCATGGCTCATCCGCGTCGCCCCGCAGCCGAAGATCTCAAATTGTCGAGCAACACGGCGATCAGCAGGATCAGCCCGCGCACGACATACTGATAGAATGCCTGAATATTCAGCAGGTTCATAACGTTTTCGGCAATGCCCATGATCAGCACCCCGACGATGACACCGCTCATTGCCGCCCGGCCGCCGGCCAGCGAAACGCCGCCGAGGACGCAGGCCGAAATCACCGAGAGTTCGAGCCCCGTCGCCGCATTCGGCTGGCCGGAAGTGATGCGCGAGGCAAGCAGGATGCCGGCAATGCCGCAGACGAGACCCTGCAGGGCAAAGATCCAGATCCGCATGGTGACGACGTTGACGCCGGCAAGCCGCGAAGCTTCGGGATTGCCGCCGATCGCCAGCGTGTTCTTGCCGAAAACGGTGCGGTTGAGCACGAAGCCGAAAAAGAAGAAAAGGATGAGCATGATCCAGATCGGCGTCGGCACGGTGAGGAATCGCGACAACGCAAGCTGGTAGAAAGCCGGATCGTTGATGCCGACCGCGCGGCCGTCCGAAGCGATCAGCGCCAGGCCGCGCACGATCTGCATGGTCGCAAGCGTCGTGATCAGCGCATTGATGCGGAACCGGGCGATGACGATGCCATTGACGAAACCGACGACGGCGCCGCAGAGCAGGGCGGCCAGCAAACCGACGGGAATGGAGCCTGTCGCGTTCGAGACCATCACCGCGGCCATGCCGGAGAAAGCGACGATCGATCCGACCGAAAGATCGAAATCGCGGGACGCCAGGCAGAACATCATTGTGCAGGCGACGATGCCGATCGTGACGACCGATTGCAGCAGCCCCAGCATGTTCCGCTCGGTCAGGAAATTCGGAACGAAGAGGGAGACGATCACGAAGGCGGCGGCGAAAATCACCACCAGCCCCTGTTCGCCCAGAAGGATTTTTTTCAACGAAGTCATCGTCCGTGTTCCCAGTCTTAAATGATGCCCGCGGCGTTCTTGTCGGGGAGTGCCGCCGTCAGGATGCTGCGCTCGTCGAAATCCGGGCGGGCGACATTGGCTGCCACCCTGCCCTGACACATCACCATGATGCGATCGGAGATGCCCATGACCTCGGGCAGCTCGCTTGAGATCACCACGATCGCCATGCCGCCGGCCGCCAGCTCATAAAGGATTTCATAGATTTCCGACTTCGCCCCGACGTCGATGCCGCGCGTCGGCTCGTCGATCACGAGAACCTTGATGCCCTGCTCGGAGAGCCAGCGGCCAAGGATGACTTTCTGCTGGTTGCCGCCGGAGAGATTGATGATGTCCTGCTTGCGCGACGGCGTGCGCACCCGCAGCCGGGCAATGAACTGATCGGCCAGCGCCGCCTCCTTCTTCGGGTTCAATATGCCGAAGGGCGAAAAATGCCGGCGCGACGAGATCGCGATATTCTCTTCGATCGATCGGCCCTGGACGATGCCGTCGAACTTGCGGTCCTCCGGGCAGAGCACCATGCCGGCGCTGATAGCCGCTTTCGGATTGCTCGGCGAAACGGCAACGCCGTCGATCGTAACCTCGCCCCGATGTCTGTTGTCGGCGCCGTAAAGCAGTCGCGCCATCTCGCTGCGGCCGGCGCCGATCAGGCCGAAGAAGCCGAGAATCTCGCCTTGGCGGACGGAAAAACTGATTGGCATACGCAGCCGCGGCCCCGACAGGCCCTTGACCTCGAGCCTGACGCCGCCGAGCGGGCGCTCACGCCATCCCCAGACATTGCTGATCTCGCGCCCGACCATTTCGGCAATGATCTGCTCGCGCGTCGTCTCGGCGATCCGAGGATGATGGGCGGCAAGCCTGCCGTCACGGAGCACGGTCAGGCTGTCGCAAAGCCGAAAAATCTCGTCGAGGCGGTGCGAGACGTAGAGAATGACCGTTCCCTTCGCCTTCAGCCTGTCGATGAGCGAAAACAGAATTTCGCTTTCGCGCGAGGAAAGCGAGGAGGTCGGCTCGTCGAGCGCGATCACCCGCGCCTCGAGCATCACCGCCTTGGCGATCTCGACCATCTGCCGCGCCCCTATCGAGAGCGAGGCGACCTTGGCCGACGGATCGACATCGATGCCGATCTCTTCGAGTTTCGATCGCACCGTCTCGATCAATGTTTTTGCATTAATCACTCCGCCCTTCCCGGGGAAGCGGCCAAGCCAGAGGTTTTCGGCCACCGTCAGCTCCGGAACGAGCTGCAGTTCCTGATGGATGACGATGACGCCGGCATGGAATGCGTCGCGCACCGAGGCATAATTCTGTTCTTCGCCATCGATGAGAATGTTGCCGGCATCGGCGGCCTGATCGCCTGACAATACGCGGATCAGCGTCGATTTGCCCGCGCCGTTCTCACCCATCAGGCCGTGGACGGCGCCCTTCTCGACCGCGAAGGAGACGTCCGACAGCGCCTGCACGCCGGGATAACCCTTGGAGATATGTTTGAATTCGAGAAACGCCATCGCCGCTCCGCCGACAAGGATCCAGCGGCACGCGGAGCGGCCGCCGGAGGTTGATCATTTTGGAAGCATGATCACTCGATGCCAAGATCCTTGCGGACCTTCTCGTAATCGCCGCGCAGCGCCAGCGAGCCGGAGGTCAGCGTCAGCTTTTCAGGCTCCTTGTCGTTGGCGATCCAGTCGTACATGTTGAGCGCCGTTTCATAACCGTGACGCTTCGGCGAGATGATGACGGTGCCGAAGAAGCCCGTCGCGACCGGCTTCTTGAACTCATTGATCGCCGATTCCGCGCCGCCGATGCCGACGCCGATCACGTTGGTAGCCGGAATGCCGACCGATTCCGAAGCGCGGACGGCGCCGAGAACGGCTTCGTCGTTGAGGCCGAAAGCCACCCAGTATTTCACGTCGGCATGCTTGTTGAGGACGGTGGTGGCCGCGTTGAGTGCTGCCTCGGTATCCGTCTTCGCCTGCGGCGCATCATAGATGTTCTCGGCCGGGAACCCGGCAGACTTCAGGACCGAGATCGCACCTTCGACGCGATCGACGGCGGTCGGCAGCTGATCGTAGGAAACCCGGATCGCGCCGACGTTATTCATGTCCCAGCCGCGCTTCTTGATTTCGTCGACGATCGCCTGTCCGACGGCCTCGCCGATCTTGGTGGCCGAAATGCCCATGTGCGGCACGTCTTCCAGCGGCTTGCCGTCGGCGCTGACGAGGCGGTCGTCGACCGTCATCAGCTTCAGCTGGTTGGCTTCCGCCTTGGCGACAATGCCGGGACCGAGCTTGACGTCGGGCGTGCAGATGATGAAACCCTGCGCGCCCTGCGCGCCGAGATTGTCGATCGCCGACTGGACCTTCTCGCCATCTTCGGCGCCGATCTTGACGACGGTGAAGCCTTTTTCCTTGGCGGCCTGGTCGGCGAATTTCCATTCGTCCTGGAACCAGGGCTCTTCCGGCTGCTTGACGATGAAACCGATCTTGACGTCTGCGGAAAATGCCGAGCCGGCTGTCAGAATGGCGAAAGTGCCAGCCAGAATAGCTGCTTTGAACAAGCGCATGTCTCTCTCCCTAAAACTCTGAAATCGAGCAACTGCCTCCCAGGCAGCGCCCAATGAGTTATGTTAAATCATCATACCAGTCAATTGCCAATGTATGATGATTAGAATAATAGGATAGCGGCGAGAGACGGATGGACCCGTCGCAAACTGGATCGAATTCGGTTAATCAGGTTCGGTTGCTGGCCTGGGAGAGAGCGCGGAGAGGTGAAGTTGGAATCGACTGAGGAACAAGGCCGAATGGAAAGCTCCGGCAGCGAACGCCGCCCGCGCGTACGCCGCAACGTGACGGCGGCCATCGCTCAGGACATCTGCGCGGACCGCTATCCCTCGGGCTCGCCGCTGCCGCGCGAGAACGACCTCTGCGAACTCTACGGAGTCAGCCGCACCGTCATTCGCGAATCGCTGAAAGTGTTGGAATCCAAGGGGCTTGTCCGTGGCAAGCCGCGGGTCGGAACGACCGTTTGCGATCGGGATGAATGGAACATACTGGATGCCGAGGTGCTCGACTGGATGGGGCCTTACATCAAAGACTTCGATCTTTTGGGATGCATTCTCGAAGCCCGGCGCACCATAGAACCGGCAGCCGCCGAATATGCCGCCGAACGCGCCGGCGCCCAGGAGATCGCCGATCTCGATAAGGCCTGGCGGCAGATGCGCGACAGCGCAGGCGATCCGGAAAGCTTCACCGACGCCGACGTGATGTTTCATACGGTGCTGCTGACCGCCAGCCACAACCAGGTGTTCCGGCGTTTGTCCAGCGCCATCCATGCTGCCCTGAAATATGCACTGCATGCGTCCAACATCGCCGTCGAAAACCGGGAGGATGCGGTGCTCGTTCATGGCGAGCTGGTCGAGGCCTTGCGCATGCGCGACAAGGCAGGCGCGAGGGAATGCGCTAATCGTATGCTCGATCTTGCGGTACGCGACCTTGCCGCCGCAGAGAAGGCGATCGGCAGGACGAAATGATCAATCACGAAAAGCCGTGGACGCGCTGTCCCATCGCAAATCCGAGAAGAGATTAAGACCTAAGATGAAGATCACCAAACTCACCACCTATATCGTTCCGCCGCGCTGGCTGTTCCTGAAGGTCGAGACCGACGAAGGCATCGTCGGCTGGGGCGAACCGGTCGTCGAGGGCCGCGCGCTGACCGTCGAGGCCGCCGTCCACGAACTTGCGGATTACCTGATCGGCAAGAACCCCTTCCTGATCGAGGACCATTGGACGGTGATGTATCGCGGCGGTTTCTATCGCGGCGGCGCGGCCCATATGAGCGCGATCTCCGGCATCGACCAGGCGCTCTGGGATATCAAGGGCAAGGCGCTCGGTCAGCCGATCCATTCCCTGCTCGGCGGCCAGCTCCGCGACCGCATCAAAGTCTATTCCTGGATCGGCGGCGACCGTCCTTCCGACGTCGCCAACAATGCCAGAGACGTAGTCGCCCGCGGCTTCAAGGCGATCAAGCTCAACGGCTGCGAGGAAATGCAGATCGTCGACACCAACGAGAAGGTGGAAAGGGCAGTCGAGACCATCGCCGCCATCCGTGAGGCGATCGGCCCGCATACCGGCATCGGCGTCGATTTCCACGGCCGCGTGCACAAGCCGATGGCCAAGGTGCTCGCCAAGGAGCTCGAGCCCTACAAGCTGATGTTCATCGAGGAGCCGGTGCTGTCGGAGAACAAGGAAGCGTTGCGCGATATCGTCAACCATACCTCGACACCGATCGCGCTCGGCGAACGGCTCTTTTCGCGCTGGGATTTCAAGCAGGTCCTTTCGGACGGCTATGTCGACATCATTCAGCCGGATCTTTCCCACGCCGGCGGCATCACCGAATGCCGCAAGATCGCGGCCATGGCCGAAGCCTATGATGTGGCGCTCGCACCGCATTGCCCGCTCGGCCCGATTGCGCTCGCTGCCTGCCTGCAGGTCGATGCCGTCAGCTACAATGCCTTCATCCAGGAACAGAGCCTCGGCATCCATTACAATACAGGCAACGACATTCTCGACTACATCTCCAACAAGGAGGTGTTCCACTATGCTGACGGTTTCGTCTCGATCCCGCAGGGGCCGGGCCTCGGCATCGAGGTCGACGAGGCCTATGTCATCGAGCGCGCCAGGGAGGGACATCGCTGGCGCAACCCGATCTGGCGGCATGCCGATGGCAGCTTTGCCGAGTGGTGAGAGAGCGAAGGGTCGCGCAAGCGGCCCTTTTTCATTCGCAGTGTAGGATATAAGCCGTCTCTTGCGTCATAATGGAAGCTCAAGAGGAGGTTCCCATGGCCAGAGCAATCGCAATCATCGTCGCCCGCATCATCTTCAGTTTCATCTTCTTCATGGCCGCCGGCTTCAAATTCGCCGATATCGGCGCCACGGCGAGCTACATTGCCGCCGCCGGCTTCCCGATGGCGACCTTCCTCACCTGGGTCGCAGCCTTTTTCGAGATCGCCTTGGCCCTTGCTTTCATATCGGGCGCCTTCTTCATCGAGGCGAGCCTGCTGGCAGGCATCTACGTGATCTTCCTTGCCTTCGCCTTCCACGGACCGTCCCATTGGCAACAGAACCAGGCCGAATTCGGCTTCTTCGTCGATCACTTCACCTTCCTCGCCGGCCTGCTCTTCGCCGCCGTCCATGGGCCGGAGAGATGGGCTTTGCGGCAAACGCTCCTGAGATAGTCAGCCATCCGCTGCTTCCGGAACCAACGGCCGCGCCGAACATTGCCTATCGGCAGAAGGTCAAGGAGGCAGCCATGGAGCTTGAGGGAAAGATCGCATTGGTGACGGGTGCCGGTTCCGGTATCGGCAAAGCGGCCGCGTTAAGGCTCGCTGCCGAGGGAGCAAGGGTTGCAGCACTGAGCCGCACCGCCGACGAGGTCGAAAAGACTTGCGCCGAAATCAACGCCGCCGGCGGTCAGTCGATCGCCCTGACGGCCGATACCAGCGACGAAGCGCAAATGCGAACCGCGGTGAAGAAGCTGACGGACACCTTTGGCGGCCTCGACATTGTCATTGCCAATGCGGGGATCAACGGAGTTTGGGCGCCGATCGACGATCTGAAACCAGATGAATGGGACAAGACCATCGCCGTCAATCTGCGCGGCACCTATCTGACCCTGCACCTGACAGTTCCGCATCTGAAGCGCCGCGGCGGTTCGATCGTGGTCGTCTCGTCGATCAACGGCACCCGCACCTTCACCACGCCGGGCGCCACCGCCTACAGCGCAACCAAGGCCGGCCAAGTCGCCATGGTCCAGCAGCTTGCCCTGGAACTCGGCCGCCACGACATCCGCCTCAATGCCGTCTGCCCCGGCGAGATCGAAACCAATATCAATGCCAATACCGATAGCCGCCGTCGCGAGGAGACGGAGGTTCCGGTCATCTGGCCGCAGGGCGATATCCCGATTGCCGGCGGGAAGGCAGGCAAAAGCGAGGATGTTGCCGAAACCATCCTCTTCCTTGCCTCCGACCGCGCCCGGCACATCACCGGTACGCCGATCTGGATCGACGGCGGCCAGGGCCTGTTGCGGTAATGCTCGAAGGTTTGGCGGAATTCAGCCATTCAGCCGGGCGCTGTCGAGCGTATAGAGTTCCTGCGCACGCTGCACCCCACGCAACGCATAACGTCCGACGCAGGCAAGCGCGGCGCGCGCTTCCGCCGGTATGGCCGCGGCGAAATCGGAGGAGATCAGCAGGTTGAGGTCGACCGAACGACACATGGAGGCGATCCGGCTGACCTCGTTGACGGCGGGGCCGATGACGGTGAAGTCCAGCCGGTCCTGGCTGCCGATATTACCGTAGAAGACATCGCCGATATGCAGGCCGATATAGACGTCGGTCGTCGCCCGGCCGTCGGCAGCGCGCGCTGCATTCAGTTTGGCGAGCTTTTCCCGCAGCAGCGATTCGGCCCCGAGCGCCGCACGGCAGGTTTCGGCCGGCACCTCGCCCTTGAAGATAGCGAGCACACCGTCACCAATCAGCTTCAGCACATTGCCGCCGGCCTCATGGATCGCCGAGATGGCTACCTCGCTGTAATCGTTGAGGAGCGGGATGATTTCCTCCGGCGGCACGCGATCGGAAATCTTGGTGTAGTTCAACAGATCGGAAAACCACAGCGCGGCCGAGATCCGTTCCGATTTACCGCGGCTGATCTTGCCTTCCATTACCTGCCGCGCCGCATCCTCGCCGAGATAGACTTCCGCGATGGTGCGGGCGATGCGCCCGAGCGCAATGCACTTGATCGCCAGTCCGAGGACCGGCACCAGCTTGCGCAGGATGGCGAGATCGTGATCGGAAAAGCCCTCGGGATGTTTGGTTGCGAAATGCGAAAAGAAGCAATCCATCTCACCGATCGTGCCGGCTTCGCTGAAACGATGCATCATCGCCACGAAATCCGTGTTTCCAGCTTCGGCGATCTTGTCCAGCATGGTGAAATCGATCGGATCGCCAAACCCGATGCGTCGGCGCACCTCCCGCTCGTTGCCCGACCAAAGATGGTAGAAGGCCGAGCGCTGCCAGCTCGCCGCCGCTTCGCCCGAGCCCGTCGGGCCATACTCGAACTCGGTTTCGATCTCCTCGACGCTGTCCCAGCGGAAGGCGCGGCCTTCATGCACGGGGTGCAGCGTATCCATCAACGCCATGCCGCGGTCGAGCGGCAGGCCGGCATCCCGACAGGCCGCGCAGAAACCGGTCATGAGCTCGGCTTCCGAAGCGCCCTTCAGTCCCTGCTCCGTAACCCAGGCCGCAATCGTGCTGACGTCGCTGTAATCCATGCGCTCACCTTCGCTTCTGCCCAAGCTGTAGCCCGAACTCAGCGTGGAAGGAAGTCAATTGGTTCAACCGCCCGTAGGCATATTATAGGGCGTGACGATTTCGATGGAAGAAAGCGAAGCGGGAACGGTCCGCCCGGGTGCTTGTGCCCGGCTCATGATCGCCCTGAAGGCCGAGCGGGCATCGGTTCTGAGATCATGATGCAGCACGAAGCCGATCCGGCCTGCCGCAAGCAAAGCCCGATTGTCGGCATCGAGATCGTGGGCGACGAAGACGCGGACGGGACGTCCGGCCGCTTCGAAGGCCGCCAGCACGGCTCGGTTGCCGCCGCCAATCGAATAGACGGCATTGATGGCGGGATCGGCCGCAAGCGCCGCCGCCGCAAGTGTTCCCGTCGCCCTGTCGCTGCCGTGCCCCTCGCTGATTTCGGTGACGCCGATGTCGGGATAATGGGCGCGGATGATGCGGCGAAAACCGATTTCACGCTCCTCCTCGCCGCGGAACCGCCCGCTCGACAGTGTCACCAGTACTTTGCCGCCGTCACGGCCGAGGAATTCGCCGATCAGATAGGCGGCGGTCTCTCCCGCCGCCCGGTTGTCGGCGCCCGCATAGGCGATGCGAAGCGAATTCGGCAGATCGGTCACCAGCGTCACCACCGGAATGCCGGCCACATCCGCCCGCGCGACGGCGGCAGCGATCTCGGCGACATCAGGCGCCTTGAGCACGATGCCATCAGTGCCGCGTAGCCGGATGCGATCGAGAAGCTGCGCCAGCTCGGCCGGCTTCATCACTTCGGCGAAGTGGAAGCGGCAGCGGAAGACGCCAGGCAGGAAGGTCGCCATCTCCGACTCGAAGGCGGTGCGCACCGCATCGCTGAAACGCTGAGGCGTCTCCATAACGATATCAATCGCCAATATGCGCCCGCCGCTCGTCGCCCCCGTCTGCTGCTTCTCCAGCTCCGCGATCGCCGCTTTCACCCGCAACTGCGTCTGCTGGCGCACACCCGGTCTGCCGTTCAGCACCCGGTCGACCGTGGCAGTGCTCAGTCCCGCCTGAAAGGCGATGTCCTTGACGAGAAAGGGATGGGCCACGGAAATCCGTCTGATGGTTTTTTGATGGATTCCTGATCTATATCATCCTGCAGCCCGGCGTATAGTGCCGCCATTGGAAAACGGGAGGAGCCCAATATGAAGACCGACAATCCGCAGAAGCTGCGCGCCGACCGCGTCTGGCTCAGCGAAGACGCCTGCGACCTCGACGATTTTCGCCGCCTTGCGCAAAAGACGACCGCCCTCGCCGATTACCCGACAGCTTCCGCCGTCGAGAAAAACATCCTGATCTACGACAGCCGCAAGGTAACGGCGGCGGCAGCCGGCGAAGGCAAACGCCTCGTGCTGGCCGAAATCTGCGAAGCCTTCGGCGAAGGCCCGGGTGTCGTCGTTTTCAAACACGCATATCAAAACACCGGCATCATCGACCGCGCCAGCGCGATTTTCGAGGCCATCATCGAGGAACAGCACCGCACCTCGACGGGCGGCGGCGATCATTTCGCCAAGCCCGGCGCCAACGACCGCATCTGGAATTCGCTGGAAAAACACTGCCTCGCCGATCCGGAAAATTTCGCCGAATATTACGGTAACGCCATTATCGCGCTGGCAAGCGAGGCCTGGCTCGGACCGAGCTACCAGATGACGGCGCAGGTCAACCGCGTCAATCCGGGCGGTGCGGCGCAGTCAGCCCATCGCGACTACCATCTCGGCTTCCAGTCATCTGCGGTCATCGAGCGATTTCCGGCACATGTGCACCGTCTCTCTCCGGTTCTGACGCTGCAGGGCGCGGTCGCCCATTGCGACATGCCGCTCGAAAGCGGTCCTACACTCTTCCTGCCGCACAGCCAGACCTATGTACCGGGTTATCTCTCGCTCAAGCGCCAGGAGTTCCGGGATTATTTCGAGGCCAACCACGTCCAACTGCCGCTCGAAAAGGGCGACGTCGTCTTCTTCAATCCCGCCCTCTTCCACGCCGCCGGGACCAACCGCTCGGCCGACATCAAGCGCGTCGCCAACCTCCTGCAGGTCTCCTCCGCCTTCGGACGAGCCATGGAGACCGTCAACCGAGAGAGAATGAGCGCCAGACTCTTTCCCGCCCTGAAGGCGTTGCAATACCGGCTCTCGCCCGACGAAATCGCCAACGCCGTCGCCGCCTGCGCCGAAGGTTATTCCTTCCCCACCAATCTCGACCGCGACCCGCCGCTCGGCGGGCTGGCGCCGAAAACGCAGGCACAGCTGATGCACGAGGCACTCAGGGAGGGCTGGAGCGACGAGACTTTTAAGGCAGCGCTTGCCGAGCAGGCGCAAAGGAAATTGAGTTGACTGTGGAAATCGGAGCCCCCTCATCCGCCCTACGGGCACCTTCTCCCCGAGGGGAGAAGGGAGAATCGAGGCGCCGCCACCTGTCTCTTCTCCCCACCGGGGAGAAGGTGCCGGCAGGCGGATGAGGGGCCACACGGCACCGACATACGAGCCTCCCGCACGCGCCGGAGGCCATTCGCACATCATCACCAAGGAGCAACCACATGAGCAAAGATCACGGACGCCTCGACGGCAAGATCGCCATCGTCACCGGCGGCACGCAAGGATTGGGCGCAACCATCGCCCGTCTCTTCGCCGAACGCGGCGCGGAAGGCATCGTCATCTGCGGCCGCAACGAAGCCAAGGGCAAGGCGAAGGCGGCAGAGATTTCGGCTGCGACCGGCGTGAAGGTCGTCTATGTCAAAGCTGACCTCGCCAAAGTCGAGGATGCGAGCCACGTCGTGCACGTCTGCGACCAGACCTTTGGTCGTGTCGACGCCCTGGTCAATGCCGCCGCCATTACCGATCGAGGCACGATCCTCGACACCAGCCCCGAACTCTTCGACGCCATGTTCGCCATCAATGTGCGCGCACCGTTTTTCCTGATGCAGGAAACGGTGAAGGTCATGCGCCGCGAAAAGATCGAAGGCACCATCGTCAATATCGGCTCGATGTCGGCCAAAGCCGGCCAGCCATTCATCGCCGCCTACTGCGCTTCCAAGGGGGCGCTGGAAACCCTGACAAAGAACACCGCCTATGCGCTGCTGCGCAACCGCATCCGCGTCAACGGCCTGAACATCGGCTGGATGGCCTCCGAAGGCGAGGATCGCATCCAGCGCGAATATCACGATGCACCTGCCGACTGGCTGGAGAAGGCGGCGGCGAACCAGCCCTTCGGCCGGCTCGTCGATCCGCACGAGGTGGCGCGCGCCTGCGCCTACCTGTCATCGGCGGAATCCGGCCTGATGACCGGCTCCGTCATCTGCTTCGACCAATCGATCTGGGGGGCTTACGACGGCTCGCCGCATCCGGTCGCCGCTCTCTGAGAAAGCCGAGCTTACATTTCCCGTTGCCGGGCTCTGGTACCTGGGAGGATTTATCGTTAGGAGAAGGTCGACAGCATTGAGGGAGGAACTGGCGTGGCTGACAATCCGCTTTATGAGATCCGCGATGAACGTTTCGCCGCTCTGGTTGTCGGCACCGCCGCCCTCGAGGAGCTTTATTCCGGCTGCCGCTGGACAGAGGGCCCGGTCTGGTTTTCCGACCTGAACTGCCTTCTCTGGAGCGATATCCCGAACGAACGCATGATGCGCTGGACGCCGGATGGAACGGTCTCCGTCTTCCGCTCGCCCTCGAACTATGTCAACGGCAATACGCGCGACCGGCAGGGCCGGTTGGTCTCCTGCGAACATGGCGGCCGCCGCGTCACCCGGACGGAACTCGACGGCAGCATCACCGTTCTCGCCGAAAGCTACCACGGCAAAAGCCTGAACTCGCCGAACGACGTTGTCGTCCATTCGGACGGCGGGATCTGGTTCACTGACCCGACCTACGGCATCCTCTCGGACTATGAGGGCCATAAGGCCGAGCCCGAGCAGCCGACGCGCAACGTCTACCGGATCGACCCCGCAAGCGGCGCAATCGACGCCGTCGTCGAGGATTTCATCCAGCCGAACGGCCTTGCCTTCTCACCTGATGAAACGAAACTCTACATTGCCGATTCCGGTTCGGGCAAACACGAAGTGCCTTGCCATGTCAGAGTTTTCGATGTCGTCGACGGCAGAAAGCTTGCCAACAGCCGTTATTTCTGCAGCCTCGATGCCGGCCATCCCGACGGCTTTCGTTTCGATGTCAGCGGCAATCTCTGGACGAGCGCGGGTGATGGTGTGCATTGCTTCTCACACGACGGCACGTTGCTCGGCAAGATCAAAGTGCCGCAGACAGTGTCCAATCTCACCTTCGGCGGCCCGAAGAAGAACCGGCTCTTCATCACCGCGACCCGTTCGGTCTATTCGATCTATACCAAGACGAACGGCGCACAATATCCGTAACCTTCGGAAGCACAGGGCGCCGTGCGCTCGACAGACACGCCTGACGATATCGCCATCGCCGGACAGGACGGTGTTGCACGGCGCGTCATCTGCAAGGGGCGGCAGCGGTTCCGGATGACGACCTGCCCGAAAAAAGCTAAAGCGCGTCGCATGAATCAGATTTGATGTGACGCGCTGGAGCGCTCGCACCTCATTGCATCAAGGAGGAGTACCCGATGATCCGATTTCCACGCACCAAGGGGCGCCGCACGGCTCCTGACGCCACGACCGGGAGAGCCTGAGATGCGTTCCGTCGTTTCCTTCAACGAGGGCTGGAGTTTCCACGAGGGCTTCGGCCAGCGCCTGCTCGAAAGCTTCGATGCCGCCAAGTCGGTCAGCCTGCCCCACACCGCTGTCGAACTGCCCTTCAACTATTTCGATGAGAAGAGCTATCAGCGCGCCTTCACCTATCAGAAGGTGCTGCGCTGGCTGCCGGAATTCGAGGGTCGCGAGGTTTCCCTCGTCTTCGACGCGGCCATGGCCGACAGCGTCGTTTACCTGAACGGCGAAGAGATCATCGCCCATAAGGACGGCTATACACCCTTCGAGGCCCGCCTCACCGGCAAGCTCCTCAAGGGCGAGAACCTCGTGACCGTCAAGATCGACGGCAGCGAAAACCCTGAGATCCCGCCCTTCGGCGGCCGCATCGATTATCTGACCTATGCCGGCATCTACCGCGACGTCTGGCTCAAGGTCACCGACCCGGTTTCGATCCGTAATCTCAAGATCGAAACGGCTGACGTTCTCGCTCCTCATAAGTCGGCAAGCATCCGCGTCGATCTCGCCAACCCCGAGGGCCGCAGCTTCTCGGCGACCGTCACCGCCGCGCTGAAACAGGCCGACGGCACGGTGATCGCCACCGCAGCGACCGAAACGATCGGCGACCGCACGACGCTTTCCTTCGGCGGCCTCACCGGCATCGCGCTCTGGGACATCACCGACCCGACGCTCTATGAGGTTACCGTCGAAGTCAGGACCGAGCACGGCTCCGACCGCCTCTCCACCCGGTTCGGCTTCCGCACCGCCGAATTCACGACGGAAGGTTTCCTGTTGAACGGCAAGCCGCTGAAACTGCGCGGCCTCAATCGCCACCAGGCCTTCCCCTATGTGGGTTATGCCGCCGGCCGGTCCGCCCAGGAGCGCGACGCCGACATCATGAAGAGCGTGCTGAAGTGCAATATCGTCCGCACCTCGCATTATCCGCAGTCGAAATGGTTCCTCGACCGTTGCGATGCGATCGGCTTGCTGGTCTTCGAGGAGATTCCTGGCTGGCAGCATATCGGCGATGCCGACTGGCAGAAGGAATCGATCGAGAACGTCCGCCGCATGATCGAGCGGGACTGGAATCATCCGTCGATCATCATCTGGGGCGTGCGCATCAACGAATCCCAGGACAGTCACGATTTCTACGTCGAGACCAACCGGCTGGCCCGCGAACTCGACAGCACCCGCCAGACCGGCGGCGTGCGTTACATCACGGACAGCGAGCTGCTTGAAGACGTCTACACGATGAACGATTTCATCCTCGGCAACGAGGAGCTGCCGGGCGCCAACCGACCCCGCACCGTCCTGCGCGCCCAGCAGGAAAACACCGGACTGTCGCACAAGGTGCCGTACCTCATCACCGAGTTCAACGGCCATATGCACCCGACCAAGATCTACGATCAGGAGCAGCGCCAGGCCGAGCATGTGCGCCGTCACCTGGAAGTGCTGAACGCCGCCTACGGCGATCCGGATATTTCAGGCGCCATCGGCTGGTGCATGTTCGATTACAACACCCACAAGGATTTCGGCTCCGGCGACCGCATCTGCTATCACGGCGTCATGGACATGTTCCGCGAACCGAAATTCGCGGCCTTTGCCTATATCAGCCAGTGCGATCCTTCCGATGAGATCGTCATGAAGCCGGCGACCTTCTGGGCGCGCGGCGAGCGCAATATCGGCGGCGTGCTGCCGCTGATCATCCTGACCAATTGTGACGAGGTGGAGCTGCAATATGGCGCGCTCAGCAAGCGCGTCGGCCCGGACCGCGAAAATTATCCGCATCTGCCGCATCCGCCTGTTGTGCTCGATCACCGGCACTTCACCGCCGATGAGCTTGGCACCTGGGGCCTGGAATGGATCGACGGCACCCTCACCGGCTATATCGCCGGCGAAGCGGTGGCCAGCCTGAAGCTGGCAGCCGATCCCTTGCCGACGACATTGGAAATGGTCGCCGACAGCTCGACACTGAAGACTCGCGAACGCGACAGCACCCGCGTCATCATCCGCGCCCTCGACCAGTGCGGCCAGCGCCTGCCTTTCATGAACGACAGCATTTCGCTGAAGGTGCATGGACCCGCAAGGATCGTCGGCCCGACGAATGTGCCGCTGCAGGGCGGCACATCAGGCTTCTGGCTGGAAGCGACGGGGCTCGTGGGAGAAATTACCGTCGAAGCGGTCTCCCAACGCTTCGCGCCAGTGACCCTCAACGTAACGGCCGTCGCCTAACGCATAGCCCGAAAATCGAAATCGATTTTCTGAGAGCATAGAGCGCCGCGTGTTATCAGACGCGCGGCGCGCCACTTACGAAATCCTGGCCTGTGTTTCCGGATCGAAGAACACCGCCTTGTCGAGATTGAAGGCAAGGCGAGTGTTCTGTCCCGGGGCGATGCCGGCATCGGCGCGCAGGCGGGCGACGACGGATTTGCCGCCGAGTTTGGTGACGGCGAAGGTGTCGGAGCCGGCCGGTTCGACCACCTCGATCAGGCAATCGTCCTCGGTCAGCGAGCGCGCCTTGCGGTCGGCGCCGTCGGGATCGGTCAAGGCTTCGGGGCGGATGCCGAAGATCACCGGCTTGCCGGCATAGGCAGACAGGCCGTGATTGCCGGAGACGACCGGCAGCCTGAGCGGCGCGCCGTTCGGCCGTTCGAGCGAGACGGCCAGCCCGGCCGCACCGTTCTCGACGGTGGCGTTGAGCAGGTTCATCGCCGGCGAGCCCATGAAGTCGGCGACGAAGAGATTGGCGGGGCTGTTATAGATCTCGGCCGGCGTGCCGAACTGCTGCAGCACCCCGTCCTTCAGCACGGCGATCTTGGTCGCCAGCGTCATCGCCTCGATCTGGTCGTGGGTGACATAGACGAAGGTGGTGCCCATGCGCTGGTGCAGCCGCTTGATCTCGGTGCGCATGTCGACGCGCAGCTTGGCATCGAGGTTCGACAGCGGCTCGTCGAACAGGAAGACCTGCGGATTGCGCACCAAGGCCCGGCCCATGGCAACGCGCTGGCGCTGCCCGCCGGAGAGCTGGCTCGGCTTGCGGTCGAGCAGATGGCCGATCTGCAGCATGTCGGAGACCTGCTTGATCGCCTTGGCCCGCTCCTCCTTCGGAACGCCGCGGATCTCCATGCCGAAGGCGATATTGCCCGCCACCGTCATATTCGGATAGAGCGCATAGGACTGGAACACCATGGCGATGTCGCGCTTGGAAGGATGCAGGCCGCTGATGTCGCGGCCGTCGATCCTGATCTCGCCCGAGGTGATCGTCTCCAGCCCGGCAATGGTGTTGAGCAGGGTCGACTTGCCGCAGCCGGAGGGGCCGACCAGCACGAGGAAGCCGCCCTTTTCGAGTTCGATGTCGATGCCCTTGAGGATGTCGACGGCACCGAAGCGCTTTCTGAGACCGGAGATTTCCAGGAAGGCCATGACTTACCCTTTGACTGCGCCCGCCATCAGACCGCGCACGAAGTAGCGGCCGGCGAGGATATAGACGATGAGCGTCGGAACGGCCGCGATCATCGCCGCCGCCATGTTGACATTGTATTCGACCACCCCGGTCGAGGTGTTGACGACATTGTTGAGCGCCACCGTCATCGGCATGGAGTCGCCGGTGCCGGCATAGGCCGAGGCAAACAGGAAGTCGTTCCAGATATTGGTGAACTGGTAGATGACGGTGACGACGATGATCGGCAGCGAGTTCGGCAGCATGATGCGGCGGAAGATCTGGAAGAAGCTGGCGCCGTCGACCTGGGCGGCGCGCACCAGCTCGGTCGGGAAGGCCTCGTAGAAATTGCGGAAGAACAGCGTGGTGAAGCCCAAGCCGTAGACGACATGGACGAAGACCAGGTTGACCGTCGAATTGCCGAAGCCGAAATTCCAGCCGGTGGCGTTCTGCAGCGTCACGCCGAAGCGGCCGAGCGAGCCGAGGATCGTCGCCATCGGCAGCAGTACCGACTGGAACGGGATGAAACAGGCAAACAGCATCAGCCCGAACACCAGCGTATGGCCGGGGAAGCGCCATTTGGTCAGGATATAACCGTTCAGCGCCCCCATGATCGTGGAGATCACTACTGCCGGCACCACCATCTTGATCGAGTTCCAGAAGTAGCCCTTGATGCCGGCGCAGGTCAGCCCGACGCAGGCCTCGCCCCAGGCCTTGACCCAGGGATCGAAGGTCGGGGCCTGCGGCAGCGCCAGCATGTTGCCGCCCTGGATCTCGTCCATCGTCTTGAACGAGGTCACGAGCATGACGAAGAGCGGCATCAGGTAGAGGATGGCGAAGATCACCAGCAGGCCGTAGATGACCAGTCGGCCGATCCAGCGGGCGCTGTTAGTCCTGCTATCGCCGCTCTGCGAAAGCATTGCGGCCGACGTGCCGATGGAAGAGGTGAGGCTGCTCATCGCGCCTTCTCCTTCAGTTCGGAATAGAGATAGGGAACGATGATCGCCGAGATCGTCATCAGCATGATGATGGCGCTGGCCGAGCCGACGGCCATCTCGTTGCGCTTGAAGGTATATTCATACATGAAGTTGGACGGCAGCCAGGCCGAGCCGCCCGGCCCGCCCGAGGTCAGCGCCACCACCAGGTCATAAGACTTGATCGCCATATGGGCGAGCACGATGAAGGCGGAGAGAAAGATCGGCCGCAACAGCGGAATGACGATGCGCCGATAAAGCTGGAAGGGCGAGGCGCCGTCGATCTGCGCCGCCTTCATGATCTCGCCGTCGATGCCGCGAAGCCCGGCCAAAAACATCGCCATGACGAAGCCCGACGCCTGCCAGACACCGGCGATGACGACGGTATAGATGACGAAGTCCTTGTTCTTGATCCAGTCGAAGTGGAAGCTCGTCCAGCCGAAGTGGTGCAGCGTCTGTTCGAGCCCGAGGCCGGGATCGAGGAACCACTTCCAGGCCACCCCGGTGACGATGAAGGAGAGCGCCATCGGATAGAGGAAGATCGGTCGCAAGATGCCCTCGCCGCGGATCTTCTGATCGAGCAGGATGGCAAGCAGCAGGCCGAGGCCTAAACAGATGCCGACATAGAGGAAGCCGAAGATCGCCATGTTGGTGATCGAGGTATACCAGGAGGACGGCGGATCGTTCTCGAAGGTCCAGCGCCACAGCCGCTGATAGGCGCGTGCGCCGGTCAGCGCATAGGACGGAAAGGTCTTGGAATTGGTGAAGGAGAGATAGGCCGTCCAGACGATGAAGCCGTAGACGAAGATCAGCGTGATGACGAAGCTCGGCGCCAGCACGATCTTCGGCAGCGCATCCTGCAGCCGGCCCCGCAGCGAGACCCGCGTCGCTTGCCGCGGCGTCAGAACCGGATCGGTGGTGGCAACTGTGCTCATGGATATCATCTCCCTTCCCGCAGGATCGCTCGGCATTTATCGCTGCGGAGCCTGAAGCTTCCCCGCGAGACAAGCGGGGAAGCCTTGTCATCGACGACCCTTAGCGGGCGTCGTCGATCGCCTGGACGAGCTGGGTGACGGCTTCGTCGGAGCTCTTGATCTGGCCGTGGACGAACTTCGAGACGACGTCCTTATAGGCATTGGCGATCGCCGGAGGCGCGCCGTAGCCCTGGGCCAGCGAGCCGAACAGCGTGCCGCCCTCATTGGCGGCCTTCAGGTCGGCGATGCCCTTCTTGCCGCAGGCGTCGAAGTCGGTGTCGGGAACGTCGGTGCGGGCCGGCACCGAACCCTTGACGACGTTGAAAGCCGACTGGAAGCTCTTCGACAGCGTTGCCGTTGCCAGCGCCACCTGCGCCGCCTTGCGGTCTTCAGGGACGTTGAACATGCCGAACATGTCGGAGTTGTAGATGACGCTGCCTTCGGTGCCGGGGAAGCGGTAGCACAGGAAGTCTTTATCCGGCGTCTTCTTGGCGGCAACGAATTCGCCCTTGGCCCAGTCGCCCATCACCTGCACCAGCGCATCACCCTTGATGACCATGGCGGTCGCCAGGTTCCAGTCGCGGCCGGAGAAATTCGGATCGACATATTTGACGATCTTCGCCAGGTTGTCGAAGGACTTCTTCATCGTGTCCGACTTCAGCGATTCCTCGTCGAGATCGTTGAAGGCCTTCTTGTAGAACTCCGGCCCACCGGTCGACAGCACGATCGAATCGAACATCGTCGCCTCCTGCCAGTTCTGGCCGCCGAGCGCCAAGGGGATGAC
Organism: Rhizobium sp. N731; assembly: GCF_001664145.1. Lineage (NCBI taxonomy): Bacteria > Pseudomonadati > Pseudomonadota > Alphaproteobacteria > Hyphomicrobiales > Rhizobiaceae > Rhizobium > Rhizobium sp. N731. Next base: position 3,886,761 of record NZ_CP013601.1, read on the forward strand.
GCCTGCCGCCTTGGCCTTGTCGAGCAGGGCGATCAGGTCGTCGAAGCTCTTCGGCTGCGTGCCGCCGATCTTGTCCATGACAGCCTTGTTGATCCACAGCCAGTTGACCGAGTGGACGTTGACCGGGGCTGCGACCCACTTGCCGTCATAGACCGAGAACTTCTGCAGGGCCGCCGGCACCGACTTGTCCCAGCCTTCCTTCTTGGCCGTCTCGGTCAGGTCACCCATCACGCCGGCCTGGGCATAATCGAGCACGGTGTAGCCCAGCATCTGCGAGGCCGTCGGATAAGTACCGGCCGCAACCATCGCCTTCAGCGCCGTCATCGCCGCATCACCGCCGCCGCCGGCAACCGGCACGTCCTTCCAGGCAAAGCCTTCCTTCGCCAGATCCTGCTTCAGAACGTTCAAGGCAGCCGCCTCGCCGCCAGACGTCCACCAGTGCAGCATCTGTACTTCCTTGACGTCGGCAGCCTGCGCCGCACCCAAACCAGCCAGCATCACGACAGCAACCGCTGCCGAGCTCATGAACTTGCGCATGAATTTCCTCCCGTTTGAAATCGGCGGCAGGATCCTCCCCGCCACCAGATGCATCCCGCCATTGCAGCGGTCGGCATGAAACCGCGCTCCTCCGCGCGGTTAACAATTTAAAACGTTATAAGCCTTTGGACGTCAAGCCCTTTCTCGACTCTCGAGAAAAATATGATTACTCCCATAACCTATTGAATTACATTCAAATAATCCAATTGGATAATAAAGCGTTAAAATTTAAAACGTTTTCATTCCCAGATTGCTCGCCCGAGTCATCGTGTTATTGTATCGGCAATTCCAGCATGGAAAGCCTAGAGTGACCGAACCGTCCCGGCCGCATCGCGGCGAAAATCTCGATATCACGCACAAGCGCGGCAAGCCGACCTTGCGAACGATCGCCACGATCGCCGGCCTTGCGGTGACAACCGTGTCGAGGGCACTCTCCGATGCGCCGCAGATCTCTCTTGAAACCCGCCAGCGCGTGCACCGCATTGCCCGCGAGATCGGCTATCTCCCGGATCGTGCCGCCCAGCGTCTGAAGACCGGCCGCACCAACGTCGTCGCCATCTTGCTCGATCCACACGAGGAGGTGGTCGGTTTCACCACCTCGATCATGTACGGCATCGCCAAGGCGCTGAAAGAGACGCCCTACCATCTTGTCGTCGCCCCGAACTTCCTGTCGACGACCAACGCCGAAGCTGCCGAATACATCATCCGCAACCACCTTGCCGACGGGCTGATTTTCACGCGGACCGAGCCGCTCGATGCCCGCGTCCGCCTGCTGCTCGAAGCCGGCTTTCCCTTCATCTGTCACGGCCGCACCGAATTTTCGACACCGCATCCCTATGTCGACTACGACAATTTCACCTTTGCCTATGAAGCCACCCGCCGGCTGATCACGAAGGGCCGGACAAAAGTGGCGGTGATTATGCCGCCGAAGCGGCTGACCTTCTGCCAGCATATCCTGCACGGTTTCATGACGGCGGTGCGCGAGGCCGGTATCGCATACGAAGTCCCCGAGATCGTCGATCTCGACACTCCGGCGGATGTGTTGCGCGACTTCATCCGCAGCCGCGCCGCCGCCCCGGGGGCTCCCGATGGTTTCGTCTGCCCCGGCGAAGTTTCGGCGCTTGCCGTCATCAGCGGCATGAGCGATGCCGGCCGCACACTCGCCGCCGACTATGATATCGTCGCCAAGGAGACATCCCGCCTTCTCACCCAATTGCAGCCTAAGGTCGACACGATCCATGAGGACCTGACGGCGGCGGGAGAGGATCTCGGCCGCATACTGCTGCAGCGCATTAACAACCCCGACACCGAGGATCTGCACCTCCTGCTATCGCCGCAGATCAACTTTCCGATCGGTTAGCCCGCCGGATCGAAGGGCGTCATATTAAAACTGTTTTCATGGCGCGTGATTTGACTTAAAAGCACCGCGTAATCCGGTCGCAGCCCACCCGGTCAAAACAAGGGAATCCAAAATATGAAAACTATCGTCGTCTGCTCCGGCGGACTCGACTCCGTTTCGCTTGCCCACAGAATGGCAGCGGAAGAGCAGCTTATCGGTCTCGTCTCCTTCGATTACGGCCAGCGGCATCGCAAGGAACTCGACTTCGCCGCCAAATGCGCCGCGCGCCTTGCCGTCCCCCATCATATCATCGACATCGCCGCCATCGGCGGCCATCTCAGCGGATCGGCCCTGACCGACAATGTCGACGTTCCGGACGGCCATTACGCCGAGGAAACCATGAAGGCCACCGTGGTGCCCAACCGCAACGCCATCATGCTGGCGATCGCCTTCGGCCTGGCGGCCGCGCAAAAGGCGGATGCGGTCGCCGTCGCCGTGCACGGTGGCGACCACTTCATCTATCCCGACTGCCGGCCGGGCTTTATCGATGCTTTCCAGCACATGCAGAACGAAGCGCTGGACGGTTATGCCAGCGTCAGACTGCTTGCACCCTATGTCGATGTTCCCAAAGCGGCGATCGTGGCCGACGGCGCGAAACATGCGACACCGTTTGCGGAAACATGGTCCTGCTACAAGGGCGGCAGGCTTCATTGCGGACGCTGCGGCACCTGCGTCGAACGGCGCGAGGCTTTCCATCTCGCCGGCATTTCCGATCCGACGGAATACGAAGACCGGGATTTCTGGAAAGCGGCGGTGTCGCAATATTCAGCCGCGGAGGTGCGTTGATGTACCGCATCACCAAGGAGTTTCACCTGTCCGCTTCGCATCAGCTGGACCACCTGCCGGCCGATCATCAATGTGCCCGGCTCCATGGCCACAACTATGTCGTCATAGTCGAGCTTTCTGCAGAAACCCTGAATGACGATGGCTTCGTGCGTGACTATCACGACCTCTCGCCGCTCAAGCGCTATATCGACGAGACCCTCGATCATCGGCATCTGAACGACGTGTTCGGTCATTCGAAAGTCACCTCCGAGTTCCTGGCCAGGCATTTCTACGACTGGTGCAAGCAGCGCTTTCCCGAGACTTCGTCCGTCCGCGTCAGCGAAACGCCGAAAACTTGGGCGGAGTACCGGCCATGAGCGCGGAGACCATCCGCGTCAGCGAGATCTTCGGCCCGACCATACAGGGCGAAGGCGCATTAATCGGGCTGCCGACGGTATTCGTCAGGACGGGCGGCTGCGATTACCGCTGCTCCTGGTGCGATAGCCTTCATGCAGTCGATAGCGTGTTCCGGGATCAATGGATGCCGATGTCCGTCGAGGCGATCTGGCAGGAGGTCACAAGACTTTCCGGAAGCAGACCGCTGACGGTTTCCCTTTCCGGAGGCAATCCGGCGATCCAGCCCCTGGGGCCGCTGATCGAACTCGGTCATGCCAAGGGATACCGCTTCGCGCTGGAAACGCAGGGAAGTGTGGCGCGGAACTGGTTTCGCGATCTCGATGTCCTGGTCTTGAGTCCCAAGCCGCCGTCGAGCGGAATGCAAACCGAGTGGGGGGAGATCGACGACTGTCTACGGCTTTCAGCCGGCGGGCCGGAGATCGTGCTGAAAGTCGTCGTCTTCGACGATCCCGATTATGCTTTCGCCCGAGAGGTGGGCCAGCGCTACCCCTATATTCCCTTGTACCTTCAGCCGGGCAATCACACGCCGCCCCCACCCGAAGACGACGACCCGCGCATCGATATCGACGGCGTGATGGATCGCATGCACTGGCTTGTCGAGAAGGTGACGGGCGACGGATGGTTTGCGCCGCGCGTCCTGCCGCAGCTGCACGTGCTGCTGTGGGGAAACAAACGAGGCGTCTGAGCCCGCCTAAAGCGTGTCGCGATCTTTCAGATTCGCTCCACGCTTTAGGTCTTTGTTTTTACGCAGTTCGTTGTCGTAAAACCGCTGCGCACTTTTGCGCGACATGCTCTACCGCTCCGGGAAAGCAAAGACATCGACAGGTTCTCCGAGCCCGCGCAACGGGAAGGTGCCGAGACTGTCCATGTCTTTCGCGCAGCCTGCCATTTCGACGAAAGCCCGCGACAAGAGTACCGGACGCTTGACCTCCTTGGTCAGGCTTTCCAGCCGCGAGGCGACATTGACCGCCGGGCCGATGACGGTGAAATCCAGCCGTCGGCGAGAGCCTATATTGCCGTACATGACGTCGCCGACATGCACACCGACGCCGTAGCGCAGCGGTTCGCGTCCCGTGCGCAGGTGCTCCTCGTTCAGCTTGGCCATCGACGCCTGCCCCTCGCGGATCGCCTCCAGCAGATCGAGGCAGGCCGTTTCCTTGGCCAATGGGAAGATCGCCAGCAGCCCGTCTCCCATGAACTTCAGGATTTCCCCGCCATGCCGTTCGATCGGGTCCGACATGGCATCGAAATAATCATTCAGAAGATGGATAACGTCGTCGCGCGGCCAGAGATCCGAGATCGCCGTGAAATCGCGCAGGTCGCAGATCATGATGGCCGCGCCGACGGTCGCACCGCTGCCGCGGGTCGTGACACCCGACAGGATCTGCTCGCTCGCATGCGGCCCGACATAGGTCTGCAGCAGCGTGCGCGCCATGATGTTCTTCAGCCTGATTTCGCTGACGAGGGTCAGGGCCGGCAGGAGATCGCGCAGGAAATCGACATGTTCGCTCGCAAAACCGCCCGGCCGGCAGGTGGAAAATGTCACGACATGCCGTTTGCCGAAGGTGTGTTCGATCGGCCAAGCGATATATTCGGTCAGGCCGTCGTCATGCAGTTCCTGATAGAATGAATCCAGGTCGCCGTCGGCTGCGCCTTCCAGCCGTTTGCGCAGCTCCTCGGCACCCTGATGGATCGCATTGATCGGACTGTTCAGAAACTCCGGCGTGTTTTCGATGCCATAGGCGAATGTGTCGATCTTGGCCTCCGCCAGACCTTCCTTCCACAGGATGCGGGCGCCGATCCATTGCGGATGGTTCGTGCGGAAATGCAGCGTCGCCCGCGTCACCGGCACCCCTGCCGAAAGCAGCTTGCCGCACATCTCGACCAGGATATTGTCGATGAAGCGCTCGCCGCGCGTCTCGTTCACCAGCCAGTCGAGAATCCGTCTCCTGCGGATCGGCCAGACACCCTCCTCCGCCTCAACGGCACTCCCGACCTTGTTTGGAAAAGACGACATCAAAAACTCCCGTTACGCCGCGTCACCGGCAAAAGCCGGATCCGATTTCCGCTGTATGTGGTCGACAGGCAGGCAAATGATAAGGGGAAACTGCGATCAAGTCTCAAAAATCCCAGTCTTCATCCTCGGTGGCCACTGCCTTGCCGATGACATAGGAAGACCCGGAGCCGGAGAAAAAGTCGTGGTTCTCGTCGGCATTCGGCGACAATGCCGAAAGGATCGCCGGATTGACCTTGCAGGCTTCGGCCGGGAACAGCGCCTCGTAGCCGAGGTTCATCAACGCCTTGTTGGCGTTGTAATGCAGGAACTTCTTGACGTCTTCGCTCAGCCCGACGCCGTCATAGAGCGCTTCGGTATATCGCGCCTCGTTGTCGTAGAGTTCGAGCAAGAGGTCGAAAGCGAAATCCTTGATCTCCAGCCGGCGCTCTTCGGAGAGCGTTTCAAGGCCGCGCTGGAACTTGTAGCCGATATAATAACCGTGCACCGCCTCGTCCCGGATGATCAGCCGGATCATGTCGGCCGTATTGGTGAGCTTGGCGCGGCTCGACCAGTACATCGGCAGGTAGAAGCCGGAATAGAACAGGAAGCTTTCGAGGAAGACACTGGCGACCTTCTTCTTCAGGGGATCGCCGGAGCGATACTGCTCAATGATCAGCGCCGATTTGCGCTGCAGGAATTCGTTCTCCTCCGACCAGCGATAGGCATCGTCGACATCGGGCGTCGAGCACAACGTCGAGAAGATTGAGGAATAGGAGCGCGCATGCACCGCCTCCATGAAGGAGACATTGGATAGCACTGCCTCCTCATGCGGTGTCGCCGCATCCTCCATCAGCCTGATGGAGCCGACGCCGTTCTGGATCGTGTCGAGCAGGGTCAAACCGGTGAAGACCCGGATAGTCAGCTGCTGCTCGGCCGCCGTCAGCGTCGCCCAGGAAGGAATGTCGTTCGACAGCGGCACTTTCTCCGGCAGCCAGAAATTGCCGGTCAGCCGGTTCCAGACTTCGAGATCCTTGTCGTCCTCGATGCGGTTCCAATTGATGGCGCGCACGCGGGAGGCTGGCTTGATGGATATGTACATTGGGTGGTCTTTCTTCTACAAATTCTAACGGAGTGCGGAGCCCCCTCACCCTGCCCTCTCCCCGCTGGGGAGAGGGGAACGCCGTTCAATCGGCTTGTCTCTTCTCCCCATCGGGGAGAAGGTGCCGGCAGGCGGATGAGGGGGCTGCAAGCTCGAAACTCTCGGCCAGCAGCCCAAAATCACAGCGTACAAGACACGCAGCCCTGCACCTCGGTGCCGGACAGCGCCATCTGGCGAAGGCGGATGTAGTAGATCGTCTTGATGCCCTTCTTCCAGGCGTAGATCTGCGCTTTGTTGATGTCGCGCGTCGTTGCCGTATCGCGGAAGAACAAGGTCAGCGACAGACCCTGGTCGACGTGCTGGGTCGCCGCCGCGTAGGTGTCGATGATCTTCTCCGGCCCGATCTCGTAGGCGTCCTGGTAATAATCGAGATTGTCGTTGGTCATGAACGGCGCCGGATAATAGACCCGGCCTATCTTGCCTTCCTTGCGGATCTCGATCTTCGAGACGATCGGATGGATGGAGGAGGTCGAGTGATTGATGTAGGAGATCGATCCCGTCGGCGGCACCGCCTGCAGGTTCTGATTATAGAGGCCGGAGGCCATCACCGCCTTTTTCAGCGCCACCCAGTCTTCCCTCGTCGGAATATGTATGCCGGCATCGTCGAAAATTGACTGCACCTTCTCGGTCGCCGGCTTCCATTCCTGCTCGGTATATTTGTCGAAATATTCGCCCGAGGCGTATTTCGAATTCTCGAAACCCGTGAAGCGGGCGCCGCGCTCGACCGCCAGCAGATTCGAGGCTCGGATAGCGTGATAGGTCACCGTATAAAAATAGATATTGGTGAAGTCGACGCCTTCCTCGGAGCCGTAATAGATGCGTTCGCGGGCGAGGTAGCCGTGCAGGTTCATCTGCCCGAGCCCGATCGCATGGCTCTCGTCATTGCCCTTCTCGATCGACGGAACCGAGAAGATATGACTCATGTCGGAGACCGCCGTCAGCGCCCGGATCGAGGTCTCGATCGTCTTGCCGAAATCGGCTGAATCCATCGCCGCCGCAATGTTCAGCGAACCGAGATTGCAGGAAATATCCTTGCCGAGATCCCTATAGGAGAGATCATCGTTGTATTGGCTCGCCTCGCTCACCTGCAGGATCTCCGAGCAGAGATTGCTCATGGAGATGCGCCCGGCCACCGGGTTCGCCCGATTCACCGTGTCCTCGAACATGATGTAGGGATAACCGCTTTCGAACTGGATTTCGGCGATCACCTGGAAGAATTCGCGCGCCTTGATCTTCTTCTTCGAAATACGGGCGTCCGTCACCATCTCCCGGTACTTTTCCGTCACCGAAATCTCGGTGAAGGGCACACCGTAGACGCGTTCCACGTCGTAGGGCGAGAACAGGTACATGTCCTCATTGTTCCTGGCGAGTTCGAAAGTGATATCGGGCACGACGACGCCGAGCGACAGTGTCTTGATGCGGATTTTCTCGTCGGCATTTTCCCGCTTGGTGTCGAGAAAGCGCATGATGTCGGGATGATGGGCGTTGAGATAAACCGCGCCCGCCCCCTGGCGCGCACCGAGCTGGTTGGCATAGGAGAAGCTGTCTTCGAGCAGTTTCATCACCGGGATGATGCCGGAGGACTGGTTCTCGATCTGCTTGATGGGCGCACCGGCCTCGCGGATGTTCGTCAGCGACAGGGCCACGCCGCCACCGCGCTTCGACAATTGCAGCGCCGAATTGATCGACCGGCCGATCGATTCCATATTGTCCTCGACGCGCAGCAGGAAACAGGAAACCAGTTCGCCGCGCTGCTTCTTGCCGGCATTGAGAAAGGTCGGCGTCGCCGGCTGGAAGCGGCCGGAAATGATCTCGTCGACCATGTCGCGGGCAAGGGCCTCGTCGCCCCGCGCCAAGGTCAGCGCCACCATGCAGATGCGGTCCTCATAGCGCTCGAGATAACGCTTTCCGTCGAAGGTCTTCAGCGTGTAGCTGGTGTAATATTTGAAAGCGCCGAGGAAAGTGGGAAAACGGAATTTCCTGGCATAGGCCTGATCGAAAAGGTCGCGGACGAAATTGAAGGAATATTGGTCGAGCACCTCCTGCTCGTAATAGCCCTCAGTGACGAGGTAATCGAGCTTTTCTCGAAGATTGTGAAAAAACACGGTGTTCTGGTTCACATGCTGCAGGAAATATTGCCTGGCCGCCATGCGATCCTTGTCGAGTTGGATCTTGCCGTCATCGTCATAGAGGTTCAGCATCGCGTTCAGCGCGTGATAATCGAGCGTTTCAGCCGCCTTCAGCGGTTTTGCGCCCGCATCCCGCGTCAGATTTGTTCCCGTGTCCAAAATCGTCCCATCCCGTCTTTGACATTGGCGACATCCTCGGCCGTTCCCAGAAGCTCGAACCGATAAAGGTACGGCACCTGGCACTTGTTCGAGATGACATCGCCGGCTAGCCCGTAGGTCTCGCCGAAATTGCTGTTGCCCGCGGCAATCACGCCGCGGATGTTGGAGCGGTTTTCCGCCTCGTTGAGGAAACGGATCACCGGCTTGGGCACGGCTCCCTTTACGATCCCGGGGCCGCCGTCGCCGCAATAGGTAGGCAAGATCAGCACATAAGGTTCGCGGATATGGATGTCCTCAGCGCCAAGGGGAATGCGCGCCGCGCGCAGCCCCAGCTTCTCGACGAAACGATGGGTATTTCCGGATCGGCTGGAATAATAGACAATCAGCCCCATCGCTTTTCTCAGCTCAGGAAAGCGCGCTGATCATGTCGGGTCGGAAACCCGCCCAATGCTGGCTGCCGGCAACCACGACCGGAACCTGCATGTAGCCCATGCCGCGCACACGATCGAGCGCTTCGGTATCCTGGGAGATATCGACGATTTCATAGTCCACGCCCAGGCGGTCGAGGGCGCGGTAGGTGGCGGTGCATTGGACGCAGGCCGGCTTGCTGTAAACGGTAACGCTCATCATGTTCCTCGTGATGTCAATGGATTCAGGACGCAGGGCTGGATCGGGCGCCGTACGGCGTCCGGGACAATGCTTGATAATGATGTGGCAAGGTTGGCGCTTTAAACGCCTGATATCATCCCTCGCAGGATGTGCGCGGGCGACGGCCTTGATGTTCTCGACATGACTTCAAACCCCGAAGTGCTCATGCGGACGTTCGGGGCAGCGCAACAGGCGCGGATCATTCCGCCTTCGATCACGCGACCTTCCGGACACCCCGCCCGTGGACGTTTCGTTCAAGGCAGGTCTCCTGGCTCACGGGTCGAAGCACTCTGCCCCAGCCTTCCCAAGGCATCATGCCTCAGTGACCTGAAATCGGGCAGTTGCTCGCCGCTTACAGTTGCGGGGGCAGCTCCGGCATCGCCGCGCCATGATGGCGCCACGCACCGTATTCCCGTCTTAGCCCTCGATCCTCACGAATCGAGGGAACCTCGAACACTAGATATAGTACGCGAATCCGAATTCACGTCAACGGATGGTTTGTGCATTGCGTTACGGCAGGTTTGAAATCGCTGTATTCCTGTGAAAAACAGGGATAACGAAAGCTTAACGAAAACAGGCCGTGGAGAAGGCCTCGACGTGAACCGGCCGACAAGCTGGCTCCTAGGCTGCTGACAAAGCACTGCAACCCGCGACGTCATCCTCGGCCTTGTGCCGAGGATCTGAGCACGTCCAAATAAGCATCTGAAAATTAAACCGTTTTCCTGCCTAAAATTGCGGTGGTTAGACGCTCGGCACAAGGCCGAGCATGACGGAGGAGACTTTGTCAGCAAACTGAGAGCCGGCAGATGGCCCGCTCCGCTATTTTCGATTCCCGGGTAGGCCGGAATCGGCAGTCTTCCCGCCGCCAGTCGGGTTCATACCTTTATCCGAAGCAATCGCAGCGCATTGATCGTCACCAGCACGGTGGCGCCGGTATCGGCGAGGATCGCCGGCCAGAGCCCGGTAATGCCGGCGATCGTGGTCACCAGAAAGAAAGCCTTCAGCCCGAGCGCGATGGTGATATTCTGCAAGATATTGCGCATCGTGCGCTTGGAAAGCGCGATCATCCGCGCCACGTCGCCGACGCGTCCGTGCAGCACGGCGGCATCGGCCGTCTCCAGCGCCACATCCGTGCCGCCACCCATGGCGATGCCGATGTCGGCGGCGGCGAGCGCCGGCGCGTCGTTGATGCCGTCGCCGACCTTGGCGACGACGAAACCTTCACGCTTCAATTCACCGACGACCCGCTGCTTGTCCTCGGGCATCATCTCGCCGCGCCAGTCGATACCGAGCATGCCGGCGACGGCGGCCGCCGTCCGCTTGTTGTCGCCCGTCAGCATCATCGCCTTGACACCGGCCGATTTGAGCGCCGAGAGCCCCACTTCGGCATCCTCGCGCGGCTCGTCGCGCATGGCGATCAGGCCGGCCGCAGCGCCATTGACGAGCAGCACCGATACGCTCTTGCCCTCATCATTGAGCCCTGCAATACGCGCCTCCTGTTCCGCGTTGAGCGCCCCACGCTCGCGTGCGGCAGGCGGCGACAAGAGATCCACTGTCTCGCCGCCGACCTTGCCGGTGACCCCCTTGCCCGGCAGCGCTTCCAGTTCGAAGGCGGGCGGCACGGGCACGCCGTCCGCTTTGGCGCGGTGGAGAATCGCCAGTGCCAGCGGATGGCTGGAGCCCTGCTCGAGCACAGCCGCGCGCGACAGGAGCTGCGCCTCGCTCAATCCGAAGGAAAGGATGTCGGTGACCCGAGGCTTGCCTTCCGTCAGCGTGCCCGTCTTGTCGAAGGCGACCATCGTCACCTTGCCGAGCGTCTCCAGGACCGCGCCGCCCTTCATCAGCAATCCGCGCCGTGCGGCCGCCGACAGCGAAGCGGCGATCGCCGCCGGCGTCGAGATGACGAGGGCGCAGGGGCAGCCAATAAGCAGGATGGCAAGGCCTTTGTAGATCCATTCACTCCACGCGCCGCCGAAAAACAGCGGCGGAATGACCGCGAACAGTGCGGCGACGACGACGACACCTGGCGTGTAGTAGCGCGAAAACCGATCGATGTACCGCTCCGTCGGCGCCTTCGATTCCTGCGCTTCTTCCACCAGCTTGACGACGCGAGCAATGGTATTGTCGGCAGCGGCTGCCGTGACGCGAACCCTGAGCACCGCATCGCCATTGACCGTACCGGCATAGACGACGGCATCGACGCCCTTACGCACCGGCGTGCTCTCGCCCGTCACCGGAGCCTCGTCGATCGCGCTCTCGCCTGATACGATGACGCCGTCGGCAGAGATGCGGTCGCCGGGACGAACCATGATGACCGCGCCGACGGCAAGACTTTCCGCCGGCACCTCGCGCATCTGCCCATTGTCTTCGAGCAGCGCGGTCTTCGGCACCAGGGCCGTCAGCGACTGGATGCTTTCACGCGCCCTGCCCGCCGCCACGCCTTCGAGCAGCTCGCCGACGAGGAACAGGAATACGACCGTTGCCGCTTCCTCGCCCGCATTGATGATGACGGCGCCGACGGCGGCGATCGTCATCAGCATCTCGATCGAAAACGGCGTGCCTGACAAAGCCGCCATGACGGCTCGCCGCGCAATCGGCAGCAGACCGACCAGTATCGCGACCAAGAAGGCATAGGACGCGATCGCCGGCACGAGATGGCCGACGGCATAGGCGACAATGAGTGCCGCACCCGAAAAAATGGTCAGGCGGCCTTTCCTGCTCCGCCACCAAGGACCGGTCATCAGCGCATGGTCGTGCCCATGCAGGCCTTCGATTTCCTTCTCGTCATGGGCATGATCGTGATCATGCCCGGCACGGTCGTGATCTCCATGGCCATGAGCGGCATGATCGTGATGATGGTGCGGGCGGCCTTCACGCGCGGGCGTCGCATTTCCGGTAAAGGGCGAGATGGAATAACCAAGCCCCGTCACCTTCCTCTCGAGTGCCTTGAGATCGCTGCCGTCATGCCGGACGGTCATGGTGCCTGTCACCACCGAGACGGTGACATCGGCAACGCCTGCTATGCGCCTGACTGCGGTGTCGATCTTGCTCGCGCAGGCGGCGCAATCCATGCCGCCGACCCTGTATCGTGTCTCGCTCGTCTCAGCCATATCCGCTTCCTTGTCAAACAGAAGCATCCCCCCTACATCCTCTAGCAACTAGAGGTGCAAGAGAAAAATCATGAAAAAGATCACGATTGGCGAGGCGGCCCGTCGGAGCGGCGTGAAGGTGCCAACGGTGCGCTATTACGAAAGCATCGGCCTGCTCGCGGCGCCGAGCCGCAGCGAAGGCAACCAGCGATCCTTCGAACCTGCCGACATCAGCCGCCTCGCTTTCATCCGCCACGCGCGCGAGCTCGGTTTCGAGATCGAGGCGATCCGTACGCTGCTGACGCTGCAGGATGATCCGAACCAGTCCTGCGCCTCGGCCGACGCCATCGCCAAGGCTCGCCTCGTTGAAGTCGAGCAGCGCATCCGCAGCCTGACGGCGCTTAAGGCAGAGCTCGAAATCATGGTGGAGAGCTGCGGCCACGGCCGCGTCGATCAATGCCGCGTCATCGAGGTTCTCGCCGACCACGGTCAGTGCACGCATTCGCACCATTGACAAATCTGCACCCTTGCAGGTGATCGGCGCCCGCGGCAAAACTGCGCCGGAAAGAATCGGGCGAAGACATCATGAGCCAGAAACGGATTGCGATCATCGGCGGCGGCCCGGCGGGCCTTGCGGCTGCCGAGCGGCTGTCGCTCTCCGGCCACGCGGTGACGGTCTACGACGCCATGCCGACCTTCGCGCGCAAGTTCCTGCTGGCCGGCAAGTCGGGCCTCAATATCACCCATTCCGAGGACTATGCCCGCTTCGCCACGCGTTTCGGCGCGGCTTCAGCCCGTCTTCGTCCCGCTCTCGATGCCTTTACCCCTGGCGATGTCACGGATTGGGCCGTAGGGCTCGGCACCGAGACCTTCGTCGGCTCCTCCGGCCGGGTTTTCCCGAAGGTGATGAAGGCTTCTCCTTTGCTGCGTGCCTGGCTCAAACGGCTGGAAGAACGGGGTGTCGCGTTGCGCACCCGCCACCGCTGGACCGGCCTCGTCGAAGACGGTTATGTTTTCGAAACGCCGGAAGGGCGTAGCATCATCCATTGCGACGCCGCCCTGCTGGCGCTTGGCGGCGCAAGTTGGCCGCGCCTCGGCTCGGATGCTGCCTGGCTGCCCTGGTTGGCCGAGAGGGGCGTCGAGATCGACGCCTTCCGACCCGCCAATTGCGGCTTCATCGTCGGCTGGAGCGCCAGCTTCAGTGCGCGTTTCGCCGGCGAGCCCGTCAAATCGGTCACCGCCACATCCGAAGCCGGCACCTTTCCGGGCGAGTTCGTCATCACCGGCAGCGGCATCGAGGGCAGCCTGGTCTACGCCCATGCGGCCAGCCTCCGCGACCGGCTGCTTCACCACGGCAGCGCTGCCCTGACGCTCGACCTCGCCCCGGGCAGGCCGATCGAAAGGCTTGCGCGCGACCTGGCGCGGCAGGACACCAAGTCGAGCTTCTCAAACCGCCTGCGCAAGGGTGCCGGGCTTGACGGCGTCAAGGCGGCATTGCTGCGCGAACTCGCGCCGGACCGCGACCGAGCCGACCCCGAACGTCTCGCCGGCGTAATCAAGGCTCTGCCGGTACCGGTTCTCGAGACGAGGCCGATCGCCGAGGCGATCTCTTCTGCAGGTGGCATCCGCTGGAGCAGCATCGACGAAGGCTTCATGCTGAAGGCGCTGCCGGGCACCTTCGTCGCCGGCGAGATGCTCGACTGGGAGGCGCCGACCGGCGGATATCTCCTCACCGCCTGCCTTGCGACCGGCAGGGCGGCGGCGCGCGGCATCGCGGCCTGGCTGTCGCGATAAACATCGATGGTTTTGAACCAGATCTAGATCAATGACGTGGAGCACGATGTCGTGCAACGATCCCTGAAGCTTTTCAGCACTGCGTCTGATCACCAAGGGCGAAGAGGGGAGATGGCCGGGCGCGCAATTGCAAACCGGCCGCTTTTCCATCAGACTATGCTGAAGTTCCGTGGGAGGAGCAGATGCAGGAACAGTCAGCACATGCGGAGCATGTCTACATCTCTGCGCAACGGAATTCCGCTGCCGCGAGTTCTCCGATCGTCGCGTCGTGGCGGCGGTGCATGACCATGCACCGCCTCGTCCCCGAGGACGAGCGCGCGCCGATGCGCCTGACCGATCAGGAATTTCTTGACGCTCGCAAACAATCCGAACAGCTGATCGCCGGCGCAACCGAGGAACTTGACCGCCTCTTCACCACGGTGGGCAGGGCCGGCTGCTGCATTCTTCTGACGGACAGGAAGGGCATCGCGCTGGAGCGCCGGGGCTCTGCCGGCGACGACAAGGATTTCCACGATCTTGGCCTCTGGACCGGGTCGGTATGGACCGAGGCGAGCATGGGCACCAACGGTATTGGAACCGCCCTTGCCGACGAGCGCTCCGTCGCCATTTTTCGGGATCAACATTTCTTCTGCTCGAATATCCGCCTGAGTTGCACGACGGCCCCGATCCGTGATCATCGCGGTGAACTCGCCGCTGCCCTCGACATCTCGACCTGCCGCGACGAGGTCAACGAGATGACGCTGGCGATCCTCACGCAGACCGTACGCGATGCGGCGATGCGCATCGAGCTCAATCTGTTTCGATCGGCCTTTGCCGGCGCCCGTTTCCTGATGGTCCCCACGAGCGCCAATTCCGCGGCCGCCCTGCTCGCCGTCGACAGGCACGATCTCGTGCTCGGCGCCACCCGTGCCGCCCGGATCGCGCTACAATTGGACGACAAACGGATCGCGGCCGGCATCCCCGCCGCCGATGCGCTCCATGAGGCCGCCATCTCACAACAGGAAGAGATTGTCGAAGCGGAAAAAGCGGCCTTGCTGCGCGCGCTATCGCGCACCAGCGGCAATGTCTCGCAGGCTGCGATCGCCCTCGGTATCAGCCGCGCCACGCTCCACCGAAAGATGAAGAAATTAGGCCTGCATTAAATCAGGCTCCGGCGGTTCCATAGGACATCGCAATCAAAACGCGACCTGTCGCATGTCTGCGACAGTGTGCGCTGCGGTATTGATCCTCCACCCTGTTCCCTTCGGCAAAACGCGCACATTTTGCTCCCACTGGTTCGATTGGAACCTGGACCATCAAGGGAGGATGACATGCTTCATCAGAAAATCGTGGAATCGCCGTTCAAGCTGAAATACGGCAACTATATCGGCGGCGAATGGCGCGAGCCGGTCGAAGGCAGATACTTTGAAAACGTGACGCCGGTCACAGGCGGCAAACTCTGCGACATCCCGCGCTCCGATGAAAAGGACATCAATCTCGCGCTCGACGCGGCCCATGCGGCCAAGGAAAAATGGGGCCGCACTTCCGCCGCCGAGCGCTCCAATATCCTCATGAAGATCGCCCAGCGCATGGAAGACAAGCTGGAACTGCTCGCCCAGGCCGAGACCTGGGACAATGGCAAGCCGATCCGCGAAACCAAGGCGGCCGACATTCCGCTGGCGATCGACCACTTCCGCTACTTCGCCTCCTGCATCCGTGCCCAGGAAGGCTCGATCGGCGAGATCGACCAAGATACCGTCGCCTATCACTTCCACGAGCCGCTCGGCGTCGTCGGCCAGATCATTCCCTGGAACTTCCCGATCCTGATGGCGACCTGGAAGCTGGCGCCGGCACTTGCCGCCGGCAACTGCGTCGTGCTGAAGCCCGCCGAGCAGACCCCCGCTTCGATCCTGCTCTGGGCCGAACTCGTCGGCGACCTCCTGCCACCCGGCGTGCTCAACATCGTCAACGGCTTCGGTATCGAGGCCGGCAAGCCGCTGGCGACCAGCACGCGCATCGCCAAGATCGCTTTCACCGGCGAAACGACTACCGGTCGGCTCATCATGCAATATGCCAGCCAGAACCTCATTCCGGTGACGCTGGAGCTCGGCGGCAAATCGCCGAACATCTTCTTCGCCGATGTGATGGCCGAAGACGACGACTTCCTCGACAAGGCGCTCGAAGGCTTTGCGATGTTCGCCTTGAACCAGGGCGAAGTCTGCACCTGCCCGAGCCGCGCCCTCGTCCAGGAATCGATCTACGACCGCTTCATGGAAAAAGCCGTCAAACGCGTCGAGGCGATCAAACAGGGCAACCCGCTTGATCCGGAAACGATGATCGGCGCCCAGGCATCGACGGAGCAGCTTGAGAAGATCCTCGCCTATCTCGACATCGGCAAGCAGGAAGGCGCTCAGGTTCTGGCCGGTGGCTCGCGCAACGATCTCGGCGGCGAACTGGCGAACGGTTATTACGTCAAGCCGACGATCTTCAAGGGCCACAACAAGATGCGCGTGTTCCAGGAAGAGATCTTCGGACCTGTGGTCTCGGTCGCGACCTTCAAGGATGAGAAGGAAGCGCTCGAAATCGCCAACGACACGCTCTACGGTCTTGGTGCCGGTGTCTGGAGCCGCGACGCCAATCGCTGCTACCGTTTCGGCCGCGAGATCCAGGCCGGCCGCGTCTGGACCAACTGCTATCATGCCTACCCCGCCCATGCCGCCTTCGGCGGCTACAAGCAATCCGGCATCGGCCGCGAAACCCACAAGATGATGCTCGAGCATTACCAGCAGACCAAGAACATGCTGGTCAGCTACAGCCCGAAGGCACTCGGCTTCTTCTGAGATGCTTTCAGCTTAGCGGGAGAGGCTGAAGACCCCTCCCCAACCCTTCCCACGAGAGGGAGGGGCTTATGATACCGCCCCACCAGCTTTCCTTGCCGAAGTCTCAGCAAGCCGACACGTCGCTTTTAGAACGGGGCAGTTCAACAAGTTAAGCCCCTCCCCCTTGGGGGGTTGGGGAGGGGAATCCCCTTTCCAGAACCTTGGAGGAAGAACCATGGAAACGATCGTCAATGGCGAACCGCGTGTTCTCGCAACCGATGCGGCCCTTGATCTGATCGCAGAAATCAAGCGGGACCATCCCGATATCCTCTTCCACCAGTCCGGCGGCTGCTGCGACGGCTCCTCCCCCATGTGTTATCCCGCCAATGAGTTCATGGTCGGCGACAGTGACATCAAGCTCGGCGAGATCGGCGGCGTGCCGGTCTATATCAGCGTCAGCCAGTTCGAGGCGTGGAAACATACTCAGCTCATCATCGACGTCGTGCCGGGCCGCGGCGGCATGTTCTCGCTCGACAACGGCCGCGAGAAACGCTTTCTCACCCGTTCCCGTCTCTTCGGCGGCGGCGAGGCCTGTGCCGTCCCGGATGCGACAGTCAGGAAGGTCTGATCCCTGCCGCCCGATGGATGCAACGGTTTTACATCCAGGAGAGGATCTGAGAGCACTCTCGTCGTGATGCTCACCTTCTTCCGGCCGAGAATTTCGTCTGTAGTATTCCCATAGTACCTGCTGCTGAGCGGTCTTTGTTAATCTTCGTCTGTTGGTTTCAAAGGAGGATGCGATGCCAGCTTCTAAGATCCTGATGATTACGGGTGATTTCACCGAAGATTATGAAACGATGGTGCCGTTTCAGACACTGCTCGCCTGCGGCTATACCGTCGATGCCGTCTGCCCCGGCAAAAAGGGGGGCGAGACCGTCGCCACCGCGATTCATGATTTCGAGGGCGATCAGACCTACTCGGAAAAACGCGGCCATGATTTCGCGCTGAACGCCACTTTCGACAGCGTGCGGGCGGAGGATTACGACGCCCTGGTCATCCCCGGCGGCCGCGCGCCGGAATATCTTCGCCTCAATGCCGACGTGATCAAATCGGTCCGGCATTTCTTCGATGCCGGAAAACCCGTTGCAGCCATTTGCCACGGCGCACAGCTGCTTGCCGCCGCCGGAGTGCTGAAGGGCCGCACCTGCTCGGCCTATCCCGCCTGCCGGCCGGAAGTCGAACTTGCCGGCGGCATTTACGCCGATATTTCAATCACCGATGCCGTCTCGGACGGCAACCTGGTCACTGCGCCAGCCTGGCCGGCGCATCCCTCCTGGCTGCGGCAGTTCATGGCCGTACTCGATGCCTCGTCAATACCTGAAACCAACGCCGCCTGACGAGGCGGCGCCGGGAGGACGACATGTGTGAACTCTTCATCAAGGCGGATGCGCGGCTATGGGAAAGCACCACCCGGTCGTTGCGCATCGACGGCATGGTCACCAGCGTCAGGCTGGAGAACTTCTTTTGGTCGAAGCTTGAGGAAATTGCGCGACGCGACGGCATGAACGTCGTGCAGCTGATTACCCGGCTGCACCATGAATCGATCGATGCCGGCCATGATCTCGGGAACTTCACATCCTTCCTGCGCGTCTGCTGCGCCCGATATCTCGACCTGCAGCTCGCCGGTGACATCCCGGCAGATGTCACCCGCCCGATCTCTGAGTTGGATGCGCCAGTCATCCTCGGCCGCGAACGGGAAAAATATCACTGAAGGCAAAAACGATTAGAGCGGTTCTGCGCTTCCGTGAAAAGCTGAACCGCTCTAGTCCGACGAACCTGGGATGATCACAGACGGAGCTCTCAGCTCCGCCAGCATTCTCAAGATACCTGACTGGCGCGGCTGCGCAGGGGTTGCGTTGCGGCGCGGCCTGGACCAACAATGCGCGGCATCATCCAGCACCGGCACCGTCAGGAGATCACTTGCCATGAACGACCAGAAAGCCGTGATCGTCACGGGAGCCGGCGGCAACCTCGGCAGCGCCGTTATCCGGGAGCTTGCAGGCGCCGGCGTAAAACTCGTCTGCATGAACCGTTCGAGCCAGGAGCTGGAAACTTTGGCCGGTGAGCTTCCCGCGTCCACGGAGTTTCTCTCGATCGCCGGAACGGATCTCACCGACTACGCCTCCTGCGCTGCCGCCGTCGCCCGAGCCGTCAAGCGCTTCGGCGGCGTAGGCGCATTGGTCAACACCGTCGGCGGTTTTCAAATGGGACCGGTCGGGCCGGAGGCCCCCGCGCAATGGGATACCATGATGACGGCAAACGCCCGTACCGCGCTGACGATCAGCGCGGCGGTTCTCCCGACGATGAAGGCCGCAGGCTACGGCCGCATCGTACACGTCGCTGCGATGCCCGGCCTGAAGGCCGGCCCTAACCAGGCCGCCTATGCAGCCTCGAAAGCTGCCGTCATCCGGCTGACGGAAGCGCTTGCTGCCGAATGCCGCGATGATCGCATCACCGCCAACTGCATTCTGCCCGGCACGATCGATACGCCCGAGAATCGTGCTGCCATGCCCAATGCAAAAACGGACGCCTGGGTATCGCCGCAGTCGATCGCCCGGCTCATCGCCTTCCTGATATCGCCCGCCGCAGCCGTCGTTACCGGCGCAGCGATCCCGGCCACCGGCCGCGAATAGGCAAGCTGTGCGCATTTGGGATGGTCACTGCCATCTGGCCTGGAGTACGGTCCTTTTGCTATTGTGGGCCGACGACAAATGAACGATGTTTATCTCGGGATCGGGCAGGCGATGGTGTCAATGATCGCATTGTGGCGGCATCTGCCGGATCACGGTGGTTGCGATGGCTGACGGGCCGGCATTGCCCACCGGCGCAACCGATCTGATGCGCGAAGAATGGTTCCTGGGCGTCAGCATTGCGACGAGCTTGGCCTTCCTTGTTTTCCAGGACGATCTCTTCAGCCGACTTCCCGATCCGCTTTGGTTCACCGTCGTTTTCGCGTGGCTATTTGCCGTCGTGCTCGGTTCGGCTCTGTCGGTCGTGCGGCAGGCGGATCACCTGGCGGAGCGCCTTAAGGAACCTTATGGCACCCTTATTCTGACGCTCGCCATTACTTCGATCGAAGTGATGGCGATTTCCGCCGTGATGATTCATGGCGAAAACAACCCGACGCTGGCCCGCGACACTTTGTTTGCGGTCGTCATGATCATTCTGAACGGCATGGTCGGCCTGTCATTGCTCTTGGGTGCATGGCGACGGCCGGAGCAACAGCATAACCTCCAGGGCGCCAACGCCTATCTCGGCGTCATCGTGCCCTTGGCAACGCTCAGCCTGGTGATGCCGACATTTCTTTCCGGCCCGGACGGGCAGCACCCGTCGGCGCCGCGGCAATTGATCCTCGGCATACTCTCCGTCGGCCTTTATGCCACGTTTCTGTTTCTGCAAGCCGGTCGCCATCAGGACTATTTCACCGACGGCAGCAATCGCCGCGAACCTCCTGGCGAAGCAGCGCTTTACCACGAGCCGGTGTGGCCTCATGCCCTGTTGCTGTTCGCCTATATGGGGCCTGTGGTGTTCCTGGTCGAACAACTCGCGCGGCCGATCGATTACATCATCGAAACCCTGCAGGCACCGACCGCATTTGGCGGCGTCGTCATGGCCGTTCTTGTCGCGACCCCCGAGGCAATCAGCGCCGTGCGTGCATCCATCGCCAACAATCTTCAGCGCTCCGTTAATATTTTTCTCGGGTCGGTTTTGTCGACGATCGGGCTGACCGTGCCGGCGATGCTCGTCATCAGCCGCCTTTATGGACACCCGGTAACACTCGGTCTGGAGCATGGAGATCTTGTGATGCTGCTGCTCACTCTTGCCGTCAGCATCATCACCTTTGCCAGCGGTCGCACGCATCTGATGCAGGGTGCGGTCCATCTCGTGCTTTTCCTGGCTTACGTCCTGTTGATTTTCCAGCAATGATGTCCGGCATGCGGGAACGGACCAGCGAAGATGAAGTCTTCGCGCCAGCGATAGCTGAGCGTGGTGTTGCAGGAGATGAAGGGAAGATTGGTTGCGGGGGCGGGATTTGAACCGTTCGCAGGCGTACTTTTTCAGGTTATGGTGAGCTTTAGCGAACGACGAGCTACGGTCGCTAAGGGAAAGCGGAGCTTTTCCACCAGCGATAAAGGCTTTGTGATACTTACGGCGACGCACCTCATACAATGCCGTCGCCATTATGCCGTCGCTGGCTGTGATGCGCTCGGGCTCAGGTCCCCGAATACGCAAAAAGCCCGCTTTTGGCGGGCTTTTGGGATTTTTGGTTGCGGGGGCAGGATTTGAACCTGCGGCCTTCAGGTTATGAGCCTGACGAGCTACCGGGCTGCTCCACCCCGCGGAAGTATTATAACACGAAAGGCCGCTTTTGAGCGGCCCTTTGTTCGGCTTTGGGCCGTTGGATTGTGATTGAGAAGATTTTATCAATTGAGTTGCGATTTGCAGACCTGGCAGCGACCTACTCTCCCGCGTCTTAAGACGAAGTACCATGGGCGCAGGGGCGTTTCACGGCCGTGTTCGGAAAGGGAACGGGTGCAGCCACCCCGCCATAACCACCAGGTCGGCAAAGCGCAACTTTGTTTGAGAAGCTGGCAGGCGTTAGCCTGTTTTGTTTTGAACACGTCTTTGATCTTTCCGGCTGCGGGTGCTTGTGGCACCCATACAGGCCAGAGGCCGTCGCGCTTTGTGGCGCGGGCCGTCCGCAGCGCCCTTGGCGCGTCAGGACAAGGTCAGGCCTCATCAGCCTTTGGCTGATGAGCATGAACAATGAGAACGATCAAGCCGATCGAGCTATTAGTACCGGTAAGCTTCATGCGTTGCCGCACTTCCACACCCGGCCTATCAACGTGGTCGTCTTCCACGGCTCTGATAGGGAACACTCGTTTTCAGGTGGGTTTCCCGCTTAGATGCCTTCAGCGGTTATCCCGTCCATATATAGCTACCCTGCTATGCCCTTGGCAGGACAACAGGTCCACCAGAGATATGTCCATCCCGGTCCTCTCGTACTAGGGACAGATCCTGTCAATATTCCTACACCCACGGCAGATAGGGACCGAACTGTCTCACGACGTTCTGAACCCAGCTCACGTACCGCTTTAATTGGCGAACAGCCAAACCCTTGGGACCTGCTCCAGCCCCAGGATGCGATGAGCCGACATCGAGGTGCCAAACAACCCCGTCGATATGGACTCTTGGGGGTCATCAGCCTGTTATCCCCGGCGTACCTTTTATCCGTTGAGCGATGGCCCTTCCACGCGGGACCACCGGATCACTATGACCGACTTTCGTCTCTGCTCGACTTGTCAGTCTCGCAGTCAGGCGGGCTTATGCCATTGCACTCGACGACCGATTTCCGACCGGTCTGAGCCCACCATCGCGCGCCTCCGTTACTCTTTCGGAGGCGACCGCCCCAGTCAAACTACCCACCATACACTGTCCCGGACCCGGATGACGGGCCGCGGTTAGACATCCATGACGATAAGGGTGGTATTTCAAGGATGGCTCCACGGAAACTGGCGTCCCCGCTTCAAAGCCTACCACCTATCCTACACATGCCGACACGAATGCCAGTGTAAAGCTATAGTAAAGGTGCACGGGGTCTTTCCGTCTGACCGCAGGAACCCCGCATCTTCACGGGGAATTCAATTTCACTGAGTCTATGTTGGAGACAGCGGGGAAGTCGTTACGCCATTCGTGCAGGTCGGAACTTACCCGACAAGGAATTTCGCTACCTTAGGACCGTTATAGTTACGGCCGCCGTTTACTGGGGCTTCGATTCAAAGCTTGCACCTCTCCTCTTAACCTTCCAGCACCGGGCAGGCGTCAGACCCTATACGTCGTCTTGCGACTTCGCAGAGCCCTGTGTTTTTGATAAACAGTCGCTACCCCCTGGTCTGTGCCACCCCACAATAGTTGCCTAAAATGGGGTCACGCTTCTTCCGAAGTTACGCGTGCAATTTGCCGAGTTCCTTCAACATAGTTCTCTCAAGCGCCTTGGTATACTCTACCTGACCACCTGTGTCGGTTTCGGGTACGGTCTATACGGTGGAGCTATTTCCTGGAACCGCTCCGCTGCCCTGATAATCCAATAAACCAGAACAACTTGTGCAATCCGTCACTACCACCAGGCCCACGAATATTAACGTGGTTCCCATCGACTACGCGTGTCCGCCTCGTCTTAGGGGCCGGCTAACCCTGCTCAGATTAACTTTAAGCAGGAACCCTTGGTCTTTCGGCGAGAGGGTCTCTCACCCTCTTTATCGTTACTCATGTCAACATTCGCACTTCCG
>NZ_CP013601.1:3915000-4347393 GCF_001664145.1 Rhizobium sp. N731
TCGATCCTCTGGCGATATTTTCCGCCGACGAACCGCAGCCCGCCCCGCAGAGCCGCACCGGCGTACTCTACGGCTCCGACGTTGAATCCGAGGTCAGCCTGAAGACCGTTCCCTTCCCGACCGCCAAGACCAGTATGAAAATGGCCTCCGGCCTGTCACTCGAGGAGGTCGAGGAAAACGTCCGTTCCAACGGCTCCGTGCTGACCGAC
The DNA here is from genome assembly GCF_001664145.1 of Rhizobium sp. N731. Classification (NCBI taxonomy): domain Bacteria; kingdom Pseudomonadati; phylum Pseudomonadota; class Alphaproteobacteria; order Hyphomicrobiales; family Rhizobiaceae; genus Rhizobium; species Rhizobium sp. N731. The sequence continues at coordinate 3,915,210 of NZ_CP013601.1, forward strand.
GGCAATACGCAGCTCGCAGCCCTCTACTACGTCGATCCACGTCGTTTCTCCAATGAGGAAGCCGATGTCGATCTGACCGCCGGCCTGTCAGCCCGCGTGCTCGAGCAGAACATGACGGTTTCTGCGCCGGAATCGATCACGCCGCAGACCGAAGAATTCGCCGACGACATTCTTCCGGTGCGCGCCGATACACCGATCGCCAAGGCGCTTACGGATTCAGGCTACCCACAGCAATATGCCGATGGCATTGCCAACTATATCTCGCAGCAACTCGGCGCCAGCGATCTCGAAAAGGGTGACGTGCTGCGCATCGGCATCATCCAGAAGGGCGAACAGGCAAAGATCATCCGGGCCAGCGTCTACCGCGGCACGCGCCATCTCGTCACCGTAGCCCTTGACGACAAGGGCAAATACGTGTCCGGCAGCGAGCCGCCGATGCTGGATGCCATCGCCACGGCTTTCGATGACAATACCTTCGCTCCGCCGCCCGGACAGAACCTGCCGCGAGTCTATGACGGCATCTATCGCGCCGCCCTTTCCTATGGCATGACCAAGGATATGACCGCGCTGATCATCAAGCTGCTTGCAAGCAATGTCGATTTCCAGGCGCAGCTGAGATCGACCGATAAGCTGGAGGCCTTCTTCTCCGTCGCCGACAGCACCGGCCAGGCGACCGAGGATTCCGAACTGCTCTACGTCAATGCTCGTTTCGGCGATACGCAGACGCGCTTCTATCGCTTCCAGGATCCCGACGACGGCACGGTCGATTATTTCGACGAGAACGGCAAGAGCATCCGTCAGTTCCTGCTGCGCAACCCAGTTCCGAACGGCATTTTCAAGTCGGGCTTCGGCATGCGCCGCCATCCGATCCTCGGTTTCGCGCGAATGCATACCGGCGTCGATTGGGCGGCGCCGCGTGGCACCGCGATTATCGCCTCCGGCAATGGCACAGTCGAAAAAGCCGGCTGGGATTCCGGCGGCTACGGCAATCAGACGATCATCCGCCATGCCAATGGCTATGAATCCTCCTACAATCACCAGAGCGCCATTGCCAAAGGCGTCGTTCCCGGCGCGAAAATACGTCAGGGCCAGGTGATCGGCTGGGTCGGCACGACGGGTGAATCCACCGGCCCGCATCTGCATTACGAGCTGATCGTCAACGGCACCAAGGTCGATCCGCTGCGCATCCGTCTGCCGGGCGGCAAATCGCTGCAGGGCGAGGCGCTGGCGAAATTCGAGGACGAGCGAAAGCGTATCGATACGCTGCTGAACAACCAGACGCCGGATCAGGTGGCGAGCAAGTAGTCTCTAAACGAAAAATGGCGGCTGAAGCCGCCATTTCTCATTTCTCGACAAACCAAATTAAGCCGCTGCGCTCACCGTCTGCCGCGTGCTGAACTGCAGCCGGTCCGAACCGTTCGTCACCTTGACAGTCGATCCGTCCGGCACCTGGCCCGACAGGATCTGCTCGGCCAACGGGTCCTGCACGAATTTCTGGATCACCCGCTTCAGCGGCCTTGCGCCGTAAACCGGATCATACCCCTTGTTCGCCAGCCAATGGCGAGCTTCCTCGTCGAGATCGATAACAATCTTGCGTTCGGACAGCAGAGCCACCAGCCGCTTCAGCTGGATATCGACGATCGCGCCCATCTCCTCGCGTTTCAGGCGGTGGAAGAGGATGATCTCATCGATGCGGTTCAGGAATTCCGGCCGGAAATGCCCACGCACGACGTCCATCACCTGCTCGCGAACCGTATCGCTGTCATCGCCGTCCCTGAGCTGCGTCAGATATTCGGCTCCGAGGTTCGAGGTCATGATGATCATCGTATTACGGAAGTCGACCGTCCGGCCCTGACCGTCCGTCAACCGTCCGTCGTCCAGCACCTGCAGCAGGATGTTGAAGACGTCGGGATGCGCCTTCTCGATCTCATCGAACAACACGACCTGATATGGCCGGCGGCGCACGGCTTCCGTCAACGCCCCGCCTTCGTCATAACCAACATAGCCGGGAGGCGCGCCGATCAACCGGGCGACGGAGTGTTTCTCCATGTATTCCGACATGTCCATGCGCACCATGGCCGTTTCGTCGTCGAAGAGGAAGCGGGCGAGCGCCTTGGTAAGTTCGGTCTTGCCGACGCCGGTCGGGCCGAGGAAGATGAACGAGCCGATCGGCCGGTTCGGATCTTGCAGGCCGGCGCGGGCGCGGCGGACGGCGCGCGACACGGCCTGAACCGCATCGCCCTGGCCGATCACCGATTTCGCCAGCTCGTCTTCCATCCGAAGCAACTTGTCGCGTTCGCCTTCCAGCATCTTGTCGACCGGGATGCCGGTCCAGCGGGAAACGACATGGGCGATATTGTCGGGGCTGACCACCTCCTGCACCATCGCGCCGCGTTCACCATCCTGCTTCTCGGCTTCGACCAGCTGCTTTTCGAGATCCGGAATGACGCCGTAGGTGAGCTCGCCGGCGCGCTGGAACTCACCCTTGCGCTGGGCAATCGCCAGTTCGTTGCGGGCGTCGTCGAGCTGCTTCTTGAGATCGGCGGCAAGGCCGAGCTTCTGCTTTTCCGCCTGCCAGCGGGCCGTCAGCGCATCGGCCTCCTCTTCAAGCGCGGTGAGTTCGGTCTCCAGTCGCTTCAGCCGGTCGGCGGAAGCAACGTCGGTTTCCTTCTTCAGCGCCTCACGCTCGATCTTCATCTGAATGATCCGGCGGTCGAGTTCATCGAGCTCTTCCGGCTTGGAATCCACCTGCATGCGCAGTCGCGCCGCCGCCTCATCCATCAGATCGATGGCCTTATCGGGCAGGAAGCGATCCGTGATATAGCGGTTGGACAGCGTCGCGGCGGCGACCAGCGCCGCATCGGCGATGCGAACCTTGTGATGCTGCTCGTATTTTTCCTTGAGTCCGCGCAGGATCGAGATCGTATCTTCGACCGTCGGTTCGTCGACGACGACAGGCTGGAAACGGCGGGCAAGCGCCGGATCCTTCTCGACATGTTTACGATATTCGTCGAGCGTGGTTGCGCCGACGCAATGCAGCTCGCCGCGGGCAAGCGCAGGCTTTAGAAGGTTGGAGGCATCCATCGCCCCGTCCGCCTTGCCGGCGCCGACCAGCGTGTGCATCTCGTCGATGAACAGGATGATCTCGCCGTTTTCCGCCTGAACTTCATTGAGGACCGCTTTCAGCCGCTCTTCGAATTCGCCGCGGTATTTCGCGCCGGCAATCAGCGCGCCCATGTCGAGCGCCATCAGCTTCTTGTCCTTCAGCGATTCCGGCACGTCGCCGTTGACGATGCGCAGAGCCAGACCTTCGACGATCGCCGTCTTGCCAACGCCTGGCTCGCCGATCAGCACCGGATTGTTCTTGGTGCGGCGCGACAGGACCTGGATGGTGCGGCGGATCTCATCGTCGCGGCCGATCACCGGATCGAGCTTGCCCTCGCGGGCTTCGCCAGTGAGGTCGCGGGCGAATTTCTTGAGTGAATCGAAGCCCTGCTCGGCGCTGGCGGAATCCGCGGTCCGGCCCTTGCGGATATCGTTGATGACCTGGTTGAGACCTTGGGCTGTCACGCCCGCATTCTTCAGCGTCGAATAGGTCGAAGCCGAGGATTCGATCGCCAGCGCCTGCAGCAGACGTTCGACCGTAACAAAACTGTCGCCGGCTTTCTTGGCCACCTCTTCGGCGGTCGAAAGCACCTTGGCGAGCGGTTGCGCCAGGTAGATGTTGCCGTTGCCGCCCGATATCTTCGGCAACTTGGCAAGAGCCGCGTCATTGGCAAGGCGAGCAGCCTTGGCATCGCCGCCGGCACGCTCGATCAGCGACGCCGCCATGCCCTGATCGTCATCGAGCAGAACTTTGAGCACATGTTCGGGTGAAAATTGCTGATGCCCCTGCGCCAGCGCATAGGTTTGGGCCGACTGAATGAAACCGCGCACCCGCTCGGAATATTTCTCGATATTCATATTCTACCTCCATTGATCGCCCTGCCCTTACGAGGCGCAGACCGATGATTGAGATCGACCCCCTGAAAAGGCAGGCCGCGCTTGGCCCATCTGGGATTTGGGCGAAGCAGTCGAGGAGAATATGGTACGCTGTTTCGGGAGTTTAAAGAGCCCATAAGACGAAAATCCCCGGCACGAGGCCGGGGATTTTCAAGGAAATTCGAACAGATGGCATGAGCACCCGGCTCTCCCCGAAAGGAGCGGCCAGATCCCCTATTCCGATGCGGCATCCGCCAGAACCGGCGCCTCGGCGGAAGCACCCTCGCCCTCGGAGGCTGCATCGCCGTCTGCGCCGCGGCGCGGGCGACGGGGACGATTGCCGGGGCTACGACGACGGGGCTGGCGTTCGCGTGACTGGCCGGCAGAGCCTTCCTCGTCCATGGCGACCTCGGCAGGAATGCCTTCGATCTCCGGCTGCGGGCCGGTTCCGTCGATGATTTCGGGTTGGGGTGCCGGGGCAGGCGCAGCAACGGGTGCCGCCGCGGACTTTGGTTGTGCCTGCGGCTGATGCTGCCTGCTCTGCGGCGGCTGGACGACGACGACATCGTCGCCATCATTGTCGCTGGTATCGATGTCGTCGCTGTCGCGATCCGCCGCGTCGCGGTCATTGTAGTCGCTGCGATCGTCGCGCTGGAACCGCTCTTGCATCTGCGCCTGAGCGCTGGCAATGATCCGATTGTAATGTTCGGCGTGCTGAAGATAATTCTCGGCTATCACGCGGTCGCCAGAGCTCTGGGCATCACGGGCAAGTTGCGCATATTTCTCGGCGATATGCTGTGCAGTACCGCGAATCTTAACATCGGGACCGGAGCTGTCATAGCTCCGGGTCAGCGGGTTACCGCCCTTGCGGTTGAAATTGTTGTTATTGTTATTTCCGCCGCCGCCATTGTTATTGTTGTTACCACGCCCTCGACCGCGCTTGTTTTGCTGTCCTGGCCTCATAGATCGTTCACCTGAATTCTCTGTTTGTGATGGATACATGGCACCAACCGCCATGACCGGAAAACCGGGTCAGGACCTTTGTGCCGCGAGCATACTGCGCCTTTGCGCCGACCTGCCGCTTGGTTCTCAAGTCAGTTTGACTGATTCACGCGTTGGGTCGTGTTCAACCGTTGAAACTCTCGTTTAAAAGAGCGGACCCCCGAGGCAAACCAAGTGCCGAACGAATCTCGTTCATTCCTATCTGCCCAACACGTGTCCGCAACCTATATTGCTTCCCTGGGAAATCCAAGCCTTTTCTTCGCAATAGCAATAATGTCCCGTCCGATGCCGCAGTTACCGCCTTTTACGCAAGCGCGAAAACAAGCGCCCTGTCGTTCTGACCATAATCTTTCACGGATTTGAGGCACTTGAAGCCTTTCGCTTCGAAGATCGCCGTCACATCGTTTCGCTGATCGTAGCCGATTTCCAGTCCGAGAACCCCGTTGGGCCTCATGAACCTTGCCGCATCCTTGGCTATGGCTTTGTAAGCGTCAAGCCCATCCGGGCCGCCATCCAGCGCTGCAACCGGATCAAATTTCGTCACTTCGGGAGCGAGATCGTGAATGACATTGGAGGCAATATAGGGCGGATTTGAGACAATCGCGTGAAAGGAGCCCTGGATGTTCTCGAACCATTTCGACTGCACGGCCTGAAAACGATCCTGCAACCCGTTTCTTTCTGCATTTGACTTCGCCGTCCTAAGTGCATCAGCCGATATGTCGCTGCCGATACCTGACGCCTCGGGACATTCACTCAAGAGCGCGAGGCATATCGCCCCACTCCCGGTTCCGATATCAAGAATATGGAGATGGCGTTGCGCCTTTGCAAGGTCCTTCAAATAGGGAAGCACCGTATCGACCAGGATTTCCGTATCCGGACGCGGCTCCAGAGTTTCCGTCGACAAGCCAAGCGGCAGGCCGTAGAATTCCCGCTCGCCCAGAATACGATGCACCGGCTCATGGCCGAGACGCCGCTCCAAGGCCCTCGAAATCGCCTCCGCCTGATCTAAAGAGAGCCTCTCGGCCGACCGCGTCAAAAGCTCCGTTGACGACAGTTTCAAAATGCCTGCGACAAGCAGCCGCGCATCGGTCACCGGATCGACAATGCCTGCCTCTGTGAAACGACGGCGCGCTTCGGCAAGCATATCGGCGACCGTAGCGCTCATTGCTGTTCGCCGAGCTGCGCCAGCTGGCTTGCTTGATAATCGGCCATCAGTGCGTCGACGACCTCTTCGATCTCGCCTTCCATCATCCGGTCGAGCTTGTAAAGCGTCAGATTGATGCGATGGTCCGTTATGCGACCCTGGGGGAAATTATAGGTACGGATGCGTTCCGAACGATCGCCGGAGCCGACCTGGCTCTTGCGATCGGCCGAGCGCTCGCTATCGGCCCGCTGCCGCTCGGCATCGTAAAGCCTGGAACGCAAGACCTGCATCGCCTTGGCGCGGTTCTGATGCTGTGATTTTTCCGAGCTGGTGACGACGATGCCGGTCGGCAGATGGGTGATGCGCACTGCCGAGTCCGTCGTATTGACGTGCTGACCTCCGGCGCCCGAAGAGCGCATCGTATCGATACGGATGTCTTCCGGCCGAATGTCGATGTCGATCTCCTCGGCTTCCGGCAGCACCGCCACCGTCGCGGCCGAAGTATGGATGCGCCCGCCTGCTTCGGTCTCCGGCACGCGCTGCACACGGTGCACGCCGGATTCGAACTTCAACTTGGCGAACACCCCCCGGCCTGTGATCGTCGCGATGATTTCCTTGTAGCCGCCGGCTTCACCCTCGCTTGCCGAGAGCACCTCTACCTTCCAGCCCTTTTCCGACGCGAAACGCTCGTACATCCGGAAAAGATCGCCGGCAAAAAGGGCAGCTTCCGAGCCGCCGGTGCCGGCGCGGATTTCCAGGATCGCGCTCTTTTCGTCGGCTGCGTCCTTCGGCAGAAGCAGGATCTGCATTTCCTGCTCCAGCGCCTCGATCCGCCCTTTCACTTCGGGCAGTTCGAGCTCGGCAAGATCGCGCATCTCGCGATCGACCGATTTGTCCTCGAGCAGCGTTTCGAGATCGGCGAGCTCGGCGACAGCCTTCTCATAGGCGCGGATCTTCGTCACGACGGGCTGCAGCTCGGAATATTCGGATGCGAGCTTCACATAGACATCGGCGGCCGGGCCAGCCGACATGCGCGCTTCGATCTCGCCGAAACGGCGTTCCAGCTCGCGCATTTTTTCAACGGGAAGCTTCGCCACCCTTCACTCCGATTCTTCTTATATTTCTCTAAAGGGGAATATTGTGGCTCTCGGCGAAGCGGGCAAGCACCTCGCGCATCGGCACCGTGCTGCGATGATCGTCCAGCACTTCGTCCATCACCTTCGCCAGCGCTCCGACATCAAGCCCGAGTAGCATTGCCTTTACCGGACCGATCGAGGCCGGCGACATCGAGATCGACCGAAAGCCGATGCCGAGCAGCGCCATTGCCGAAAGCGGCTTGCCGGCAAGCTCGCCGCAAAGCGTCACCGGCGTCGTGTTCCGATCCGCCCCGCGCACGATATCACGGAGGATCCGCAAAAACGGTTTGCCGAGGGGGTCGAAGCGATCGGACACCCGCGCATTGCCGCGATCGACCGCCATAGCAAACTGGAAAAGGTCGTTGGAACCGACCGAGACGAAATCGACCGCCTCCATCAGTTCGTCGAGCTGCCAGAGCAGCGCAGGCACCTCCAGCATCGCTCCGAATTGCAGCTTGCGCGGCAGTCCATGCCCGAAGCGCGACAGATGCTGCACTTCTTTCTGCAGGAGTTCGCGCACCATCTTCAGCTCGGAAACCTCAGTCACCATCGGCACCATCAGCTTCAGCTCGGTGCCGGCGGACGCCTTCAGCATGGCGCGCAGCTGGGTGCGCAACAATCCCGGACGGTCGAGCGACAGCCGGATCGCGCGCCAGCCGAGTGCGGGATTTTCCTCCTCATGGCCTCGGAAATAAGGCACCACCTTGTCGCCGCCGATATCAAGCGTGCGGAAGGTGACGACGCGGCCTGCCGCCTGTTTGATCACATTGCGGTAGAACTGCTCCTGCTCTTCCGCCTTCGGCATGGTCGAGGCAATCATGAACTGCAGCTCGGTGCGGAAGAGACCGATGCCCTCCGCACCCGATTCCGAGAGCTGCGGCAGGTCGACCAGCAGGCCGGCATTCATCATAAGCGAGATCCGCTGGCCGTCTTTGGTGACCGGCTCGATCGCGCGCAACGCCCGGAACTGCTCCTGCCGCCTCGCGCGGAAGCGCACTTTTTCCTCGTAGGAGCGCCGATGATCGGCCATCGGCCGGAGATGCACATGCCCTTCGTCGGCGTCGATGATCACGGCATCGCCATTCTCGGCGAGCGCCACAACACCCGCCGCCTGGCCGATGACGGGAATGCCCATGGCGCGGGCGACGATCACCACATGGCTCGTCACCGCTCCCTCTTCCAGCACCAGCCCGCGCACATTGGCACGGGGATAATCGAGCAGCTCGGCCGCCCCCATGGCCCGCGCCAGGATGATCGCGTCATTGGGAAAACCCTCGGCGGTCGTGCGCCCGGTATAACCCGTCAACTGCCTGAGCAGCCGGTTCGCCAGGTCCTCGAAATCGTGCATGCGTTCGCGCAGATAAGGGTCGGTCAACCGCATCATCCGCGCCTTGGTGTCGCTCTGCACCTTTTCGACCGCCGCTTCCGCCGTCAGGCCGTTGCGGATCGCTTCCTCGAGCTTGCGCACCCAGCCCTGGTCATGCGCGAACATGCGATAGGTTTCGAGCACCTCGCGATGTTCGCCTTCCATCGAGACGTCGCGGCGCGACAGCATGTCGTCGATCGAGATCCTGAGCGACCCCATGGCCTCCGCCAGCCGGCGGATTTCCTTCTCGGCATCCTCGTTCAGCAGGTTGGTAACGACGATGCGGGGCTCGTGTAGCACGACATAGCCGAGGCCGATGCCGTCATTATAGGTGTCGCCGTCAATCGTCACCGAACGCGTCAGGTCGAGTTCGAGGCCCGGTTTGGTGATCTTCTTGAGCTCGCCGGTGGCGATCATCTCGGCAAGCACCATCGCCGTCGTTTCGAGTGCTTCCACCTCCTCCTCGCGATAGTTGCGGCTCGCCTTGTTCTGGACGACGAGAACGCCAAGCGAGCGCCCGGTCCTGAGGATCGGCACACCGAGGAAGGAATGGTAGATTTCTTCACCCGTCTCCGGCAGGTAGCGGAACGCCGGATGCGACTGCGCGTCGGAAAGGTTGAGCGGCTGCGCTGAAGCCGCGATCGTGCCGACGAGGCCCTGCCCCATCTTCAACTGCGCCAGGTGCACGGCCTCCCGGTTGAGGCCTTCGGTCGCGTAGAGTTCGAGCACACCGTCGGCGCGCAGCACATAGACGGAGCAGACTTCCGCCACCATATTGCTGGCAATCTGTCGGACGATCCGGTCAAGACGATCCTGCGGCTCCAGCGGCTCTGCCATCAACTCGCGCAGCCGCCTGAGCAGCACGCGCGGACCGCCGGAAAGGTCTCTCATGGCGTCTCAAGCTCCCGAAACAACGCACTCTGTCCCGGCCGGCCTGCCTTCGTCTCCTCAACCTGAAGGGGCAGGCCGCCCGCTGGGAATCAATTCTTATCCAGACCGTAGCAGGAATGCAAAGTCCTGACAGCGAGTTCTGCATAGGGACCGTCAATCAGGATGGAAATCTTGATCTCGGAGGTGGTGATCGCCTTGATGTTGATGCCTTTTTCGGCAAGTGCACGAAACGCGGTCGCTGCCACGCCGGCATGGCTGCGCATGCCGATGCCGATGACAGAGACTTTCACCAGCCCCGATTCGTTTTGAACGACGTCGTAGCCGATCTTCTCCTTATGGTCGCCGAGCACCTTGATCGCCTTCTCGACATCGCCCGACGGCACGGTGAAGGTCATATCGGTCTTCGACCCGTCCTCGGAGATATTCTGGACGATCATGTCGACATTGATATGGGATTCGGCAAGCGGTCCGAAGATCGCGGCGGAAACGCCCGGCCGGTCGGCAAGACGGCGAAGCGAGATCTGAGCCTCATCCTTGGCATAGGCGATGCCGGTGACTACTTCCTGTTCCACGATTTCATCCTCGTCACAAATCAGCGTTCCGGGCGGGTTCAACAGATCGCCCATGCCCGGAGCATCGGGATCTTCGAAAGACGAGCGCACGAAGGTACGCACCTTGTGCACCATGGCAAGCTCGACCGAGCGCACCTGCAGCACCTTGGCGCCGAGCGAGGCCATCTCAAGCATTTCCTCGAAGGCGATCTTCTTCAGCCTGCGCGCCTGCGGCACGATGCGCGGATCGGTCGTATAGACACCGTCGACATCCGTATAGATATCGCAGCGATCCGCTTTGACAGCCGCGGCAATGGCGACGGCCGACGTGTCCGACCCGCCGCGTCCCAAAGTGGCGATGCGGTTGTCCGGTCCCAACCCCTGGAAGCCGGCGATGACGGCGACCTGCCCCTCGCCCATCCGCTTGACGATGTCGGAACCGTCGATCTCCAGAATCCGGGCTGCGCCATGTGCGTTGTCCGTGCGGATCGGAATCTGCCATCCCTGCCAGGACCGCGCATTGATATCCATCGCCTGCAATGCGATCGCCAGCAGCCCCGAGGTCACCTGCTCACCGGAGGCGACGACCGCATCATATTCCCGCGCATCGTAAAACGGCGAATTGGCGCCGATGACCTTCGGCGTGCCCTGCACCCAGCCGACCAGCTCATTGGTCTTGCCGGACATCGCCGAGACCACCACCGCGACCTCGTGACCGGCATCGACTTCGCGTTTGACGTGGCGGGCAACGTTCTTGATGCGGTCCAGGTCAGCGACGGACGTGCCGCCGAATTTCATTACGATGCGTGCCATATGCCTCTACCACGACTGGCGCCGGGAAGCGGAAACCCGACCCGGCATCACGAAAGCTCTGGGGCGAACGGCTTGGCGAAAGAGCCGGGCTCCTACTTTCTGGAACCGCTCTAAAAGCCCAGGCCCTGAAGGCCCCAAGTTGCGGGGTCTCTTAGCGAGTTTGGCGGGGGGAGGCAAGCGCACGATATAAAGCAATTGCCGAGCGTCTGCACGCCCGTCGCTCCTCGATAACCTCCGCCCTTGACTTATGTCGCCGATCGTCCGACTTCACTTGTCACGAACGCAAGGAGAAGACGATGACGGAAGGCGCCAGGAGCACGATCGACCAGGGCGAAGTGGACCGCTTCTCGGCGATGGCGGCGGAATGGTGGAGCCCGACCGGCAAGTTCAAGCCACTGCACAAATTCAACCCCGTCCGTCTCGCCTATATAAGAGACAAGGCCTGTGAGAATTTCGGCCGTGATCCGAAAAGCGCCCGCCCGCTCGAAGGCCTGCGCGTGCTCGATATCGGCTGCGGCGGCGGCCTCCTGTCCGAACCCGTCGCCCGCATGGGCGCCTCTGTCGTCGGCGCGGACCCCTCCGAGAAGAATATCGGCATCGCCTCGACCCATGCGAAGGCCTCAGGCGTTGCGGTCGACTATCGCGCGGTCACCGCCGAGGAACTTGCCGACGCCGGCGAGACTTTCGATATCGTCTTGAACATGGAAGTGGTCGAACACGTCGCCGACGTCGAACTCTTCATGACGACCTGCGCAAAGATGGTTCGCCCCGGCGGCTTGATCTTCGTCGCCACGATCAACCGCACGATGAAGGCGGCAGCCCTTGCCATCTTCGCCGCTGAAAACATCCTGCGCTGGCTGCCGCGCGGCACCCATCAGTATGAAAAGCTGGTGCGCCCGGAAGAGCTGGAAAAGCCGCTCACGGCAAGCGGCCTTGAGATTACCGACCGCACCGGCGTCTTCTTCAATCCGCTGTCCAACCAGTGGAACCTGTCCAAGGATATGGACGTGAACTACATGTTGCTGGCAAAGCGGCCCGCATAGTTCCGGCAGATAATTAGTCGGCTAATTGTCTGCGGCGCCTTCCCGCCAACTTTCAAGAGGGGCCAGGTGAACTGAATGCATCTCAGTTCACGTCTTCCGGCAGTACCGGAATGGCGGCGATCTCGATGCCTTCCTCCACCAGCGCCTGGGCCTCGTCGACCGTCGCCTGGCCGATGATGCCGCGGGCATCCGCCTCGCCATAATGGATCTTGCGGGCTTCCTCAGGGAACTTCGTGCCCACATCCTCGGAATTGGCTTTGACGGCCGCGACCGCCTCTTTCAGCTTTTGCAGGGCCTCCCGGCGCATGGCGTCCATCGCCAGCGTCTGCCTCTCGTCCTTCTTGCGCGCAGTCGACACCGAAGGCGCCATCAGGAGCTTGGAGATGGCGGCGGAATGGCAGACCGGGCAGGTCAGAAACCCGCTCGCGACCTGACGTTCGAAATCGGCGCTTTCTGAAAACCAGCCTTCGAATTCATGGGCATTGTCGCAGGTGAGGGAATAGCGGATCAAGCGGCGACGCCTCCTGCGACTGCCCCCGCGATCTTCTCAACCGAGAATTCCCGACCGTTCCTGAGGTTCGGGATCTTGTCATGGGCGGCCTTGACCGCACCGGGATCGATCTCGGCGACGATGACCGCCTCGCCCGTTGCGCCGGCCGAAGCCAGCACCGTGCCCCAGGGGTCGATGATCATCGAGTGACCGAAGGTCTCGCGCCCGTCCTCGTGCCGGCCGGCCTGCGCCGCGGCAACGACGAAAACGCCGTTCTCGATCGCGCGCGCTCTCAGCAGGATTTCCCAATGCGCCTCACCGGTTTGCTTGGTGAACACGGCAGGAACCGTCATTACCTCGGCGCCGGCAACGGCCTGAGCGCGGAAAAGTGCGGGGAAGCGAACGTCGTAGCAGATCGCAAAACCCATTTCCGCAAAGGGCAGCGACAGAACGCGGGCTTCCGAGCCGGCCGTATAGAACGCGCTTTCGCGCCAGCTCTCACCATTGTCGAGATCAACGTCGAACATATGGATCTTGTCGTAGCGATTGAGGATCCGCCCGTCAGGACCGAAGAGGAAACCACGATTGGCGATCTTGCCGTCGGCAAGCGCGATCGCCGTCGAGCCGACATGCATGTGGATGCCGAGTTCCCTGGCAAGCTCGGACCCCGTCTTGACGATGATATCGCGCGCCTCATCGGTAAGCACGGCTCGTGCCGCCGCGCGGTCACGCTGCAGCATACCGGTCATTTCAGGCGTCTGCACATAGGTGGCGCCTTTGGCGGCCGCCTCGCGCACCAGCCGCGCCATGGCGGTGGCGTTCTTTGCCGGGTCGACCCCGGAGCACATCTGAACGGCGGCGGCCTTGAAGCTCATCGGGTCTTCCTTCAGGCCGCCAGCATCGGATCGAGCTTGCCGGCGCGATCGAGCGCGAAGAGGTCGTCACAACCGCCGACATGTTCGGCGCCGATGAAGATCTGCGGGAAGGTCGCGCGCCCATTCGCCTTGCCGACCATCTCCTGGCGAAGATCCGGCGAATAGGTCGCGTCGTGCTCGATATAGTCGACGCCTTTTTGTTCGAGAAGGGACTTGGCGCGGCTGCAATAGCCGCAGAACTGCCGTGTATAGATGGTGACGGGTACCATGATATCTCCAGACGGATGCCGGGTATTTTCTGTCATATAGGCTCGGAAAGGGCCCTTGCAAAGGTTAAAACCGTTATCTCGGCCGCACCCGCCTTCCGCAGCGTCCGGCTGGCGGCGGCGACTGTCGCGCCTGTTGTGTAGACATCGTCGACAAGCACAATACGCTTGCCGAAAACGTCGTTCTCGCAGCCTTTGGCAATCGCGAAAGCACCTCTGACGTTGTCCTCGCGCGCCTTGGCGCCGAGGCCGACCTGCTGGCTGGTGCGCTTGACGCGGATGAGCGTTGCAGCAAGCAGCGGTTTGCCCGATAGGCTCGCGATATGGCGGGCAAGTTCGGCAGCCTGGTTGAACTTACGGGACAGCATGCGGGTGCGGTGCAACGGCACCGGGATCAGCGCATCGCAGCTTTCCACCGCGCCGTCGGAGGCACGCAGCATCCAGCCGGCCATCATCGGCGCCAGATCGGTGCGATCGCGATATTTCAACCCGTGAACGAGATCTCGGACGGCACGGTCGTGCGTCGCCGCTGACCGCAACCGGTCGAAAGGCGGCGGATTGGCGATCGCCTCGGCGCTGAGGATGCCGGCGCCGAGATCATGCGAGAAGGGAATACCGAGCACTTCGCAATAGGGCCGCTCGATGAAGCGGATGCCGGACCAGCATTTCGCACACAGTCCGCGATGGCCGCCGGTCGAAATGCCGCAGACGGAACAGGCGGGCGGATAGAGAAAATCGGCAAGCGCCGAAAACGGTCGCAGGAGATGCGCCCGGAGCAAGTCTGCCGGCCAGTCGGAGTGGATCCGTTTCATGAGGCCGAGACTAGCCTGTTCTCTTCGAAAGGAAAATCGCCTTGCCGCTGCAGCGAGCCGGGACTATGGACATCCCCATGGAAACGATCTTCGACAGAGCCCTGATCGCCGCACATCGCCATCGCGCGCTTGTTAACAACGACCCGAAAGCCGCTTTCCTGCTCGACATCGCGGCCGAGGAAATGGCCGAGAGACTTGATGTCGTCGAGCGGCGCTTCGAAACCGCCGTTGAATTGCATGGCACGACCGGTGCAGCCGCCCGCGCGGCAATGGCGACGGGCAAGATCGGCACGATGATCCGCGTCGAGAGCGAGAAGACCTATGCGGGCCCAGGCGAAACTTTTGTCGAGGCGACGCTCGAGGACGTGCCGCTTGCGCCGCAATCGGTCAATCTTATCCTCGCGCCGCTCAGCCTTCATCTGACCAACGATACGCCCGGCGTTTTCATCCAGATTCGTCGTGCCCTGAAGCCGGACGGCCTTTTCCTGGCGGCCATTCCCGGCGCCGGCACGCTGCAGGAACTGCGCGACGTGCTTTTGGCAGCCGAGGTCGAGATGACGGGCGGCGCAAGCCCGCGCGTCATCCCTTTCGCCGATGTGCGCGATATCGGCAGTCTGATGCAGCGCGCCGGCTTCACCCTTCCGGTGATCGACGCTGAGAACTATACGGTCCGATATGACTCGCTCTTCCCGCTGATGCGTGATCTCAGGGCGATGGGCATGAGCAATCCGCTTGCAGCCCGCAGTCGCATGCCGCTGACGCGCGCCTTCTTCCTGCGCGCCGCAGAGATCTATGCCGAACGCTATTCCGATCCCGACGGACGCATTCGCGCGACATTCTCGATCATCTATGTCTCCGGATGGGCTCCGCACGAGAGCCAGCAGAAGCCGCTCCAGCCGGGCTCGGCCAAAGCACGCCTTGCCGACGCGCTGAAAGTGGACGAACACAAGCTCAGGCAGTGATCGTCCGCAGCTTCGTCAATTGACGGTGATATTGTTGCTGACCACGTTGAAGACGTTCTGCAGGCTGCCGCTAAAGATGCCGAGACCGGAGACAAGCGCTGTGCAAATGATGGCGGCGATCAGGCCGTATTCGACCGCCGTTGCGCCGTTGTCATCTGCAAGAAATGCTTTCCAAAGCCGCATTACCCCAACCTTCTGCGTGAACCGCCTGCAACGATCAATTCCACAGCCACCGAGCGATGGCCATCCCAAGCGTCCGCTTCAGCAACCGGCGCCGACGCCGTAGCCTTGGACGACGCAGACTGAGCCGGGCGTGTCCTGAAGGACGCTACGACGAATGGTATAGTGCTTGCCGCTTTCGTTCTTCGGAATCGATCCGGTCGTGATCGTATCGAAATCGACCGGTGCACTCGCAAAGACACTTTTCTTCGAGGAATCCGCAAGCATAGGCGTCAGAATCAACGTCAACGCGACCACCGCCGTGCCGAACAGAAGGGCGATATTGAGCGCACCCGTCCTGCGCGAGGCAGACGAAGCCCGTTCCTTTTCCCGGACAGCTTTCCAGAAATCGTCGTCCATGACGTCAAGCCTTTTAATACACGCACGCCAGATGCTTGATTGAGGCCGATCTTTGGCAGAAGGTGTTAAACGATCCATTAATATCCACAGCCGAAAACGCTGCGGCACAATAAAAATCAGCCGATGCTAATACATGTCGGGACGCGCTTAAAGTAAATCCTGCAGCATCGGGATAAGCGGCTCGTCGGCGGGCGGCATGGGGTAGTCGCGCAGCGCCTGCGCACGCACCCATTTCAAAGCCTGCCCCTCAAGGCCTTGGGCAATCCCCTCATAGCGCCGGCAGATATAGAGCGGCATCAACAAGTGGAACGTCTCGTAGGAATGGCTGGCAAAGGTGAGCGGCGCCAGGCAGGCGATCTTGGTCTTGACACCAAGCTCTTCCTCGAGCTCACGCACCAGCGTCTCCTCCGGAGTCTCGCCGGGCTCGACTTTCCCTCCGGGAAACTCCCAAAGCCCGGCCAGCGACTTTCCCTCGGGACGCTGTGCCAATAGGATACGCCCATCGGCATCGATCAGCGCACAGGCGGCGACCAGCAATATTTTTCGGCCTGCCTCGCTCATCGCGGACCTCGTTGCCAATAGCAATAATGATAGGCATCGCGAAAACCGAGGCGCTCGTAGAGCGCGATGGCCGGGCGATTGGAAAGCCTGACCTGCAGCCAAGCCGAGCGGGCGCTGCGCATGCGCGCCCAGCGCAGCGCCGAGGTCAGGATTTCGGTGCCGAGCCCCTCACGCCGCCGCGTTTCGCAGACTGAAAGCGACATGATGCCGGCAAGATCGTTGTCCTGAACGCAGAGCACGGTCGCGAGCGGTCCCTCCACGGCATTCTCGATCATGAACAGACCCAACGGCGGCTTGATCGCCGAAATGATTTCGGCAAGCGCCGGCTTCAGGCTCAGCGGCGCCCTGTCGACCGCCAGGTTGGCATCGACGAAACGGCCGACATCATGGGTCGGCAGATGATCGAGCGTATCCGGCAGCTCGGCCTCGGCGAGATCGCAGGTCATCACCATGGTCTCGTCGAACCGTGTCCAGTTCCGGGCGCCGAGAAGGTCGATCAGCACCGGCGAGGCGAGCGGCGTCTGACGGACCACGGCGGCGCGGCCATAGGCCTCGAACTTCCGGCTCGCCTTTTCCAGACGGATCTCGACATCGCGATGGTCCGAGGGGTCGAGCGGCACGATGGAATTCAGCCGGTTGGACGGGTGGCCCGCCGTCAGCCGCACCTGCCAGCTGCCGTCATATTGCACGGACGCCGCCGGCCAGGCGCGAAAGCCGACGGCCTCCAGCCTGCGGACCAACGGCAGATTCGTTGAAGATATGGATGCCTGCACCAATAGACGATCAGCTCCGATAGTCGCCATTGATCGCAACATATTCCTTGGTGAGGTCGCAGGTCCAGACGGTCGCCGACCCAGTGCCGAGGCCGATATCGACTTTGACGGGGATATCCTGCGCTTTCATCACGTTTGACGCGGCTGCCTCGGAATAATCCGGGTCACGTTCGCCGTTGACGGCGACCCTGATGTCCCCGAACCAGATGGCGAGCCGGTCGCGGTCGGCCATCTCGCCGGATTTGCCGACCGCCATGACGATACGGCCCCAATTGGCGTCTTCGCCGGCAGCCGCTGTCTTGACCAGCGGCGAATTGGCGATCGACAGCGCAATGCGCTTGGCGGCGGCATCGCTCTCGGCGCCCGTCACGGTGATTTCGAGCATCTTGGTGGCGCCTTCGCCGTCGCGCACAACCTGCAGCGACAGGTCCTTCAGCACTTCGTTGAGCGCGGCGCGGAAGGCGGCAAGGCGCGGATCGTCGGCGCGTTCGATGCGGGCCTGGCCGTCCTCGGCCGCAGCCCCCGTCGCAAACAGCATCAGCGTATCGGAGGTGGACGTGTCGCTGTCGACGGTCATGGAATTGAAGGTCGGCCCGACGCCGTCGGACAGAAGCGCCTGCAGCGCTTCCGACGCGATGTCGGCATCGGTAACGACGAAGGAGAGCATGGTCGCCATGTCGGGCGCAATCATGCCGGCGCCTTTGGCAATGCCGTTGATCGTCACGGCCACGCCGCCGATCTCGGCGCTGCGGGTTGAAACCTTCGGATAGGTATCGGTCGTCATGATCGCCTTGGCGGCTTCGAACCAGAAATCGCCGGTCGCCTCGGCCTGCATCCTGTCAAGGACGCCTGAGAATTTGGTGGCGTCGAGCGGCTCGCCGATGACGCCGGTCGATGCCAGATAGATCTCGTTTTCGCCGCAGCCGACGGCCGCAGCAGCCGACTTTGCCGTCAGGGCGGTCGCCTGGCGGCCCTTCATGCCGGTAAAGGCATTGGCGTTGCCGGAATTGACGACGACGGCGCGCGCAGTGCCGTGCGGCAGGTTCGCACGGCAGAAATCGACTGGCGCGGAGGGGCATTTGGAACGGGTGAAGACGCCCGCGACCGATGCCGGCTTATCGAAGACCATCATCAGCACGTCGGTGCGGTTCTTGTACTTGATGCCGGCCGAAGCCGTCGCCATGCGCACGCCGCGCAGCGAAGGCATCGGAACGAAGGATTTCGGGGCGAGCGGCGAAACGGAACCGGACATGATGAAACCTGCCAATGAGCATTTCCCGGCGACTGAAAGAACCGGCTCGCCGTCCGGAAATGCGACAACAACGATAAGGAAGGGCCCGGAAGAACCGGGCCCTGATGCGAATATTACTGCTTCGGCGCCGGCTGGGCGGGCTCGCTGCCCGGCTCCGGCTGCTTGTTGGCCTCGTCGTAACCCTTGCGCAGCGTCTCGTCCGAGATCTCGACCTTGGCAGACGATTTGGCCTGGTTGAGGAGGGCAAGATACTTGTCGCGCATGACGAGCTGACGAACCTGGTCCTGCACCTGGTCGAAAGGCGGCGGCGGAGCGTCGCGCTTGTCCTCGACCTTGATGACATGATAGCCGAAATCGGTCTTGACGGGCGTTTTCGAATAGGTGCCCTTCTCGAGTGCGAAGGCCGCGTCCTCGAATTCCTTCACCATACGGCCGCGCGAGAAATAGCCGAGATCGCCGCCTTCCGACTTGTTCGGATCAGTGGATTTTTCCTTGGCGAGTTCGGCGAAATCCTTGCCGGCGTCGAGCTGCTTGATGATGTCCTTGGCTTCGTCCTCGGTCTTGACCAGGATGTGGCGGGCGTGGACTTCCTCCTGCTTCGGCAGCGCGGCGACTTCCTTGTCGTAACGAGCCTTGATTTCGTCGGGCGTCACGGTGTCGACGACGTGCTTCTTGAAATAAGCATTGTGAAGCTCGCGGTCGGTGAGGTACTGCATGCGCTTCTTGAACTCGTCAGTCTGGTCGAGCTTCTCCGTCGTCGCGCCGGCCGCTAGCAGTTTCACATCGATGGCGGCGGACAGGGCTGCGACCTTCTTCTGGTCGTCGGGAAGCTGCGCCAGCTG
Source organism: Rhizobium sp. N731 (assembly GCF_001664145.1). Classification (NCBI taxonomy): domain Bacteria; kingdom Pseudomonadati; phylum Pseudomonadota; class Alphaproteobacteria; order Hyphomicrobiales; family Rhizobiaceae; genus Rhizobium; species Rhizobium sp. N731. The sequence goes on from NZ_CP013601.1 coordinate 3,934,549, forward strand.
CGGATCGAGGTTGGCGACGGCGAGATCGAGCTCAGACTGGTGGATCTCCAGATTGCCGACCTTGGCGACGACGGCGTCCTCTGCACGGGCCGGAGCCTGGAATGCAACGAAAGTTGCAAACGCCAGCACGGCGAATTTATTGGTGCTCAACATCAAATAACCCTTCACAGTTACATCGCCGGCTTCAGCATCGCCTGTTCCAGCTCAAAATAGCCATCAACACCGGATTGTGGCCTTTCTGTATCCGCCAAATCCGTTGACATCATTCGACCCCCCTCTTATCTGTCACGCAACCTCGCGTCCAGAACAGTTTCCGGGCGTTTCAAGGCGTGCGCCTGATTTTCGGCTGGGCCGCGGACAAGAAACGTCGCGGATGAATATTGAGAAAGGACCAGTCACATGGTCAGCTTTGGCGGTATAGCCCGCAAGTTATTTGGGTCGTCCAATGATCGCCGCGTGCGGTCCTACCAGCCGAACGTCGCCGCGATCAACTCCATCGAAGAGAAGACGAAGGCGCTGACGGACGAGCAGCTCGCGGCAAAGACCGCCGAATTCCGCGCCCTTCTCGCCGAAGGCAAGACGCTCGACGACATTCTGATTCCCGCCTTTGCCGTGGTGCGCGAGGCGTCGCGCCGCGTTCTCGGCCTGCGACCATTTGACGTACAGCTGATCGGCGGCATGATCCTGCATTCGAATGCGATCGCCGAGATGAAGACCGGCGAAGGCAAGACTCTCGTCGCCACCCTGCCGGTCTATCTGAACGCGCTTTCCGGCAAGGGCGTGCACGTCGTCACCGTCAACGACTATCTTGCCCAGCGCGATGCGGCGACCATGGGCCGCGTCTACGGCTTCCTCGGCATGACCACAGGCGTCATCGTCCATGGCCTCTCCGACGAGGAGCGCCGCGCGGCCTATGCCTGCGACATCACCTATGCCACTAACAACGAGCTCGGCTTCGATTATCTGCGCGATAACATGAAGTACGAGAAGAATCAGATGGTCCAGCGCGGCCACAACTTCGCGATCGTCGACGAAGTGGACTCGATCCTCGTCGACGAAGCGCGCACGCCGCTGATCATCTCCGGTCCGCTCGATGATCGCTCGGAACTCTACAATACGATCGACGCCTTCATTCCGCTGCTCGCACCCAGCGATTACGAGATCGACGAGAAGCAGCGTTCCGCCAACTTCTCCGAAGAGGGCACCGAGAAGCTGGAAAACCTGCTGCGTCAGGCCGGCCTCTTGAAGGGTAACGCGCTCTACGACATCGAGAACGTCGCGATCGTCCACCACATCAACAATGCGCTGAAGGCCCACAAACTCTTCCAGCGCGACAAGGACTATATCGTCCGCAACGACGAAGTCGTCATCATCGATGAATTCACCGGCCGCATGATGCCGGGCCGCCGTTATTCGGAAGGCCAGCACCAGGCGCTCGAAGCCAAGGAAAAGGTGCAGATCCAGCCGGAGAACCAGACGCTGGCGTCGATCACCTTCCAGAACTACTTCCGCATGTACGACAAGCTCGCCGGCATGACCGGCACGGCGCAGACGGAAGCGGAAGAATTCGGCAATATCTACAATCTCGATGTCATCGAAGTCCCGACCAACCTGCCGATCAAGCGTCTCGACGAGGACGACGAGGTCTATCGGACCTTCGACGAGAAGTTCAAGGCGATCATCGAGGAGATCCTCGACGCTCACAAGCGCGGTCAGCCGGTGCTCGTCGGCACCACCTCGATCGAGAAGTCGGAACTGCTCGCCGAGCGCATGCGCAAGCAGGGCTTCAACGATTTCCAGGTGCTGAACGCCCGCTACCACGAGCAGGAAGCCTATATCGTTGCCCAGGCCGGCGTGCCGGGCGCCGTCACGATCGCCACCAACATGGCCGGCCGCGGCACCGACATTCAGCTCGGCGGCAACCTGGATATGCGCATCGAGCGCGAACTCGGCGAACTCGAGGCCGGTCCGGAGCGCGACGCCAGGATCCAGGCGATCGTCGAGGAGATCAAGGAGCTCAAGCAGAAGGCGCTCGCCGCCGGCGGTCTCTACGTCATCGCTACCGAACGCCACGAGAGCCGGCGCATCGACAACCAGCTGCGCGGCCGTTCCGGCCGTCAGGGCGACCCCGGCCGCTCGAAATTCTACCTTTCGCTTCAGGACGACCTGATGCGCATCTTCGGTTCCGACCGCATGGACAGCATGCTGACCAAACTCGGCCTCAAGGAGGGCGAGGCGATCGTCCATCCCTGGATCAACAAGGCTCTCGAGCGCGCGCAGAAGAAGGTCGAAGCCCGCAACTTCGATATCCGCAAGAATCTGCTGAAGTATGACGACGTCCTCAACGATCAGCGCAAGGTGATTTTCGAGCAGCGTCTCGAACTGATGGAATCGGCCAATATTTCCGAGACCGTCTCCGATATGCGCCGCGAAGTGATCGAGGATCTGGTCGAAAAGCATATCCCCGAGCGCGCCTATGCCGAACAATGGGATGCGGTCGGCCTGAAGACCGGCGTTGCCAATATCCTGAACCTCGATCTGCCGATCGAAGAATGGTTCAAGGAAGAAGGCATCGGCGAAGACGACATTCGCGAGCGCCTGACGCAGGCCGCCAACGCCGCCTTTACCGAAAAGGCCGAGCGCTTCGGCGACGACATCATGCATTACGTCGAACGCTCGATCGTCATGCAGACGCTCGACCATCTCTGGCGCGAGCATATCGTCAACCTCGACCATCTGCGCTCCGTCATCGGTTTCCGCGGCTATGCCCAGCGCGATCCGCTGCAGGAATATAAGTCCGAAGCCTTCGAACTCTTCACCGGCCTCCTCAACAATCTGCGCGAGGCCGTCACCGCCCAGCTGATGCGCGTCGAGCTGGTGCAGCAGGCGCCTGCTGAGCCGGAACCACCGCTGATGCAGGCCCATCATCTCGATCCGACGACCGGCGAGGACGATTTCGCCCCGATCTACCAGGCTTCCGAAGTCATCGTCTCGCCTGAGAACCGGAATCCGGACGACCCCGCCACCTGGGGCAAGGTCGGGCGCAACGAGGCTTGCCCTTGCGGTTCCGGCAAGAAATACAAGCATTGCCACGGTGCCTTCGAGCAGGTCTGAGGCAAATCGCGAAAAGCTGGAAAATGCCGCCTCCGGGCGGCATTTTCTTTTCTGCGGCAGCACAAAAAACCTGGCCTTCACCACCGAATGGCAGCCCGATCCGGAACCGTTTCTTAACCCTGTTCTGTCAAGACTTCGGGGACGATTTGCCTGACCTCAGAGTTTTGCGTGTTCATCATGGCGGTCATAGAAACAGCGGAGAAACTGCTGCCCGTGGGCCTGCGCCCGATCGGCGGCCGCACGCTGCGCATGCTTGCCGCCATGCTCACCGAAGGCGGCGAAAAAGCCGCCGCCCGGCGGATGGCGCTGACGGCCTTCTCGATCCGCATCCTCAGCGCCGCGCTTGCCTTTATCTCGCAGATCGTGCTCGCACGGCTGATGGGCGAATATGAATATGGCATCTTCGTTTTCGTCTGGGTGCTGATCGTCGTCTTCGGCGATCTCTCCTGCCTTGGCTTCCACACCGCGATCGTCCGCTTTCTGCCGCAGTACAAGGCGGCAGGCGCCTTCGACGAAATCCGCGGCCTGACCGGCACGGCACGCATTTTCGCGATGCTTTCCGGCACAGTAATGCTCGCCGCCGGCATGATCGGACTGCATTTCTTCGGCGATAGGATCGAGACCTATTATCTCGTCCCGATCTTCCTTGGCCTGCTTGCCATGCCGATGATCGCGCTCGGCGATATTCTGGAAGGCACGTCGCGGGCGAACCATTGGCCGGTGATGGCGCTGAGCCCGGTCTATATCGTCCGGCCGATTCTCATCATCGCCTTCATGCTGATCGCGATTGCAATGGGTGCAGAGCATACGGCCGTCACCGCCATGCAGGCAGCACTTGCCGCCACCTTCGTCACCGCGCTGGGCCAGTATGGCGCGACACTCTATCGCCTTCGCCGGCACTATGACGAAGGTCCGCGCAAAATCGATTTCCTCGCCTGGCTCAGTGTCGCCTTCCCGATCTTCCTGATCGAGGGCGTGAGTTTCCTGCTCACCAATTCCGATGTCATCGTCGTCGGCATTTTCCTTGAACCGCACGACGTCGCCATCTATTTCGCCGCCGCCAAGACCATGGCGCTGGTGCATTTCATCAATTTCTCTGTCAAGGCCGCTTCCGGCCCGCGCTTTTCCTCGATCATCGCCGAAGGCGACCACGCTCAGCTGGCGGCGGCCGCCGCCGACGCCGCCCGCTGGACCTTCTGGCCGGCGCTCGGGGTCGGCCTCGCCGTGCTCGCGGCTGGCCATCTGCTGCTGTCGCTGTTCGGCGGCGCCTTCACGTCAGGTTATCTTGTCATGGCGATCCTGCTCGCCGGCATCCTTGCCAAGTCACTGGTCGGCCCGGCTGAAACACTGCTGATGATGGCGGGCAAGCAGAACCTCTGTGTGGCGCTCTATGCCGGCGCATTGGCTGCCAATGTCGGCGTCAACCTTGCTTTGATCCCGGATTACGGCATCGAAGGCACCGCTGTCGCCACAGCCTCGGCCATGGCGGTCGAAGCTATCCTCCTGCATGTCGCCGTGCGCCGCACGCTCGGCATCGCCCTCTTCGCCTTCGCCAGCCCCTCCGCCGCAACGCCAGAAATGAGAGTTCGATAGATGGTGCGCCTGCCCCCCGTCACCGAAAGCACCGACAGCATCAGCAACCGCATGATCCATGAGCTCGCGGCGCTGCATTTCGAAGCGCCGCAGGCCGAGGCCCGCGCCGAGATCGGCCGGCCGGGGCGCGAGCTCTGCCTCTATCCCGGCAAGCTCGGCTACGAACTTCAGGATGAGCTCGATTTCCTGTCCAACCGGGCGATGGAACCGAACGTCTTTTTCTCCGGCCGCTTCCTTGCGCCGGCCATGCCGCGGATCGAAGACCGGCAGGTCAATTTCGCCCTCATCCGCGATCACGGCGCCGGCCGCAGCCGCATGCGCTTCCTCCTGCCGTTTTCGGTCGACAGACCGGGTTTTGCCGTCGGCCCCTCGATCATCCGCGGCTGGTCGAACAGCTTCGGCCCGCTCGGCACACCGCTCGTCGACAGCGAAGATGCGGCCGAAACCCTCGACAATTTCTTCGAAGGACTGACCGTTCCCGATCTCAGCCTGCCGAGCACACTGGTCTTGCCGGATCTGAGATTGAACGGCATTTTCGTGCGCATGCTCAAGGCCGTGGCGCTCAGCCGCAACCTTCCGCTCACCGTGACCAACCCCTATCTGCGCCCGATGCTACACAGCGAGGAAGAGGCGCCCACCTATCTCGGCAAAACCATATCCTCGTCACACATGCGTGAGATGCGCCGCCAGTGGCGCCTGCTGGAGGAACAGGGAACGGCCTTCTACGCCGTCGCCCGCCAGCCGCGCGACGTCCACGTCCGTTTCGAGGAATTCCTGGCGATGGAGGCCGGCGGCTGGAAGGGCAAACGGCGAAGCGCTCTCGTCACCGATCGCTATCATACTGCCTTCGCGCGTGAGGCCGTGTCGAACCTTGCCGCCGTCGACGCCGTGCGCATTCATACGATCGATCTTAACGGCAAAGCGATCGCCGCCATCGTGGTGTTGATGATGGGCGGCGAAGCTTATACTTGGAAGACCGCCTATGACGAGAACTATGCCCGCTATTCGCCGGGCAAGCTCTTGATGAGCGAACTCACGGAATGGCACCTCGATGACGCCAACATCGTGCGCTCGGATTCCTGCGCCGTCTCCGATCATCCGATCATGAGCCGCTTCTGGCAGGAGCGCGAGGAGATGGGAACTTTGGTCATCGGCCTAACCCAGAACGGCGACCGCGACATGCGCCAGGCCGCCGCCCAGCTCCACATGTATCGCAGCACGCGTAACATGGCGAAGATGTTGCGCGAGAAGATCATGTCGCTCGCCGGCCGGGGCTAAAGCATCTCCGGGAACTTAGCCCTCAGCCGCAGCTTTCTCCCGCAGCAGCCGGCGGATGACCTTGCCGGTTGTCGTCAACGGCAATGACTCGACGAATTCCACCTCGCGCGGATATTCGTGCATCGAAAGCCGCATCTTCACCCATTCCCTGATTTCGGCGGCCAGCGCCTCGCTCGGCGAATGACCGGGTGACAACACGATATAGGCCTTGACGATCTCGGTGCGCACCGCATCGGGTTTGCCGACGGCCGCGGCAAGCTGCACGGCGGGATGGCCGATCAGGCAATCCTCGATCTCGGCCGGCCCGATGCGATATCCGGACGAGGTGATGACGTCGTCGTCGCGGCCTTCGAAGGTGACGTAGCCGTCTTCGTCCTGCCGGCCGATGTCGCCGGTAAGCAGCCAGCCGTGGAGAAATTTTCGCTCGGTCGCCGCCGCATCGTTCCAATAGCCGAGGAACATGACGGGATCAGGACTGGCGATGGCGATCTGACCGGATTCGCCCGCCGGCAGCTCGTCGCCGGCCTCGCTGACGATCGCGACGCGATGTCCCGGCACCGCGCGTCCGATGGCGCCGGCCTTGGTGACACCAAAGGCGGCACTCGACGACAGCACGAAATTGCACTCCGTCTGGCCGTAGAATTCGTTAACGGTGACGCCGAGCGTGCGCCGCGCCCAGTCATAGGTCTCGCGGCCGAGCGCTTCTCCCGCCGAGCCGATCGTGCGCAGCACCAGATCATATTTCGAGCGCGGATCGGAAACCGATCGCATCAGCCGCAGCGCCGTCGGCGGGATGAAGGCATTGCGCACCTTCATCTTCGCCATGATCCGATAGGCCGCGTCGGCGTCGAATTTCTGCGCCGGCGACGAGACGACGGGAATGCCGAGCAGAAGGCTCGGCAGCAACGCATTGAGCAGACCGCCGGCCCAAGCCCAGTCGGACGGGGTCCAGACCTTGTCGCCCGCCTTGGGAAACCCTTCATGGGCGAACTGCATGCCGGGGATATGCCCGGGCAGAACACGGTGGCCATGCAATGCGCCCTTGGGCGGCCCCGTCGTGCCCGAGGTGAAGATCATCAGCGCCGGATCGTCGGGCGTTGTCTTCTCTCCCTCGAAGACCGGCGCATGCGAGGCGGTCAGATCGGCAAAGGAGAGGGCGTCGGCAGCCTCGCTGACACTGATCACATGTCGCAGCTCCGGCAGCCGATCGCGAATTTGCCGGACACGATCGAGGCCGAAATCATTGGTGATGATTGCCGCCGCGCCTGAGATTCTGAGCCGATATTCAAGCGCCTCGATGCCGAACAGCAACGCCAGCGGCAGGGCGATCACACCCATTTTATAGATCGCGACGTGCGCAATCACGGTCTCGAAGGACTGGGGCATCAGCAGAGCGACGCGATCACCGCGCTTGATGCCGAGCGATGCCAGCGCATTGGCGAACATCGAAGAGGCCGCGGAAAGTTCACCATAGGTCAGTGAAAGATGGTCGCCGTCCGGGCTGAAATGCTCCAGACAGACACGCTCCGGCTCTCGCACCGCCCATTCGTCGCTGACAGCGCGGCCGATATTGAAATCCTCCGGAATCCGCCAGGAAAAATCACGGTAGAGATCGCCATAACGATCGAAGGACGGCAGTCGCATAGTCGAATTCCGGTGAAATGCTGCAGCAGCTAACACCTTGCGGCGCGGATACGCAAGCCGCAGACGAAACGGCGGCCCCATCACGCACCATTGTACTTGCCGCCCGCAGATTTCTCATTCAGCCCCCTGCGACGTTGGCGGCTTCGCACTAGATCATGAAACGCCGTGCGGGGTTATCTCAATTCTGGAGTCGTTTCATGGAATACGTCAAATTCGGAAAGACCGGTCTCGAAGTCTCGAAAATCTGCCTCGGCTGCATGACCTTCGGTGATCCCGGCCGCGGCAATCATGCCTGGAGCCTGCGGGAAGAGGAAAGTAGGACGATGATCAAGCAGGCGATCGACCTCGGCATCAATTTCCTCGACACCGCCAACACCTATTCCAACGGCTCCTCGGAGGAGATCGTCGGCCGTGCCATCAAAGACTTCGCCAAGCGCGAGGATATCGTGTTGGCGACCAAGGTGTTCAACCGCATGCGGCCGGGCCCGAACGGCGCCGGTCTGTCGCGCAAAGCGATCTTCGACGAGATCGACAATAGCCTGCGCCGCCTCGGCACCGACTATGTCGACCTCTACCAGATCCATCGTTTCGACTATACGACGCCGATCGAGGAAACGGTGGAAGCGCTGCATGACGTCGTCAAATCGGGCAAGGCGCGTTATATCGGCGCCTCGTCGATGTATGCCTGGCAATTCGCCAAGGCCCTTTATATCTCCCGGCTGAACGGCTGGACCGAGTTCGTCAGTATGCAGAACCACCTGAACCTGCTCTACCGCGAGGAAGAGCGCGAAATGCTGCCCTTCTGCGAAGACCAGAAGATCGCCGTCATCCCCTGGAGCCCGCTGGCCCGCGGCCGCCTGACCCGCGACTGGGACGAGACGACGGCGCGCAGCGAAACCGACGAATTCGGCAAGACGCTCTACACGCAGTCCATCGATGCCGACCGCAAGATCGTCGATGCCGTCGCCGAAATCGCCAGAGCCCGCGGCATCTCCCGCGCCCAGATAGCCACGGCCTGGATCCTGCAGAAGAGTGTGGTGACCGCCCCGATCATCGGCGCTTCCAAGCCGAACCACTTGGCGGATGCCGTCGCCTCGCTATCGGTCAAACTCACCGCCGAGGAAATCGCGGAACTCGAAGCGCCCTACATCCCGCACGCCATCGCCGGATTCAAATAGCCGTTGGCATCTCGATGGGCAGACTGGCGTGGAGGGGGTCGGACCCTCGGCTTCCGGGCTCGGATTATGTCAGGTTGGCGGGATCGAGCTGCCGGCGCATCGTCACCAGAAACTGCTCGGCAAGCGCCCGGTCCTCGACGGCGCGGGCAAGAATAACGGCGCCCATCATCGATGAGAGCGTCGTCGCTGCATTGGCGCGACGCTCCTCCTCGGTTTCGCCGGGAACGATATCGGCAAGTGTATCGACCAATACGGACAGACCGTCGCTGAAGACCGCGCGCATCGCGCCGCGGCTGCGGCTCACCTCCTGAATCAAGGTCGCGAAAACACAGCTGCCGCCCGGATCGTCAACCGTGCGCCAATGAATATAATGGTCGAGAAGTGCCTGCAGTGGCCGGTCGGGTGACTCGGCAATATGTTCCCTCCAGCGCGTCTCGACCTTGTCGATCAGCTTGCGGCTGACCTCAAGCGCCAGTTCGTCCTTCGAACTGAAGTGGCCGTAGAAGCCGCCATGCGTCAGCCCCGCCGCTTTCATGATATCGGCAACGCCGACGCCATCGAAACCGTTCTCGCGAAAGAGCACGCCGGCAACATCGAGAATCCTCTCGCGGTTCTCGACAAATTTTTCGCGGCTGACCCGCATCTTCATCTCCAGAAATCGTCGCTTGACAAAATATATGATGTCTATCATCAATAAGCAACAAATATGATGACCATCATGTAAAGCGGCTCTGTATCTTCCCCACCTGAATTCGAATGGAATCCCCTCATGGTTTCAGCAGTTCTTGCCTCCTCCCTTGCGCGGCGCAACATTCATTACGGTTGGGTCGTCGTTGCCGCGACCTTCCTGACCATGCTGGTGACGGCAGGCGCCATGGGCGCCCCCGGCGTCCTCATCAAGCCGCTCCAGGACGAGTTCGGCTGGGAAACGTCGCAGATTTCCTCCGCACTGGCGATTCGCTTGCTCCTTTTCGGTTTCATGGGCCCGTTCGCAGCTGCCTTCATGAATTATTTCGGGGTCCGAAAGGTCATCGTCTTTGCACTGGCGCTGATCGGCTCAGGCTTCATCGGTTCGCTGTTCATGACCAAGCTTTGGCATCTGCTGGCCCTGTGGGGCATCGTCGTCGGCTTCGGCACCGGCCTGACGGCTATGGTGCTGGCGGCAACGGTTTCGACGCGCTGGTTCGTCAAGCACCGCGGCCTTGTCGTCGGTATGCTCTCGGCGAGCTCGGCAACCGGCCAACTCGTCTTCCTGCCGCTGATGGCGGAACTCACCGAACGTTACGGCTGGCGGGCCACCGTGTTCTTCGTCTGCGCCATGATCATGCTTGCCGCGCTTCTCGTCCTCCTCTTCATGCGTGACCGTCCCTCTGACGTGAACCTGCCGTCGCTGGGAGAAGCCCATGTCGCGCCTGCGCCGGCCCGCACGACGCTCGGCGCTGCGCTGATGACGCCGATCACCACGCTCCGCGAAATCTCGACGACCTCGACCTTCTGGATCCTGTTTGCCACCTTCTTCATCTGCGGCCTCAGCACCAACGGCCTGATCCAGACGCATTTCGTCACCCTGTGCGGCGATTTCGGGATCGTGCCGGTGGCAGCCGCCAGCGTGCTTGCCGTCATGGGCATCTTCGATTTCTTCGGCACCATCGGCTCCGGCTGGCTCTCCGACCGCTTCGACAATCGTTGGCTGCTGTTCTGGTATTACGGCCTGCGCGGTCTCTCGCTGCTCTATCTGCCCTTCAGCGATTTCAGCTTTTACGGCCTCTCGATCTTCGCGATCTTCTACGGTCTCGACTGGATCGCCACCGTGCCGCCGACCGTCAAGATCGCCGCAGACCGCTTCGGCCGCGAAAAGGCCGGCCTCGTCTTCGGCTGGGTCTTTGCCGGCCATCAGCTGGGCGCCGCCACCGCCGCTTATGGCGCCGGCTTGTCGCGCACGGAGCTGTCGAGCTACCTGCCCGCCTTCTTCGTCGCCGGCGCTTTCTGCCTCTTAGCTTCGATCCTGGCGATCACGCTGAAGAAGTCCGGCCTGACCAACCCGGCACCTGCCGCCGTCCACTGATATGAAAAAGGATCCGGCCTCGAAACCAGGCCGGATCCTCCAACGCTTCATTGCGATAACTTCGCCGGCCCGTCTTGCGCGCGCGGGTTCTCGCATGTTAGACAGCCGCCCGTCCGTATCCGTTGCCCCATTGGCGGAATTGGTAGACGCGCTCGACTCAAAATCGAGTTTCGAAAGAAGTGCTGGTTCGACCCCGGCATGGGGCACCACTTACAGGCAAAAAGGCCTTATTTAGCTGAAAAAACTAGGATAATTCGTCCTCCGGGTACTGAAAAAGGTACAGAGCGGGGACCGTAGACTGTGAAGACAATTACCTTGAAATACGTGACCATGACCAAGTCCGGCAGTTTCGAGTACCGGCGCCAAGTACCCGCTGCTCTGCGAAAGCGCTTGGGACGATACGAATTCAAGAAAGTTCTGGGTTTCAACGAGAGCGACGCGATCAAAGCGTGGCCGGCCTTTCACGATTGGGTGGAGCAAGAATTAAAGAACGCCAGAGCACCTGCGCCGCGAGGGGCAACCATAGAAGCCATCAGGACCGCCATGGACGACTGGCGAGAGGCCATAGCGCGGCTAAGGGCGTTAGGAATAGACCCTACGGCCCCGGTTTACCGCGAGGAAGAGGGACCGGAAAACCATCATCCTGAAGGGCTAGTGCGGGACGCGATGATTGAAGACATCGGCAAAAAGTATCCTCTTGACGCCGAAGGGTATCCAGACGTCACATCGCCAATCGACACCATGATGATTTCCTTACTGGGAGCGGGCCCTAAGGCTAAAGCCCCAGAGCCGACATTCGTTGATGCAGCGCGACTCTATATTGCCACCAAGGTTGCGGGCGATGCTAATGAGAAGCGAAAGCGGCTTCGCGTGGACCGAGTGATACATTTCGTAACAACCGCGCTTGGCAAAGACCCTAAGCTTGCCGAACTCACTCGATCGGATGCGAGAGAGGTGGTTGGAGAGATGTTAAGCTCGGATCTAGCACCCGCAACGGTGGACCGTAATTGCAACGACATCCGCGCGATTATCGAATTCGGGATTAGGGAATTTGAGCTTGAGCGTCGGGCCATCAACCATTTCAAGAATATCGATATCAAAGGCCTTAAGGACGTGGGCAAGGCTGATCGAGACGAACGCAACCCGTTTACCGCACAGCAGTTGAAGGACGCGCGAGCCTTCATCCTCAAACACGCGACCCCTGAGTTGCAACTAATCTGGCGATTGCTGGAAGGCACGGGCCTCCGGGTTAGTGAGGCGACGGGGCTCGAGGTCAAGGACGCGGTCGTCGAAGGCGAGTTGCCGCATCTAGTAATCCGTTTCAACAGCATTAGACGACTCAAGAACGATGCATCCAGGCGCAGAGTCCCATTGCTAGGGGACGCACTCGCAGCGGCGAAAGAAGCTTTACAAGCGATAACCGTAAGCGGAGAAGCACCGCTTTTCCCTAGATACGGTAGAAAAGGTGGGGGAGACGCAGCAAGTGCGGCCTTAATGAAGAACCTCAGAAAGGTTGTTCCAGACCCGAAGGTAACAGTCCATAGCCTTCGGCATAGCATGCAGGATCGGATGATTCGCGCAGGCATCAGCGAACATGACCGGCACCTAATTCTCGGACATGCCGTGAACGGGGAGGCGAATCGATATGGTTCAGATGACGCACGTCTTTTGGCGGTCACGCGCTCAATGCACGTTTGCTACGGAGTAAGCGCAAACAACATCTCGGTCTTCACGTAGGAAGACTTCAACCACGCCCAACACGGTGAAACCGTGTCCGCGCTGGACACCGCATAAAGCGGTTGGATTTTACCTGGGCGAGATTGACTTAACTACCCCTATCGCGTGTACTCTGCACATCCATTTTTGATATTAGAGAGTTTTATGGTCTACACCGTAGTGCAGAAACGAAAAAGCCTGGAGAAATCGCTCGCCCGTTCTTTAGGCTCAGACTTCATCACGGTTACTTCGCCTGACCATCCTCTTGTATTGAGGTCTACCGACATTTTGATTGGCGGAAGAGCCGGCCTGACCGCGATAATGTTCGCAACAGAAGCCGAAAAAAGGCAAAGTCGCTATTTTCGATCACGCCTAGTCTTGAACAAACTTGCACTGCCTCAGGAAACCAGGTTCATTTTTGTTTCCGCGCCGGGAGACGAATTTCTGATCTCCGGGGTGACAAACGAATTCTCGGCGATCCTGTCGTTTGACGATCAGAGCTTGCGTTCAGAGTTGACAGGCCTAGCTGAGCAACCGGGGCGCCTAAGCAAAAAAAGCATTCCGGACAAACTTCTTGCTCAGACGCAGGCCCGATTCGGAGAAACATACCGCCTCGCAAGAGCCTTACAGAGGCGAATGGATCGAAATCGGGTATCGGAACCGAGGCAGCTCGCTGAGCGAATCGCTATGCACGCCGCCTTTTTATCAAACAAAATCCACACCACGCATTTCAGTAGCCCGCCGAATCCTGGTCGAATTAATTCGCTAGCGCTTGATGGTGCAGATCGTTGGTTTGCGGAGGACAATGGTATTTTTCCCCAGGACGTCCCTGCGAGCGCAGCCTTTGCATCAGCCTACCCGGTAGCGCCCGGGGACCCCGACAAGTATATGCGTGCAGCGGCGTTTGCGGGCTGGATCCTCGCACCAGGAAGCGCCCTTGAAACCAACGAGAACCTTGCCGAAGTGATCAGTAGGCGAACGAGGCTAATATGAGCAGCAGGAGATCGCGACATCAGGCAATGCAGGCGATCGTAAGGGGCTCCCCTCTTTATGGCAGAGTCACCTCCGTGGCGCAGGTCGACGAAGAACTCGGTGAGCTTGGCCGGTGCAACAAGATGCAGCCGCCCAATCGCCAACGCTTGCTGCAAGTCATCCACGCCACCAGGGCATTAGACAGCTGCCTCAATGCGGTGCTTACACATCATGCACTTACACCGAAACACGGTATCGGTAAGATGCTCCATCAACTTCCATCTCTGCACCCGTCTCTGCGTGGTCATCTACCGTATTCTACCGTGGTTGCTTACGTATCTGCGATCGCGATGCCGCGAAACCGCTACGCACATCGAGCAGGCAGCTTTCCGAACTCAACGCACGAAGTTGATAAGATCATTTCTGAAGTTCACGCTTGTTTAGCTTCGATCCTGTGAAGGCTTGACTGGGACGCGGACTCTTCAACAGGAGGATAATGGCAATGCCGATAACCGATGGACATGGGAACCCCGATTGGACGCGGGACGAAACGGTGTTGGCCCTTGATCTTTTGTATAAGCACGGAAAACCCATTGACCGCCGGCACTCCGATGTAATTGCTCTCTCAACAATATTGCAGAACGCAAACATTCATCCAGCAAGCAATCGCCGGGCAAGCTTTCGTAACGCTGACGGCGTTGCGCTCAAGTTGCAAAATTTGTTCTCCGCCGTTGAGCCCGGCAGGGGATTAAGCTTCTCAAAAACTGACCTTGCGGTCGTCAATGACTTTCCGAAGGAGAGGAGTGAATACCTCAGTGAAATCGCGTCGGCGCTAAAGAACACTGTCAGCCTTGGCGTGCCCGATCCTGACCTGTCTGACGAAGAGACATTCATAGAGGGGGGCTGGCTGACGTCTCGCCATAGACAGCGAGACCGCCGGCTACGATCACGACTGCTAAATCAGCGAAAAGGCGAGGCATTGGTCTGCGAGATATGTGACTACTCTGTTTCAACGCTTGGCAGAGATTTGCAGGAAAGCATGTTTGAGGCCCACCATCGCATACCACTCGTCGACGCTGAGGGTGAAAGGTTAACGCGCGTCACGGACATGGCACTTTTGTGTGCTTGCTGCCATCGTTTAATTCACAGACTCATTTCGCGGCAAGCTCAATGGGTCGGTGTAGACGAAGCCCGCGAAATCCTCTTCGCATCCTTAAACATGAACAAAGATGGCCGAACGAGCCATCGACTGGCGCATAACTAGGATTTGCGGCTCGCCTCAAGCTACATCCCGATAGGCGTCCGTGGCGATCTCGTGCCAAGCGGATAGTGCCGCAAGTCCTACGGCATAACCGAGTATCGGGTGAACCGCATCACCAATCCATTTGGCCAGGTGTTTTCGTTTCACTGCCAATCCGGCCGGCGCGAAGTCAAACCAATCGGGAAACCCTTGAATACGTGCCGCCTCGTGCGGCGTAATAACGCGACGGCGTAGAGGATGGACGTAGCGACCCTGCCCTGGGGTTCCAAAGCCTGTAGTTATTGTTTGAGCCGGACGAGTCCAGTGCATCCGACCATATACAGATGTATATGAAGTTCCGTTCTTATGGCAGTCCGGGCGTTGATCATCCGGCAAGTCATACAGATCATTATCGAATAGATAGTCGATGCGGGCGACATTGACTGGCGTGAGCGACGGAGCAGTGTCAGCGAGTTTCGCAGGCTCAACATCAAGCAGGTCACCGATAGCCCACGAGACAGGCAGCGGGGATGCAGTCAATTGCGCGGTGCAAGTGGCCAAGTAATCCTGTGAAAGTCGGCGATCTAGGACACCAATTAGGAAATGCCGATTTCGCCGTTGAGCACTTCCCAGCTCATCCGCCTTGAGGATCGTCATGGAGACGCCGTATCCTGACGATTGCAGCAGACCTACAGCGGTTGATACAACGTTCGAGTGCGAATTTAGGACAGTTGGTACATTCTCAATGACGATCATTTCTGCCGACAAGGCGACGCCGAGTGCTACTGCAGCGACGTAGAGGTCATTTCGCGGATCTTGCCGACGGGTATGATTATTTAGGTTCGAGTGCCCTTGGCACGGAGGACCAGCGATAAACATATCGACGTTGCCGATGTTCGCCAGATCCGGTTCAATAATTTCAGGCTCGTATCCAAATTTCGCTTCCTCGCCTAGACCGAGGACATGAAAATCGACGAGGGTAGCAACGCTTTTGCTTAAGCAGCGTCTGGCACCCAAATTGTGCCGATGAATTTCCAGAGCAGTTGCGTCCGTGTCGATGACAGCCGCGAAGTCAGCTCGACGTCCCAAGGCCTCAACGGCAGATTTTATTCCTAGCGCGAGACCTCCAGATCCGCAGAATGCGTCAACAATCGTAACCAAGGGCCGCTTTTCCTTAGAGACCGGCCTTTCGCCCCGGAGATAGGATTGCCACCATGCCGCCTGGTCGGCCAGGCCGTCATCAGCGACATCGACCAACGTTGTCTCGTGGACGATATCCCCCATCGCTAAGGTGCGAGATACTGAATTGTTCTTACGTTGAAATGTCTGTTTCAAGGATCAAGCTCACGCAGTTTCGGATGCAAGCCGCTCCCATTCCGATTCGATGAACTGAGTCGCCCGCGATTGCGACATTAACTCAAACAGCAAATTGGATCGAGCTCTTTTAAGCTGTTTAGCCAACAATCGAATTTGGTTGATTTTCAGATGTGACTTTCTGGCCATCTTCGCCGGAAACTGAAATTCGATGAGAGCACGCGCGAAGTGCCGAACTTCACCATAACTCTGTCGAAAGATGTGGCTGCGCCAAAAGTCAATGTCGCCCACCAGCGCAAGCTCATATGGGTCGTGTGCGCCAGGCGCATAACCGATTTCTGCCCGAAGCCACAGTCTATAGAGTAGGTTTTCACCGCCTCCGCCAATACCGAAGTTCCGTAGGTTACCCTTTTTCGGATAACGCCACCGAACGACTCCCTCGCAATGCGCCACAACGACCCAAACCCAAAATTCGGGATCGGCCAGCGCGGGATGCTCAGGCAACAGCGCATGAATAACCGGGCCGGCTAATACTTCAAACTCGCTCCCTTTCACATCTCCCGTGCCATCAAGCTTCACGATGATGCCTTCCAGCTTCGCCGCGACGTCCTTGCCTAGGTCATCCCAATCCTCGTCGGGGCCATCGGGTTTGTAATGTGTTGCGGGGATTTCGGGCGCGTCGGCTTGTTTTTCGATCGCCGCGTCGACAGCTAGGAGATAAGTCCGCGCTTCTGCTTTAGTTAAGATTGGATACGGCATCACCAGTCCTATCGTAGTGCGGCCAAGACCGAAAGACGATCTTGGAGCATCGCCTTGATCAGGGGTGGTCGGCCAACCAAAGATTTCATTCCGTCGAGCGTGAGAGGTTTTTCCTTCCCTAGTTGCTTCAGCAACGTCGCAAGCGGGCTAGCTGGCTCAACAGAAGTCGATTCTTTCCAGTCTTTGAAGCTTTCCAATAGAATAGTCGATATTATTTCGGCACCGAGCATCGGCTGCAAACACTCTCCTAGGGAACTTGACACCATCTTGTTGTGCGCGTCCGCATGGACCCATACGATCGCCACAGAGTCCCCTTCACCAAGTTCCGTCTCAATTCCTCCGGTGTATTCCACAGCATAGTAGGTCTTTGGCGGATAGCCCGCAGCGACCCACTCTTCATCTGTTCTCGTCCTCACATCAAACAATGTGGGGATGGTGCGGGACCGAAGAACGAACGTCTTTTTTGCTAGCCAATGACCTGGGACGAAAGGCGAGCCAGGCTTCGGCGAGCGATCGTGAGAGAGACATAGCGCCAAGGTGATGTGGACATTTCGCCCACCACCCAGCCTCTCCAACACTTCAGCGGGTATTTCCCAACTGCTGGGAGCTCCATCCGAAAGACGCGTTCGGTGTACTATTTCCGATCGCTTCAGAAAACCGTGTCGTACGACAAGTACTAGATCAAGATCCTGTGCCTTAAGCCCCGCAGGCATCCATTGTTTAGGTTCGGCTATCGCAATGGAAACAGTCGGCTGGAGTTTTTTGAAGTCGATCTCGTCCAAATCAAACGAAACGTCCTGGAGCACATCGCCGTTTTCAAAAAGCTTTATCCCAGTGCTTGTTAGGGCGTCCTCAGCCTGGACACTCTGGAAAAAGGGACGAACCTCTCTCGGCTCCTCGCGATGCCACGCCTCAGCCGCCATCATTTCACCTCCACGGGTTCCACTTCCGGAACGAATCGAACCGTCCAAAGCGGATTATATGCCTCACTCACACACTGAAATCTTGCACCCTGATGGGTTAGATCAAAAGCCAACCAACCTTCCCTGACTGTATCCGGGGCGAATACAACATCAGCGTTAATCTGAAGATTTATCGGGTCACCGGTCTGCCCATCCTCCAAAACTGGGCACGTTATCCTGACCCGCGCCGGAACCTCAGACAACTCCTCGTCGGCTTTCAACTTCACATGAAAGACGGCCGACAGCCTCAGCTTGTCTCCAACTGCTTCCGCGCGAGGTTCCTGCTCATAGGTGAGGTGAATTGGCGCGGAAGACGGTTCCACGTTTGGTTTGCCGCCCTTCTTAGACGGGGTGAGGAAGTTCGCTAGCGTTCGCTCAAGCACGGTCAAACGCTTCGGGCGCGGCGGTGGAGGTGGTGAAGCCGCCGTTTGGCACTGCTTCAGATTTCGCTTTATACTCTTTAAAACGCGGTCGACGATCAGGCGATTTCGCCCTGTTTTGTCTTGCAGCCTTCGAGCGCCAATATCCCAGCGGTCATGCGCGGGCGGCTCTGCCGCGCGAAGGACGTCATCGATCTCATCATCCGCGATAAAGGTTCCAACAATCCCGGGATTCTGCACATTCCACTGCCGGTAGTACGAGACAACCATAAGAGGCGCCCGTACCAGTGCGACGGAATCGACACGACTTTCATCCACTGCATAGTCATCCTTCTCGTTCTTCTGGAGAAGTTTGAAGCCTGCTACACCGAGAGATATGTTGTCCAGCTTCGTCAGCGGTCGGCGAAACTCAGTCTTGTTGTTCGGCGGAGACACGTTTTTGGCCACATAGTACGCTTCCAAAAACGGTCGGAGATCCTCCCGCTTCTTAGGCCGAGGAAAGTTAACTACCCCGTCTTTGTCGATAACGCGCACATCCAACTGGCTATCAACTATACGTGGCCACCACCAGTCCTCCACGCCTCTCAGGATATCCTGGGGAGCAACCATTGCGTCAACAATAAGAACAGAGGTTCCGAGGTCGTCCGTAGCTCTCGGCTCAAAGCCTAGCTCCGCGGCCATGTCGTCAGCGGCGCTATTGCGCAGGGGGTCAACAATCTGCTGGCCCATTCCGGATAAATTTTGGCCAAACCACGAACGACCGGTAAAATGCTGTTTGTTAAACCTGTGCTTGCGATAGTAGCCGCAGCCGAAAAGAAGTGACAATGGGCTTCCGTTTTCATCTACAGTTCTGCTGTAGGCGAAGATCGAAAGAATTCCAGAGTTTGAACTGTACACTGATTTTCCGAACCCGTACGAGCCACCCGTCCCGTGCTCGTCATGCTCCTTGCCACCGTCTCCCAGCGAAAGCAGAAAACGATAGAACTTAGAATCGGGATCTTTTGGATCTCCCGCAAGGCCAGTCGTATTGCGATCGTTGATATACAACAAGTTTAGGGGAACGGCTTTATCGCCCAGCGCTCCAAGACAATTTGGTTCATTCATTTTCAAGTCATTGGCTCGCTCGCGTATACTGCCGAGCCCCGCACTCCGCACAAATGAGGCCTTTGCTTGCCCTTCAAGCGACCTTACTATGAAATCCACGGCCACCTTGGTTTCACCCTTTGTGCGAGCGTCAACACTGTTCTGGATTGCTTCACGAGCGAGAACCTCGGCCGGATGCATTCCCGAAGACGCGAGCGTGTTCGTGTATGCCTCACCCGCCGCACCGCCCATGGGAGGATTAACCTCGAACGCCCATTCAACTGGAGCGTCAGTGGCCATGGCCTTGACAGTTTCTAGCATTCCGTTCCCCGTTCGACAGCGTTTGGTGGCGTCTCTGCTACACTTTGGACGCCCCGTAAGAATTCTTCAATTTCGTTGAGTGCGGATTCACAATCTTTAAGAGCACATTGCCAAACCGTCATCGCTCTCCACCCCGAATCAACTAAAGCCTGCACCTTCCTACTATCGCGCTCTTTATTAGACGCAATCTTCGGGATCCAGAATTCAGGGCGGGATTTTGGGATCTTCCCAAGTTTACAACAGTGGCCATGCCAGAAGCATCCATTTATGAACAATGCGGCGCGTCTAGACTGGAAGACAATATCAGGCGTCCCCGGCAATTCTTTTTTATGAAGCCGATATCGCCAGCCGCGTGCGTGAAGCAGCCTACGGACGATCAACTCAGGCTTGGTGTCACGCTGCCTAACAGATGCCATCAGACTGCTGCGTGCTTCTACCGAGATCCTGTCCACGATAGCTACGCGTCAAGAGAAAAGCTTTGGTCGGACGAATTTCCAGCGTCCGAGAACCGAGACTTCGCTGCATCAACCGCCTTCTGAAGAGCCTTGATGATCTTCTTAGTATCTTCGTCCGTGAACTCGTAAGCGCCGCGGTTTGAGAGATTGCCAACCAAACGAATTTGCTCCAGCGCACGCGTGACACGCTGGTTCGCCAACTTCACGAATTTCGCCCGTTTATCCCGCATTGAGGCTCCAATATCTTCCCTATTATCTGAAAATAGTATATACAAAAATGCCATGTCAATTACATTTCAAAAATGTACATGAAAAACCTCAAGCGTCCGGAGGAATTCTTAGTTCCGACGAACGGAGTAGCCGATAAGATTCTGACAAAAAAATCTGAAGTGGCATGATAGAGCGACGCATGAACTCATTGCCCCCCGTACCCCCAGATGCCGCTGAAAGAGATGCGCAGCGATGCTTGGCAATAGGGGACTGGAGGCAGGCTTCCGTCGTCCATCGGATCGAAATGATATTTACGGCCACAACGAACGTTGACATTAGATAATTCGCCTGACATGCTCCCCTCGACGCGGAGAACAGGCCATGAAGCAGTATGTCATTTACAAGCGGGTCAGCACCGAGGATCAGGGCAAGAGCGGTCACGGCCTAGATGCTCAGCAGCGGGATATTGATATCTTCCTTGCGCAATTCTCAGACGTTCCCTTCGAAGTCGCTGGCGAGTTTCAGGACATTCAATCTGGTGCTGACAACGACAGGCCACAATTGGCGAAGGCGCTGGATCTTGTTCGGAAGACTGGCGCAGAGCTGTTGGTGGCGAAGCTAGACCGCCTCTCCCGCAAAGTCGCCTTCGTCGCAAGCCTAATGGACGACAAGAAAGTGAAGCTTCGAGTGGCGCAGATGCCGCAGGCTGACAAGTTCCAGCTTCACATATACGCGGCCTTGGCCGAACAAGAACGAGAGTTTATCTCTGCGCGGACGAAGGCTGCGTTGGCGGCGGCGAAAGTCACCCACGCGGCGAAGCGGAAGGAAGACCCGACGTACTCGAAGCGGATTGGTGGTCTCCGCGACAAGACCATGAAGCGCAACGAAGCGATTCAGCAGAAGGCTGACGCCGAAGCGGCGAAGCTCATTAAGATTGTCGGGCCGCTGAGGGCGGGGGGACAGACCCTGAGCGCCATAGCCGAAACCCTCGATAGCATGGGCGTGGCGACCTCCCGAGGTGGAACGTGGACGGCAACGCAGGTCTCCAGGGTGATCGAACGGGGACAGAAGTAGGCGATAGGAGCCGCTCTGGCTCCCTTCCATCGCTTTTTTATTTGCCCATTTGTGGGACAACTTTTCTCCCATGCCCACCGTAAGCCCCTGAATTTGCTCTGCCCGTCACAAGAATCAACGTCTTCCGTGTCTATTAAGTACCTGTTTTTATTATGCTTTCTTCCGCGCGTCACTTGACGGACGTGTACCCGTGGTGCATTTATGTACGGCCTGACGGTCTGGGGACACAACCCCGGCGCAGGGACCGGAAGCGGCCCGTAGAGCGGAAACAAAGCACCAAATCGGGAACGGTCGAACGATCGTAAGCAGTGGCAAGGCGGGCAGCAGGTGGCTGACACGTTGAACCGAGCGGTGAGGGACTGGCAGGGAACGCAATCCCGAGCCCCCTGAGTTGCACCGACAAGGCAACCAAGCCACACAAGCCATGACATCATAAATCATCGACACTGCTCAACTAAGTCCGCCCCCGTGCCTCAGGGTCCAGGTACGGTTTCGGCCATGCAGTCTGCTGCATGAACAGAGCGAGCAAGACACTCCTCTGCCACGACCTAACTCCCAAATACGAGATCATCAATCATTATGAAAACCTGCAAAGCTGGCGGCTGCCTCACGCAGACCAACGGCTTCAGCTCCTACTGTGAGCGCCATAAGAGAACCAAAGCCCGCCACGGTCATCCTAAGCAGACCGGCGTGAAGAAATGCGACCTGAAACCTTACTTGAAGGAGATCGAAAGCTATCTGAAGACTGTGTCTGCGGCGAACGCCCACGACATCATGACCGACATCTGGGGTCGCACTGTCGCGAATGCTCAGGCCCATATTGACGGCACCAAATGCGGCGCTTCGTTCAACGTGCATGAACTTCAGGCTTCCAAGGCGGTTGTTTCGTTGTCCAAAGAGGCCGATAGCCGCACCATAGGCATGACGCTGATGGCTATGGGTTTCTGGTATGAAGATGATCAGCGCCGTTGGCAGTATGACGAAGGCTTCCGCTTTCAGACCGTGCGCATGCTTCTCCGTCTTAATCCCCGAGAGGCGGCATATAATTGGTCAATGAATGGCCTCACGCGGACTGTGTATCGAGAGATACCGCCGAGGACCATACGGGCGCTGTGGTTGGCTATCGAGGACACTAAGCTCGTCTTGTACGGCATGGAGATCGCCCGTCGCAAAGCAAGGGCCTTGGCGGTAGCACGACAGAAAGCTAGCGTGGAACGTGACGCCATCCTTGGTCCTGAGCAGGGCGGAGGTGCAGCATGAGTGGTCCGATGGTGACCGAGGCTGCACCAAAGCCGCCGCTGAGGGGTATCACGGCGGCTAAGCTGTTGCAGACCAGCTACCCGCCCCGTGAGTTCGCAATCGATCCATGGCTTAGGACCGGTGAGAGCGCCCTGATATGGGCAGCAACGGGCGTCGGGAAGACCTGGCTCACGTTGTCGCTCGCCCTCTCCATGGCCGGGGGTGGCCGCGTGTGGGAGTGGAAGGCACCGAAGGCGCGTAAGGTCCTGATCCTCGACGGCGAGATGAACGTCCAGGACCTTCAGGAGCGAATAAACCATCTGGTGATCTCCGGCGCTGTTGATGGTTTGGACCGGGAGGCCATGGGTGCCAACTTGCTTCTCATGCCTCGCCAGTATCAGGACCCACGGGCGCAGTTCTATGACATCACCGATCCGACCTCACAGGAGCGCATACTTAGAGAAATGGAGACGAGCGGGGCCGAGGTGATCATCATTGACAATCTCACCACCTGCGCGGACGGCTTGGCAGATGAGAACGACGCAACAGCCTTTCGGTCGATCATGGGGTTTCTTCTCATGATGAAGCAGGCCGGAAAGACGGCCATCGTTGTCCACCACGCCAACAAATCCGGGAAGGACGCCCGTGGCTCGACGGCACTTGAGGCCACCTTTGAGGTCAAGCTTGGCCTCGAGCGGCCACCAGTCGAGAAGCCCGGGGAAGCGTCGTTTATCACCCAGTTTGGCAAATTCCGGGGCCGGGGCAATGACAGCCTTAGACCACGCGTATGGACGCTCAGGGGCTCCGGCTGGGATGTTCAGGACGACACTGGGAGTGCTGACGGACGCGTCCTGGAGGCCGTGAGGTCCCTCAAGTTCGTCAACCAAGGTCAGGTGGCCCAAGCCCTCGGTATGGCTCAGAGTTCCGTATCGAAGGCACTCAAGCGTTGCGTGATACTGGGCACCGCCAAACAGGATGAGATCGACAGATTGTTCATCAGCGCACGGTCACTTTCGGGCGTGGCAGCGAACCCTGCTGGAGCATCGGATACCGTGGTAACCGAGGAAGCCGCCGACGACTTCTGAGACCTTGGCGGCACTGCGGGGAGGCCTCTGGCCCCTCCGCTACACAAACTTCACTATTCTCTATTCCTCTCTTACTAGCTAGGAATATGGAATATCGCCCCAATATTGGTCCCGGAAGGCATCATGACGTTCGAATGCCGAAACCGCTTCGAAATAAATCGGTACAGGAACAATCTTCATTGCGTCCTTGGCCGGATACCTTGCCGCCAACATCTTTAGGCACAGATGCTTCGAGAATACTGGGTCTCGCGCACAGCGCTCGTTCAATGCTGCAAGTCGCGTGTCGCGCCCTCTCATGGCGCTTCTGAACGCCTCATCGATCCGGTGCTGCACTTCCGCATCCTCCACGCGAGGCGGCTGCACAATCTCCTGCCAATGAAATGTACTCGTGAGCTCCCTGTCTCGAAAGAGCTGAATTGATGGGGCGAGATTGTTCATCTCACTGCCTTCGCGCTGCGTCGCTTTACGCGGTTTTTCCAATTCGGTCAGCTTTACCAGAGCAGCAAGTTGAGTTTCTTCAGTTTCGATTGCCGCCTTGAAGGCCATCGTCGCTTGGTTCACTTGCTGCAATACACTTACATTCCGATCAAAGCGGGCAACTCCATCCAAGAAACCGTTGAAGTGCTGTGCAAAGGTTCGCGTCTCACTCGGGAGCGTCATTTTCTTTGGTGTTGTATAAGATGGTGTTTCGGCAATGGCCGCCCTTACCCTTCGTATCGCCTCATCCGGTGACTTGAACACAATAGCTGCGGGTATACGAAGGACCTTGTAGCCCGATCTCACAGAATATTCATCTCGGATGCGATCGCGCTCCACTTGATCCGGAGATGAGTGATAGGCCGCCCCATCTATTTCGATGATCTGACGGCCGTTGGCTAGGAAATCGAAACGGTAATTCTCTACCTCGACCTGCATTGCAAGTATGAGTTCCGGAGATTCCAGAACGCCATTGTTCGGTTTGAGGGCGAATTCCTTCACCATCGCTCGGAGAAACTGTTCTTCAGCTGGAGATTCGCATCCCTCGCAATATAAAGTAAGCCAGTCATCATCGAGAGGTTTGGCATCGCGCCATGTTCTTGGGGGCGGTACGATGGGATACTTTGGAGACACCAAGTCGGTGTAAATAGTCCATGCTAGGATCCCCACCAGCAATAAAACCCACGGAAACAAGAAACAGACGAGCAACAAAATGGCAATCAGGCCTATCTGGAACCAAATTGTTTTCTTAGGTTCACCCCGCAAATGACACCTCAATTGCTTAATCGATAACGCGCGGCCTCAGCTTTACCCTTCATTGTGTTGAATAGCCACGAGCAACTAAAGAGTCGAGCGAACACGCTAGACGAAGACCCTATGGTCATCATGCGTCGCCCAGCGAGCAGACGAAGAAAGCGCGATGAAGTCGCGACGTTTGAAGCAGGCGCGGACATTTTTTAAAGGCCTCCGCGTTCGGCTGGACCTACGAGACCTTCCGGCAATTCTGGCGCGGCGGCTTCTGGACATCGGAGTTCTACAGGGCAGGCTTTGACCCGTGGCTCAACAAAGCTGCGTATGCATAAGCGCCGCGAACTGGATCAACTAAAAGCTTTCCGAGGTACTGTTGCAATCCCCCGCGAGGTACTGTACCTCCAGGCGACTCGGTGCGACGAATTTTCTTCAAGTTGTTGACGCTAATGGTGAATTTCCATGACCGGACCGGTTCGATAATGGCCGAAGTAAACCGGCATGGGGCACCAGCCTCCGCTCTATGAGCTTCGGCTCGGCGAGCTGAAGAGAGCAGCTAAGCGAAGGCGGACTGGTTCGATGATGCTCCGCTTAGCGGCGCCATTATCCCGAGCACAATCGTGTCGCGCCTCCGCATCATCAAGCTGACGCGGAAGCACGGAACGAATTCACATCAGCCCGAAACTACTTGTTCTTCAGCAGCCACATCTTGCCGGCCATCGTGATGCCGTAGACATCTTTTGATGCGTCATCGTCGAGGTGACGCCGCTCGAGGAAGCCCGGCTCTTTCAACTCGCCCAGCGTCTTAGCCGTGACCGATTTCACCTTCTGCGGCCGCTCTTTCCAGCGGTCGGTCTTTGCGTAGGTCACCGTCGCGTTCTGATGCGTCCATTTATTCGCCGGCTGAGGATAGAGATCTCCGGCCTTGGCGAGCTTGAGTGCAACAATCTGGGATGGGGTAAGCTCAATCATACTGAAAAATTCCTGTGCGGGGTTCTGTGCGCCGAAAATGCGCTTCGAACGAAAGGGTGCTCATAACACCGCCTGATCACTTCCACCACCGCATTGCGCGTGCGTGCCACGCGAAAGGCGAAAACCCGGCTTGCGGGAGCCGGGCTTCGACTTTGTCGCGAATTTTTGTCAATAGCAGCGCCTGACCGTCCTGGTCACTTCGCCTTCATCGGTCTGACGGGTGACGCTCCTGACATCGCAGCCATCATGTCGATAGCGACGATGCTCGCGTTCGCGCACGCCGAAGGTCACGCCGCGCTCGCTGATGGTGATGCCGGGCCGCACCCGCTCGTAACGATAGTCATCGTCATAGGAACGCTCCCTGACATAAACGCTGTCGGCGAGGACAGGCGCTGCAAACGAGCAGGCGGCAAGGGCCGTCACGGCACAGTTCAGAATGATCTTTCTCATGTCGTTTCTCCTTGTCTAAAGGGCCAACGAAGCAAAAGGGAAGTGGTTCCGACATCAGCGGCAACCCTGTCATTCTCGAATAGACGTGGAATTTATTGTTCGCGACCAAGCCGACACCTCCCAGAGCAGCCGCAAAACGCAAATCAACTATTTAATTTTGCTTGCGCTTCGTCCAAGGTGGCGGCCGTTACCATCAGGCGAGGGCAGACGTGCATCAGGAAGTGGGACTCATTGCGACGGTCGCCGTCAGTTTTGTTTTCGCGGCGGTCCTCGGTTATGGCGCCGACCGGCTGCGGCTGCCGCCGCTCGTTGGCTATCTGATGGCCGGTATCCTGATCGGGCCGCTCACGCCAGGCTTCGTCGCCGATACCGCCCTTGCCGGTCAGCTTGCCGAAATGGGCGTCATCCTGCTGATGTTCGGCGTCGGCCTGCATTTTTCCGCATCCGACCTGCTTGCCGTACGCGGAATCGCGGTGCCGGGCGCGATCGGCCGAATTGTTCTGGCCACTCTGCTGGGCATCGGCCTCTGCATGCTCTGGGGCTGGAGCCTCGGCGCCGGCGTCGTCTTCGGGCTCAGCCTCTCGGTGGCGAGTACGGTCGTGCTCCTGAAGGCGCTGGAGGAACGCAATCTCGTCAATGCGCCGAGCGGGCGCGTCGCCGTCGGCTGGCTGATCGTCGAGGACCTGGTGATGGTGCTGGCCCTGGTGCTGCTGCCGGCGCTGGCAGAGCTTCTCGGCGGCCATGCCCTCGATACCAATCACGGCCTCGGTGAGCTGCCGCTGGTGCTGACGATCGGACTGACCTTGTTCAAGGTGCTGGCCTTCGCCGCCATGGCGATCTTCCTCGGCCCCCGTATCGTGCCCTGGCTGCTGACGATGATCGCCCGCACCGGCTCGCGCGAACTCTTCACGCTGACGGTGCTGGCGATCGCGCTCGGGATCGCTTTCGGCTCGGCGGCGATTTTCGGCGTCTCCTTTGCACTCGGCGCCTTTTTCGCCGGCGTCGTCATGAGCGAATCCCAGCTCAGCCACAGAGCAGCGGCCGATTCGCTGCCCTTGCAGAACGCCTTCTCCGTGCTGTTCTTCGTCTCGGTCGGCATGCTCTTCGACCCCTCGATCCTGGTTCGCCAGCCGCTGGCCGTGATCGGCGCCCTGGCCCTCGTCATTCTCGGCAAGGCTGTCATTACCTTCGCCATCGTCATGCTGCTCAGATATCCGATCGGCATGGGGCTGACCTTGGCCGGCGGCCTTGCCCAGATCGGTGAATTTTCCTTCATCCTCGCCGGCCTCGGCGTCTCGCTCGGGCTTCTGCCGCATGAAGGCCAGGATCTGATCCTTGCCGCAGCGATCCTGTCGATCACCCTCAACCCGATCGTGATCGTCGCAACCGAGGGCCTGAAGAAACATATCCATGCGCAATGGCCCTCCCTCTTCGAAAGTTTCGGCAGAAAGAGGCAGAAGACGCTCGGCAAAGAACTGGAAAAGATCAGGGCGCTCGGCGAGGAACGCGAACGCCAGCATCAGTTGAAGATGCAGCAGCTGATCGAAACGTTTCCGCTGTTCTCTCAGGTCGGGGAGGATGCGCAGGAAGAGCTGCTGCTGCTCTTCAAGGCGAAGTCGGCTCCACCAGGCGAACGTGTCATCCGTCGCGGCGATCGCGGCGACAGCATGTATTTCATCTCCTCAGGTGCGGTCGAAGTGCGTCTCGCCAGCGGCGCGATTCGCCTGGAACCGGGCGCATTCTTCGGCGAAATGGCGTTGCTGAGCGGCGGAAGGCGCACGGCAGACGTCATCGCCGTCGACTTCTGTCAGTTCGAGGTGCTCGAGCGGCGCGATTTCAACATGTTCATGTCGCATCATCCCAACCTGCGCGCCATCGTCAGCGAAATGGCGCAGAAGCGCACCGAAATGAACGTCCTGCGCCAGCAATGGGAAAAGTCGATGGATCTGTCCTGAGGGCGCGGCGCTCGTCTCAACCCGCCGGCCAATAGCCATCGGAGCGGAAATCGTCCGGAATCGGGTCGAGCCGCGACAAGGTCTCGGCTGCGAAATCGATCTGCAGCGACAGGTATTTCAGGGAGGCCAGCATCGGCACACCGGTGGCAAATTCCCGGATGCGGGACGGGTGATAACCACTTTCCTTGAGCCGCCGGTTCGCTTCCTGGCGCACATCTTCCCTGCTCGGTCCCGGGCCCGCTTCGGCCCGGTCATTTATTTGCACGGCCCGCCCAAGGCCGCCTTCGATCACTTTGAACATTCTCATGCCACCCTGCACGTCGACCACGTAAACCTTGCCGCAGAATGGCCGATTCGCAATCCCATGAAATCTTGGGAGAGGCGGCGACGCCTCTGCATCACAAAATTTTTAGACGGCGGTGGCACGAAGGACACGGGCGAGCATTTACAGCGCCGCATACGACCCCTAAAGCTTTTTGCACCGCAATAGGAAAGGAATGGAATGCTTCGCAGACTTTACGACTGGACCATGTCTCTGGCCTCGCGCAAATCGGCCGAAGTCTGGCTCGCCGTCATCGCCTTCGTCGAAAGCTCCGTCTTTCTCGTCCCCGCCGATGTGCTGTTTCTGCCGATGGCGCTTGCCAAGCCGGAACGCTCCTACCGCTATGCGCTGATTGCGACCGTCGCCTCCGTGCTCGGCGGCATCGCCGGCTGGGCGCTCGGCTTTTACGCCTATGAGACGGTGGCGCGACCGGTTCTCGAATTCTACGGCAAGCTCGATGCCTTTGAGCAGATGAAGGCCTATGTCAGCTACGAGTGGATCCTGCTGCTGCTCGTCACTTCTGGTATCGCGCATCTGCCGCCGATCAAGGTCGTGACCATCCTGTCCGGCGTCATCCACGTCAATCTCGGTCTTTTCATCGTTTCGGCGATTGTTGCGCGCGGCGCGCGTTTCCTGTTCCTCGCTTGGCTGCTGCGCCGCTACGGCGAGCCGATCCGGCATTTCATCGAAAAGCGCCTCGGCCAAATCGTCGGCATCGGTGCTGGTGCGGTGATCGTGCTATATGTCGGCTACCGCTCTTTCGCTCACTAGGCCTATTTTGCGGAGTTCCGCCATGACTGCCATTTCCTCGCCGCTCGCCCGCCCCGGCTTTACCTATTCCATATTGCTCGCTATCGGCATGGCGGCGGTGGTCGGTGCCGCGCTCGGTTTCCAGTATATCGGCGGCTATATTCCCTGCGCACTCTGCCTGCTGCAGCGCCAGCCCTATTATTATGCCATCCCCATCGCCATTCTCGCTGCCATCTGTGAGTTTGCCGGTCTGCCGAACTGGATTTCCCGCGCAATGCTGCTTGCTGCCGGCATCCTGATGCTGGTGACGGCCGGCATGGGCGTTTATCACGCTGGCGTGGAATGGCATTTCTGGCCGGGGCCGGCGACCTGCTCGACGACTGCAAACAGCATGACGAGCAATGCCGGCGATCTGCTCACTGAGCTCAATACGATCAAAGGCCCATCCTGCACCGATGCGGCGCTTAGGGTGCTTGGCCTCTCTTTTGCAGGCTGGAACGTGATCGCCGGCATTCTGCTCGCAGCTTTCGCCTTCGTCGGCGTCCGCAAATCTGCGTGAGGCGAGCCTATCAGGGCTGCAGTTCGGTATCCCAGTAGAGATAGTCGAGCCAGCTTTCATGCAGATAGTTGGGCGGAAACAGCCGGCCGTTATTGTGCAGATCCTGCACCGTCGGCTGATAGGGCTTCTGCGCCGGGAACATGCCCGCCTGCTTCGGAAGCTTGCTGCCCTTGCGCAGATTGCAGGGCGAGCAGGCTGCCACGACATTCTCCCAGGTCGTCTCGCCGCCATGGGCACGCGGGATGACGTGGTCGAAAGTCAGGTCGTCATGAGAGCCGCAATACTGGCACTCGAACCGGTCGCGCAGGAAGACGTTGAACCGGGTGAAAGCCGGATTGCGCGATGGCTGAACATAAGTCTTCAGGCACACGACACTCGGAAGCCGCATCGAAAAGCTCGGTGAGGAGACCGAGTGTTCATATTCCGCGATGATGTTCACACGGTCGAGGAAGACCGCCTTGATCGCGTCCTGCCAGGACCAGAGCGACAAGGGATAATAACTCAGCGGCCGGTAGTCGGCGTTCAGGACGAGCGCCGGCAGGGCCTGCGGGGAGACTGCAATCGTCAAGGGACTCTCCTGATCGATTCGGCATCTGCACCTGTATATTAGGCCGGTTGTTACAGGATTGTGAAGTCGAATAAATTCAGAGGATAAAGGCAATTTGAAGAGTGTTGCCGATCAGGCGGTCGGCAACATGTCGCGCCGCATTTTCGTGGCGTAATAGGCCCAGAAAAGCCGCGCCGCCACGGAGCGCCATGGCGACCAGATCTCCGAAAGCTTGGCAAGCGCCTTTGTTTGCGGCCGCGCCGCAAGTCCAAGCGCAGCGCCGACGGCATTCTGCAGCGCCACATCGCCGGCCGGAAAGACATCGGCGTGGCCGCCGCAGAACATCAGATAGACCTCCGCCGTCCATGGACCGACGCCCTTCAAGGCGGTGAGTTCGCCAAGCGCTTCGCCCGGCGGCTTCAGGCAGAGTCCGGAAAGATCGAGGCGGCCGGAGGCAACGGCTTCAGCAATCCGCGATAGCGTGTCGGCCTTGGCGCGCGACAGGCCGAATTCCCGCCAAGCGTCAGGCGCAAGCAGCGCGTATCTTTCGGCGGTCAGTGACCCATCCGCCGGCAGCATGCGCCGCCAGATCGCCTCGGCGCTGGCGCGCGAGACCATTTGCGAGACGATGATATGGGCAAGGCCGGCAAAACCGGGTTCGCGCAGCCGCAGGGGAACGGGCCCTGCATCCGCTGCAATCGGTGCAAGCCGCGGATCGAGGACAAGCAGCGCGTCGAGTCCCAGCCTGACGTCATCGTCGTTGCGGATGATCTGCACGCGTCCTCCCAGTGGTTCGAAACTTGAATCCGTGGCAGAAGAAAGCATGACCACGAGCGAGCGTCAAAAACCTGTCTTTCGTTTTGCGCCGAGTCCCAACGGATCGCTGCATCTCGGCCATGCACTGTCGGCCTTTTTGAACCGCGACATGGCCGAAGCCGAAAATGGCCGCCTTCTGCTGCGCATCGAGGATATCGATCAGACGCGCTGCACCCCCAAATTCGAGGCCGGCATCCTGAGGGATCTCGACTGGCTTGCTATCGACTGGGAAAGCCCGGTGCGGCGCCAGTCGGAACATTTCCCGGAATATCAGGCGGCGCTCCACGCATTGATCGAGCGCGGCCTGGTCTACCCGGCCTTCTTGACACGCGGCGAGGTGAAGGCGTGTGTCTCCGCCTACGAGGTAACGGGCCAGTCCTGGCCGCGCGACCCCGATGGCACGCCGCATTATCCGCCGATTGATCGCGAGCGGTCCGAGGCCGAATGGCGGGATATTCTTTCTTCGGGCAAAAAACATGCCTGGCGGCTCGATATGCGCAAGGCGCTCGACCTGATCGGCGAACTGCTGTTCTGGACCGAAACCGGCGACGGCAGGACAGGCGAGATCGCCGCCGAACCCGACGTCTGGGGCGACGTCATCCTGTCTCGCTCGGATGCCCCCTCGAGCTATCATCTTTCGGTGGTCGTCGACGATGCGCTGCAGGGCGTCACTCATGTCGTACGCGGGCTCGACCTCTTCCACGCTACATCGGTGCACCGGCTGCTGCAGGTGCTGCTCGGCCTGCCGCAGCCCCTCTATCACCACCATCGTCTCATTCTCGATACCGATGGCCGCAAGCTTTCGAAAAGCGAAGGTGACAGCGGCCTTGCCGAATTGCGTGCCCAGGGCATGTCAGGGGCCGATATTCGCCGCCTCGTCGGGCTCTGACCGCCGTTTGACACGCTCTCTGCCGACGATCGAAAGTGTGTGCGAGAACATCCGGAAGACGCGGAACTTGATCAGCGCCGCGTTGATCTCTGCGCCGATGATGAAGATGACGCCGACCATGTAGAGGAAGATCAGCACGATCATCACCGAGGCGAGACCGGCATAGGTCGCGGTATAATTGGCGAAGGTCGCGAGATAATAGGCAAAGACCAACGCGCCGGCGAGCCACAGAAGCAGCGTCAGCAGCACGCCGGGAATGACGTCGAACACCCGCCGCTTGCCGGCCGGCAGCCACAGATGCATGACCAGCAGGCCGACGGTGAGCACGACAAGCGTGCCGTAGATGCGCCAGCTGAAGACGACGTCGAGCGTATCGGCAAACAGCGGAAGCCACTTCCGGGCATAGTCGAGAGCCAATGGCACCGCCACCAGCAGGATGCTGATCGCCGCGAAGATGATGACGGCAATCAGCACATAGCCGAGGCTGGCGAGGCGGGTGAAATACCACGGCCGCGTTTCCTGCACCCGATAGGCACGGTTGAGCGAGATGCGCAGCGCTTCGACGCCGTTCGAAGCGAAATAGGCCGCCGCCAGCACCGAGATCGTCAGCAGCCCGCCGCGCTGAATGGTCAGGACCTGGAGCACCTGGTCGGCGAGCGGCTTGGCGATCGCTTCCGGCCAGGTGTCGAAGATCAGGTGAATGGCGGTGGAGGAAAACTGATCGGCGCCGAGGAAGCTTGCAAGCGCCGTGCCGAAGATCAGGAACGGGAAAACCGCAAGCAGGCTCGACAGCGCCACGTGGCTCGCCATTGCAAAGCCATCGTCCTCGACCATGTGACAGATCGCGTCATAGACCACGTCGTAGCTCGTGCGCAGCACCTTCCGCATTCCGTCCCCGGCTTCCAGATTGTATCCTCTGGTCGAATATGGGAAACGAGTCCCATTTTGTACAGGAATCATTCCATGACGGAACAGCGCACAATCGTCGTCACCGGCTGTTCCTCCGGCATCGGCGCTTACTGCGCCCGAGCGCTGAAAACCGATGGCTGGCGTGTCTTTGCGACGGTGCGCAAAGCCGATGATCTGCCGGCACTGGAAACCGACGGCATCGAAGTTTTCGTGATGGACTATGCCAGAGCCGACACCATCTCCGACCTGGTAGCCGCGGTCCTCGATCGCAGCGGCGGCCGCATCGACGCGCTCTTCAACAACGGTGCTTATGGCCAGCCTGGCGCCGTCGAGGATCTGTCGACGGCGGCGTTGCGGGCGCAGTTCGAAGCGAACTTCTTCGGCTGGCACGAATTGACGCGGCAGCTCATTCCGTCGATGCGCGAACATGGTCGCGGACGGATCGTGCAATGCTCCTCCATTCTCGGCCTGGTTCCCTATCGCTATCGCGGGGCCTATACTGCCTCGAAATTTGCCCTCGAGGGCCTCAGCATCACCCTGCGCATGGAACTCTACGGCAGCGGCATCCATGTGAGCCTGATCGAGCCCGGGCCGATCGCCACGCGTTTCACCGCCAACGCGCTCGCAAAGATCAAGGAAAATATCGATCTCGAGAATTCGCCGCACGCAGCCGATTATGCCAGACAGTTGGCGAGGCTTGACGGCTCCGGGCCGGTCAACCGCCACAAACTTGGTCCGGACGCGGTCTACTCGGTATTGAAACACGCATTGAACTCGAAAAGACCAAGGCCACATTATCCTGTAACGACTCCGGCTAAACAGGGCATGCTCCTGAAGCGGCTGCTTCCGGCGGACCTCTTCTACAATCTGATGCGCTGGACCGATTGATCGAGAAAGTTGAATACCATGTCCACGGCCACCTATATTCTTGCAATCATCGTCATGGGCCTCGTCGCCCTCGTGCTGATCCGCGGCCTCTTCAACATGATGAAGGGCGGTGATGCCAACCTTTCCAACAAGCTGATGCAGCTTCGTGTTCTGTTGCAGGCAATCGCCGTCGTCCTGATTATGATCACACTCTGGATCACCGGCGGCGGCCGTCCGAGCTGAGGGACCATGGAGCGGGGATTTTAATGATGCACGCAAACATATCCTCCCTCATTCCTGTGCTCGTCACAGGAATCCAGCCACGGCGAGTTCGCGCCGTGAATGACCATAGCCTGCCATTGAAGAAGTCTCCCGCGCCCAAGGACTTGGGCGCACTGGATTCCTGTGACGAGCACAGGAATGAGGGAGGTGAGGCAAGCGCTGGCTCGAGGAAGCACCCTGACGCGGTGTGCGTCAGTATGCCGAGGCCGGTTTGGCGAAAAGGCCAACCCCACCTTCCGTCGTCCTCGGGCTTGACCCGAGGACCCATCCTCCTAACCGCCGACGGATGCGGTGTGGATGCTCGGGTCAAGCCCGAGCACGGAGGTTGGGCGGAGGCGGCCGCCCTCCCCCTGACAGGCGGTGCGGCATGGTGAAGCTCAACAAGATTTACACGAAAACCGGCGACGACGGCACGACTGGACTGGCCGCTGGCCGGCGCCGAAGGAAGGACGACCTGCGCGTCGCCGCCTACGGCACGATCGATGAGGCCAATTCCGCGATCGGCTTGGCGCGGCTTCACACGACAGGCTCGCCCGAGCTCGACGCGATGCTGATGTCGATCCAGAATGATCTCTTCGACCTCGGCGCCGATCTCGCCACTCCCGACACCGGCGAGCCCCCGGTCTACGAGCCGTTGCGGATCGTCGAGACGCAGGTCGAGCGGATCGAATGCGATATCGACCGGCTGAACGCCGATCTGGATCCGCTGAAATCCTTCATCCTGCCGGGCGGCAGCCCGGCTGCCGCCCATCTGCATCTGGCCCGCACGATCGCGCGCCGCGCCGAGCGCCTGATGGTCACGCTTGCGCGCACGGACGGGGAGATCGTCGGCGAAACCGCGATGAAATATATCAATCGGCTCTCTGATTTCCTCTTCGTCGCGGCCCGTCATGCAAATGACCAGGGTCGTGCGGATGTGCTTTGGGTTCCGGGAAAAAACAGATAGGTTTGCCGCGATCACGATCGCCGGGGGGCCTTATGTTCATACCACTTCACGATGCCAATACGCTGAAGCATATCAAGGTCCAGTGGGTGACCCTCGCCTTGATCATCCTGAATGTCGCGGTCTGGCTCTTCACCAGTCTGGAGAGCGAACTGGCTGCCCAGGCGACGACGGTTGGTCTCGGCTTTATTCCGGCGATCGCCTTCGGCCACGCGCAATTGGCACAGGGATTGGAAATCGTGCCGGAGCCGCTGACCTATCTCACCTATGCCTTCGTCCATGCGGGTTTCTGGCATCTGGCCTCCAACATGGTCTTCCTCTGGGTCTTCGGCGACAATGTCGAGGATGCGATGGGGCATATGCGCTTCCTGCTATTCTACCTCCTCTGCGCGGCTGCCGGCGCCCTTTGCCACGGTCTGTTGACGACGACGTCGGAAGCGCCGCTGGTCGGCGCTTCCGGGGCGATCTCCGGCGTCGTTGCCGCTTATGTCATGCTGCATCCGCGCGTCAGGGTCTGGGTGCTGGTGTTCCTGCGTGTGCCCTTGCCCTTGCCGGCCTTCGTGCCGCTGCTTTTGTGGATCGGACAGCAATTCTTCATGCTGGCGATTGCGCCGGATGGCGATGTTTCCTGGGGCGCCCATGTCGGCGGCATCCTTGTCGGTGCCCTGCTGATCCTCGTCCTGCGCCGTCCAGGCGTGCCGCTCTTCGACCGGGAAATCGTAACGCCCCGCGCCGTAAGGGATGAAGCCGGCGCGGTTGCGGCCGCCACGGGCGGCCACAACGAGCAGCGTCTTCCCTGGGGCCGAGGCCGGCGCTGATCAATATGTTGACGTGTACGTAAACGTCCATATATTGCCGCGGCGATTCCCCGCCGGCGTCATGCAAGCGTTGTATTTGGAGGAAAAACGCGTATCCATGTCGCCATTCGACAATCGAAGCGGCGCCTGAGCGCGCATTTTTCAAAAAACTCGTGAAACCAGTTTCTCTTGAAGGAAGGCCCCCATGAAGATTCTCGTGCCCGTCAAGCGGGTTGTCGACTACAACGTGAAGATCCGGGTTAAGCCGGATGGTTCGGGTGTCGAGCTTGCCAATGTGAAGATGTCGATGAACCCGTTCGACGAGATCTCGGTGGAAGAGGCGCTGCGGCTGAAGGAAGCCGGCAAGGCGGAAGAAGTGGTGGTGGTGTCGATCGGCCCGGCCAAGGCCGAGGAGACGCTGCGCACGGCCCTTGCCATGGGCGCCGACCGGGCGATCCTGGTCGAGACCGACGATCAGGTCGAGCCGCTTGCCGTCGCCAAGATCCTCAAAGCGGTCGCCGATGCCGAACAGCCGGGTCTTGTCATCGTCGGCAAACAGGCGATCGACGACGACAGCAACCAGACCGGCCAGATGCTGGCGGCACTGCTCGGTTCGGCCCAGGCGACCTTTGCCTCGAAGATCGAGATCGGTGACGGCAAGGCGACGGTTACCCGCGAGGTCGACGGCGGTCTGCAGACGATAGAGATCAAGCTGCCGGCGGTGGTGACCACCGACTTGCGCCTGAACGAGCCGCGTTATGCCTCGCTGCCGAACATCATGAAGGCGAAGAAGAAGCCGCTCGACAAGAAGGCTCCTGCCGATTTCGGCGTCGACACGACGCCGCGGCTGAAGGTGCTGAAGACCGAG
Organism: Rhizobium sp. N731; assembly: GCF_001664145.1. Taxonomy (NCBI): domain Bacteria; kingdom Pseudomonadati; phylum Pseudomonadota; class Alphaproteobacteria; order Hyphomicrobiales; family Rhizobiaceae; genus Rhizobium; species Rhizobium sp. N731. Next base: position 3,971,381 of record NZ_CP013601.1, read on the forward strand.
GAGCCGTCCGGCCGCAAGGCCGGCGTCAAGGTCAAGTCGGTGGCCGAACTGGTCGACAGGCTGAAGAACGAAGCCGGCGTGCTGTAACGGGCAAGAACAGGAGCAACTATCATGACCATTCTTCTTCTGGCCGACCATGACGGCAATCACCTTTCCGACCAGACCGCCAAGGCACTGACCGCAGCAAGCCAGATCGGCTCCGACGTGCATGTGCTGGTTGCCGGCAAGGCTGCCAGAGCGGCGGCCGATGCGGCGGCAAAACTTTCCGGTGTGACCAAGGTGCTGCTGGCCGAAAGCGACGCGCTTGCCAACAATCTCGCCGAACCTCTGGCCGATCTGATCGTCTCGCTTGCCGGTTCCTATGACACGATCGTCTCGGCCGCCACCTCGGTCGGCAAGACGGTGCTGCCGCGCGTCGCCGCCCTGCTCGATGTCGCCCAGGTCTCGGAGATCATCGAGGTCGTCAGCCCCGATACCTTCAAGCGGCCGATCTATGCCGGCAATGCCATTCAGACGGTGCAGGCAAGCGACGCCAAAAAGGTGATCACCGTGCGCACCGCCTCCTTCGCCTCCGCAGCGGAAGGCGGCTCTGCCTCTGTCGAGGCGATCGCAGCGGTGTCCGATCCGGGCCTGTCGCGTTTCGTCTCCGATGCGCTGTCGGCTTCGGAACGTCCGGAACTGACCTCGGCCAAGGTCATCATCTCCGGCGGCCGGGCGCTCGGCTCGGCCGAGAAGTTCAAAGAGGTCATCCTGCCGGTTGCCGACAAGCTCGGTGCCGCCGTCGGCGCATCGCGTGCCGCCGTCGATGCCGGTTATGCCCCGAACGACTGGCAGGTCGGTCAGACCGGCAAGGTGGTGGCGCCCGATCTCTATATCGCCTGCGGCATCTCCGGCGCCATCCAGCATCTGGCCGGCATGAAGGACTCCAAGGTGATCGTCGCCATCAACAAGGACGAGGAGGCGCCGATCTTCCAGGTCGCCGACTACGGCCTCGTCGCCGATCTGTTCGACGCACTGCCGGAGTTGCAAAAGGCGCTCTGAGCGAGGCAAATGCCTTTCTTTCGCACTTGCGAATGACTGGAAAATTGTCTTTTATCGGTCTACTACTTACTGCCGGGCGATCTTTCGTCCGGCAGTATTGCTAATATAATACGGCAACGCGGGGGCGACTGCCGAGCGGGGGTTTGGAGATGAATGCGGTGTTGAAGAATATTGGTATTATCGGTGCCGGCCAGATGGGCTGCGGCATCGCGCATGTTTCGGCCGCCGCAGGTTACAGGGTTCATATCTACGATCTCTCGCAGGACCGCATCGAATCCGGTCTCGCCACCATCAACGGCAATCTCGCCCGCCTGGTGACGAACGGCAAGATGACCGACGAGGAGCGCAAGGCGACCTTGTCGCGCATATCAGGCTCCGCCGATGTCAACGATCTCGCCCCGTCCGATCTCGTCATCGAGGCGGCCACCGAGGACGAAAGCGTCAAGCGCAAGATTTATAGCCAGGTTTGTCCGGTGATGAAGCCGGAAGCGCTGCTGGCCACCAACACCTCTTCGCTTTCCATCACCCGTCTTGCCGCCGCCACCGACCGCGCCGAGCGCTTCATGGGCATACACTTCATGAACCCGGTGCCGGTGATGAAGCTGGTCGAGCTGGTGCGCGGCATTGCAACCGATGAGAAGACCTTCACCGCCGCCAAGGAGTTCGTCGGCTCGCTGGAGAAGACCGTCACCGTCGCCGAGGACTTCCCAGCCTTCATCGTCAACCGCATCCTCTTGCCGATGATCAACGAGGCGATCTATACGCTCTACGAAGGTGTCGGCACCGTCGACGCCATCGATACGGCGATGAAGCTCGGCGCCAACCATCCAATGGGGCCGCTGCAGCTTGCCGATTTCATCGGCCTCGACACCTGCCTGTCGATCATGCAGGTGCTGCATGACGGCCTGGCGGACTCCAAGTATCGCCCCTGCCCGCTGCTGGTGAAATATGTCGAAGCCGGCTGGCTCGGACGCAAATCCGGCCGCGGCTTCTACGATTATCGTGGCGAAGTGCCCGTCCCGACGCGGTAAGCAGACATCATCAGAAAGGGCGAATGGACCGCACGCCCGCGAAATGCTTTCCTTACCGGGAACGGGAGGAATGCCATGTCGACCGAAACACCCATGTTCCTGCTGCAATGTTGCGTCCTGATCGGACTCGCAGGCGTCTTCCTCATAAGAGGCGATGGGGACTGATATCCTCACGACCCGATTGCGCCCTTGATCAGCGCCTTTGCATCTTCGCTGTCCCAGGCGGCAGGCCCGTTCATGGCGGAAATCAGGCAGCCCTTGTCGTCGAGCAACAGCGTCACCGGCAGGCCGAAAGCGAGACCTTCCTTCTTCAGGCTGTTGAAGACGCCGATCGTATTGTCGCGGTAAAGCTGCAGCGCATCGACACCGGTCTCGGCAAGGAAAGTCTTCGGCTTTTCATCGTCGCCAGTGTCGATATTGACCGGCACGACCTGGAATTTGTCGCTGCCCATCTCCTTTTCCAGAGCGTTCAGCGCCGGCATCTCCTCGCGGCAGGGCACGCACCATGTCGCCCAGAGATTGAGCAGCACGGTCTTGCCGGCGAAATGGTCGAGCGTCAGCGGTTTGCCATCCGGTCCGTTGAAGGACACCGTGGTCAGTTTGCGCGGCTCGTTGGCGGCAACCATGGCGGCGACCTGACCCTTCATGAGCGGCGTCAGATTGGCGGCGCGCCCCTTTGCCAACGGGCATTCGGCCGAAGCGCTGCTGCCGATGCCATTGCCAATGCCCGTCTCCTTCACGTATACCGCTGCCGCACCTGCAACGACACCTGCGACGGCGGCGATTGCGATCAGTTTTCCGGACGGCAGGCCGAAGGGTTTTTTCGTCGTCATTTCATTCTCCAGGACGGGCATCTTATGGCCGAGAGCAACACGGACACCAAATCCTCCAACCAGATGTGGGGCGGGCGTTTCGCTTCCGGCCCGGACGCGATCATGGAGGAGATAAATGCCTCGATCGGTTTCGACAAGAAGCTATTCGCCCAGGATATCCGTGGTTCCGTCGCCCATGCGACCATGCTCGCCCATCAGGGCATCATTTCATCGGACGATAAGGACAAGATCGTTCACGGGCTAAACACGATCCTGTCAGAAATCGAAAGCGGCAATTTCGAATTCTCGCGCCGGCTCGAAGACATCCATATGAACATCGAAGCGCGCCTGGCAACGCTGATCGGACCGGCCGCCGGCCGCCTGCACACCGCCCGCTCGCGCAACGACCAGGTGGCGCTCGACTTCCGCCTCTGGGTGAAGGAAGAGCTTGAGAAGACCGAGAAGATGCTGACCGGCCTGATTGCCGCCTTCCTCGACCGCGCCGAGGAACATGCCGAAAGCGTCATGCCGGGCTTCACCCATCTGCAGACTGCCCAGCCCGTCACCTTCGGCCATCACTGCATGGCCTATGTCGAAATGTTCGGCCGCGACCGTTCGCGCGTGCGCCACGCGATCGAACATCTGGACGAAAGCCCGATCGGCGCGGCTGCGCTGGCCGGCACCGGCTATCCGATCGACCGCCACATGACGGCCAAGGCACTGGGTTTCCGCGAGCCCACCCGCAATTCCATCGATACGGTCTCCGACCGCGACTTCGCCATCGAGTTCCTGGCGATCGCCGCGATTACGGGCATGCATCTGTCGCGCCTCGCGGAAGAGATCGTCATCTGGTCGACGCCGCAATTCGGCTTCGTGTGCCTGTCCGACGCCTTCTCGACCGGCTCCTCGATCATGCCGCAGAAGAAGAACCCCGATGCCGCCGAACTGGTGCGCGCCAAGACCGGCCGTATCAACGGCTCGCTGATCGCCTTGCTGACGATCATGAAGGGCCTGCCGCTCGCCTATTCCAAGGACATGCAGGAAGACAAGGAGCAGGTCTTCGACGCAGCCGAGAGCCTGGAGCTGGCGATCGCCGCCATGACCGGCATGGTACGCGATATGGCCGTCAACACAGCGCGCATGAAGGCGGCGGCCGGCTCCGGCTTTTCGACGGCGACCGATCTTGCCGACTGGCTGGTGCGCGAAGCTGGCCTGCCCTTCCGGGACGCCCATCACGTCACCGGCCGCGCCGTGGCGCTCGCCGAAAGCAAGGGCTGCGATCTTGCCGAGCTGCCGCTCTCCGACCTGCAGGCGATTCATTCCGCAATCACCGACAAGGTCTATGACGTGTTGACGGTGGAAGCCTCGGTCGCCAGCCGCAAGAGCTTCGGCGGCACGGCGCCCTCTGAAGTGCGCAAGCAGATCGCCTTCTGGCGCGCCCGCAATTGAGAGAGATCGGGCGGGTGAAAGCCGTCTCCCCCTTCCTGCAAAGCGCGGAAATGCCGTCCAACAATCAGGGTGCACAAGGCGGATAAACTTCGCTATGAAGATCCCGTCGTTCGATATGAATGATATCAGCCATACGCCGCACAAGAGGATATCCATGCAGAAGAGCTTGCCGCACCTCATCCGCCTGACGGCGGTGCTCGCCGTCATCGGCCTTGCCGTTGCCGGATGCGGACGCAAGGGCGATCTCGATCCGCCGAGTGCTGCGGCGACGAAGGAAGGCGACGTTTCCAAGCCGACGAAACAGCCCGGCACCGTCGATAAGCCCTTCCTTCTTGACCCTCTCCTTTAAGGCGCGCGCCCCGTGAACCATTTCGATTACCGCGACGGCATCCTTTACGCCGAGAACGTCCCCGTTCCCGAGATCGCCAAGGCGGTCGGTACGCCGTTCTATGTCTATTCCACCGCAACGCTGGAGCGCCACTATCGCGTCTTCTCCGAAGCCTTCGCCGATGTCGACTCGATGGTCTGCTACGCGATGAAGGCGAACTCGAACCAAGCCGTGCTGAAGACCTTGGGACGCCTCGGCGCCGGCATCGACGTCGTCTCGGAAGGCGAACTGCGCCGTGCGCTTGCTGCCGGCATTCCGGCGAACCGCATCATGTTTTCGGGCGTCGGCAAGACGCCGCAGGAGATGGATTTCGCGCTAGAGGCCGGCATCTACTGCTTCAATGTCGAATCTGAGCCTGAGCTCGAGATCCTCAACCAGCGCGCCGTCAACGCCGGCAAGAGAGCACCGGTCTCCTTCCGCATCAATCCGGATGTCGATGCCAAGACGCATGCGAAGATCTCGACTGGCAAGAAGGAAAATAAGTTCGGCATTTCCTGGGATCGCGCCCGCGCCATCTATGCCCATGCCGCCAAGCTGCCGGGGATCGATGTCACCGGCATTGACATGCATATCGGCAGCCAGATCACCGAGCTGCAGCCCTTCGACGACGCCTTCAAGCTGCTGCGCGATCTCGTCGCCACGTTGCGTGCCGACGGCCACGCCATCCATCACGTCGATATCGGCGGTGGCCTCGGCGTTCCCTATAAGGATGACAACAATCCGCCGCCGCTGCCCGATGCCTATGCGGCGATCGTCAAGAACCAGCTGCGCGGTCTGAACTGCAAGATCGTCACCGAACCCGGTCGCCTGATCGTCGGCAATGCCGGCATTCTCGTCACCGAAGTTCTTTATGTGAAGGACGGCGGCGAGAAGACTTTCGTCATCGTCGACGGTGCGATGAACGACCTCATTCGCCCGACGCTCTACGAGGCCTATCACGAAATCCGTCCGGTGACGATTTCGGCGGCAAACGCGCCGCGCATCCGCGCCGATGTGGTCGGCCCCGTTTGCGAGACCGGCGATTATCTGGCGCTCGACCGCGAAATGGCGATGCCGAAGCCCGGCGATCTGATGGCCGTCAGCACTGCCGGCGCCTATGGCGCCGTCCAGGCCGGCACCTATAACAGCCGTCTGCTGGTGCCCGAGGTTCTGGTCAAGGGCAGCGATTTTCATGTGATTCGCCCGCGCAGGACCTATGCCGAGCTGATCAGCCTCGATTCCGTTCCGGCCTGGCTCGACTAGAGCATGTCGCGCAAAAGTGTGAAGCGGTTTTTCGATAACGACAGGCGTAAAACAAAGAGTTAAAGCGCAAGAAGCGAATCTGAAAGACCACGACGCGCTTTAGCAGCAACATCACTTTTCGGCGAATAAACGTGAAAAGGCGGTATTCCTGCCCGTTCGCCCTCGCCTTCGCCACAAAGAGTGTTATCCTTTCGTTCATGAGCGTATTGCCCCGCAATCGCCGGAAGCGCCCTCTGTACCAGAACGCCAGATCGCGGAGACCGGACCGATGACAAGCCCCTCGAGGCAGAGGAAGGGTGCATTCGCGCTCCGCCCCTCGCTTGCCCGGCTGGTAACGACAAAACGCCTGCTGGCGCGCACCGTGCTCTTCTTCGAGCAACTGCTGCCGCTGCTGATGCCGGTCCTCTGCATCGTCGCCATTTATCTCTCGGCCTCCTGGTTCGGCATCTTCCGCAACGTGCCGGACTGGCTGCGCATCTTGCTGCTGATCGCCTTTGCCGCGGCGTTCCTCGTCTCGCTTGTCCCCTTCCGCCATCTGCGCTGGCCGAAAACCGCTGAAGCCGATCGCATGCTGGAAGAGCGCAATGGCCTGCCGCACCAGCCAGTTTCGGTCCAGGAAGACGAGCCCGCCTACAACACGCCCTTTTCGCGGGCACTTTGGCGTGAGCACCAAGTGCGCATGGCCGAAAAGATCGCAGCACTCGATGCCGGCATGCCGCAGCCTGATATCGCCGCACATGACCGCTTCGCCCTGCGCGCCATCCCTGCTCTGCTGCTCGTCACCGCTTTTGGCTATTCGCTGTCGCTCAACGGCGGCTCGGTCAGTGACGCATTGCAATCAGCGCCCGAGCAGGTGGCGGTCGATCCGGCGGTGCGTATCGACGCCTGGGTGACGCCGCCCTCTTATACCGGTCGCGCGCCGGTTTACCTGACCGCCGACGGCAGCGAACAGGCGCCGATCGGCATTCCGCAGTTTTCCGGTCTCACCGTGCGCGTCAGCGGCGGAAAGACGGCCGAAAAGGTCGTGTTCCGCAAGGCGAACGGCGAGGCGCGGGATATCGCCGTACAGACCGACACAAGGCCGCAGCAGGCAAGCGCACCTGCCGGCGAGCAGCCGACGGCCGGCGCGCCTGCCAACAATGCCCTCATCGCACAGACGCATGTGATGAAGCTTGAGGAAAATGGCGCGCTCGAGGTCAACGGTCGCCGCTGGAGCTTCGACGTGCTGCCCGACAAGGCGCCTGAAATCGCCTTTGACGGCATGCCGAAGGCAAGCGTCAACGGCGCGCTGGAAATCGGCTTCACCGTCAAGGACGACTATGGTGTCCAGGAGGCCCATGCGGAGATCGTTCCTCTGGAAAACGATCCGGCGGCGACGCCGCTCTATCCACTGCCGGAGTACCGGCTGGATATTCCCCGCCGCAACGCCCGCGACGCCAAGGGCGTGACCAGCCGGAATCTGACCGAACATCCGCTTGCCGGCAAGCCGGTGCGCATTACCCTCGTCGCCAAGGATGCCGCTGGCCAGACCGGCCGAAGCCCGCCCTACGAAATGACGCTGCCGTCGCGGCCCTTCAACGAGCCGCTTGCCGCAGCCGTCGCCGAGGAACGGCAGGTTTTCGCGCTCGATACCCGTAAGATGCCGCAGGCGATCGCGCTGAACGAGGCGCTGACCATCCGTCCCGAGGAGACCATCCCCAAGCTCACCAACTACCTGCTGCTGGAATCGGCCTTGGCCCGCATGAAGCTGGCAAAGGGCGAGGAGGCGCTGAAGGATACGGCCCAGTATCTCTGGGAGATTGCGCTCGGCATGGAGGACGGCGATCTTTCGCTTGCCGAGCGCAAGCTGCGTGAAGCCCAGCAGAAGCTTGCCGACGCATTGGACCGCAACGCGCCCGACGAAGAGATCAAGAAGCTGATGGATGAGCTGCGCAAGGCGATGCAGGACTATCTGACGGAGCTTGCCGAACGCATGCAGAACGCCCCGACGATGCAGCCGAACCAGAATGCGCAGAACATCCTGCGCCAGCAGGATCTGGAACGGATGATGGACCAGATCGAGAATCTCGCCCGCTCGGGCAATCGCGACGCGGCACAGCAGATGCTGTCGGAATTGCAGCGTATGATGAACAACCTGCAGGCTGGCCGGCCGCAGCGGGGCCAGCAGGGTCAGGAAAACAGCGAAGCCCGCAAGCAGATCGACAAGCTCGGCGAGATCCTGCGCGATCAGCAGAAGCTGATGGAAGAAACCTTCCGCCTCGATCAGCAGCTCAAGGACCGTATGCAGCGTGGCGAATCCGATATGGGCGAAAACGATCCACTGCTCGACGAGATGATGCCGGGAGAGAATGGCGAGCCGCAGGATCAGCAGCAAGGGCAGCAAGGCCAGAGCCAGCAAGGTAAGGGCCAGCAACCTTCCGACCAGATGACCGCCGAGCAGCTCAGGGAAGCGCTGAAACAGTTGCGCGCCCAGCAGGATGCCCTCGGCAAGCAGCTCGGAGAATTGCAGAAGAAACTCGGCGAAATGGGCATGAAGCCCGGCCCGGGCTTCGGCCAGGCCCAACGCGAGATGGACGGCGCCGGCCGCGAGCTCGGCCAGGGCCGCGGCGACACGGCCGTCGAGAACCAGGGCCGTGCCCTGGAAGCCCTTCGCCAGGGTGCCCGCGACATGATGAACCAGATGATGCAGGCGCAACGGGGCCAGCAGGGACAGGGCCCGAACGGCCAGGTCGGCCAGGGCGATCAGAACGGCCGGGATCCGTTGGGACGGCCACGCATGACCAACGGCTATATCGACGACGACGGCGTGAAGGTGCCTGACGAAATCGACGTTCAGCGCGCACGCGAAATTCTCGATGCGATCCGCGAGAAGCTCGGCAACAATCCGCCACAGGAAATGGAACGGCGGTACCTCGAACGGCTTCTGGACATCCAGTAAGCCTCATACCGCCGTCAAAGATAGGCGCGCGCTTTAAGCGACGAGTGCCCGGGCGACAGCCTTGCGTATATCGGGAAGCGCAAATGGCTTGGCGACGACGTCGATGATTTTTTCTGCAAGATCGTCGGCGCGCTCGCGCTGCTCGGCATAACCGGTCATCAGCAGGATCTTCAAAGCAGGGAAGGCGTCTTTCGCCTGATGGGCGAGTTCGATGCCGTCCATCACGGGCATGCGGATATCCGACAGCAGCAGATCGTAGACCCCGTCCTTCAGCTTCTCCAGCCCCTCGGCGCCGTCGGCCGCCTCATCGGTCTCATGACCGTCGAGCCGCAAGGCCCGGGCTACGAAAGACCGCAGGGAATCCTCGTCTTCCGTAATCAGAATTCTTGCCATATGTGCATTGCTCCGTCTTCAGCCCCGCGACGGAAATCACCAGACTTTCCTTTTCGATCGGTAAAGATGGCGAAGCGATGGACGAGATGGTTAACAACCCGTCTTCACGCGGCAATGACGCGACGCCCGCATTCCCTCAGGCGTCGCCGGTCACCACGCCGACGAAGGGGAGTTCGCGAAACGCATAGGCAACGTCCATGCCGTAACCGACGACGAAGTAATCGGGACATTCGAAGCCGACATAATCGGCCTCCAGCTTTTCCTTGCGCTTGACCCGCTTGTCGAGCAGCACGGCGATCGTCACGTTGCGCGCGCCACGTTCGAAGAGCAGCTCCTTGGCAAAGAGCAGCGTCCGGCCGGACTCGAGAATATCGTCGATCAGGAGGACGTCTCGGCCATGCACGTCGCTGTCGATATCCTTGACGATGCGCACCCCCTGGGAAACCGTGCCGGTGCCGTAGCTCGACAGCGTGATGAACTCGACCTCGGGAGCAAGCCCGGTGTCGTGCAGGGCGCGGATCAGGTCGGCGGCGAAGATGAAGGAGCCCTTGAGCACGGCAATAACGAGCAGGTCCTTGGTCGGGCCGTTGGCGATCTCCCGCGCCATCGCATGATTGCGCTCCGCGATCTGCTCGGCGGTGAAGAGCGGCTCGATGTTTTTTCCGCGCACGACAGGCATAAGGGCTTGCTCCATGAAAAGAAGGGTAAGCCGTTAGCACATATGCGCGCCTGAAACAGCCTCGCCGTTCATGAAATCAACGGGATTGGCCCGCCCTGTGGCGGAAAGCCATCACGAATCCGGTTATTTCTACGGCAGGAAGGAAAGCCGAACCTCCGGCAATTTTCCCCCGGCGTGCTGGACTCGCGCCGAAAAACCACGGCTTTGGCCGTCATAGATGACGTCGGCGGGCGGATCAATGACGACGCTTGCCGTCAGCCGTTCGTCTGCCACCAGATCGGCGCGGATCGGATGCACCGTCTGCGTCGTGCCGCTTTCATTTTCGATGATGCCGTTGACGACGAGCACACGCATGCCGTTCGCATCACGCGGCGTCACGGTGACATGGGTGAAATGCAGCGGCGCTCCGGAGGAGGCGCCCGCGGCGGAAAGGCCGGAAAAGCCGCCTGCGAGCCCGAAAACGAGCACGGCAAGCGCCAGTACCAGCACCGCGAAGCTGCGCAGCGACGCCCGCTGCAGCCAGGATTCCGCCCTTCGCAGAGCGGAAGCAGTCATCGCCAGCAGGAACGGCGGCCGTGCGGCGCGCGCTGCCGCCATGCGCCTGCTGTTGTCGTTATGGATCCTGGAGCTGAAGTCCTTCGGCCGGGTCTTGCCGACCGTCACGAATTCGGCGTCGGAAATATCGGCAGGACGTGTCGAACGATACTGGCGGCGCGCGGGTTCGGGCGGCAGGAAATCATAGGCCTGGCCCGGTGTCCGGCGGCTGAAGGAGGATGCTTCCATGGTGGCTGCCTCGCAGATGTCCACATGGTTTCGCTGCCGCAAGAAATCTTGGCATTGAAACGAATCCTCCTCAGTCGTAAATTTTAATGGTTAATGCTTCGCAAAGATTGCCATCAAACGGGCGTCTTTCCGGCAAAATTTACCGGCTGTTAACGGTGTTGGTTAACAAGTCGCGCGGTGAAACCAAGAACAGACTGAGCTGCCCGTTGATCCACTTCGAGAATGTCGGTTTGCGCTATGGCATGGGCCCGGAAATCCTCCGGGACCTGACCTTCGACATTCCGAAGAAATCCTTTCAGTTCCTGACGGGCCCATCCGGTGCCGGCAAAACCTCGCTGCTGCGGCTGCTCTTCATGTCGCTGCAGCCGACACGTGGCCTGATCCGCATGTTCGGGCGCGACATTTCCGAAATTCCCCGGCCGGAACTGCCGCTGCTGCGCCGGCGCGTTGGCATCGTCTTCCAGGATTTCCGCCTGCTCGACCATCTCACGACCTATGAAAACGTCGCTTTGCCCTTGCGGGTGCGCGGCAAGGAGGAAAGCTCCTACAAAACCGATGTTCTGGAACTCTTGAAATGGGTCGGGCTCGGCGAACGCATCAACGTGCTGCCGCCGGTCCTCTCCGGCGGGGAGAAGCAGCGCGCCGCCATCGCCCGGGCGCTGATGGACCGGCCGGAAGTCCTGCTGGCTGACGAGCCGACGGGCAATGTCGACCCGCCGATGGCGAGGCGCCTGCTCAATCTTTTCCTCGAACTCAATCGGCTTGGTACGGCGGTCGTGATCGCCACCCATGACCTGACGTTGATGGAACAGGTGGAAGCCCGCCGTATGATCCTCTCGGAGGGGCATCTCGATATCTATGACTGAGCCCCCGTCCAGGAACCGAGAGAAGGCGTCGGCCCAGCCTGCCGCCCAGCAGAAGCGCCCGGAAATGCGTGTGCGCCCGACCGCGCCGATCCTGCCGCCCTCCAATATCCAGGGCAATGCCCTGATGGTGGTCATATCGATCATGGCCTTTCTCGCCTGCCTGACGCTCGGCGGCGTCAGCATGGTGCGTTCGACGGCGGCAAGCTGGGAGAGCCAGATCTCCCGCGAGATCACCATCCAGATCAAGCCGGACGACAATCTCGATATGGAAAAGGCGCTGACGCAGGCACGCGACCTGGCGCTGACCTTCGTCGGCACCAAGAGCGGCCAGATCGTCGACGAGGCAGCCACCGCCCGGTTGCTCGAACCCTGGCTCGGGCCTGGTCTTGATCTCAAGGATCTGCCTGTTCCCCGTCTCGTCGTCATCACCATCGACGAAAACAATCCGCCGGATTTCGATGCGATGCGGGGCCTCCTGAAGGACAGCATCCCGCAGGCGAGCCTTGACGATCATCGCACCTGGGTCGACCGGCTGGTCTCCATGGCGCACACGACGGTGCTGATCGGCACCGGCGTCCTGCTCCTGGTTTTCTCGGCCATGGTGCTGACCGTCGTCTTCGCCACGCGCGGCGCGCTGTCGGGCAACCGCCACATCGTCGAAGTGCTGCATTTCGTCGGTGCCGAGAGCTCCTTCGTCGCTACTGAATTTCAGAAGCATTTTCTGAAGATCAGTCTCAAGGGCTCGGCGATCGGCAGCGCGCTTGCGGCTCTTTTCTTCGCCACCGCCGGCTTCTGGCAGAGCCGCACGCTGGCCACGCCGGAGACGGATCAGGCGACGGCGCTATTCGGCACCTTCTCCGTCGGCGTACTCGGTTATGCCGGCATCTTCGCGACGATGATCGTCATCGCGCTCTTGACGACCGTCACGGCGCGGCTGACCGTCATGCGGACGATCTATGAAATTGATACATTGCGTTCGGACCCGACACGCACCGACGGCATCGCAAGTTGATCGTGCCATGCCGTTTTATCGTGAAAGCGTCTGTTCCGCGCCGCAATCAGCGTATAATCACGATTCATGACCATGGGCGATACGACACGCAATCCGATTCGGCAGGACCCGGAGCTTGATCGTCCGGCGGGCCTGCCGCCGCGGCGCGGTCCGATCCGCCGCCTGCTGCGCTGGGGCGGCTTTGGCTGCGTTCTGGCAATCGCCCTGGTGTTCGGCGGCTTCCTGCGGTTTGCCGATTCCGTAACCACGCTCAAGCCACCGGTCGAGCCCAAGGCAGACGCGATCGTCGTGCTGACCGGTGGCTACCAGCGCATCGACCAGGCCGTGGAACTGCTGCAGAAGGGGGCGGGCAAACGACTGCTGATCTCCGGTGTCCACCCCACGACGACGCCGGCGCAGATTCGCAAGATGACGCAAGGCCCGGCCGATCTTTTCTCCTGCTGCGTCGATATCGGCCATGATGCAATAGATACGATCGGCAACGCCGAGGAAACCTCCAACTGGATCCACGCCAGGGGATACAGAAGCGTTCTCGTCGTCACCAACAATTATCACATGCCGCGCAGCCTCGCAGAACTCTCCTATGTCGATCCGGACATCGAGTTCATCCCCTATCCGGTGGTCAATTCGGATCTGAAGACCCGCAACTGGTTTACCGACCCGAACGCGATGCGCGTCATGCTCGCCGAATATGCAAAGGTGCTGTTAACAGGCGCCCGAAATATCACCGGCTTCGGCCGTCACACCGGACTGCGCTCGGCAAGCGTATCCGCCGCAGACTGAGCTTTTGCATCGAGGCCGCATCAAACGCTTTTTATGACCGGCAATATCGTGTAGGCCGGTCGCATGAGCCTGCCTCGGGATAATTTTATGATCGCCCTGCGTTCCGTCCTCTTCAACACGATCTTCTACGCCAATCTCATCATCCGGATGATCGTGCTCTCGCCCTATTATTTCGTGGTGCCGCGGCTGACGGCATATGCGATTCCGAAGAATTGGGCGCGCTCCAACCATTGGCTGATGCGCATGATCGTCGGCACGACCTTCGAGATCGAGGGGCTGGAGAACCTGCCTGAGGGCAGTTTTATCCTGGCGCCGAAGCACCAGTCCTTCTGGGACACCTATGCGCTGCTGCCCAATCTCAAGGATCCGGTCTACATCCTGAAGCGCGAGCTGATGTGGATTCCGCTCTTTGGCTGGTATGCGAAGAAGCAGCGCATGATCCCGGTCGACCGCGGCGCCCGCGGCAAGGTGATGGTAGAAGTGCTGAAACGCACCAAGGAAGAGCTTTCGACCGGCCGTCAGCTGATCATCTATCCTGAGGGCACCCGCCGCCCGCCGGGGGCGGAGCCGGTCTATAAATACGGCATCGCCCGCATGTACCGCGATCTTGGCATTCCCGTCGTGCCGGTTGCCATGCATCCCGGCCTCTTCTGGCCGCGGCGGAGCGTCCGCCGCTATCCCGGCCATTTCAAGGTCAGGATCCTGCCGCCGATCATGCCGGGAATGGATCCCGATGCCTTCTTCGCTCATCTGATCGAGGTCACGGAACGGGCAAGCGACGAGCTCCTCATCGACACCGTCGACCGTAATCCGCATCTGCCGTTGCCGCCAACAGCGATCGCTCGGCTAACCGAGTTGCGCAAAGTGACGGCGGCGACGGCCTGATCAGCCGGCCCGCAGCCGCTCCACCTCGTTGCCGACCTGCTCCAGCCATGGGTCGCGAATGCCCATCTGTTTCAGGTGCGCAAGCGTGTTGAAGACATAGGCATCGTTCGGGCCTGACTGTCCTCTGGCCTCGTGCACAACCCGCGCGGCGGCAAGCGCATCGAGCGTACCGGCATATTGCTCGTGATCGCGATCAGCGATGTAGGTAACCGCTTCCGTTCGGCGACCGCCGGCAAACTGCAGCCGAACCCGGCGCTCCAGATAGACATTGGTGACGAGTTCGCGAGCACGGAGATATTCGATCACCTCGTCCCATTTGTGCGCCGAAATACGGAACGCCATGCCGCGGCATGCTCCACCCCTGTCGAGGCCGAGAACCAGGCCCGGATTGTCGCGCGTGCCGCGATGAACGAAGGATCGGACGCACAGCGAACGCCGGTAACCATGCACCAGAGCTTCTGCCCGCTCCAGGAACTCGAAGCCCGGATTCCACATAAGCGAGCCGTAGCCAAACACCCAAAATTCGTCCATATCGCACGCCAGACCGGAATCACTTTGCGATTCACCATTGGAGAACATCATGGCAGCGTCAAGCCGATCCGGCAGCAGCCAAACCGGCAACAGCAAGAAATTCTGGTTGCTGGGCGGAGGCATCCTCCTGGTGATCGCCCTTTATACCGGCGGCTGGTGCTATGCCGCATCGGCTTTGAAAGCGACGGTGTTGAAAGCAATCGCGCCGCGCGATCAGGCAGGCGTCACCGGCGAATGCTCCGATATCGAATTCCGCGGCTATCCCTTCCGCATCGGTCTGTTTTGCTCCAAGGTCGATGTCGACGACAATGTCAACGGCGTCTCCGCCACCTTCGGCGCATTGCGCTCCGCCGCGCAGGTCTATGCGCCGAGCCATATCGTCTGGGAGCTCGATTCGCCGGCCGAAATCCGCACCACAAACGGCCTTTCGGTTTCGGCTCAGTGGACGAATCTGCAGGCGAGCCTGACGACCAAGCTGCAGGGCGTTGATCACAGCTCCACCGTCATCGAGGGTCTTAAGGCGACGGCAGTCTCCTCCTATACCGGTCAGACCATCAGCTTCGATGCGGCTCGCACCGAAATTCACCTGCGCCAGAACGGCGCCGATCTCGACGGCGCAATCTCGGTGCAGGATGCGAACACCGCGATCAAGGACTGGCCGCAACTCTTCCCGAAACTCTCCGCCAGTATCGATCTCACGATCGCCGGCAAAGCCGGCCTGATTGACGGCAGCGACCCGAACGGCCTCAATGGTTCTGCCGGCGAACTGCGTCGCATCGTCGCCGACATCGGCGACGGTAAGGTGATGACGCTCACCGGCCCCTTTTCCTTCGACGAGCAAGGCTTCCTCTCCGGAAAATTCAAGCTGGAAATCGAACGACTCGGCCCCTGGGGCGATAGCCTGAAACAGGCCTTCCCGGATATTGCCTCGACCATCAACACGGCGACGAAGATGTTGAAGGCGCTGGCCGGCGGCAGAGACAAGGTCTCGGTCGATCTCGTCGTCGACCGCGGCAATGCCACCGTCAGCGGCTTCATTCCGCTCGGTCAGATCCCGCCGATCTAATCAATCCGTTTGGTGAAGAACACCTCAGGCACCGATTGCAGGCCAAGCAACTCGATCGCGCCCGTTTCGGTAAATCCGTTGCGGCGATGCCAGTCCTGCGGCCGGCTCTCGTCGCATTCGCTCGACGTCATCAGCAGCCGGGCGCCCTCGCCACGCATGGCCGCTTCCCAGGCGAGAAACAGTGCGGTGCCGACGCCCGACCGGCGATTGCCGGGCAGAACGCGGATCATCTCCATATAGGGAACCCTGCCCCAGAAGCGGGAGAAGCGCAGGAAGCCGACGATCTCGCCGGACTCCCTGGCAATCAGGTATTCGCCAAGCGCCACGCATCGCGATACCCACGCCTTGCCGGCACCGGCATCCTCGCGAGCCAGCCAGTCGATATCCGCCTGACTTGCGCTCGCCACCTCCACCATCGCGAGAGTCTACTTCTTATCAAGCGGGTGGGGGCGGCCGAAATCGGGCGCGTCGACATCCTGGCCAGCCTGGATAATCGAGCGACGGATGGCGCGCGTGCGGGTGAAGAGTTCGAAAATCTTGTCGCCTTCACCCCAGCGGATCGCGCGCTGCAGATAAGCGAGATCTTCTGAGAAGCGCGCCAGCATTTCGAGGATCGCATCGCGATTGTGCAGGCAGACGTCGCGCCACATCGTCGGGTCGGAAGCGGCAAGACGGGTGAAATCGCGAAAGCCGGAGGCCGAATATTTGATGACCTCGGACTCCGTCACCGTCTCCAGATCGTCGGCGGTGCCGACGATGTTGTAGGCAATGATATGCGGCAGGTGCGAAACGATCGCGAGCACCTTGTCGTGATGCTCCGCATCCATCTCGTCGACCTTCGATCCGAGCGCTTCCCAGAAGCTGCGCAGCCGCTTCAGCGCCGTCTCGTCGGTTCCCGGAACGGGCGTGAAGATGCACCAGCGACCTTCGAAGAGGCCGGGGAAACCGGCATCCGGGCCGGATTTTTCCGTGCCGGCCAGCGGATGACCGGGGATGAAATGCACGTGGTCGGGCATATGCGGCTGCATTTGCGCGATCACCGATGCTTTGGTGGAACCAACATCGGTGACGATAGCCCCCGGCTTCAGGCTGTCGGCGATTTCCTTCGCCACGCTTTCCGAAGCGCCGACCGGAACCGAAACGATGATGAGGTCGGCATCTCGAACAGCATCGGCCGAAGACGTCGTATAACGGTCGCCGAGGCCGAGCTCTTTGGCGCGCTTCAGCGTATCGGCGCTGCGTGTTGCGACGACGATCTCTTTGGTAAGCCCGAGCCGCCGGATATCGTGAGCAAGCGAAGAGCCGATCAGCCCGATGCCGATCAGCGCGATGCGATCGAACAGCACGCTCATGCCTGCCGTCCCATGAACTCACGCAGCGTGGCGATGACGCCGCGATTGGCCTCTTCAGGACCGATGCTCATCCGCAGCGCATTGGAAAAGCCGTAGCTGCGCACGGCGCGCAGGATGTAGCCGCGGCTCGTCAGGAGCTCGTCGGCATCGGCCGCGCGCCTGCCGTCGACGTCAGGAAAATGAATGAGCACAAAATTGGCGACGGAGGGCGTCACTTTCAGCCCGATCGCTTCGAGGGTCTCGGTGAGCGTCTCCACCCACATCTGGTTGAAAGAGACGGCCTGCTGGACGAAGGCCTGGTCGCGGATGGCCGCGGCACCGGCGGCAATCGCGGCCGCATTCAGGTTGAACGGAGCGCGGACACGGTTCACGGCGTCGACGATCTCCGCGGGCGCATACATCCAGCCCACGCGCAGAGCCGCAAGGCCGTAGGCCTTCGAAAAAGTGCGGGTCATCACCACGTTGGAACTGGACGACACAACCTCGATGCCGGCTTCATAATCGTTGCGGCGCACATATTCGGCATAAGCCGCATCGAGCACAAGCACGACGTGTTTCGGCAGGCCGGCCTGCAGACGGCGGATTTCGCTGACCGGAACATATGTACCGGTGGGGTTGCCTGGATTGGCGATGAAGACGATCTTCGTCCTTTCCGTCACCGCTGCCAGGATCGCGTCGACATCGACGGTATAGTCCTTCTCATTGACGACGACGGGCGTGGCACCCGTGCCCATGATCTGGATCTTGTAGACGAGGAAGCCATGCTCGGTGATGATGCCTTCGTCGCCGGCGCCAAGATAGACATGGCAAAGCAGGCCGAGCAGCTCGTCGGAACCATTGCCGCAGAGGATATTTGCCGGATTGAGGCCATGCACGGCGGCGATCGCCTCGCGCAGTTCAATTGCCTGCCCGTCGGGATAACGTCCCAGATTGTCGGCAGCTGCCTTGACGGCGGCGATCGCCTTCGGGCTGGCGCCGAGCGGCGTTTCGTTGGAGGAAAGCTTGTAGACGCGGGCAACACCCGGCGCGTGTTCCTTGCCCGGCACATAGGATGCGATATCGAGAATACCGGGACGCGGAACGGGCTTGCTCATCTCAACGCTCATGGGTCGACCTTGGATTTTCCGGAAAATGACCAAGTGGCATTAAAGCGGAATGTGATTGTTGTCGAGAGGCATGGGCGTGACACAAGCAGAAGGAGAATATCATTATGATATTCAGCTGTTGCGCGTTGTCGGTACGCCGTGCGGCGCGAGAACGGGCACGAAGACGCGGCGGGAGGCACGGGCGGCGACCGGCAACCCCTGATAGAGCCGCTTCTGCGCCTCGACGATGATGACACCCGAAAACGCCGGCCATAAGGTGCGGCCGATCCGCTCGAAGGCGCGGCGAAGGCGCAGGATGGTCCTGAGCTTCGAGGGCGGAAAGAACAACGCTTCGGCGGTCGCACCCGGCGTGAAGTTGGTCTCGCGCAGCAAATGCGTCAGCTGGCCCCGGGAATAGGGCCGGCCCGAACCGAAGGGGGTGTGTTCCATGCGGGCCCAGACTCCGCGCCGGTTCGGCACCACGATAACAAGCCGCCCGCCCGGCGCCAGCACCCGCCAGAGCTCCTTCAGCGTCTCGCGCGGGCTTTCCGCGAACTCGAGTGAATGCACCATCAGCACCCGGTCGATCGAGGAATCCGGCAGCGGCAGTTCCTCATCGAAGATAAGCGTCGTCGACGACAGCGAGCCCATCGGCCAGTTCACCGCGCCCTGTCCAGCCGGCATGAAGGCGAAGGTGCGTTCGGTATCGGCCTGGAAGCGATCGAGGAAAGGCACGGCATAACCGAGCCCGACGAGACGCTCCTGCGGCAGGCGCACCCAGAGCGACGAAAGCGCCATGGCGATCGACTGCTCGGCAAGACGCCCGAGGTCGGAGTGATAGAACTGACGTAGGTCGACGATATCGGCGTGCATTTGCGATAAATGTTATCAGCGGGCGGTTGGACTTCAAGGCCGGACTCTCTACATTCCCGCGAGAGTCGTGGGACAAGGGATTGTTTGAAGATGAAACCTTTGGAATTAGACATTTTTCTCTGCCGCACCGACAATTTCGGCGTGCTCGTGCATGACCCGGAGACAGGATTTACCGCGGCGATCGATGCGCCGGAGGAGGCGCCGATTCTGGAAGCGGCAACACGGCGCGGCTGGAAGATCACCCACATCTTCACCACGCATCACCACACCGATCACGTCGCCGCCAACCTGGCGCTGAAGGAGCAGTTCGGCTGCGAGATCATCGGTCCGATCAACGAGGCCATCGCCATTCCTGGTCTCGACCGGACGATGGCCGATGGCGACAACTTCCTTTTCGGCGATCACACGGTCAAGGTCATTGAGACTCCCGGTCACACCGCCGGTCACATCTGCTATCACTTCGTCGACGATAAGCTGCTTTTTGCCGCCGACACGCTGTTTGCGCTCGGTTGCGGCCGCCTGTTCGAACGCCCCGCCGCCGACATGTGGCATTCCCTGCAGAAGCTCGCCGTGCTGCCAGACGAGACCGCCGTCTATTTCGGCCACGAATATACATTGTCTAACGCCCGCTTCGCACTGACTGTCGATCCCGACAATGAGCGCCTGAAGAGCCGCGCCGCCGAAATCGAAGCCCTGCGCGCCGAAGGCAAATTCACCATCCCGACGACGCTCGGACTGGAAAAGGAAACCAATCCGTTTCTGCGCGCCGCCGATCCCGCGATCCGCCGCAATCTGCTCATGGAAGGCAAGACGAATGAGGAGGTCTTTGCCGAGATCCGCAAGCGCAAGGACAACTTTTGATGTCGCCTGAGGGGATCATTCGCGAGCTCGGCATGCAGCCGCATCCCGAAGGCGGCTGGTACGTGCAGACATTCCGCGACACGGCGGGTGGAGCGCGCGGTCATTCGACGGCGATCTATTATCTGCTGACAAAGGGACAGCGTTCGCACTGGCATCGGGTCCATGACGCGGCCGAGGTCTGGCATTATTATGCCGGTGCGCCGCTGGCGCTGCACCGCTCGCAGGACGGGATGGCAAGCGAGACACTGACGCTCGGAACCAACCTTCCTGCCGGCGAGCGGCCGCAGGCAATCATTCCCGCCAATTGGTGGCAATCGGCCGAGCCGCTCGGCGATTTCACCCTGGTCGGCTGCACTGTCTCGCCCGGTTTCGAATTTTCGAGCTTCGAGATGGCGCCGGCGGATTGGAAGCCCGGCGGCTGAGACTTACTCTGCGGCCGCGGGCTGTACCTGGCTTTTGCGGCGGAACATGTCCTGGGCGGCGAGCACCGCTCCACCGGTGACGAGCAGGCAGGCGAGAGCAATGCGCCAGCTCGGCTCGGCAAATCCGAACAGCGTCAAGATGAGCGTCGAAAGCAGCGGCGCGGCATAACTTGCTGCGCCGAGAATCTGGATATCGCCATTCTTGACGCCGTAATCCCAGGCATAGAAGGCCGCCCCGACCGGGAAGAGGCCGAGCCCGACGACGGCCACCCATTCGACGCCGGTTTCCGGCCAGACAGTCGCCTCCAGGCCGAGATGGCTGAAGAAGGACAGGATGGAGGTCGCAAGGCAGAAGCCGGTGACGACATCTGTGGAGACAGCCTCGAAACGCCGTGTCAGCAGGGAATAGCCCGACCATGTGAAGGCGCAGAGGAAGGCAGCGCCATAGCCGACTGCGTAAGCTCCATCGAAATCGATGCCATTGCGGCCGACAATCAGGAAGGTTCCGCAAAGCCCCGCAAGCGCGCCCGCCACGTGATACCAGCGCAACCGCTCTCCCGGCAGCAGCGCCGAGCCAACGACGATCAGAAGCGGCCATAGATAGGAGATCAGCCCTGCCTCCACCGCAGGCGCACTCCTGAGCGCGGTAAAATAGAGGAAGTGATAGCCGAAGAGACCCGCAATACCGGTGATCCAGACCCGGGCAGGCTGCTTCAGCAGCCCCAGCCGCGCCGGGTTGAGGACAAGCATGACGAGACCCGGAATGCTGCCGATCGCAAAGCAGACGGCCGAAAGCTGGAAGGGCGGCATCTTGCCGGAGCCGGCCGTCAATAGTGCCAGGAACGACCACATCAAAATAGCTGTAAAACCGACTACCGTCGCACGAAGCTTCACCTGTCCCCCTTCACGGAGGCGAAAGCTCCGTCAGCCGACGCTGCCATATTTGACGGCGGTGATCGTCACCATCCCATATTCTGTGGGAATGCGCACATAGACCGGAGCGTATACATTGGCCGCCTCCGACTTGGCAAACCAGATTTCCATGCGGTCGCTCTTGCTGAGATAGTCGATGTCCTTGCGGCCCTTTTTGTAGCCGGAGCGCGGCACGAAACGCACGCCGCAGACGACCGCCTTGCCCTTGAAGCCGTCGGTCGAAAAATCCTCGTCGCCTTTCGGCGAAAGCACCAGATCCATGCGCGTCTCGCCGTCGAAGATCGGCAGCGTCTGTGCGCAGACCTTGGTATCCCCGGTGAAAACAAGGCCGGAGATCGGATCGAGCACCGAACGCATGTCGCCCGGGGTGACGTCGATCCAGTTCTTCGGGCGCTTCGGCGGCGGTGTCGTCGTCGCCGAGATGATGTTGCCGTTGCGGTAACTGACCTCGTAGACGCGGGCCTTCTTGCCGCTCTTGTAATAGAGCGAATATTTCAGCGCCTGCAGCCGGTCATTACGGACGACGCCGGTGACGCTGGTCTTTGCCGAGATTGTCTTGATGAGATCGGCAAGGCCGGCGGATTTGATATCGCCCGCGATCTTGTAAGAGTGATCATCCTCGATCTGCGTCAGAAACGCCGCGCGCGCGATCGGCAGGCCGGCAAGCGTCACCCGGTATACTGTCTGATGCTGGATTTCGGCCGCCGATGCCGGTATGGCAAGGAGTGCGGCGATAGCCGAAATGAAAATGCGTCTGCCCGAGTGAGCCATGAGTGAAGCCTTGTCTTGCCGCGCGCCGGCAGCCCTGCCGAGCGCTCTATACTCCTGCCGCAAAGGGAAGAAAACAGCAGCTTTTTGACAGAATTGCGGGAAAGGCCAAGGTTTGGCTTGACGCGCGCAGCCTCTCTGACTATAGAACCGCAACTTTCCAATCATGCCTGTTGGATTGCGCGCCCGGTTTTGCCGGGGATGTCAATTCGATGGCCCGAGAAAAACAAGAATAGGTGTTCCATGTCCCGCGTGTGCGAATTGACCGGCAAGGCCGTCCTGACTGGTAACAATGTCAGCCATGCCAACAACAAGACCAAGCGCCGGTTCCTGCCGAACCTGTGCCAGGTAACGCTGATCTCCGACGCTCTCAACCAGCGTTATCGTCTTCGCGTTTCGGCTGCGGCTCTTCGCTCCGTCGAACATCGTGGCGGCCTCGATGCCTTCCTGATCAAGGCAAGCGAAAACGAACTGTCGATGCGCGCGCGCCTGCTGCGCCGTCAGATCGTCAAGAAGACTGCCGAAGCCGCTGCTGCGTAAGCTTCTGCCCTTCTTTCATACGGCTTCGAAAGGCTTGAACGGATAACACCGGACAAGCCTTTTGCTTTGCCAGAGCACTCCAACTGGTGGCATCACCCAGGATAAAAAAATGCTGAAGACGCGCTACACCATTGCCTATGTCGCACTGATGACGCTTGTCGTCGTCGCCTCCAACTTCCTGGTCCAGTTTCCGCTGAACGTTGAAGTCGGCGGCGTCAACCTGGCCGACATCCTGACCTGGGGCGCCTTCTCCTATCCGGTCGCCTTCCTGATTACCGATCTGACCAACCGCCAGTTCGGCCCGCAGGCAGCCCGCAAGGTTGTTTTTGCCGGCTTCGTCGTCGGCGTGACGCTGTCCTTCTTCACCTCGGTGCCGCGCATCGCCATCGCCTCCGGCTCGGCCTATCTCGCCGGCCAGCTGCTCGATATCGCCGTCTTCAACCGCCTTCGCCGCCAGGCTTGGTGGCGCGCGCCGCTCATCGGCTCGCTGATCGGCTCGGCGCTCGACACGGTGATGTTCTTCTCGCTGTCCTTTGCCGCATTTTTCGTCTTCCTCGGCCCGAACGAGCCCTTTGCGCTCGAAGCAGCTCCTGTCCTCGGCATCTTTGCCGCCGAGGCCCCGCGCTGGATTTCCTGGGCGATCGGCGATTTCGCCGTCAAGATGATCGTCGGCCTCGTCATGCTGCTGCCCTATGGCGCGCTCATGAACGTGCTGCGGCCGATGCAGCCCGCACGCGTCAGCTAAAGCCTTTCAACGACGCTGTCGGACCGCGCCGGCGGCGATGGCCGGATGCAGCAAAACCTCTGCAACCAGATCATCGATCTCTCGTGACGAATCGAGCCGCAGGACCGGTGCCGTCTGCGTTTCCAACCATTGCTCATGCGCCGCAAGACTGCGGCGTTCCGGACCGGCCGTGTCGTAACTTGCCGCCCATTCCATGAATTCCCCGCTTTTGATTTCCATATCGCCCCCAGGCCCGATCCTGTCTCCGTAGCGGGCGATCTCGCGCGCACGGATCCGCGCCATCCGCAGCTCCGGCTCGATCCTGAGGAACACGATCAGATCATAGAACGGCTCGACCTGCCTCGCCCATTTCAGCGCCGATCCGGAGAGGATCCAGCCGTCATGCCGTGCCGCCTCGGCAAGAAGCAGCCGTATGCGTTCGTCGGCGTCCCGGGGGGTCGTGAATGGCGGGTCGGTCGGCAGCCAAAAGAAATCGTCGGTATCGAGATGAGCGATATCAAGCCGTTCGGCAAGCGTATAGCCGAGCGATGTCGTACCGGAACCGGAGGCACCCATGATATGAATATGCACCATGACTGTCCCTCCGAAAGCTGCTCTCGATGCGACAATGGGATAGCCGAGGCATGTGACGTCAATCCGACGCCGCGCTGAGCACGTGGCGATCGGCGAGCCGGAATTCCAGCATCAGATTGCGCTGCAGGATCGAGTGGTTGTCGTCCGACACCATAATGACATGGACCGTGCCGTCGGAGGCCTGGAACACGTCAAGCCCTTCCATATTGTCGATCTGCGAGTTGAAATTGCCCTCGATCAGCAATTCGCCGTCGACGATCGCCCCCGGCCGGATATCGGCGCCTTTGATGCGCCGAAGGCGCATTCCTATGCCTTCGGCCATATTGAACCGCCGCTCCAGGAGCAGCAGGTCGCCGTCCGGCAGGAAGGCACCGTCGGTCACGTCGAAGCTGCCGTCGCGTTTGATCGAGAACAGCCCTTTCAGCGGGCCGCTGAGAATAGCCGCCATCCGGTTGCCCTCGCTGTCGAGACCGCGCTCGGAGACGACGACCACGCCGCTCTTCAATGGACTGGAGGCGGGCGCCACGGCTATGGTTTCGATACCGCGATTGTCGCTCAGCATCTTGCGTGGGATCAGGATCGGCAGGGTCGCGATCGCGCGCGATGCGGCAAAGCCGGGATCGGGATAGGCATCGACGCGATGATTTTGCTCGAAAGAGACCAGAATGCGGTCGCCGTCGAGCGCCAGGCCCTCGGCATCCATATAGCCCTTGCCCTCGAGGCTGCGGCCGGCGCGGTTCTTCATCGGGGTGATCTCGACCTGAGAAAGGCCCGAAAGCTTGCCCCTCGCATCGCGCTCGATGCTGCCGGTCAGCCACTGGCCGGTGTCGAGGACGACGATGAAGTGTTTCTGGTCCTGCCGGAAACGGATGGAGGAAAGCGAGCCGAACAGCGCGCGGCTGGAAACCATCTCCAGCCCGCCGAGAAATTCCAGCGATCCGAACGTCGTCTCCGACGATCCGATCCTGAAATCGCTAATTTGTCGGCCAATGACGGGTATTTCGTCGCCGGCCATCGCCGCGGAAGCGCCCCCTGCCAGGCAGAGCAAGACCGATGCCGCACGGCAGAGGCGCTTGACCATCATTCCACGTGTTTCCTTCCAGGAGCGTCAGCCGGCACGGCGTAGCCGGCCGCCGCGCGGCTGGGCGGATTGATCTTCGAAGAGTGAGGCAAGCTGTTCGGTCATCGCCCCGGCCAGCTCGTCCGCATCGACGATCGTCACGGCGCGGCGATAGTAGCGCGTCACGTCGTGACCGATGCCGATCGCCAGCAATTCGACAGGCGAGCGCGTCTCGATCTGCTCGATGACGGCGCGCAGATGCCGCTCGAGATAATTGCCCGGATTGACCGACAGCGTCGAATCGTCGACCGGCGCGCCGTCCGAGATCATCATCAGAATGCGGCGCTGCTCGCGGCGGGCGAGCAGGCGGTTATGCGCCCAGATCAGCGCCTCGCCGTCGATATTTTCCTTGAGCAGGCCTTCGCGCATCATCAACCCGAGATTGGCGCGTGCGCGCCGCCACGGCGCGTCGGCCGATTTGTAGATGATGTGACGCAGGTCGTTGAGACGACCCGGCGTCTGCGGCTTGCCGCCGGCAAGCCAGGTCTCACGCGCCTGCCCGCCCTTCCAGGCCTTGGTCGTAAAGCCGAGAATCTCGACCTTGACGCCGCAGCGTTCCAGCGTGCGGGCAAGAATATCGGCGCAAGTGGCGGCAACCGTGATCGGCCGGCCGCGCATGGAGCCGGAATTGTCGATGAGCAGGGTGACGACCGTGTCGCGGAACTGTGTGTCGCGCTCCATCTTGAAGGAGAGCGGCTGCATCGGATCGATGATGATGCGCTGCAGCCGGGCCGTATCGAGATAGCCCTCTTCCAGATCGAAATCCCAGGAGCGGTTTTGCTGCGCCATCAGGCGGCGCTGCAGCCGGTTTGCGAGACGCCCGACCGCGCCCTGCAGATGCGCCAGCTGCTTGTCGAGAAAGGCACGCAGGCGCTCCAGCTCGGCGGCATCGCAGAGCTCCTCGGCGGTGATGATCTCGTCGAACTCTTCGGTATAGACGTGATAATCGACCTTCTCGTTGAAATCGGCAAAAGGCGTGTTCGGACGGCGGGTCTCGCCCGGCGTTTCCGAATCGTCCTCACCCTCTTCCATCATGTCGTCGTCGGAGATTTCGGCGCCTTCGGTCTCACCGTCCTCCATCTGCTCGTCGGAGACTTCACTGTCCTCGACGGGCGCGGCATCGGTGCCGGCATCCTCGTCGACCTCGTCCTGGTCCTGCTCATCGCCGCTCGGCTGGTCTTCCTGCTCCGACTGATCGTCATTGTCGGCTTCGCTGTCGTCGTCGCCGTATTCCTCGGCCATTTCCATGGCCGACAGCATGTTGCGGACGACCTTGGCGAAGGCCTGCTGGTCGTTGATCGCGCCCGACAGGTTGCCGAGTTCAGCCCCCGCCTTGTCTTCGATGAAACCGCGCCAGAGATCGAGCACCTTGCCGGCCGAGGCCGGCGGGCGTTGGCCGGTCAGCTTCTCGCGCACCATCATGGCGACGGCTTCGCCGATCGGCGCGTCTTCCTGGCGCTCGATGCCGGTGAAATTCGCCTTGGAATATTTCTCTTCCGTCATGGAGCGCAGGTTCGCCGCCACGCCCTCCATGCGCAGTGTCCCGATCGATTCGACACGCGCCTGCTCGACCGCATCGAAGATCGCCCGGGCGTCCGAGCCCTGCGGCGCCATCGTCGTATGCATCTTCTCGTCATGGCAGGCCAGGCGCAACGCCATGGAATCACCGAGCCCGCGGGTGACCGCCAGCTCATGCGCCGTCGGCCGTTTGGAAAGCTCCGGCAGACGGATGCGCTCGCCGGTCATTCCAGGCCGTTCATTGGCGAAGGTCACCTCGACATCGCCGTCGCCGGCGATCGAGCGGACGCAACCGGATATCGCCCGGCGCAACGGCTCGACGTCGACCGGCGCGCCGGGTTTTGCTTTCGAATTGTCACCGCGAGCTGCCATGATCGGTCGGGCCTCAGGCTCCGAGGACGATGTTGGCAGCACTTTCCTTCAGCTCGACGCCGAAGGCGCGCTGATAGTGCTCGGCGACCAGCGGGCGCTCCAGCTCGTCGCACTTGTTGAGGAAGGTGACGCGGAAGGCAAAGGCGAGGTCGCCGAAGATTTCGGCATTCTCGGCCCAGGTAATAACAGTGCGCGGGCTCATGACAGTCGAAAGATCGCCGTTCATGAAGGCGGCGCGCGTCAGATCGGCGACGCGGACCATTTTCGAGACGATCTCGCGCCCTTCCCTGTCCTTGCCGAAGCTCTTCACCTTGGCGGCGACGATGTTCACTTCGTGATCATGCGGCAAGTAGTTCAGCGTCGTCACGATCGACCAGCGGTCCATCTGCGCCTGGTTGATCTGCTGCGTGCCGTGATAGAGGCCCGTGGTGTCACCGAGGCCGATCGTATTGGCGGTGGCAAACAAGCGGAAGGCCGGGTGCGGCCGGATGACGCGGCTCTGATCGAGCAGCGTCAGGCGGCCTGACGATTCCAGCACCCGCTGGATGACGAACATCACGTCGGGACGGCCGGCATCATATTCATCGAAGACGAGCGCGACATTGTGCTGATAGGCCCAGGGCAGGATGCCGTCCTTGAATTCGGTGACCTGCAGCCCGTCCTTGACGACGATCGCGTCCTTGCCGACGAGATCGATACGGCTGACATGGCTGTCGAGGTTGATGCGCACGCAGGGCCAGTTGATGCGCGCCGCCACCTGCTCGATATGCGAGGATTTGCCCGTGCCGTGATAGCCGGAGATCATCACGCGACGGTTATGCGCGAAGCCTGCGAGAATGGCGAGCGTCGTCTCGCGGTCGAACAGGTAGTCGGGATCGAGATCCGGCACATAGGCGTCGCCCTTGCTGTAGGCGGGAACGCGGATGTCGGAGTCGATGCCGAAGGTCTCGCGGACCGAAACGGTGGTATCGGGCAGTTCTGAAATATCGAGGTCGATCTTGCTCATCATGTCTCCAAGGCGGGTGAAGCCACCCGGCCAAACTGTCTCAGGCCATGTCGCAACCGTGACGCCGCGATTTTATTCCGCGCCCGTCCAGGTCGGAACGTCGGCGATACTTCTCCGGGACTGAAACGAAACCTCGGCGGGATAATGACCGCGTGCGAGCATTCTTGAAAGAGTCCCGGACAAGAAACGCCGCGTCCGGAAGGTCGGCCGAGGCGATGTCGGGAAAACACGCAGATAGGAGCCGCGTTTGCCTGCGGCCTCAGCCGATTTGGACCATACCCGATTGAAGCCCAAGAGCAAGGACGGGAATTAACAAAAACCGTTCTGCTTCAACAATTGATAGGCCTGGATGACGGCGCGGAAACGCTCTTCCGAGCCGCGGTCGCCGCCATTGGCATCCGGATGGTGCTTCTTGACCAGTTCCTTGTAGCGGCTCTTGATCTCTGCCGACGTCGCATTGGCGTTGAGGCCCATCGTGTCGAAGGCTTTGCTTTCGAGCGATTTCAGCTTGCGTGTCTGGGGAAAGCGCGGGCCGCTGCCCTTGCCGCCTTCCTTGACGAAGCCGAAGGGATCGCGAACCCGTGTATAGGCGCCGGAGCGCACCTCGGAATGCAGCGGACTATCCTTGGCCGACTTGTTGACGCCGACGGTCCATGTCGGACGATGGCCGGTGATCGCCTCTTTCTGGTAGCGCGCGATCTCGCCGTCCGAAAGCCCGGAGAAATAATTATAGCCCTTGTTGTATTCCTTGACGTGCTCGAAGCAGAACAAAAAGAACTGGCCTTCCGCATTGCGTCCCACGGGAGCGCGATGCGAGCCTTTTTTGTCGCAGCCGTCCCACTGGCAGGTAGGCGGTGCCTGCTCCGCCTCCTGCTCGCGTTTGCGGCGCGTGCGGATGCGATCGAAATATTTGGAATCAAGTCTCATGGCGGCGCTAATTATGAGGCTGTCGCGAGGCGACAACAAGAATTGACAAATGGGAATGTTGCTGGCTTGGTGGGAACCCTTTTCGCGAAGCAGCAAGACCGGATGATGACCCTGCGGACCCGCATCGAAGAAAAACTTGTCGAAGCCTTCGCGCCCGAACGTCTGAGCGTCATCGACGAAAGCCATCTGCATGCCGGCCACCAGCCTGACATCACAGGCACCGGCGAAACCCACATGCGGGTGAGGATCGTTTCGGCAAAATTTGCCGGCCTCTCCCGCCTGGCGCGCCACCGGGCGATCACCGACCTGCTGAAACCGGAACTCGATGCCGGCCTGCATGCGCTGGCCGTCGAACCGGCGGCACCCGGCGAGGCGACGCGATGGTAGGACCGCAGCTCATATAGGAACCGATCGTGCCAAGCCGATCAGGTCGGCTTGGCACCGTCTTCCCCGGCCGGACGGATGCGCAGCCTGGTGATGCGGTTCTTCTCCCGCTTCATGACGACGAAACGTTTCCCGTAAAAAGTGAAGGCCTGGCGCTCTTCCGGGATGGTCATCGATTCATGGATGACGAGGCCGGCGATCGTCGTCGCCTCCTCGTCGGGCAGGTTCCAGTCGAGCGCACGGTTCAGGTCGCGGATCGGCACGCCGCCGTCGACGACGACCGAACCATCCGCTTCCTGGCGGACACCCTGAATCTCGATGTCGTGCTCATCGGAAATGTCGCCGACGATCTCCTCGAGAATATCCTCGAGCGTGACGATGCCCTGCACCTCGCCATATTCGTCGACGACGACGGCGAAATGCTGCTTGCGGCGCAGGAAGGCATTGAGCTGATCTTCGAGGTTGGTGCTGTCGGGCACGAACCACGGCTTCTGCGCGATCTTGACGATATCGAGGTTCTGCGGCTCCATGTTCGGCTCGGCAAGCGCGCGCAGCAGATCCTTGGCGTGGACGACGCCGATGATGTTGTCGATCGTGCCGCGCCAGAGCGGCATGCGCGTATAAGGGCTTTCCAGAATGGCGCGCACCACCGCCTCCGGCGGATCGTCGGCATTGATCGCCCGCATCTTGGTGCGGTGAACCATGATATCAGACAGTTCCAGCTCGCCGAGGTCGAGCACGCCGCCGAGGCGGTCGCGGTCGGCCTTCACCACCGATCCCTCGCGATGCAGCAGGTCGACGGCCCCGCGCAGCTCCTCATGCGCCGTCAGCATCGATATTTCCCGCGAGAGATTGATGCCGAACAGCGCCAGGATCCGCCGAACGATCGCATTGACGAAGGAGGAAACCGGGCCGACGACGGTGACGAAGAGCTTGGCCGGCAGTGCGACGGCAAGCGCGAAGCGGTCGGGCGTCGAGATCGCCCAGCTCTTCGGCAGCACTTCCGCGAAAATGACCAGGATAACGGTCATCGCCAGCGTCGCCAGCGCCACGCCGGAACTGCCGAACAGCCCGAGAAACAGGCTGGTGGCGATCGAGGAGGACAGGATATTGGCGAGATTGTTGCCGATCAGCAGCGCGCCGATCAGCCGGTCGCGCCGCTCGATCAGTTGGCGCACGAGCCCGGCGCGCTCGTCGCCGTTGACCTCCAGCGTATGGATGCGACTGCGCGAAACGGCGGTCAGCGCGGTTTCCGAGCCGGAAAAGAAGGCGGACGTCAGCACGAGCGCCGTGATTGAAAGGATCTCCGGCCAATAAGTCGCGAAAAATGCCAGAGCGCCTTCGATCGTCATCAGGGGTGTTTTTCCCGGAGAAAGCTGATCACCTCGGAGGCCGGAACGTCATCGGCGACGAAGGACTGGCCGATGCCGCGCGTCAGGATGAAGGTGAGCTTGCCGCCTTTGACCTTCTTGTCCTGCGCGATCGCATCCATCAGCACCTCGGCTGGCGGCAGCTCGCCCGGAATTTCGGCCATCCGGGTCGGCAGGCCGACCGCCTGCAGATGCCGCCCGACGCGGCGCGCATCGTCGGGGCTGGCAAGGTTCATCCGTGCGGAGAATTCATGCGCCAGCACCATGCCGATCGAAACGCCCTCGCCGTGCACCAGGCGGCGGCTGTCATAGGCGGTCGCCGCTTCCAGCGCATGGCCGAACGTGTGGCCGAGATTGAGCAGCGCCCGCTGGCCGGTCTCACGTTCGTCGGCAACGACGACATCGGCTTTCGCCTGGCAGCTGGCAGCGATGGCCTCTATGCGGGCGGAGCCGCCCGTAAACACCGACTTCCAGTTCGCTTCCAGCCAGGCAAAGAAATCCGGTTTGTCGATCAGCCCATACTTTGCGACTTCGGCGTAGCCGGCGCGGAATTCCCGCTCGCTCAGTGTATTCAGCACATCCGTATCGGCCAGGACCAGATCCGGCTGATGGAAGACGCCGATCAGATTCTTGCCATGGCGGGGGGAATTGATGCCGGTCTTTCCGCCGACAGAGGAATCGACCTGCGCCAGCAGCGAAGTCGGCACCTGCACGAAGCGTACGCCGCGGCGGACGATGCCGGCCGCAAAGCCGGAAAGGTCACCGATGACGCCGCCGCCGAGCGCGATCACGCAGTCGTTGCGTTCGACCCGGGCTTCGAGCACCTTGTCGCAGACATCAATGAGATGTTCGAAGCTCTTCGTCTTTTCGCCGGCCGGCAGCACGACCTCGGCCGAGACGATGCCTGCCGCATTCAGGCTCGCGGCGAGGGTCTCGAGATAGAGCGGAGCGACATTTTCGTCGGTGATGATGGCCGCCTTGCGGCCCTTGAGACGCGAGGCGATCTCGGCGCCGGCCCGCGCAATCAGCCCCGGCCCGATCAGGATGTCGTAGGCGCGCTCGCCGAGCGGCACATGCACCGTCTGGACTGATGAGGTGGAGCTTATCGCATTCATGATGCTGCACTTTCTTTCTGTTCGGCCACGGCCTTCAGCACCTCGTCTGCCATGATTTCCTTGCGCACATCACGCGAGAGTACGGTGAGGTCTGCCTGCGCATAGATCGGGTAACGCGCGTTCATCAGGCTTTCGAGGGTCTGCTTCGGATTTTCGGTCTTGAGCAGTGGCCGCGTGTCACGCTTGTTGACCCGCTCCCAAAGCACGTCGAGGTCCGCCTTCAGCCAGATCGAAAGGCCGCCCTTCTTGATATGCCTGCGCGTGCGGTCGTTGATGAAGGCGCCGCCGCCGGTGGAGACGACACGTGGTCCGCTCTTGAGGAGCCGTTTCATCACCCGCGTTTCCAACGCCCGGAACTCTTCCTCGCCATAGGCTGCGAAAAGTTCGGCGATCGTCATGCGCGACACCCGCTCGATTTCATGATCGCTGTCGATGAAGGGAATGCCGAGTTGGCTGGCGACGATACGCCCGACGGAGGATTTCCCGGCGCCCATCAGACCGACGAGGACCAGATTGCGTGAACCGAGCGCAGCGCGAGCTCTGACTTTCAGGCTGTCAGCAACGGTCAGCAGTGGTTCACTCATCGGTCCATTCACACTTTGTTTGCAAACCGTATCGACAAATGCAGGTGGAGCGTCAAGTCGCGGACAAGGGAATCATGGCTTGAATGGCGCTTCTTGCACTTGCGAATACGCTTCTTATAACAGAAGCAGAGCATGAAGGAGTTGCCGGATGCCGACCCTGTTCCGTTTCCTGTTCTTCTGCGCGATCCTCGCCGGGACGGTTTACGGAGCGATGTGGGCGCTCGTGACCTTCGTCGAGCCGCAGCAGCGCGACGTGACGATCCGTATTCCCTCCGAGCGGGTCAACCCGCCGGCGACGGGCACGATCGACACGACCGGGAAGTGAGTGAGATGGATCTAAGCCGCGTCCACGTGGAATCCTTCCTGGAAATGATGAGCGCCGAACGTGGGGCTGCCGCCAACACCCTGCAATCCTACCAGCGCGACCTCGACGATGTCAGCGCTTTCCTGAACGGCCGCCGCATAAGGTTGACCGAAGCCGCCTCCACCGACCTGGCCGCCTATCTCGCCTCGCTGGCGCGCCAGGGCTTCAAGCCCTCCTCGCAGGCACGCCGGCTTGCCGCCATGCGGCAATTCTACAAGTTCCTCTATGCCGAGGGCCTGCGCACCGACGACCCCACAGGCGTTCTCGACGCGCCGAAGAAGGGGCGGCCACTGCCGAAGACGATGGGGGTCGAGGAGGTCGGCAGGCTTCTTTCCCAAGCGCAGACCGAGGCCGACGATCCGGCCCCGGGCCAGTTGCAGCGCCTGCGCATGCTGGCGCTGCTGGAGCTGCTTTATGCCACCGGCATGCGCGTCAGCGAACTCGTCTCGCTTCCCGCCCGCGTCCTTGACCAGGAAGGCCGCTTCCTGATGATCCGCGGCAAGGGCAACAAGGAGCGGCTGGTGCCGTTGTCGCAGTCGGCGATCAGAGCCTTGAAATCCTACGGCCGGCTGCTGGCGGCCGAAAATGCCGCGGCCAAGGAGCCGCAGGAAAGCCCCTGGCTGTTTCCGGCCGCCTCGAAGGAGGGCTATCTGCCGCGTCAGGTTTTCGCCCGCGACCTCAAGAACCTGGCGATCCGCGCCGGCCTGACGCCGTCGCTGATCTCGCCACACGTGATGCGTCACGCCTTTGCCAGCCATCTGCTCGCCAACGGCGCCGATCTGCGCGTCGTGCAGGAACTCCTCGGCCATTCGGACATTTCGACCACACAGATCTACACGCATGTGCTCGAAGAGAGGCTGCAGCAGCTCGTCCAGACGCATCACCCCCTTGCCAAACAGGCGAAAAAGCACGAATAGGACCGGCGACAAGGGGCGGAGCCAGGAAAACGCCCCGGGCACAAGGAACGGAAACGCACCTCATGCACAATTATCTCGACTTCGAAAAGCCGATCTCCGACCTCGAAGGCAAGATCATCGAGCTGAAGAAGCTCGCATCGGAAGACGAGAGCATCGACACCACCGATGAGATCGGCAGGCTGGAGGTTCGCGTCCGCGAAGCGATCGTCGAAATCTATTCCAAGCTCAATGCCTGGCAGAAGACGCAGGTTGCCCGCCATCCACAGCGCCCGCATTTCGTCGATTACGCCAAGACGCTGTTCCAGGAATTCACGCCGCTTGCCGGCGACCGCAAGTTTTCCGAGGACGCTGCGATCCAGGCGGGGCTTGCCCGCTTTCGCGGTCAGCCCGTCGCCGTCATCGGCCAGGAAAAGGGCAATGACACCAAGTCCCGCCTGAAACACAATTTCGGCAGCCCCCGCCCGGAAGGCTACCGCAAGGCGATCCGCATCCTCGAGATGGCCGACCGTTTCGGCCTGCCTGTCATTTCGCTGGTGGATACGGCCGGCGCCTATCCCGGCGTCGGCGCCGAAGAGCGCGGCCAGGCCGAGGCGATCGCCCGTTCGACAGAAATGTGCCTCGGCGTCAAGGTTCCCCTGGTTTCCGTCGTCATTGGCGAAGGCGGCTCGGGCGGCGCGATCGCAATTGCCACCGGCAACAGGGTCTATATGCTCGAGCATTCAATCTACAGCGTCATTTCGCCGGAAGGGGCGGCCTCCATCCTCTGGCGCGATTCGACCCGCGCCCGGGAAGCGGCGACCAACATGAAGATCACCGCCGAAGACCTGAAATCGCTCGGCGTCATCGACGGCATCATTTCCGAGCCGCTCGGCGGCGCCCATCGCGACCCCGACAGCGTGATAGCCGCAACCGGCGATGTAATCGCCAATGCGCTCGGCGAAATGGCATCGCGTTCCGGCGAACAGCTGCGCAACGAGCGGCGTCAGAAATTCCTCAATATGGGCCGCAACCTCTAAGACAAGTTGCGCTTTTCAGCGATTGGGGCCAAATCTTGGCCACATTGATATTATCTGTAACATTCGCGCTTGCGGGGATGTTCGGGGCACGTCATAGGCTGGTAAGGTTTTATAAAGTATAAACCGCTTATGATTCCTTCCAGTGCCCGAACTCCATAGGCGGACCGGGTCGCACTATCTTTATGGGCTAATTTGGATGCGCATACGTCATTTTGCCTATGTTTCCCTCATGGCGCTGGCTCTGACCGGCTGCAATGACACGTTGGAAGTGGCGCAGGTCGATCTCTCCAAGGTCAAGAACAAGGTCGAGCAGCCGCTCCCTCCCCATATCCTCAACGCCATGGCAGCCAAGGGCATGGACCGCAATTCGCCCATCATGATCCGCATCTTCAAGGAAGAAGGTGCAATGGAGATATGGAAAGCGAAGACCGACAACCGCTTCGACAAGATCGCCGATTACAAGATCTGCGCCTGGTCCGGCCGCCTCGGTCCGAAGGTCAAGACCGGCGATCGGCAGGCGCCGGAAGGCTTCTACGAGCTGACGCGCGCCAACCTGAATCCCAATTCCAAATATTATCTGGCGATCAACACCGGCTTCCCGAACCGCTACGACGCGGTGAACGGCCGCACCGGCTCCGATCTGATGATCCACGGCGCCTGCTCGTCCTCCGGCTGCTATTCGATGACCGACCAGCAGGTGCTGGAGATCTATGCGTTCGCCCGCGACGCCTTCAAGGGCGGCCAGTCGACCGTGCAGCTGCAGGCCTTCCCGTTCCGCATGACGGCGGAAAACATGGTCAAGCATCGTCTCGATCCGAACAACGACTTCTGGAAGATGCTGAAGGTCGGCTACGACAATTTCGAAGTGACGAAGCGCCCGCCCGAGGTGAACGTCTGCGAGAAGAAATATGTCTTCAACCAGCAGGCAACCGATGGCGGCGCCTTCAATGCCGCCGGCAAATGCCCTGCCATGTCGACGCCGCCGGCACTGGCGGCAGCCCTGGCCTCCTACGGCAAAACCTATGACGCCGACTACGCCAAGGCGATGAGCAAATATGACGGCATGGCCTGGTACGACCCGTCCGAAGCCGAGCGCAAAGCCGTCGTCGCCAAGACACGCAAGGGCCGCGAACTCGCCTTCGCGCCGACCGGCACCTCGCTCGAAGCCGGCCGCATGGTCAAGGTCGCCGAACTGGAAGACCTGATGGCCAAGCGCACGACGCAGAGCCTCACCGCCAACTCCGCAGCCGGCGCCACA
Source organism: Rhizobium sp. N731 (assembly GCF_001664145.1). NCBI lineage: Bacteria > Pseudomonadati > Pseudomonadota > Alphaproteobacteria > Hyphomicrobiales > Rhizobiaceae > Rhizobium > Rhizobium sp. N731. The sequence continues at coordinate 4,007,383 of NZ_CP013601.1, forward strand.
CCCGCAACGCCGGCCCAGCCGCAGGCAACGACCGTCGCCGCCGCGACGCCTGCGGTCGTGCCGGTGCCGATGCAGAATCCGCTCGCCTATACCGCGCCCGCGCCGGAACCACAGGAGACGGCAGAAGCCGCGGCAAAGAAGCCGTTCTGGAAGTTCTGGGCGCGGAACTGAACGGCTTGAACCCCGCTCTCTACGATCTTCGCGGCTTGAAATGCCCACTCCCCGTGATGAAGACACGCCGGAAGCTTGCCGCCATGGCAAGCGGCACGCTCATCCTCGTCGATACCAGCGATCCGATGGCGGTGATCGACATGCCGCATTTCTGCAATGAGGACGGCCACGAACTGGTCGAGACGGAAAAGACGGAGAGCGGTCATCGCTTCCTGATCCGCAAGCGGTGAAACATGCCGCCAGCGCATCGGCCTGAAAATCGGACTCGATTTTCGGATAGCACAATGCGGCGCCTTTAGATGCGCAAACCCGGAATGGCGAGAGGGTTGTCGGACAGCGCCTGACGATCCGGTGTATCGATCCGCGGCTTGCCGAGGAAGGCGTCAAAGAGATCCTTCACGAAGGCCTCGGGCAGGTCCTTGGTGATCAGCACCATGCGCGTGCGACGGTCTTGTGGATCCGGCCACGCCGGTAGCCGCACCGGCGGATGGAAGATGCTCTGGACGCCGTGCAGCACCAACGGCCGTTCCGGCCGATCGGAGACCGAAACGATCGCCTTCATCCGCAGCAGCTTCTCGCCATGGGCCGAGCGCAGGAGATCGATGAACATTTCGAGCGCCATTGGATCGATCGGCTTCTCTTCGACGATGGAGAAAGACCGGATCGAGGCATCGTGACGATTGACGTCGTGCGGATCCTGACCCGCATGGCTGTGATCATGGCGGTGGCCATGGTGATGGTGATCGCCATCGTGATCATGATCGTGGCCGTGATTGTGGTGATGCGCCTCATGCGCATCCTCGTCCTGCAGCCAGCGGCCGACATCGGCGATCTTTGTCGCCGGATCGTAGAGCCCGTTCACCAGCACCGCGGCGCTGCCGGCGTCCATGCCGTCGGCATCCATCATCGCCGCGCGTGGATTGAGCGCCCGCAAGCGCTGTTCCAGCCCGGCCGTTGCGCCTGCCATCGATGTCTTCGAGACGATCAGCCGGTCGGCAACGGCCGCCTGCTTGCGCGCTTCCTCGTGATTGTCGAGCGTCTGCAGCCCATTGACCGCATCGACGACCGTCACGACGCCGTCGAGTTCGAAATTCGTGGCGATGACGGGATTGCCCATGATCGCCTGCATGACGGGCGCCGGATCGGCAAGGCCGGTCGTTTCGATGACGACGCGCTTCACCGGCTTGACGCGGCCCGTCTGCACGGCGTCCATCAGGTTCGCCAGCGTGTCGACAAGCTCGCCGCGCACGGTGCAGCAGAGGCAGCCATCGGACAATTCGATGATCGAATCGCCGGAACTTTCGACCAGCAGATGGTCGATGCCGACATCACCGAATTCGTTGATGATGACAGCCGCATCCTTCATGTCAGGGTCTTTGAGGATGCGGTTCAGCAGCGTCGATTTGCCGGCGCCGAGAAAGCCGGTCAGGATGGTGACCGGAATCCTGTCGTTGAACGCGCTCATATCTGCCTTACCTTAGAAGCCCATCTTGTCTTAAAACGCGGTCGGGCGCGGCAGCGGCACCGGGACGTTGGCGATGCCGCCAGCCGTATCGCCGGTCGCCACCTTTTCCGGCTGCTGAGGCGGCTGCGGGTCCTGCCCCGGAATGAGGCCGGCGAAGACGAATTGCGGGTCGTGGTCCATTTCCAGAATATAGGGCGAGTGCACCTTCATGCGGCCGACCTCGTCTCGCGTTTCGCTGCGCACCTTGGCGCCCTTGGCGCTGCAGATATCGGCGGTAATGTCGGTCACCTGGTCTTGTCCCGGCCCGTAGGGCTTCAGCGAACCGAGCGTCTCGTTTCCGGGAAACTGCGTCGTAAAGCCCTTCTGCAAAAGGTTCGCCGTCGCATCGGCACGCGCCGCGAGACTGTCCGTGCCGAGCACGACGGAAACGAGCGTACGGCCGTTGCGCGTCGCCGAACCGATCTGGTTGAAGCCCGAGGCGCAGATGAAACCCGTCTTCATGCCGTCCGCGCCGGCGAAACGGCCGATCAGCATGTTGAGGTTCGGCACGTTCTGCTGGCCGGTGGTGAAGCCCTCGAGCGCGAAATAGGCGGCATATTGTGGAAAATCGCGGCGCAACGCCACCGTCAGCACCGCCAGGTCACGCGCCGTGGTGTATTGGCCTTTGCCGGGCAGGCCGTTCGGATTGACGAAATGCGAATCCGTCATGCCGAGCTTCAGCGCCTCGCCGTTCATCCGAGTCACGAAACCTTCCTGCGTACCGCCGACGGCTTCTGCGACCGCAACCGCGATATCGTTGGCCGATTTCACCATCAGGATCTTCAACGCACTGTCGAGCGTCAGCTTCTGGCCCGGTTTGAAATACATCTTGGCGGCTGGCTGTGCGGCGGCGCGTTTGCTCATGACGATGGGCGTATCGAGGCTGATCTGACCGGCGCGGATCGCATCGAAGACGGTATAGACGGTCATCAGCTTGGTGAGCGAGGCCGGATACCACTTGCGGAAGGCTTCTTCGTGTTCGAGGACGCGGCCTGTCTGCACGTCGACGAGAATATGCGGATTGGCCTGAACGAGCGAAACGGAGGCGACAAAAGCGGCAGTCGCGGCAATCATGAAACGAAACGGCCGCATGGCGGCAAACAAACGGAAGTGGCTCGTCGACACGGTTCGTCCTTCAGATGTCCGGAAAATCTCGCAACCTTCATCTATCTAGCCTATATGGCTATGACATGGCAAAGGTCATTGACGAAGTAATTTGCATGGGCCTCACGCCCATTGAAGCGACGAACGATTGTCGGGATTTGATAACAGGAAAGCCAATATGCCGATTTTGAACAGAGCCGCCGAATTGCAGGACGAAGTCGCCGAATGGCGCCGCCATATCCATGCCCGGCCCGAGCTTCTTTTCGCGGTGGAAAACACGGCCGCTTTCGTCACTGAAAAACTCAAGGAATTCGGGGTCGACGAGATCGTCACCGACATCGGCCGCACCGGCGTCGTCGGCCTGATCAAGGGCAAGGGCGAAGGCCGCCGCACGATCGGCCTGCGGGCCGACATGGATGCCCTGCCGCTGACCGAAGTCACCGGCAAGCCCTGGGCTTCGAAGACGCCCGGCAAGATGCATGCCTGCGGCCATGACGGCCATACCGCCATGCTGCTCGGCGCCGCGAAATATCTCGCCGAAACCCGCAATTTCAACGGCAATGTCGCCGTCATCTTCCAGCCCGCCGAAGAAGGCGGCGGCGGCGGCAATCTGATGGTCAAGGATGGCATGATGGAGCGCTTCGGCATCGAAGAGGTCTACGGCATGCACAACCTGCCGGGCCTGCCCGTCGGACAGTTCGCGATCCGCAAGGGCGCCATCATGGCGGCGACCGACGAATTCACCGTCACCATCAAGGGCCGCGGCGGCCACGCCGCCCAGCCGCACCGGACGATCGACCCGATCGCCATCGCCGCCCAGATCGTCGGCAATCTGCAGATGATCGCCTCGCGCACCGCCGATCCGATCAGCTCTGTCGTCGTTTCGGTGACGAAGTTCAATGCCGGTTTCGCCCATAACGTCATCCCCAATGACGCGACCTTCGCCGGCACCGTGCGCACCCTCGACAGCGAGGTGCGCACGCTTGCCGAAAAACGCTTCCGGCAGATCGTCGAAGGCCTGGTCGCAGCCCATGGCGCCGAGGCCGAAATCAGCTTCAACCGCAACTACCCCGTCACCGTCAACCATCCCGACGAAACCGAGCATGCGGTGGCCGTCGCCAGCGCCATTGCCGGCGAGGTCAACGTCAATGCCGAAATCGATCCGATGATGGGCGGCGAGGACTTTTCCTACATGCTCAACGCCCGCCCCGGCGCCTTCATCTTCATCGGCAACGGCGACAGCGCCGGCCTGCACAACCCGGCCTACGACTTCAACGACGAAGCCATCGCCCACGGCATCTCCTACTGGGTCCGCCTCGCCGAACAACGCCTCGGCCTTTGACAAGAATTAAGGCTTGGCTTCGCGCCAAGCCTTTTGTATGCATGGCGTGCAAGTGGTCCCGTAGCTCAGCAGGATAGAGCATCAGATTCCTAATCTGGGGGTCGCGCGTTCGAATCGCGCCGGGATCACCACTATCAAACAATCTACATCGAAATGTTGCCGCCGCATGTCGCAATCGTTTTGCAGCTGCTTCCGTTGATTTCCAGGGATTCAAACGAGGCAGCGGCAAGCGGCTCGATACGTGGCTGACATCGGATTTCTCCGGCTTATACCTTCAAAGATGATGTCGAGCTCGGCTGTGAGCATCCCCGTTCACGATGCATTGTGCCCTCTTTCGAGGTGCCAATTCATTGCCTTTCGATGCCATGCCAGCTTTTGCGTAAACCGTCGCGCGCAGTGGCACGCCCCTTGCACCGTTAACAATATGCCATCCCATCAGGAGTATTGTGTAATGGAATGGGGCACTTCGATCGAATTCGATCCCGTCATCCTTCTCTTTAACAACCCGGAACGGCTTTTTTCCGTCAGGACGGCCGTGGGGGCCGCCCACGCGCTGATGAACGAGTTCCCTTACGACGACGGAAAGGAGTTCCTTGCTGCGATTGAAATCTGCCTGGACGTCGTGAAGGGTAACGCTAAATCTGAGCAACTGAGGGCGGCGATTATTCGCGCCGCGGACGAAGCTGGCGTAACGGCCATCGCCGTTCTTCATTGAGCTAGGCAGGGCGTCGTGCAGCGGCCGCTTGCTTTAAGTCGTCTGCTTCCTCGCATGCTGCGGGAGGAGTGGAATGACTGATCTCGTCTTAAAGATGGGCAGCAGGGCGGCGCCTGACTCCCGTATATGCTCACGGCACCTGACGATAGGCTCGTCGGCGTCCAACGCGTCGTGCCCCCAATCCCAGCAGCGCCGCCACAACCGATCCGCCGACAAAACCGATGGCGCCCCAGACGAGGCCGGCAAAGCTCATCGGCATCCCGGGCACGAAGTCGCGCCAGGTATTGGCGAAAACCACATCATCCGCATTCCTCAGCAGCACGAAGGGCTTGGCGACGGGGGCGGCGGTGCTGAGTTTCAGTTGCTGCGACTGCAGTTCTTCGTAACGCGCGATCGTGCTCTGCATCGAGACGCCGCGGTCGCGCAGGAAATCGTCGGAAGATTGGGCATAGGCGTTCAGCGCCTGCTCGCGGTCGAGCTGATGCTGGGCGGCTTGGCGGTTGAAGTCCTCGACGATGACACGCAGCTCATCGATCGCGCCGCCGATCCGCTGGCGATATTGCTGCGCAAATTCAGGCGCTTGCGAAAAGACCGTGCCGCCGGCAAGTCCGGCGACAAGGGCGATGATCCTTGCAATCTGTCCCACGACCGTGGTCTCCGGCTGTTTCCTGCGCTAACGATCCGCGGCTGCAAAGGTTTCTGCCTTCGACACAATCGGTAACGCTATGTGATTGAACCGGCGGCGCTTCCGGCGAGTTGAGACTATGACCAACAAGTCGCTCCCGTGAGCAACTGAGAAAGAGAGGCTCGTCATGAAACAGTTCATTCTTGCTTGCACGCTCGCTGCAGCGTCCATCCTTTCCGCCATGCCGTCCCAGGCGGCAAGCGTGACTATCACCACCGATAACCCGCGTCCTTATTATGGCGATTCGGAGCGCCCTTATTATCGCCACCGGCCCTACTACCGCCATCACATGATGCGCCGCGTCTCCGATGATTGCTTCACCAAGACGGAAAGAATCCGCCGTCACGGCCATACGATCATCAAGGAGACCCGGATCTGCCGATAAGGCAGTGTCTATGCACGAAAAGCCCGGCCGCTCCTCCCCTGGTCGGGCCTTTCCTCTGATTTCGCCATCAGGAACTTCGCGACATCGGCCGCGTTTATCGCGAAAATGGGAGAACGCATCATGCGTATCAAGATGACTCTTTTGGCAATCGCCTATGTCGCCGTCAGCGCTCTGCTGCTTGCCATCGCCTATCAGCCGCAGGGGCCGGTGACCGCAGCGAAGACCGATCGCCTGGAAGGTTCATCCTTCCTCGTCGAGCGCTTCGCAGGTTGATCAGCCGAGCGCCGGCGTAACAGCGTGCGCCCGGCAAGACCGGCGATCGCAAGCGAGTTTCGATAATATCAATGCGGGTCGCCCCTAGCAGACCCGCTGAGCAGGATTCGGTTCTGCACCGCGGTCACGCCTTCCACCGCCCTGGCGACGGCGGTTGCCCGTTCGATCTCCCCGACCGTACCAACAGTGCCTGTCAACACGACCTGATCTTCCTCCATCGTCACTTCCACATCCGACGCATCGATGCCGCCGGCAATTGCCAATGCATTGGCGACGGCGGCCTCGAGAGATGCGCGATTGGCGATCTCCGCTTCCATTTCGGGCGCAAGCCCGTGAAATGTCGGCTCTTTGAAAACCATATTCCATTCCTCCGAAAAACCTGAAGAAGAAACGCCACCAGCCTCGTTTGGTTTCGTACCGCTACCACTGCACGCGATAGCGAAGATTGACGCTGCCGGCCTGATCGGGCGAGAACGGATTGCTGACCGAGGCATCGAGGTTGAGGTTAGGCAGGATCGCCTGGTTGACCGCCACCGTGCTCGAGAAGTCGCCGCTGGCGTTGCTGATGCCTGCGCCGGCCGAAAGCGAGGTTCCCGTCCAGGGATGGATCAATTTCAGCGCCTGCGACGCCGTCACCGAAGTCTCCCTGGCATCGACCGGGTCGTAACGGACGCTGACGGAGCGGCTCGATTGCATGTCGAGCGAATCCGACAGGATCCAGCTGCGCGAGCGGCTGAGTGTCAGCGCGCCGCTGCCGCGCAGCGTATCGACGCTGACCCTGGCGCCCTGCTGTGATTGACCTGCCGGCGTGACACTCGTCTTGCTGATCCTGCCCCAAAGCATGGCCTGTTCGGAATGGGGCAGCGGCGCACCGCCTTTTGTCGCTGCCAATGCGAGGTCGGCGCCGGCGCTCGTCTCCCATTCCGTCGGCAGACGAAAACCCATCGTCGCCTTGTACGACCGATCCGAAACCTTGGCAGGCGACCAGATCAGCAGGTCGTCCGCCTTTGCAGCCGCGCTCAGCGAAGACAGGATGGCGAAAAGAAGGATGATTATTCTGAATATCGTCATGTGATCCGATCGCTTTGACCTGACACGTGCCGGTCATCGAATGGCACGATACCGCACCAAAGTGCCCGCAGAGAACGTGGACGGGCAGCACGGCCAAGCCGTTCATCCCGATGTCATCCTCGATTTAATGTTGGCCGAAAAAGCCGAGGGCAGCCAAGTGCCCGTTTTTCAATGGCCGCACAGCGGCCCGATTGCCCATGTGCCTACGAGAGGCCGCAGGGGAATCACATCCCCTTCAGGAATGCCATAAGCATCACATCCCGCCGCCGCCCTGTAAACCCCTGCAGGGCTGATATCTGCTGCACCGCACACTTGCCGCACCCTCCAAACCCTAGTAGAGCCTGAGCCTACGAGAGACATTTTTCGCGAAATTCCAAATGATGACCGGCAAAACCGCGCCGCGGCGCCTCAGCATCTTCGGCTCCACCGGGTCGATCGGCCGCAATACCCTCAATGTTGTCGAACATCTGGGCGGGCGGGAGAACTTCGAAATTTCCGTTCTGACAGGCAACGGCAATGTCGAGCTGCTCGCCCGGCAGGCCAGATCCTTCGGCGCGCGGCTGGCGGTGACGGCAAACGACCGGCATTATGAAGCGCTGAAAAGCGAACTTTCCGGCAGCGGCATCGCGGTCGCGTCGGGGAAATCCGGCCTCATGGAAGCAGCCGACCGCGAAGCCGACTGGGTGATGGCGGCAATCGTCGGCACCGCGGGTCTGGCGCCGACGCTTGCCGCTGCACGCCGTGGTGCCGATATCGCCCTTGCCAACAAGGAATGTCTGGTCTCGGCCGGCGATCTCTTCATCGGGGCGATCCGCGCCGGCGGCGGCAGGCTGCTTCCCGTCGACAGCGAGCACAATGCGATTTTCCAGGTGCTGGAAGAAAACCAGCGCCATGCCGTCGAGCGTGTCATCCTGACCGCCTCGGGCGGCCCTTTCCGCACCGCCTCGTTGAAGGAGATGGCCGATGTGACGGTGGAAACCGCGCGCGCCCATCCGAACTGGTCGATGGGCTTGAAGATCTCGATCGACAGCGCCTCGATGTTCAACAAGGCGCTGGAGATGATCGAAGCCCGCCACCTTTTCGGATTGAAGCCCGAGCAGATCGAGGTGATCTTCCATCCGCAGTCGATCATTCATTCCATGGTCGGCTATACCGACGGTTCGGTACTGGCGCAGCTCGGCGCACCTGACATGCGCACCGCCATCGGGTACGCGCTGTCCTTTCCGCGCCGGCCGAACCTGCCGGTCGAGCGGCTGGATTTCGCAAGGCTCGCGAGACTGGATTTCGAAGCGCCGGATGAGGTGCGGTTCCCCGCCCTGCGGCTGGCGCGCCTTGCGATGACGCGCGGCGGCGTTCAGGGCGCGGTGCTGAACGGCGCCAAGGAAGTGGCGCTCGAGGCCTTCATCGAAGGGCGCCTGTCCTTCCTCGCCATGGCCGAGGTCACCGAGAGAGTCATGGATGATCTGGCCGGCCTGCCGCCGGCTGCCGGCATGGACGATGTCTTCAACGCCGACAGGCAGGCCCGGCAGCGCGCGTCGGCGCTGATGAAACTCGATCTTGTCGGGTGAGGGCTCGGGCGGCGATTATCGCAGCCGATTGCCGCCTTCGTCGAACAATCGGCAATTCGACGGCTCAAACTGCAGGCTGACCTCTTCCCCGGCAGCAATGCTGGTCGGCGACCGGTGCTCGACGGTGAGCGACTGGCCATCGCAGAGCTGGCAGTAGAGATACTGCGTTCCGCCGAGATATTCCGAAAAATCGACCCTTGCCGTCAGGCTGCCTGTGAGCTCCGGGGCCACCTTCAGATGCTCCGGCCGCAGACCGAGCGTCACGGCCGCACCGGCCGGCCTGTCTTTCGGCAACAGGCCACTTTCGACGCGCCCGCCGGCAACGTCGACCAGACCGTCTTCGCCCCATCGAGCATTCAGGAGATTCATCCTCGGCGAGCCGATGAAGCCCGCCACGAATGTATTCGAAGGATTCTCGTAGATTTCGCGCGGTGTTCCGGCCTGCTCGACGCGACCGTCACGCAGCACGACGATCTTGTCGGCGAGCGTCATCGCCTCGGTCTGATCATGGGTGACATAGATCATCGTGTTGCCGAGCTCGCGATGAAGGCGGGCGATCTCGATGCGCATGGAAACGCGCAGCTCTGCATCGAGATTGGAGAGCGGTTCGTCGAACAGGAAAACATCGGGCTCGCGCACGATCGCCCGGCCGATCGCCACACGCTGGCGCTGGCCGCCGGAAAGCTGCCCGGGCCGCCGGTCGAGCAGATGGTCGATCTTCAGGATCGCCGAGGCGGCCTTGACGCGCGTCTCGATCTCCGCACCATTCGTACGCGCCATCTTCAGTCCGAAGGCCAGGTTGTCGCGCACGCTCATATGCGGATAGAGCGCGTAGGATTGGAAGACCATGGCGATGCCGCGCTCGGACGGATCGAGATCGGTGACAACACGTCCCTTGATCTCGATCTCCCCATCGGTCACGTCCTCAAGACCCGCGATCATCCGAAGCAGCGTCGATTTTCCGCAGCCGGACGGACCGACGAAGACGACGAAATCGCCCTCCTCGATCGTCAGGTCGATGCCATGGACCACCTGCAGATTGCCATAGCTTTTTCGCACGTCCTGAAGGACGACGCTCTTGTTACCCATACCGTTCGTCATCCCCAAACGACCTACTTGTCCGCCTGGACCCAGACGAGCATCTCTCCGGGCGCGCGGTTGTCCCAGAGATGATAGGGCACAAAGCGTGCGGTGGCGACCCGCCTTTCGGCCGGCGCCTTGCGGTAGAGCGAATTGCCCCAATTCGATGTTTCCTCACGCTCGACCTTGAGATCGAGGGCGACGGCATCATTGAGGTCCTTCAGCACGACGGTTTCGGCGGCCGGGAGTTCGCGGGGCAGAACGATGGCGTTGAGATCTTTGCCATTGTCCGTTGTTTCCACGCAATAGACGAGCGGACCGCGCATCAAGGCGACGCGGCCGGCATCCTGGCGCACTTTCGGATTGGCATATTGCGGGCGAAGCGCCAGCGGCAGGTAGAGGGCCATCTTATCACCGTCCGCCCATTCGCGGTCGATCCTCGCATATCCGTCGCGGACATGAGCATCGAGGTCGAGCATCGCCCCGTTGACGCTGAGGGTTGCGCCCTCCGCCCAGTCCGGAATGCGCAGCGACAGTGCAAACCGGGCCGGCTTTGCCAGCTTGGCCGTGACGGCGACGGCGCCGTCCCACGGATAGTTGGTGGCCTGTTCCAACTCCACCTCGGCGCCGTTGGCAAGCTTCAGCCGGGCGGTGCTTTCGCCATAGAGATGTACGGCGATCTCATCATCGGCAACCGCATACATGTATGAGCCAATCGACGTCACCAGCCGGGCGATGTTCGGTGGGCAACAGGGGCAATGGTGCCATTTCCAGCGGTGGTGCTTGCCCGCACTTTCGAGCGGATTGTCATAGAAGAAGGTCTTGCCGTCTGTGGAAAGGCCGGGCAGCGCGCCGTTATAAAGGGCCTGCTCCATGATGTCGGCGTAACGCCGGTCCGGCCCGCGCCCGAGCATGCGGCTTGCCCAGAAGACCAGACCGACAGAGGCGCAGGTTTCCGCATAGGCCGTATCATTGGGCAGGTCGTAATAGTCGGTGAAACCTTCGTTGGACGCGGCCGGGCCGATGCCGCCGGTGATGTACATCTGCTTGGTCGTCAGATCGTCCCAGAGCGTTTCCAGAGCTGCCGTCAGGCTGTCGTCCTTGTATTCGGTGGCGATGTCGGCCATGCCGGAATAGAGGTACATGGCGCGCACGGCATGGCCGACGACCTTCGTCTGTTCTCGTACCGGCAAGTGCGCCTGACCATATTCATAGGTCTTCTGATGGAAGTCGGCAGCGCTCCGGCCGTCGCGAGCCGCTTCGGCCGTGAAGAAGTGCGGCTCGGTGCCGCGCTCATCGATGAAGAATTTCGAGAGGTCGAGATATTTCTTCTCGCCGGTCACGCGAGCGAGCTTGACCAGTGCCAGCTCGACTTCCTCATGGCCGCAATAGCCTGGTATTTGACCCTCTCCATGGCCGAAAACCTTGATCATGTAGTCGGCGAAGCGGCACATGATGTCGAGCAGCTTGCGCTTGCCGGTCGCCTGATAATAGGCGACCGCGGCTTCCATCAGGTGGCCGGCGCAATAGAGCTCGTGATGGTCCCGCAGGTTGGTCCAGCGGCGGGATGGCTCGACGCGCTGGAACCAGGCGTTCAGATAACCGTCCTTATCCTGCATCCGCTCATACATGTCGATGATCTCATCGGCCCGAGCCTCCAGCTTCGGGTTCGGCCGGCGATAAAGCGAATAGGCGATAGTCTCGATCGACTTGCCAAGATCGGAATCCCAGAACATCTGCGTCGTCCCGCCCCACGGCTGAATGGGAATGACGACGCCGGGGCTCGGCTGGCTGACGTCGATCGCCTTGAGCATGCCGGCTTCGACGCAGCGGTCGAGCAGGGTCTCGGCGGTCGAATTGCAGACGGCATCCTGCCATTTGCCCCAGAACCCGCCGAGCTCGACATCGGGAACGGCGACGGGGCGAAACTGGCGGTCGTTGCTTGACTTGGTCATGGGCTCTACCTTCTTGGGATCATTTCACCGCGCCGGCCATCAGCCCGCGCATGTAGTAGCGTTGCAGGAGCAGGAAGACGATCAGGCAGGGGATCGTCATGACGACGACACCGGCCTGCACCGCTCCCCAGTTGATGGCGCCGAGCCGCCCGGCGCGAACTGCCGTCATCAGCACCGGCAGGGTGTATTTCTCATTGCTCGAGAGCAGCACAAGCGCGGCGAGAAACTCGTTCCAGGCATTGAGGAACGCAAAGATCGCCACCGTCGCAACACCGGGAAGCACCAGCGGCAGGAGAACCCGCGCCAGGAGCCTCAGATCGCGCGCGCCGTCGATGCGCGCGGCCTCTTCGATTTCCTTCGGCACGGCATCGAAGGCATTGCGCATCATGAAAACGGAGAAAGGCAGCTGCAGCGTCACATAGACGAGGGTCAGCCCGAGCAGCGAATTGTTGAGGCCGAGTTTTGCCAGGATGATGAAGAGCGGCGTCAGGATCGACTGGAACGGAATCATCAGCGTGGCGATGATCAGCACGAAGAGCGCATTCTTCATCGGGAAGCGATAACGCGAGAAGCCATAGCCCGCGAGCAGGCTGACCAGAACGGTCAGCACCACGGTGGCGACCGACACCAACAGCGAATTGATCATGTGCTGCCAGATGCCGGCGCCGAACGTATCGAGCAGCGCATAGGCATCGAAGCTGACCCCGGATGTCGGCCACGGCGGCAAGGGCGGCAGACTGGCTTCGGCACCCGGCCGGAAGGAGGCGAGCAGCGTGATCGCGAAGGGCGCCAGAAAGAAGATCGAAATGGCGATGCCGGTGAGATGATAGGCCGACTTCGTGCGGATGGCCTTGCGGGCGCGGCGTTGCCTTGACGTCGTCATGGACGCTCCTCCCCGACGCGAAGCAGCCAGAGCTGGACGATGCTGATGGCAACCAGGATGGCGAGAAGGGCGATCGAAAGCGCTGCGCCATAACCGAGATTGAAGGAGACGAAGGACTGGTTGAAGACGTAATAGACCACCGAGATCATCTTGTTCTGCGGTCCGCCCGCCGTCATGATGTAAAACTGGTCGAAGGCAAGGATCGAGCCGGTGACCGAGACGATCAGCGCCAGCGCGATCGTCTTACGCATCAGCGGCAGCGTCAGATGCCGGAAACGCTGCCAGCGGCCGGCGCCGTCGATGCGGGCCGCCTCCGTCAGCTCGGGCGGAATGGCCTGAAGCCCGGTCAGCAGAATGATCATGGTGAAGCCGGCGATCTTCCAGACGACCATCACCACAACAGTCAGAAAGGCCGTGTCGAAGGTCGCAAGCAGATTGGGGCTCTTTTCCAGAAGACCGAGCGCCTTCAAGGCTGGGCCGATGAAGCCGCTATCGACATTGGCAAGCCAGACCCAGAGCAGCGAGGCGGTGGCAAGGCCGACCACGACAGGCAGGAAGATGATTGTGCGGTAGGCGCTGACGAACTGCCGTTCCTTCTCGACGAAGATTGCCAGCGGAAAGGCGACGGCAAAGATCGCAATGGTGACGATCACGGTGTAATAGGCGGTGAAATTCAGTGCCGCCATGAAGCGAGTGTCGTTGACCATTCGGAAATAATTGTTGAAGCCGATCCAGCGCGACGCCCCCATCAGCGGCCAGTTATGAAGGCTCATCCACCCCGTGAAGAGAACCGGCATGATGAAGAAGACGATGACCAGCGCCATGGCCGGCGCGATATAGGCAAGGCCGCGCCAGTTGGATCTGCGCCGCCGCCTGCGCCGAGGCAATAGAGTCTCTGAACCGGAACCGGTCATCAAACGCTCCGCATCTGTCAATTGAAGTTGGCCGGGAAGCTGCCACCGCTCCCCGGCCGCGGCCTTGGGAGAGTTATTGGCCGCTATCGATGATCGACTGCATTTCCGACTGGGCGCTGGAGAACGCCCCGTCGACATCGTCGCCGAAGATCGCCGCATTGGTGAAGCTTGCCCAGGGACCGTTGGCGCTGTTGATCAGGTCGTTGAATTGCAGCGTATAGGGCGTCTTGGCGACACTGATTGCCTTCAGACCGACCTGCATGCGCGGGTCGAGACCTTCGAGCACCTTATCGGCAATGTCGCCGCGTGTCGGCAGGCTGCCATATTTCGCCATGATCTTCTGGCCGTCCATCGAATAGATGTATTCGAGAAATTCCTTCACGGCGTCGATCTTCTTCGTTCCCTTGGTGATGACGAAATTGTCGCCGCCGGCAAAGGACGACGGTTTGCCGCCGACGCCGGGAATGAGGGTCACGCCGAAATTGATCTCAGGATGCTGGGTCACCAGCGTACCGATGGCAAAGGCGCCGAGGCTCTGCTGGCCGATCTTGCCATTGGTGAAGGTCAGGAAGTTCGTACCGTTGTCGCTGGCCGCACCCGCCGGCACGAGGTCCTTCCTGACCATGTTGCGGTAGATGTCGACGGCCTTGCGCATCTGAGGCGTATCGAGCGTCGCTTTCTTGCTGTCGGCCGACAGGATGTCGGCGCCCGCACCCCAGACGAGCGGGGTGAAGGTGAAGATCATGCAGCCGCCGCAGCCGCCGCCGGAGAAATAGAAGCCGTAGGTATCGTCACCGAGAGCCTGGATCTTCTCGGCATTGGCGGTGATTTCGTCCCAGTTGGCCGGCGCCTTTTCCGGGTCGAGGCCGGCCTTCTTGTAGAGATCCTTGTTCCAGGCGAAAACCGATGTTTCCACAGAGAGCGGCAGGCCGTAGATCTTGTCCTGATAGGTGCCGAGGCGGACATGCGACGGCGACAGCGAGTTGAAATAGGGCAGCGACTTCGCCCAGTCCGTCAGGTCTTCCAGCTGGCCGGCCGCGGCAAAGGCGGGATTGTAGATGAGGTCCATCGACAGGGCATCCGGCGCCTGTCCGCCGGCGATTGCCGTCGCATATTTCTGCACCAGCTCGGAGAACGGCACTTCGGTCATCACGACCTTGTTCTCATGACTGGAATTATAAGCCTCGACGACCTTCTTGAACGCGTCGCCGATCCCCGACCGGACCCACATTTCGACGTTTTCGGCAGCCGATGCAGCCGACACCAGGCACAAAGTAGCGATGCCGGTCGCCGCCAATAGACGCTTGATCATGACACTCCTCCCAATATGGCGCATCTCCTCGCGCCTTTGCTCATTTCCCTGATTCTCATTCCCTTAGTCTCATTCCGGAGGAGTCCTACCCCCGCATGACCGCCGGATGACGAGCCGGCAGGGCAATTTCCTCACTCCCGGCTCGACGGGCCGTCCTTCCGCAAGCGCCAGCACCGTCAAACCGGCCTGCCGCCCGAGCTCCTTCAGCTCCATATCCACCGTCGTCAGTGGCGGCCGCGTCTGGGCCGCAACAATCTCCCAATTGTCGAAGCCGATTACCGAAACATCCTGCGGCACCTTGACGCCGCGCTCGCGCAGCGCATCCACCGCGCCACGGGCGATCTGGTCGTTGCCGCAGAAGAGCGCATCCGGCTTTTCCCCCACTCTCTTCCAAAGCTGTTCCACCGCCTCATGGCCCCAGCTTTCCGACCAGACGCCATAGAGCACCGGCTCGCGGTGGCCCGCCACCTGATGATAGGCCCCGGCCCGCTCCCGCACCGAAAAGAAGTCTTCCGGCCCGGTAATATGCGCAATCCGCCGCCGCCCGATCGTCGCGAGCCATTCGACGGCCAGCCTCGCACCCTGTTCGTCGTCCGAACGGAAGGTAACGCTGTTCTGCGTCCCCTCGGTGAAGGCGTAGACGACAGGCACATGCAAATTCGACAGGTCGACAGGCAGACGCCTGTCCAGCCGCTTGCCGGTTGCGATGATACCGTCGACCTGCTTGTCCAGCATCGCATCGACATGGATCTGGGCGAGCGCCGGATCGTCTTCGATGGCGCACAGGAAAACCGAGACCCCATGATCGACGAGCGCGTCCGAAATACCCGCCATCACAGGCAGCGTGAAACGACCGTAAGTGTCGTTCGTCAGCAGCCCGATGGTGAAGCTGCGCTTGCTGAGAAGACCTCTTGCCAGCGCATTCGGCCGATATCCGATTTCGCCGGCAATCCGCTTCACGCGCTCGCGGGTTTCCGCTCCCATCCGGCCGGTGTCGTTGAGAGCCTTCGACGCCGTCGAGATGCTCACGCCAGCAGCCGACGCGACCTCATGGATGGTGATCCTGCCTCTTTTTCCTCCCGATATGTTCAGGCCTTCCTCCTTCTGAATTGGCTTGAGAAAAGCTTTTACCAATCTCTCTGTCAAGTGAGAAAAGGTTTTCTCATGCAATTCGACAGATGGAACAACAAGCGTGAATTGAAGGAAGGAAGGCGTGGAAAAGGCCGATGCGAATCCACGAGACCGGACTGCAATGCGTCATTCATCGATAGAGCGACAGGACAAAGGCTAGATAACCTTATCCAGCTGATGAATGCGGAACAAACAATCGCCGTCAGAACCTCCGATGGAAGTTCTGATTCGCGAGGTTAGAACCCAGGCGATCGTTGAAGATCAGGCGACGTGCCTTGCCAGCGCGCAACGCG
Source organism: Rhizobium sp. N731 (assembly GCF_001664145.1). Classification (NCBI taxonomy): domain Bacteria; kingdom Pseudomonadati; phylum Pseudomonadota; class Alphaproteobacteria; order Hyphomicrobiales; family Rhizobiaceae; genus Rhizobium; species Rhizobium sp. N731. Next base: position 4,023,769 of record NZ_CP013601.1, read on the forward strand.
ACCAGAGCGAATGCAGGGCGTCGACGAGATGGGCGATATCGGCGTCGGAATGCAGCGGTGTCGGGGTGATGCGCAGCCGCTCGGTCTTCTTCGGCACGGTGGGATAGTTGATCGGCTGGACATAGACACCGCAATTGTCGAGCAAGAGGTCGGAGATCCATTTGCACTTGGCTGCATCGCCGACCATCACCGGCACGATATGGCTGGGATTGTGCATATGCGGAATGCCGCGCTGATCGAGCAGCGAGCGCAATTTGCGCACCCGGTCCTGATGGCGGGCGCGCTCGAACTGGCTGACCTTCAGATGCTGGATCGAGGCGACGGCGCCGGCGGCAAGCGCCGGCGGCAGCGCCGTGGTGAAGATGAAGCCGGAGGCAAACGAGCGGATGAAGTCGCACAGCGCCGTCGACGCGGCGATATAACCGCCCATCACGCCGAAGGCCTTGCCGAGCGTGCCCTCGATGACCGTCAGCCGGTCCATCAGCCCCTCGCGCTCGGCAATGCCGCCGCCGCGCGGGCCGTACATGCCGACCGCATGCACCTCGTCGAGATAGGTCATCGCGCCGTATTTGTCGGCGAGGTCGCAGATCTCCTTGATCGGGGCGATGTCGCCGTCCATCGAATAGACGCTCTCGAAGGCGATCAGCTTCGGCGCCTTCGGATCGGCGGCGGCAAGCTTGGCTTCGAGATCGGCGACGTCATTGTGTTTCCAGATCACCTTGTCGCATTTGGCATGCCGGATGCCCTCGATCATCGAGGCATGGTTGAGCGCATCGGAGAAGATGATCAGGCCGGGGATTTTGGCGCCGAGCGTGCCGAGTGCGGCCCAGTTGGAGACATAGCCTGAGGTGAAGATCAGCGCCGATTCCTTGCCGTGCAGATCGGCAAGCTCACGCTCGAGCAGGACGTGGTAATGGTTGGTGCCAGAAATATTCCGGGTGCCTCCCGCACCCGCGCCACAGTGGTCGATGGCGGCTTTCATCGCCTCGATCACTTTCGGGTTCTGGCCCATGCCGAGATAGTCGTTGGAGCACCAGACCGTGACTTCCTTCTCGCCATCGGCCGTATGGCGCGTCGCCCGCGGGAAGTTGCCGCGGTGACGTTCGAGATCGGCAAAAACGCGGTAGCGGCCCTCGGCATGAAGCCCGTCCAGCTCGTTTTTGAAAAATGCTTCGAAATCCATCATATGCTCCAGTATCACGCGGCCGTTCTTGCCGATGGGACGTCCGCGCGTCAATGCTTACCCTTTGGTTTAACATCAACTGCGGCAAAAGGCCCAGTTTTTTGAATGATTCCAGACAAAAAAATACGCGCGCCACAATCAACGGGGCCATGCGGCAAAAGCGCCCGACATAGGCGCAAAATCCGCAACACCCGCAACACCCCTTCAATGCAAAAAAATCCGGACAAGAGTGGACAACCCTTTCTTCCGACATAGTTTTCGAGCTAGCGTGCCAAAAAAACAATAGGGACGGCCTATGCCCATTGGGCGACAACCCAGGAGAAAAGAGATGAAAAAAGCTGTCATACTCGCATTGATCGGCCTGTCGGTCGCAAGCTGCACACCGACCCAGCAGGGCGCCGGCATCGGTGCTGCATCCGGCGCAGTCATTGGCGGTGCAGTCACCGGCAACGTTCGTGGCGCGGCGGTCGGCGCCGCCATCGGCGGCGTGTCGGGCGCCCTGATCGGCAGCGTCGCGGAACAGCCCGGCCAGTGCTACTATCGCGACCGCTATGGCCGCCGTTACATCGACGCTTGCCCGCGCTGAGAGCGCTGGCAAAACGCAAAAACAGGAAATCCCGGACACACATCCGGGATTTTTTGTGCTGAATTAGCGCGTGGGCAATTTAAAATGGTACACCATGCGCGATTTTGCCGCTAAGCTGTTCACGGCTGGGCAACGAAGCTTCATGTAGGCGTAACCAAAAGCAGCGGATGCGGATTAGAGGGACAAGTCCGAAAACAGGTTTTGCGTATCGGCGAACAGGCACCATGATGGTGGTCGCAGCGGCAGCTGCTTTCTCACCGGTCCTGATCGGCGATGCTTACGCCTTCAAGCTTTTCGGCATCACCATCTTCGGCAAGGAGGAGGACGAGAGCGAACAGGTGCCCGATCCGGTGCGCTATCACGTCGAACTCAAGGCCGACACCGCCGATCCCGATCTTAAGGAAGCGCTCGAAAACAGCTCCCGCCTCGTCAGCGACCAGAAACAGCCCGTCTCCGGCGATCTCGGCATCGTCGTCAAGGCGCGTGACGACCGCGAGCGGCTGATCGCCACCTTGTATGAAAAAGCCCGTTACGGCGGCGTGGTGACGATCAGCATCGACGGCAAGGATATCGACGAGCTGCCGCCCAATCCGACATTCGACCGCTCCGGGCCGGTCCCCGTCACCGTCAATATAACCCCCGGACCCGTTTTCAGGGTCAAAGAGGTGCAGTTCGGCGGCGACGCCGCGGACCGCAATCCCGCCGATTACGACCTTGCCCCCGGCGCCGAGGCCGGCTCGCTCGCCATCATCAAGGCGGGTGACAAGATTGTCGAACAGTTGAAAAGCGAAGGTCGGCCCTTCGCTAAATTGACCGAACGCAAGGTCGTCGCCGATCACAGGAGCGACACGGTCGACATCGTGCTTGCTGCCGAAGGCGGGCCTGTCGCCCCGATCGGCGATGTCGGGGTCACCGGCGAAAAAACCGTGCGGCCAGGTTTCATCCAGCGTTATTCCCGGCTGAACAAAGGGGATGCCTATTCGCCGGAAAGGCTGAAGAAGGCCGGCGAGCGGCTTCGCGCCCTCGGCGTCTTTTCGAGCGTCACCATTCATGAGGGCGATGTGCTGTCGCCTGATGATACGCTGCCGATGACGATCGAGGTGTCCGAAGGCAAGAGGCGTTATTTCGGCGTCGGCGCGCAATATTCCACCACCGACGGCCTCGGCATCCAGGGCTATTGGGGCCACCGCAACCTGTTCGGCGAGGCCGAGACGCTGAGGATCGAAGGCTCGGTCTCGCGGCTCGGCGAAGCCACCGATGTCGGCAGCCTCGACTATTCCGCCGGCATCCTCTTCACCAAGCCCGGCGCCTTCTTCCCGGCCGCCACGCTGAAGGCCGGTATCGTCGCCAAGACCCAGAATCCGGACGCCTATAACGCGACGCTCGTCACCGCCTCGCTCGGGCTTTCCTATGAATTGACCGAGAAGGACACGGTTTCGGCGAGCGGCGAAGTCAGCTGGGAGCGCGATGACGACGCCTTCGGCACCAATGACTATCTGACCATCGCCCTGCCGCTTCAGTATGATCGTGACGCACGCGACGACAAGTTCAATCCGACCGAAGGCTATCGCGCGACAGTCTCGGCAAAGCCCGGCTACGAGGTCTTCAACGCCACACCCTATGCGGCGTTCGAAGGCTCGATTTCCGGCTATCTGCCGTTCGGCGCCGAGGATCGCCTCGTGCTTGCCGGCAAGGTCGCCGCCGGCGTGCTGATCGGCGGCGGCGGAATCGAGGACATTCCTGCCACGCAGCGCTTTTTCGCCGGCGGCGGCGGCTCGGTGCGCGGATACAGTTATCAGGAAATTTCGCCTTACAACGACAATGGCGATGCCACCGGCGGCCGTTCCTATGTGACCGGGTCGCTGGAGGCCCGCTTCAAGATCACCGATACGATCGGCCTCGTGCCCTTCATCGATGTCGGCACCGTATCGGACAGCACCTTCCCGGGTTTTTCCGATATCCGCGCCGGCGCCGGCGCGGGAATACGATATGCCACACCTTTCGGGCCGCTGCGGCTTGATTTTGCCGTGCCGCTGAACAAGTACGAAGATGGCACAGATTATGGAATTTATGCCGGCATCGGCCAATCCTTCTAGGGTTGCGATTCCGGTTTGTTCCAATCGATGGGCCGCATGAAAACGGGGTAGTTCGCGCCGATGCAACCGCTGGCAAAAATCGTCAACTGGATCGTGCGGGTCACCGGTTATGCCGTCGGCGCCATCTTGATTCTCGCTGTCGCGGCGCTTGCGATCTTCGGCTTCACCTCCTTTGGCGCCCGCATCGTCACCGAAAAGATCGCCTCCACCCTTTCCAACCGCGATATGACGATCGAGGTGCGCGAACCGGAAGGGCTTTTGACCGGCGGGCTTCGCGCCACCGAAATCTCCCTATCCGACACGAGGGGCGTTTTTGCGGAAATCCACGGTGTGGCGATCGATTGGAACCCGCTGGCGCTGTTGACGGGAACATTCCACGCCAAGCGTTTCCAGATCGACACGATCAACGTGCTGCGCAAGCCGGTGCGCACCCTGCCCTCGCGGCCCAGCGCCGAAAACTCCGGCGGCTTCACTCTTCCGGTCAAGATCGATGTCGACCATGTGGCCTTGCCCGATATCAAACTGGCCGAAGCTTTTGCCGGGCGGGCTTTCGCGCTCGCCGCCGAAGGCAGCCTTTCGGCAAATGGCGACGGCGGCGAAGCGATGGTCAATGTCAGCCGCCACGCGGTTCCGGATGCGCGCCTTACTGCCGATATCGCCTACGCGCCGGCCGAAAACCGGCTGCGGCTGAAGGCGCAGCTTGCCGAGCCGAAGGGTGGGCTGTTGGCGGGCTTCCTCGGCCTGCCTGGCAATCCTGCGGTCAACATCGACCTCGACGGCCAGGGACCGATATCCGACTGGACAGGCAAGATACAGGCTGCGCTCGACGGGCAGCAGCGCGCTGCAATCGAGGGCCGGCATGCGATTGGCGCAGACAGGCTGCATCATCTCGATCTCAAGGGTGGCGGTGACCTGAGCTCGCTTCTTCCCGCAGCATTCCGGCCGCTTTTCGCCGGCCAGACCAATATCGATCTTGCCGCCACCTTCGACGACCACGGCAAGATCGATATCCAGACCGGCAATATCGCCACCGGCAGCGTCGTCATCGCCGCATCGGGCGCGCTTGATCCGGCCGGCAACAACAGCCTGAACGCCAATCTGCTCGGCACATCCGGCCCCGTCGATTTCCGCTGGCCGCTCGCCGAAGGCGAAGCGCGCTTCCTGATTTCAGGCCTCAACCTGGCTCTGACGGGCGATGCGCAGACCGCCCGACTGAGCCTCAGCGGCTCGCTCGACAGCGCCACCCTGCCGCAGGCCGATATCGGCAACGTCAAGCTGACGGCAAAGAGCGATGCCTTCAATCTTGCCGCCCGTTCCGGCAGCGTTCAGCTGCGCCTCGTGGCCGGGGACGCAACCTTTGCCGAACCGAACCTCAATCGCGCAGTTCAGGGCCCTATCACGATCGCCTCGCCGCTCCAGATTTCGTCGGGCGACATTGGCTTCAACGGCACCACCGTCGAAAGCGCCAATATCAACGGCAGCCTCAACGGTTCCTATCGGCTGGCAGACCGCGCGCTGACCGGCAATGTCAAGCTGAGCGTCGAACCAGCGGCCCTGCCGGCCGCGGCGACGAGCAGGTTCGATCAGCCGATCTCGCTCGAAAGCCAGGTGACCGGCACGATCCCGTCGAAATTCGCGCTGTCCAATCTCGTCCTGAAATCCGGCACGCTTGAAGCCGCCGGCAACGTCGCGTTCGACGGTTCGATGTTGAACGCCGATCTTTCAGGTCGGCTGCCCGATATCGGCAAGCTGATGACGGGCGCGAGCGGCGGCGCCGGTTACGCGCTGAGGATCGGAGGCGAACTGCCGGCGATCTCCGTGACAGCCAATATCAAGGCTCCCAGCCTTGAGATGGCTGATCGCGCGCTCGCCGACCTCAATATCGATCTGTCGGGCGTCGCCGATGCCAAGGCGCCGCAGGGAAAGTTTGCGGCCACCGGCACGATCGACGGACAGCCGATCGGCATCAACGGTGACATCCGTTCTGAGAACGGCAGGACGAGCATTCCCGCACTGACCGCCGATGTCGGCGGCAACCGGCTGACCGGCAAGCTGGAGCTTTCGCCCTCCCTGACGCCCTCGGGCGCATTGACCTTCGATTTCCCCAAGCTCGGCTTGCTGGCTGCGCTCGGCGGCCAGAAAGCCGAAGGAGATCTCAAGGGTTCGCTCGGCATCGAGAGCGACGGCGGCAAGATCGCGCTTAAGCTCGTTGCATCAGGTGCCTCGATCCGCCGCGATACGCTGGCGATCATCAAGCCGGATATCGACCTCACGGTCAGCGATCTCAGCGCCCTTGCGGCAAACGGCACGATCCGCGCCGAAGAGCTGGCTGCCGGAGAAAACAGGCTCGCCGGCCTTTCGCTCGATTTCACCAAGCAGCAGAACCGAACCGATTTCGATCTCAACGCCGCCTATGACGGCAATCCGGTGCTGGCCGCCGGCAATATCCAGGCATCAGGCGGCACGATCGCGGTAAACCTTGACCACTTCTCGGCCAGCCCCCGCAACATCCCGGTCGAGCTTGCCGCACCGACTGAGGTCACGATCGGCGGCGGCACCGCCAGTCTGGACGGACTGACGCTGAAAACAGGCACCGGTTCGGTGAGCGTCACCGGCTCCGCCGGCGGGACGCTGAAGCTGAATGCCGACATCCACCAATTGCCGGCAGCGCTGGCCAATGGTTTCGTGCCGAACCTTTCGGCCGGCGGCACAATCTCGGGAACGATTGCCGTGACGGGAACGCCGGCAGCACCCATCGCCGATTTCAAACTCGACTGGAAGGATGCGACGACCGGGCCGCTTAAGGGCGCGGGCCTGGCACCGCTCGGCATCAACGCCAACGGCAAATTTGCCGAGAAGAAGCTCGATTTCGACACGACAATCGCCGGTGCCGACAGCCTGTTGCTCAAGGCCCGCGGCAACGTCGCTCTCGCTGATCCGACCGCGCCGGTGCTCGATATCGACGCCGATATCCTCAACCTGCCGGCGCAGGTCGCCAATGGTTTTGCTTCCGATCTCGCCGCCGAAGGCACGATCACGGGAAAGGTGACCGCCACCGGTTCCCTTAAGGCCCCAATCGCCCATTTCGACCTCGCCTGGAAAAGCGCTGCGACGCGCCACACCAAGCGAGCCGGCCTCGCGGCTCTTGATGTGACCGCGTCCGGCAAATTCGCGGACAACACGCTCGATTTCGATGCCGCAGCCATCGGCGCCGACAGACTCTCGCTCAAGGCAGACGGCAACGTGGATATCGCCGGGACGACGATCGGTAACATCAAGGTCGGCGCAACACTGGACAATATCCCCGCAGCGATTGCCAACGGCTTCGTTCCCGATCTCGCAGCGGAAGGCGCAATCTCCGGAACCGTCGCGGCCAGCGGGTCGCTTGCAGCCCCGGCCGCCGATTTCGATCTCCATTGGCAAAACGCCGCGACGAGCCACACGAAACGGGCCGGCCTTGCCGGTCTTGGCCTCACCGCGTCCGGAAAGTTCGCCGACAACAAGCTTGATTTCGACGTCGCAGTTGCCGGCACAGACAGCCTCTCGCTGAAGGCGAACGGCAATGTGGCCGTTACCGGCACGACGATCGGCACTGTCGCGGCCGATGCGACGCTGTCAAATGTTCCGGCAAGCCTGGCAAACAGCTTCGTCGCCGATCTCGCCGCCGAAGGCACGGTCTCGGGGAGGGTCTCGGCTGCGGGCTCGCTTTCGGCCCCCACCGCCAATTTCGACCTCAATTGGAAAGACGCTGCGACCAGCCACACGAAGCGTGCCGGCCTTGCCGCTCTCGCCGTTACCGCATCGGGGAAATTTGCCGATAACAAGCTGGATTTCAACGCGGCGGCCGGTGGCGACCAAGGTCTCTCATTGAAGGCCATGGGCAATGTCGCTCTCGCCGGTGCGGCAATCGACAGCGTGAAGGTCGATGCCGAAATCGTCAAACTCCCCGCCGCCCTCGCCAATGCCTTCGTCCCCGATCTGGCGGCCGGCGGCATGATATCCGGCACGCTTTCGGCAGCCGGAACACCCGCTGCACCCAAGGCAGATTTCAAGCTCGACTGGGCGGACGCCGCGACCAGTCACACCAGAAGCGCGCATCTTTCCGGCCTCGCGCTTGCCGCATCGGGACACCTCGCCGACAACAAGCTCGACTTCAACGCCAATCTCGGCGGCAAGGACGGCCTGTCGCTGAATGCCGCGGGCAATGTGGCGATATCGGGCACTTCGATCCGCAACATTGACGTCAAAGCCGATCTTGCCAATCTACCCGCGAGCCTTGCCAACGGCTTCGTTGCCGGTCTTGCCGCGGAGGGCACGGTATCGGGAACGGCATCCGCCTCAGGATCGCTGCCCAAGCCCGCCGTCGATTTCAAGCTCGATTGGAAGAACGCCGCCACCGCCCAGACCAGGAGCAGCGGCTTGTCGGGCCTGAGTGCCGCGGCCTCCGGCAAGTTCGCCGATGGCAGGGTCGACTTCGATGCCAGCCTTGCCGGCAAGGACGGCATGTTGGCCAAGGCGGCGGGTGGCGTGACGATCGCGGGAACGGCCATACGCGACCTTTCGATCAATGCCGATATTCCGGCGCTGCCGGCAAATATCGCCAATGCCTTTGTTCCCGGCCTCGGTGCCGAAGGCACTCTGTCGGCGAGCGCCCAGACATCTGGAACGCCGGCAGACCCGATCGTCGATTTCAAGCTGAACTGGAAAGATGCCGCGACCAGCCACACCAAGGCCGCCGGCCTCTCCCGCCTTGCTTTGGCGGCGACGGGAAAATATTCCGGCGACCGACTGGATTTCGATGCCGACCTCAGCGGCAGTGGCGGCATTTCGCTGAAAGCCGCCGGCAATCTTTCCATTGCAGGCACTACGATCCGATCGATCGACGTCACCGCGAACGCTGCCAATGTTCCGGCCGCCATCGCCAACGGCTTTGTTCCGGGCATCGGAGCCGAAGGCACGATTACGGCGACGGCCAAGGCGGCGGGCGCGCTGTCCTCGCCCGCCGTCGATTTCAAGGTCGATTGGAAGAATGCCGCGACGAGCCAGACGAAAGGCGCCGGTCTTTCGCCATTCAGCATCGGGGCATCCGGCAAACTTGCCGATAACAGGCTGACAGTCGACACCAACCTTGCCGGCGATGCCGGCATGTCGCTGAAAGGCGGCGGTAGCGTCGTGATGTCAGGCAACCGCGCCGTCGACATGCGCTTCAACGGCAATGTTCCCTTCGCCGTGCTTGGCGCCCCGCTCGCACAGCAGGGCTTTGTCGCCGACGGCGTCGCCAGCGTCGATCTTAAGATTGGCGGAACGGCCGCGGCACCCGTCATCAACGGCACTGTCTCGACATCAGCCGCCAAGCTCGTCGACGTCAGGCGCAATCTTGCCGTCAACAATCTCGCAGCCACCGTCACCTTCAATGGCAACCAGGCCGTCATCTCGCGCCTCAGCGGCAATCTTGGCGGCGGCGGCATGATTTCGGCAAGCGGCACCATCGGCATCCAGCCGGCCGGCGGATTTCCCGCCGACATTTCGATCAAGCTCGACAAGGCCGTCTATGTCGACGGAACGCTTGTTGTCTCGACTGTCAATGGAACGGTGGGCCTGCGCGGGCCGATCATGAGCGCGACGCTGAGCGGCAAGCTCCGGCTGGACAAGACCTCGATCACCGTCCCGGAGAGATTGCCGACCTCGCTCCGCGAAATCGACATCCGGCATAAGAATGCACCGCGAGCGGTGCTGGCGCAGCTGCGCAATGACGGCGAGCGAAAGCCGGGCGAGAAGTCCTCCGTTATCACGCTCGACCTCCAAATCGATGCGCCCTCCCAGATCTTCGCGCGCGGCCGCGGCATCGATGCCGAGCTCGGAGGTCTCGTGACCATCCGCGGAACGGCGGCAGCACCCATCGTCACCGGCGGCTTTACCATGCGCCGCGGCCGGCTGACCATTCTCAACCGCCGTCTGAACTTCTCCGACAAGAGCAGGATCACCTTTGCCGGCGACCTGACGCCGGCGCTCGACATGGAAGCGACCTCTACCTCCGGCACGACGACCCTGACGGTCGATGTCTCAGGCCTTGCCACCGATCCCTCGATCACCTTTTCCTCCTCGCCCCAGCTGCCGCAGGACGAAGTGCTGGCGCAGTTGATCTTCGGCCAGTCGATGTCGAAGCTCTCGCCGGTACAGATCGCCCAGCTCGCGGACGCCGTCAGCCAGCTGGCCGGCAACCGCTCCACCTCGCTCTTCGAGGGCCTGCGCAACCAGCTCGGCGTCGACGATTTCGACGTCAGCACCGACGAGAAGGGCCAGACGAGTGTCAGCGTCGGCCGCTACCTCAACGACCGTACCTATTTCGAACTGCAGCAGGGCGGCTCGGCCGGCGCCAAGGCAATCATCAATCTCGATGTCGGCCGCGGCGTCAAATTGCGAGGAGCCGCTGGCGGGAATGGTGCCGGCGAAGCAGGCGTCGTTTACGAGCGGGAATATTAAGCCGGCTAAATCAGGAGCAGAACGCAGCGGACGGCGGTTCGGTTCGGACCTGAGGTCTGCCACTCACCCTAACCCTCTCCCCGCTTGCGACCGCTTACGGGGCGAGGGGGACGTGCCAAATGCAACGTCGAGGTTGGAACGGAGGTGCCGGCCGGCGGATGAGGGGCTAGTTCTAGAAACCTGTCTTGCTCGTTTTGAGAAGAATATTGGTCTCGGTCGAATTGATGCCGTTGATCAATCTGATTCGACGCAGCGTCTCGTCAAAGGCGGCGAGATCGCGGTCCTCCAGCTCGGCAACGAAATCCCATTTGCCGTTGGTGCTGTGAAGCGCACGCACCTGTGGCAGGCCCCTGAGCTGATCGGCTACCCGGTCGGCGAGCTTGCCGAGCACCTCGATCATGACGATGGCGCGCACGCCGGCGGATCGCGTCTCGTGACTGGTACGGATGGTGAAGCCGACGATGGTGCCGCTGGCGACCAGCCGGTCGATTCGGGCGGCGACCGTTGCCCGCGATGCACCGGTCATTGCCGCGAGCGAGGAGACGGAGATGCGAGCATTGTGGCGAAGCGCACTCAGAAGTTCGGTATCGAGATCGTCCACGTCGAACACTTTGTCAAAATAGGTTTATCAATCTGCGCAATCATAGTCCATTTCTGGCACTTTTCCATCTTTTTGCCGCCAGCCCTTTATCCCACTATCGGCCGAAACAGGCCTCAACACGGAGCCCTCGAATGAACGCGCAATCGCGATCTGTCACCCTCATCGGCGCACCCTTGGAAGAAGGCTCCGGCCGCAGAGGCGCCGCCATGGGCCCCGCAGCGCTGCGGATTGCCGGCGTCGACCAGACACTGATCGATCTCGGCCACGACGTCGCCGATATTGGCGATCTCTCCATCGTGCCCGCGATGGATCTGCCGAATCATCCGAAAGCCCATAATCTGAGGATCGTCGGCGCCTTTACGCGCGCATTGGAAAGCAGCGTCTATGACGTCGCCGCCGCTGGCCGCTTTCCGCTGATTCTCGGCGGCGATCACAGCCTGTCGATGGGCAGCGTCTCCGGTATGGCGCGTTATGCCGCCAGCAGGGAGCGCCCGCTCTTCGTGCTCTGGCTCGATGCCCATGCCGATTTCAACTCTCCGGCCACGTCGCCCTCCGGCAATATTCACGGCATGCCCGTTGCCTTTTTCTGCGGCGAGGCGGAGTTCGCCGAAATCCTCCCGAAGGACCGGCCTTTCGTCGACCCGAAGAATGTCTTCCAGGTCGGCATCCGTTCGGTCGATGCGCGCGAGCGCGAGGAAATCCATGAACACGGCGTCAATGTCTTCGACATGCGCGCGATCGACGAGCAGGGCATCGGCGCGATCATGCGGGAGATTCTCGCTGTCGTCGCCAAGGCCAACGGGCTGCTGCATGTCAGCCTCGATCTCGATTTCCTCGATCCCGACATCGCCCCAGGCGTCGGCACGACGGTGCCTGGCGGCGCGACCTTTCGCGAGGCGCATCTTGTCATGGAAATGCTTTCGGACAGCGGCCTCGTCTCGTCGCTCGATCTCGTCGAGCTCAATCCGTTTCTCGACGATCGCGGCAAGAGCGCTCGCATCCTGGTGGAACTGACGGCAAGCCTGTTCGGCCGCCGCATCTTCGATCGTCCGACACGTGCCGCATAGACAAGGCTGAGGGAGAAGCGCCATGAACACTTCGGAAAAACTGATCGCAACGGAACAGCGGCTCGGCGCCAACAACTATAAGCCGCTCGACGTGGTGCTGACGCGTGGCGAAGGCGTGTATGTCTGGGATACCGACGGCAATCGTTATCTCGATTGCCTCTCGGCCTATTCTGCCGTCAACCAGGGCCATTGCCACCCGAAGATTCTCGCCGCCATGGTCGAACAGGCGGGCAGGCTGACGCTGACATCCCGCGCTTTCCGCAATGATCAGCTCGCCCATCTCTACGAGGAGCTTGCCGCACTGACGGGCTCGCACAAGATCCTGCCGATGAATTCCGGCGCCGAGGCGGTGGAGACCGCCATCAAGGCTGTGCGCAAATGGGGATACGAGGTCAAGGGCGTGCCTGAAGGCAAGGCGGAGATCATCGTCTGCGCCGACAATTTCCATGGCCGCACGCTGAGCATCATCAGTTTCTCCACAGATCCCGACGCCCGGACCGGCTTCGGCCCCTACACGCCGGGCTTCCGCATCATTCCCTTCGGCGATGCCGAGGCATTCGAGGCCGCGATCAACGGCAATACCGTTGCGGCCCTGATCGAGCCGATTCAGGGCGAAGCCGGCGTCATCATCCCGTCGGCCGGTTACTTTACCCGTATTCGGGAACTCTGCACTGATAACAACGTCACTCTGATCCTCGATGAGATCCAGACCGGCCTCGGCCGCACCGGCAAGCTGCTGGCCGAGGAGCACGAAGGCATCGAGGCCGATGTGACGCTGATCGGCAAGGCGCTTTCCGGCGGCTTCTATCCCGTATCCGCCGTCCTTTCGAATTCCGAGGTGCTGGGCGTGCTGAAGCCCGGCCAGCACGGCTCGACCTTCGGCGGCAATCCGCTCGCCTGCGCGGTTGCGCGCACGGCCCTCAAGGTGCTCGTCGACGAAGGCATGATCGAGAATGCCGCCGCGATGGGCGATTATTTCATCGAAGGCTTGAGGTCGATCCGCTCCAACATCGTCAGGGAGGTGCGCGGTCGCGGCCTGATGATGGCGATCGAGCTGGAGCCCGAAGCCGGCGGCGCGCGGCAATATTGCCATGCACTGAAGGAGCGCGGCCTTCTCGCCAAGGACACCCATGACCACACGATTCGCCTTGCTCCGCCACTTGTTATAACGAGGGAGCAGGTCGATTGGGCCGTCTCGCAGATCGAAAAGACGATCGGTTGAAGTAGATCGAGGCGGAAAAGCTTCACACGCCCGTTCCCGATTTAGATTTGGGCAACACTCTTCCGTTAATGTCGTCGCTAACCGTAACGATGCTTTGCCAAATGCAAAGTCATCGCGTGGTGTGAAGGCAAAGCTCGTCGGCGCCAATGGTGGCGCACCCGCTTCTGCTTTGGCTTACGACAGTTGGGAAGAATTCTAATGGCCACGATCAATTCCACTAGCTTCAGCGGCGATACGCTCGAGATCATTGCCTTTCGCCTGCATGATCAGGAATTTTGCGTCAAGACCACGACCATTCGCGAAATCCGCGGCTGGGCGCCTTCGACCCCGATCCCGCATTCGCCGGCCGATGTCATCGGCGTCATGAACCTGCGCGGTTCGGTCATCCCGATCATCGATCTCGCCTATAAGCTCGGCATGAAGAGCACCGTTGCCAACGAACGCAGCGCCATCGTGGTCGCTGAAGTTCACAGCATGGTCATCGGCATGCTCGTCGACCGCGTCTCGGATATTCTCACCATCTCGTCCAGCCAGGTCCAGCCGGTGCCTGAGGTGACCGCCTCCTTCGACCGCGCTTTCTGCGAGGGCATCATCGCTTCGGAAAACGGCATGATCTGCTTCCTGAACCTCGCCAAGATGTTCAAGGAAAACGAGACGGATGAACTGGCTGCCTGATCTGCCAGAACAATTGGATATCGAAAAACCGCCGTTCTCGGCGGTTTTTTATTGTTCGTCATAGGTAATTTAGGCCTACAGCGGTCGGTCTCGTCGGCGGGACCGGTCAACCGTTTGAGGAAATCGTCGCGCAAGCTGCGATAGAGCGCGCCGCCGCGGAAACCGGGCGGCGCAATTCGACCGCTCACCCGAAGAGGGCGAAAGTCGCCTTCAGCGTAACCCAGACACCCCAGAGCAGCGGAATGCCGACGACGGCCCAGGCCAGCATCGCCTTGGCGTCCAGCCCGCCGGTGCCGATGCCGAAGGAGCCGGTCGGCCCGGCATTGACGGCCGCAGACTTCGCCTGCAGCGCCGCGACCTCGTCATCCCTCATGAACCACTTGTCCGGAAGCGGCCTGACCAGCGCATTGGCGATGAGACCGAGCGCCAGCATGCCGGCAAGGATATACATGGTGCCGGTATAGAGGGCCGGACCAGGGGCAACGCCGGCGGCGATCTGAGCCTCGCGGATATAATTGACCACGACGGGGCCGACGATCCCCGCCGTTGCCCAGGCAGTCAGCAGCCGGCCGTGAATGGCGCCGACAAACTGCGTGCCGAAGATATCGGCAAGGTAGGCCGGGATGGTGGAGAAGCCGCCGCCATACATCGACAGGATGATGCCGAAGGAAAGAACGAACAGCGCCTTGTTGCCCATGCCGGCGAAGGTGGGCGCCAGCGCATAAAGCGCAATGCCGATGAGGAAGAAGCAATAATAGGTGTTCTTCCGGCCGATCTTGTCGGACAATGACGCCCAGAAGAACCGTCCGCCGATATTGAAGAGCGACAGCAAACCGGCAAAACCGGCAGCGATCGTGGCGATCGATGCCTTCTGCCCGGCATCGAGTTGAGCGAAGCCGACATCAGGCAGGCCGATCAGCGAGCCGGCGAAGATTTCCTGCAGCATCGGCGAGGCCATGCCGAGAACGCCGATTCCGGCCGAAACATTGAGGCAGAGCACGGCCCAGATCAGCCAAAACTGCTTGGTCTTGTGGGCGTCGCGCAGATGCACGTGTCTGGTGGTGATCATCGTGCTCTTGGCCGCGGGCGGCGTCCAGCCTTCCGGCCGCCAGCCGGCCGGCGGGATGCGATAGCCGAAGGCGCCGCCCATCATGAAGACGAAATAGATCGCCGCCATGACGATGAAAGTCTGCCAGACGCCGACCGATGTATCGGTCTTGAAGGTGTTCATCAGCAGGTTGGCAAGCGGAGCGCCGATCATTGCGCCGCCGCCGAAGCCCATGATCGCCATGCCGGTTGCCATGCCGCGCCGGTCGGGAAACCACTTGATCAGCGTCGAGACCGGCGAGATATAGCCGAGGCCGAGACCAATGCCGCCGATGACGCCGGCACCGAGCCACATCAACCAGAGCTGATGGGTAAGGACGCCGACGGCGGCAAGCACGATGCCGCCGCACCAGCAGCAGGCGGAAACGACGCCCGCCTTACGCGGGCCGGCCCGCTCCAGCCAACCGCCCCAGATGGCGGCCGACGAGCCGAGCAGAACGAAGAACAGCGTGTAGATCCAGCCGAGATCGGCAACGCGCCAGTCGCAGGTGGTGGTGAAGAGCGCCGAGGCGAGGGTCAGATCGGGGCAGGCGGTCGAGGCCGTGATCCCGAGCGACTTGGAAAGCGGCAGCCAGAACACGCTGAAACCATAGGCCATGCCGATGCAGAGATGGATGGCAAGTGCGGCCGGCGGCACCAGCCACCTGTTGAAACCGGGCCTTGCGATAATCCTTTCGCGATCAAGCAGGCCTGAGCCCGCCAACGCTCCGTCAGTACGTGTTCTCGCTGCAGTCATGAACAACTCCTCCTTGTTTCAGACCTTGCTGTGATTGTAGCGCCGCCCATTTTCAGGCGCGCAAAGGACGCTGTAACACTTCGAACTTCGTATTTTTAAATCGATTAGATTTCGACGTATGCAGTGGCGCATGGGCAGGCAGTTTGCTGCTGCCTCCTCTCCGCAGACGCCACTTTGAATTACCGGACCTGGTTTGCCTCCGCCTCCGGCTTGCGGATCATGGGAGCGGCCTGAAGCACCAGTGCATCCAGACCGTTCTCCTCTTTATCGAGAATTTCAAACAATTGCCGCCGCATGCGCGGCTCCCAGAATTTATTGATGTGCGTGGCGACGCCTTGCGCGGCCTCATTTTGCGGCTGGCTTTTGAAAAAGGTGGCGATCTGATTTGCCATATAGACAAGCTTGGTTTTGGTATCATGCGACATCGGCGATACTTCCGGGCGAGATGCGGTGCGGGTGTGTGAAAATCTCGAAATCTTCGCCGCGCACCAGCGCGACGAGCGTCATGCCGGCCGCTTCGGCCGTGCGGATAGCAAGGGCCGTCGGCGCTGAAATGGCGATGAGCGCGGGGCTGCCGAGGATCGCCGCCTTCTGCACCATTTCGACCGACAGCCGGCTGGTGACGACGACCGCGCCGTTTCCGCCGCTTTCGCCGGCGCGGATGACGGCGCCGCAGAGTTTGTCCAGAGCGTTATGGCGGCCGACATCTTCGCGAACCGCAATCAGCCCGCTGCCGGGAAGGTAGAATCCAGCGCCATGTACGGCCCGCGTCTCCCGATGCAGCGGCTGCGCCTCGTTCAGAAGCGAAACAGCCCGAACGATATCCGCATGAGACAGCGCCAACGGCGATGTCGAGACATCGGGCACCGGCCGCACCGCCTGTTCGATCGATTCGATGCCGCAGAGCCCACAGCCGACCGGTCCGGCCATGCTGCGGCGGCGCGCCCGCAGCCGATCGGCGACATCGTCGGCAAGGCTGACCTGCACGTCGATGCCCTGCCCGCCCGCGACGATCTCGATGGCGGATATCTCCGCCGGCCTGGCGATAATCCCTTCGGTCAGGCTGAAGCCGACGGCGAAATCCTCAAGATCCGCGGGTGTCGCCATCATCACCGCATGCGAACTGCCGCCATAGGAAAAGGCGATCGGCACTTCCTCCGGCACGATGCGCGAACCGCTGTGCATGACGCCGTTGCGGCGGGCGGTTTCGGTAGCACGGGCGGTGGTGGGGAAAGTCATCGCAGACGCCTCCACTTCTCCTCGAGGGGAGAAGGAAGGATCTCGCCGAAAACGCCAAATCGCCCCGGCATTGTCACTCCGCCGCTTCGAGCTTGCCGGCGATGCGGCGCGATTGCCGTGCCTGCTCGTCATATTCGAGCTGCCAGTCGCTCGGCCCGTTCGACGGCGAGACCTGCACCGCCGTCACCTTATATTCCGGGCAGTTGGTCGCCCAGTCGGAGAAATCGGTGGTGATGACGTTCGCCTGCGTATTGGGATGATGGAAGGTCGTATAGACGACGCCCGGCGCAACACGATCGGTGATCAACGCTCGGAGCGTCGTGTCGCCGGAGCGGCTCATGAGCTTCACCCAGTCGCCGTCACGCACACCGCGCTGTTCGGCGTCGTGCGGATGAATTTCCAGCCGGTCTTCCGCGTGCCAGACGACATTCTCGGTCCGCCGCGTCTGCGCCCCGACATTGTACTGGCTGAGGATGCGGCCGGTGGTGAGCAGCAGCGGAAAACGCGGACCAGTGCGTTCGTCGGTCGCCACATATTCGGTGCGGATGAACTTGCCCTTGCCGCGCACGAAGCCGTCGACATGCATGATCGGCGAGCCGAGCGGGTTCTTCTCGTTGCAGGGCCACTGCACCGAGCCGATCTTGTCGAGATAGTCGTAGGAGACCAGGGCGAAACTCGGTGTCGTCGCGGCAATCTCGTCCATGATCTCCGACGGATGGGCATAATTCCAGTCGAGCCCCATGGTCTGGGCAAGCTTCTGCGTCACCTCCCAGTCACCATAGCCATTGCGTGGCGTCATCAACTTGCGCACACGGTTGATGCGCCGCTCGGCATTCGTGAATGTGCCGTCCTTCTCGAGGAAGGTCGAGCCCGGCAGGAAGACATGGGCGTAGTTGGCGGTTTCGTTGAGGAACAGGTCCTGCACGACGACGCATTCCATCGCCGCAAGCCCGGCCGCGACATGTTTCGTATCCGGATCGGATTGCAGGATGTCCTCGCCTTGGACGTAAAGCCCTTTGAACGAGCCGTCGACCGCCGCATCGAGCATATTCGGAATGCGAAGGCCCGGCTCGTCGCTAAGCTTCACGCCCCAGAGCTTTTCGAAGATATCACGCGTCGCATCGTCGGAAATATGCCGGTAGCCGGGCAGCTCGTGCGGGAAGGAACCCATGTCGCAGGAGCCCTGCACATTGTTCTGGCCGCGCAGCGGATTTACGCCGACGCCGGGACGGCCGATATTGCCGGTCGCCATTGCCAAATTGGCGATCGCGATGACCGTGGTCGAACCCTGGCTGTGTTCGGTAACGCCGAGACCGTAATAGATCGCGCCGTTGCCGCCCTTGGCATAGAGCCTCGCCGCGCCGCGCAGATCCGCCGCCGGCACGCCGGTGAAGATCTCGGTCTGTTCGGGGCTGTGCGCCGGTTCGGCGACGAAGGCAGCCCAGTCCTCGAATTCCGACCAGTCGCAACGCTCGCGGATGAAGGTCTCGTCATAGAGCCCTTCGGTGACGATCACATGCGCCAGCGCCGTCATCACCGCGACATTGGTGCCCGGCTTCAGCGGCAGGTGGTAGGAAGCCTCGACATGGGGTGACCGGACGATATCGGTGCGGCGCGGATCGATGACGATGAGCTTCGCCCCCTGGCGCAGTCGCTTCTTCAGCCGCGAGCCGAACACCGGATGACCGTCCGTCGGGTTGGCGCCGATGATGACGACGACATCGGATTGTTCGACGCTGTCGAAATTCTGCGTTCCGGCCGAGGTCCCGAATGTCTGGCCGAGACCATAGCCGGTCGGCGAATGGCAGACGCGGGCGCAGGTATCGACATTGTTGTTGCCGAAACCGGCGCGGACCAGCTTCTGCACCAGATAGGTTTCCTCATTGGTGCAGCGCGAGGAGGTGATGCCGCCGATCGCGTCGCGGCCATATTGATATTGGATGCGGCGGAACTCCGACGCCACATGGGCGAAGGCCTCGTCCCAGCTCACCTCCCGCCAGGGATCACTGACCTTTTCGCGGATCATCGGGTTGAGGATGCGGTCCTTGTGAGTGGAATAACCGTAGGCGAAGCGGCCCTTGACGCAGGAATGGCCGCGATTGGCCTGTCCCTCCTTCCACGGCACCATGCGCACCAGTTCCTCGCCGCGCATCTCCGCCTTGAAGGAGCAGCCGACGCCGCAATAGGCGCAGGTGGTGACGGCCGAATGCTCCGGCTGGCCGATCTCGATCACCGATTTCTCCGTCAGCGTCGCCGTCGGACAGGCCTGGACACAGGCGCCGCAGGAAACGCATTCGGAATCCATGAAATTCTCATGCATGCCGGGTGACACGCGGGAGCCGAAACCGCGCCCCTCGATCGTCAGCGCAAAAGTGCCCTGCACTTCCTCGCAGGCGCGCACGCAAAGCGAACAGACGATGCATTTGGAGGGATCATAGGTGAAATAGGGATTGGACTCGTCCTTCGGCATCCATTTCAGATTGATGTCGCCGTTGCTGCGCGCCTTGACGTGATTGTCGCCCTCATAGCCGTAGCGCACGTCACGCAGGCCGACAGCGCCTGCCATGTCCTGCAACTGGCAATCGCCATTGGCAGCACAGGTGAGACAGTCGAGCGGATGATCGGAAATGTAGAGCTCCATCACGCCGCGGCGGATATCCTTCAATCGTCCCGTCTGCGTGTGCACCACCATGTTTGCCGCCACCGGCGTCGTGCAGGAGGCCGGCGTGCCAAGGCGGCCCTCGATCTCGACGAGACAGAGCCGGCAAGAGCCGAAGGCATCAACCATGTCGGTGGCGCAGAGCTTCGGCACCTCGATGCCGGCTTCCATTGAGGCGCGCATGATGGAGGTGCCTTCCGGCACGCTGATCTGCTGCCCATCAATGGTGAGCGTCACCATGGTTTCGGATTTCGAAGCGGGAGTGCCGTAGTCGATTTCATGGATGAGAGACATGGTCGGCCTCCTGTAGGGAAATGGGATTGCGCAGGTCACGGCATGCGGCTGCAGCTTGGAAGATCATCACTCGGCAGCCTCCACGACCGGTGCCGGCACAAAATCTTCCGGGAAATGCGTCATGGCGCTCATCACGGGATAGGGCGTGAAGCCGCCAAGCGCGCAGAGCGACCCGAATTTCATGGTATTGCAGAGATCGCCAAGCAATATTCGGTTCTCCTCCGGCTCGATGCCGCGAGCGATCTTGTCAACCGTCTCGACGCCGCGCGTCGAACCGATGCGGCAGGGCGTGCACTTGCCGCAGCTTTCGACAGCACAGAATTCCATGGCGAAACGCGCCTGCTTCAGCATGTCGGCCGTGTCGTCGAAGACGACAATGCCGGCGTGGCCGATGAGCCCGTCCTTGGCGGCAAAGGATTCGTAGTCGAAAGGCGTATCGAACAGCGCCCGCGGGAAATAGGCACCGAGTGGTCCGCCGACCTGCACGGCCTTGACCGGCCGGCCGGTCCTTGTGCCGCCACCGATCCTGTCGACGATCTCGCCGAGCGAAAGACCGAAGGCTGTTTCGTAGAGACCGCCATATCTGACATTGCCGGCGATCTGCAGCGGAATGGTGCCGCGCGAGCGGCCCATGCCGAAATCGCGGTAGAAGGCGGCGCCCTTTTCCATGATGACAGGCACCGAAGCCAGTGAGATCACATTGTTGATGACGGTCGGACAGTCGAACAGACCCTTATGCGCCGGCAGCGGCGGCTTGGCGCGCACGATGCCGCGCTTGCCTTCGAGACTGTTCAAGAGAGCCGTTTCTTCACCGCAGACATAGGCGCCGGCGCCGGTACGCACCTCGATATCGAACGCGCGGCCCGAGCCCAGCACCGACGGGCCGAGGATCCCGGCCTGCCGCGCGATGCCGACGGCCTCGCTCATCGCAGCGATTGCATGCGGATATTCCGAACGGGTGTAGACGAAGCCCTTCGTGGCGCCGGTCGCAAGTCCTGATATTGCCATGCCTTCGATCAGCACGAAGGGATCGCCCTCCATGATCATCCGATCAGCAAAGGTGCCGCTGTCGCCCTCATCGGCGTTGCAGACGATATATTTGCGTTCGCCGCTAGCATCGAGAACGGTCTTCCACTTGATGCCCGTGGGAAAGCCGGCACCGCCGCGACCGCGCAGGCCGGAATCGGTGACTTCCTTGACGATTTCAGCGGGCGCCATCGCCACGGCGCGGCGAAGGCCGGCAAGGCCGCCATGCGCCTCGTAATCCGAAAGCGAGAGCGGATTGATGACGCCGCAGCGGGCGAAGGTCAAGCGGGTCTGTTCCTTCAAGAACGGGAGGTCTTCAACCTCCCCGAGGCAGAGGGGATGATCGCCGCCGTTGGCGATCCCGGCGTCGAAAAGACCGGACACATCCTTTGCCTTCACCGGTCCGTAGCCGATGCGCTTGCCGGCAAGCTCGACCTCGACCAGCGGCTCCAGCCAGAACATTCCGCGCGAGCCGTTGCGCACGATCTCGGCATCGAGGCCGCGGGCGACGATCTCCTGGGCAATCGCCTTTGCCACCTTTTCGGCCCCGAGCGCCAGCGCAGCGGCATCGCGCGGAACATATATCTTGACTGTCATCGGCGCGCCTCCGCAACGAGTTCCGCCGCCATCTGATCGTCGAGCCGGCCATACACCTCGCCGTCGAGCATTGCCGACGGCGCGCAGGCGCAGAGCCCGAGGCAGTAGACTGCCTCCAGCGTCACGCTGCCGTCGAGCGTCGTCTGGTGAAAATCGATGCCGAGCAGCGCCTTGATGCGCTCAGCCAGCGCGTCACCACCCATCGACTGACAGGCCTCGGCGCGACAGAGCTTCAGCACATGCCGCCCGGCGGGGTGGTCGCGATAATCGTGATAAAAGGTCATCACGCCATGCACCTCGGCGCGCGAAAGGTTCAGTTCCTCCGCGATCACGGGCAGGGCTTGCTGCGGCACATAGCCGAATTCCTGCTGAACTTGATGAAGAATGGGAAGCAGCGGCCCTTCAAGGGAGCGAAGGTCGGCGACAATGGAACGCGTGCGCGCTGCGATATCGCCTTCGGCGATATGAATGGTCATGAGGCAGCCCTCCCAGCCGCTTGCTCGTTGCGGAATGGCGCTCTCCACCGGCATGAGGCCATCCCCTCATGCAGCATCTCAGGGAAGCCGGCGACGATCAATAAAGCTATCTCGTGGATTGATAGGTTTTCTCTATCAGAGCTCTTCATCCCGCACGAGCACGCGCGCTTCATGCAGCAAGGCCGAAACGAGCGGCGTGAAGGGTTCGCGATAGGGCGCGACGAGGCCGACCAGATGGTGGGCCTCCGGTTCAACGATCGGAATCATGCGGATTTCTATTGGGAATCCAAATGATTTCGCGACGTTGCGCGGCATGATGCTTGCCCAGCGCCCAGTTCTGACATGCGAGAACAGCACGATCATCGAGTTGGATTCGAGAGTTGGATGTACGGTCGCGCCCGCTTCCGTCAGGTGCCGGTTGATGATGCGTCGGTTCTGCATGTCGGCGGTCAATAGACAAAGCCGAAGATCGCCGACCTCCTTCCAGGTCACGTTGTCGCGATCGGACAGCGGGCTGCCCGCAGCCGTGATCAGGTGATAGCGCTCGGCGTAGAGGGGAACACTGGTGACACGTCCGAGCGGCTCATTTTCAAGATAGGTGATACCGGCATCGATCTCGAGATTTTCGAGCATGCTCAGCACCTGCAGCGAGTTCCGCGAGACGATCGAGAAGGTCACTCCCGGATGTCGTTCCTGAAAGGGCGTGGTGATGCGCGAAAGCATGGCGAGCGCGGTCGGAATGGCAGCGAGGCGGATGTGGCCGGAAAGACCGCGGCGGGCGGCGCGCATCTCTTCCCGCATGGTGCGAGCATCGCCGACGATGCGCCGCGCCCATTCAAGCACCCGCTGCCCCTCCGGCGTCAGCCCCTGAAACCGCGAGCCGCGCTGCACCAGCATGACGCCAAGCTGGTCTTCAAGCTGCCGGATGGCGGCCGAAAGTGTTGGCTGGGAAATCCCGCACTCCTCCGCGGCGCGGCCGAAATGCTTTTCGTTGGCAAGGGCGATGAAAAATTCCAGCTTGTCGATCATCCGGTCTCCCGATCCGGCGCGAAATCATCCGGATCAGCCCATCTTCGACGCAGCAACCGTGTTCCGCAAGGGCGGTACTAATTGTTTTCAGCAGCCGGAAAAAGATCGAACAACGATTCAAGGAAGGCAAGCACGCTTGTATTGCCGATACGGTAATAGACCAGCCTACCCTGACGGCGCGTATTGACGAGGCCTTCAAGCCTTAAACGTGCGAGCTGCTGCGAGACCATTGCCTGCTGAATGCCGAGGATGTTTTCGATTTCACCGACCGTCCGCTCCTCACTCGCGAGTATGCAAAGAATCAGAAGTCGGGTCTGGTGCGCCAGTGCCTTCAGCAGATCGCTCGCCTCACGAGCGTTTCCAGCGAGTTTGTGCAGTTCCTGACCGGACATTCCCGGCTCGGGCTTGGGCAATGGCATTCGACATCTCGGAAGGGAAGCGAAAAGGCAGATCAGCACAATAGCATATTCGCACACGCGAATTTGCCAAAAGTGATGAAATGTCAAAAAAGGTCTAACCAAATCAGCAGATAAGCTGGCCGCCATTGATCTCGATGACCTGGCCGGTAATGTATCCGGAGAGGGAGGGTGCCGCCAGGAACAGATAGGCCGGAGCGCAGTCCTCCGCCGTGCCCAGCCGCTGCAAGGGAATAGACTTTCTCGTCTGCTCCAGCTTTTCGCGGGAGGAATAGCGCTCATGGAAATCCGTCTCGATCGTTCCGGGCGAGACACAATTGACGCGGATGCTATCCGGCGCGAGCTCGCGGGCAAGCGCCTTGGAATAGGTGGAAACGAAAGCTTTCGAAGCGGAATAGATCGAAGAACCGGGACTGCCGCCGGTCAGCGCGGAAATTGAAACGGTGTTGACGATGGCAGCGCCTTCCGCCGCCTTTAATGCCGGCAGCAGCGCACGCGTCAGCGCCACCACCGACGTCTGGTTCAAACGCACGATCGCCTCATAATCTGCGTCGGTCAGTGTGGCAGCCGGAAAACGGCCGAGCATGGTGCCGGCGTTATTGACGAGCACATGCACCTTGTCGAAAAAGGCAAGCGCATTTTCGGCAAATTGCGCAGCGCCGCCAGCGGCGGTGAAATCGGCGTGCAGCAGCAGCGCCCGTCTTTCGGATTCAGCCGTCAGCAGAAAATCCGGCAGCTCGCGCCCCGGTTTGCGTCCGGTATGGACGATCACCTTCGCGCCGCAGTCCAGGAACTGCCGGGCCACTTCGAGGCCGATGCCCCGCCCGGCTCCGGTCACGATGACATTGCGATTCTCGAATAGTCTCGGATGGAACACGAAGCCGTCCTCCTCGCGGACAAAGCCGCCTGTTGCGCCATTCGCCCTTAACATATGAGCGCGCCGGCCGAAAGAAAGGCGGCATCATCTTTCCGCGAGAGGCTAGCGCTCTTCCCCGAAAGCTCACACTTCGTTTTCGCTCTCCAGCAGCCGCGGGCCCGGCCCTTCCTCGCCGAGCCGATCGAAGGGATTGCGCAACGGACAGCTTTCGATCGACAGGCAGCCGCAGCCGATGCAGCCGGTCAGACGGTCTCGCAGCAGGCTCAGCTGTCTGATTCGCGTGTCGAGCTCATCCTTCCAGCGCGCCGACAGCGTCTGCCAGTCGGCAACCGTCGGCGTGCGTCCCTGCGGCAGGGAGGCAAATGCCGTCTGGATTTCCGAAAGCGGAATGCCGACACGTTGCGCCACCTTGATGATGCCGAGCCGGCGAAGCACATCGCGTCCGTAGCGCCGCTGGTTGCCGCGCGTGCGGATACTCGAGATCAGCCCCTTGACCTCATAGAAATGCAGCGCCGAGACGGCAAGACCGCTGCGTTGCGCCACTTCACCGACCGTCAGAAGCCTGCCGAGCGGCGTTGCAGAAATCCTATTCATCGCCTATTGACCTCAATATTAGTTGAGGTTTTATAACCCCTGCTCCCCCGCCCGTAAAGCGTGAGGCGCAGGAAGGAGCGGCAGTGAGATCATCCGGTCGATAAAAGCTGGAACGAGGGCATCGGCGCTCGTCCGCCCCCGTATCGATCGCTCCAGCCGATATGGCCCCCGAGAGGCGAGCGCTCGGGTTCCGTTCCCGGCAGGTACGGAACCTCGGAAACACCCGGACAGGACCTCTGTCCGGGTGTTTTTTCATTTGCGCCCCGTCCCGACCGGCCGGACTGCTTTGCAATTTTGCGGTTGCGGCAAGAAAACCCCGATGATAGTTTTCGCCGAAATAACAGGGGAGCTCCGTGTCGCCGGGGCTGAGATGCGAGGCGCAAGCTTCCGGACCCTTCTAAGCTGATCTGGGTAATGCCAGCGGAGCGAGGTCCAAATGCATTCCGGCGCGCAAGTGTCACTCTACCCGACGTCCGGCCATTCCGCCGGCATCCCTATCGATGCCGTCAAGGCAATCGCCCCGAATTGCGGCAGGCTGCGCATCGAGACCGATGCCCTCGACAGGTTTGCGCGAACGGCCCGACGAAAGCCTGAAATCGAACGCCGATGACATCGCCACGCCCATCGGATTCGCGTCTTGCGACGCTCTGTCTCGCCGTGTACCGGGCAATGCCCGCCTTGCTCGCAGGCTTTGCCTTTCTGGCGGCATGGGAACTCTATGTCGATCTTTCCGGCATCAAACCGTCCATTCTGCCGGCGCCTTCGCGTATCCTTGTCCAGGGTTGGCTGAACCGAGAGGGGCTGATGTCAAACACCTGGCCGACGCTCGGCGCCACACTCGGCGGTTTCGCTCTGTCGCTCGCCTTCGCCTTCGCCTCTTCGATCCTGATGGATTTCATGCCCTTCATGCGCCGGGCACTGCTGCCGATCTTCATTGCCAGTCAAACTTTGCCGCTGGTGGCGATCGCACCCCTCGTCGTTCTCTGGTTCGGTTTCGGCCTTTTGCCGAAGATATTGCTGGTGGCCCTCGTCACCTTTTTCCCGCTGCTCGTTGCGCTGCTTCAGGGTTACGAGGCGACCGACCGCGATATTGCCGAATTGCTGAACTCGATGAAGGCGAGCCGCTGGCGCATTTTCCGCCTGGCGCGCCTTCCCTCCTCTTTGCCCTTTTTCTTCGCGGGTCTCAGGATCTCGATCACCTATGCCGTCGTCGGCGCGATCTTTGCCGAATATGCCGGCGCTGCAAGCGGCCTCGGCATCTATATCCTCAACGCCAAGAACAATTTCCGTCCCGATCTCGTGCTCGCCGCCGTGATCGTCAGCGCTCTCTTGACGCTCTGCCTCTTCGCGCTGACGCTGGTTATCCAGCGTTTCGTCATGCCCTGGCAGCCATCCCAGGAGCGGCGCCGATGACCGGTCAGATGCTTGAGCTGCGCAACATCTCGAAATCCTTCGACGGCATGAAGATTCTGAGCGACATTTCACTCACCGTCGCAAACGGCGAGTTCGTCTCGATCGTCGGCCCATCCGGCTCCGGAAAATCGACCGTGCTGAGACTGCTGACACAGGCGCTGCGGCCTGATTCCGGCGCCATGCTTTTCAACGGTGCAGCGCTGGAACAGACGCCGCATTCCTTTGCCTTCATGCCGCAACGCGATGCGCTGATGCCCTGGCGCCCGATCATCGATAATGCCGCGCTCGGCCTGGAAGTGAAGGGAATGAGTCGTCGGGCGGCCCGCGCCGCTGTCGCACCCCTCTTCGAGCGGTTCGGCCTTGCCGGCTTCGAGCATCACTACCCCTCTTCTCTTTCCGGCGGCATGCGACAGCGTGCGGCACTGCTGCGCACCGTCATCCAGAAGCAGGACATGCTGCTGCTCGACGAGCCCTTCGGCGCGCTCGATGCGCTGACCCGCACACAGATCCAGGAGTGGCTGCAAGGCATGTGGACCGAACATCGCTGGACGGCGCTGCTAATCACGCACGATGTCCGCGAGGCCGTTTTCCTCTCCGATCGGATCTACGTGCTGTCTGCCCGCCCGGCCCGCGTCATCCGCGAATTCCGTGTCCCCCTGCCCCGCCCGAGAAGCATCGCCGATCTCGGTTCACCCGCGGCTCAGGCAATCGAGACTGAAATCCTGCAAACCCTGCTTCATCCGCTAGAACAGGATGATTTTAGGCCGACCGGCCTGAAATCTGGCTCCTGTTCCAATTTTAAGAGTTAGAGCCTGATGTCGTCCGAAAACCGCACTTTTCGGCATCATGCTCTCAAGACCTGAGGAGGTCACCATGCCGCTTCTCACCCGTCGCCAGACGATCCTTGCCACCATCGCAACAAGCCTCGCCGGCCGCGCCGCCTTCGGCCAACCGGCGCCCGCAAAGGTTCGCATCGCGCTCGACTGGACGCCCAACACCAATCATATCGGCATCTATGTCGCCAAGGCGAAGGGCTTCTATGCGGCCGCCGGCCTCGATGTCGAAATTCTACCCTTTACCGACACCAGTGCCGGCACGCTGGTGTCGAACGGGGTCGCCGATTTCGGCATCAGCAGCGAGATCGAGGCCCTCACGCAGCGGGCTGGCGGCGGTGACGTGAAGATGGTCTACGGCGTCGTCCAGACGGAAACCGCACGCCTGATCTTCAAGGGCGGGCGCGACGACATCAAGAGCCCCAGAGATCTCGACGGCAAGACGTATGGCGGCTTCGGCGGTACCTGGGAAAGCGCGCTGGTCTCGGCGATGATCCGCAATGACGGCGGCAAGGGCGACGTCAAGACCGTCACCCTCGGCACCTCCGCCTATGAGGCACTGGACAATGGCTCGATTGACTTCACGCTGGAGATCTACACCTGGGAGGGCATCGCCGCCGAGCTGGAGAATCGGAAGATCAGCCGCTTCCATTATTCCGATTACGGCATTCCCGACGAGCAGACGACGGTCATCGTTTCCAGCGACGCCTATCTCTCGGCCAGTCGAGAACACGCGCGCGCCTTCATCCAGGCCACACGTCAAGGCTATGTCTACTCCATCGACCATCCCGACGAAGCCTGCGACCTGCTGATATCAGGAAGTAACGGCGCGCTGATGAACGCGGAACTGGTAAAAGCATCTCAGAAAGCGTTGATCGAAGGCCATTTCCTGAGATCCGAGGCCGGCGTGATCGGCACGCTTGACCCGGCAAAGGCCGATGCCATCGGCGGCTTCCTGATCGAGAACGAGATCCTGGTGGATGCGAATGGCGTCGCGCTCAAAGAGAAGCCGGACTTTTCCACCTATTACACCAACGAGTTCCTCGGCTGATCCGGCCCGGGCCTTGCCGAAGCGGCTTTCCGCGGCAATGCTTTGAGCCTGGGGCGGTTTAAGCCGAATCGGGCAGGGCGGGGAACGACATGCGAGCACAGGACAGACTCGTCGGAGCAGACTTTCTGCGCGCGATGGCCTGCTTGTTGGTGCTCGCTCATCATCTCGCGCTCCGGCTGGATATGCGCAGAGTTCCGGATGAAATGGCGGCGACGGCAAACGTCCTCCGCTTCGGCAATTTCGGCGTCGCCATCTTTTTCGTGCTTAGCGGCTTTCTGCTTGCCCGCCCCTTCTGGCACGCTCTCGACGCCGGCGGCGCCATGCCGAACCTTGGGCACTACGCCATCCGCAGGTTGGCACGCATCGCTCCGGGGTTCTGGTTCGCCGCCAGCGTCAGCTTCGTCCTCAGCCTGACGCTGCTTGCCCTGCCGCTGACGCCGGAACTCGTCGTCCGCTACGTCTGCGGACTGCTGTTCATGAGCCAGTGGCACTGGCGCACGTTTTTTCCCGTCGAAGCCGATGGGCCGCTCTGGTCCATTCCCTTCGAAATGACCAGCTATGTGCTCCTGCCGGTCGGCTTTTTCCTGCTGTTTCGCTTGCCGCTGCTGCGGCGACGTCCGTTCTTCGCCCGCGCCGCCTGGCTCGGCGTCGTTGCCGTCGTCCTTCTTGCCCATCTGGTGATCCTGAGGCTCTTTGCGCTCGACGATATCGGGCGTGGCTGGGCATATGGCCTGCAGGGCGGGGCGAAGGAATGGATGCCTAACTATAATCCGATCGGCTTCTTTGCCGTCTTCGCGCTCGGCGCGCTTGCCGCCGGTATCGAAGTGATGTTGCCCGCAAGACGCTCCCCCTGGTTCGATGCCGCGGCACTCCTGGCCCTTGCGATTGCCGGTTACCGCCTCCTCATATCGCCCGGTGGCTCGGCCGAAGGTTACGGCTGGCTTGACATCCCTTATGGATTTCCGGTCTTCCCACTGGCCGTCGCAACAGCGCTCATTTCACTTAGCCATTCGCAGGGTCTGGGCAGGCTGCTTGATAACGCTCCTATCCGCTACGTCGCCAAGATCTCCTTCGGCATTTACATCTGGCAGGAGATCATCCTGACATTGATCCAGAGACTCGCCCCCGGCTCGTTCGGGGCCGCCTCGGAGAATGTGGTCACCGGCTGGCTGCAATCCTGCACACTGACGGCGGCGCTGGTTTTTCTGGTGGCAAGCCTCAGTTATTATCTGTTGGAACGACCGGCAATCGACTTGGGTAGCCGCCTGACATCGCGCCGCCTGATCGGGCTACTCCTTTAAAAGTATAATTTCGAATACCACTCAACTAGAGGCATTAGGGTTAACGCGAAATACTCCCATATTTGGCGTCTTTATGCTTACCGATTTCTTATTTATAACGATGACAAACCATACGTAAGCATGTATCTGTCTCCCCGCTGTTCAGTATCGCATCTAAACTTCTGGGCTTTGAGTAATGAATGCTTTTACTTCGAAGATAAGTTCACGCTTCGATTCGTCTCAGCGTCAGAACAAAATCCGGACCCTGGTTGTAGCGAACTCCAACATTCGCCAGCCGGACAGCTTTTCCGGTGTCGCAGGGAAGGCGGCTCTGCGATTGGCCGTAAAGCGGCTGATCGACATCGTCATCTCGGCCAGCGCTCTCCTCGTGCTGGCGCCGCTTTTCCTGGCAATCGCTCTTTTCATCAAACTCGACGATGGCGGCCCCGTATTCTTCCGCCAGATCCGTTGGGGCCTGAACGGCCGGAAGATCACCGTCTTCAAGTTCCGCTCGATGCACACCGACGCTTGCGATCCCAGCGGCATCCAGCAAACCGTCAAGGGCGACAGGCGGGTGACCGGCATCGGCGCTCTGCTCCGCAGGACCAACATTGATGAGCTGCCGCAGCTTCTAAACGTCCTCAGGGGCGACATGTCCCTGGTCGGTCCGCGCTGTCATGCCATCAACATGCGCGCGGCCGGCAGGCTCTACGAAGAATTGGTGCCGAACTACCACCATCGCCACATCATGCGCCCCGGCATCACCGGCCTCGCGCAGACACGCGGCTGGCGCGGACCGACGGCGCGCCCGTTGCAAGCCCGGGCCCGCATCGCCTGCGATATCTATTATGTCAGGAATTTCAGCCTGCGGCTCGACCTGAAAATTCTGTTCAAGACGCTGGTCATCGAGCTGCGCGGCGGCACCGGCTTCTAGTGAGAGTCTACCCGGTTCAAAGCATGGCGCGCAAAGATATGCGGCCACGAAAACGGTATGCGCAAAACAAAGCGCTAAAGCGCGAGAGGCGAGATCTGAAAGACCGCGACGTGCTTCAGCACATCGACCCGAATCAGAAAACACTATGGGTTTATTAAGAGCCGCAGCGCCTTTTTGCGCGCCTTGGGGGCGGACGGCGCTGCAAGTGTGGCCTCTCCGTTATAGGCCGGGCAAAAGCGGCTTTGAACGCCCACTCTTTCTTTCAAGCTCTTCGATGATGGCGCTTCGACCTTCGCTCGAAGGACCGCAAAACAAAAAAGCGGCCTTCGAGGCCGCCTTTCATTGATGCTGTCGGTATGATCAATCCTGGACGATGCCGCGAAGATGCGTCAGTTCCATGATGAAGTGCTCGAGCCTCGACTTGTGCTCATGCAGCTCGGCATGTTCGAGCTCCTTGCGGGCAGCCTCGATGCGGCGGGTCAGTTCGTCCTTATGGAGTTCCTCGACCGGAACGGCCGATTCGGCCAGCAGCGTGCAGCCCGTCGGCAGAATATCGGCAAAACCGCCGAACACCACATAGTCCTGCTTCTTGCCGGAAGCCGAACGCACGCTCACCACTCCCGGCTTGATCGTCGTCATTGTCGGCGCGTGGTTCGCCATGACGGTCATCTCGCCCTCGGTCGCGGGAACGACAACCTCCGTCACCATCTCCGACAGCAGTAGACGCTCCGGCGAAACGAGCTCAAAGTTGAAATTGTCAGCCATCAGTGACTTACCTTCTCGGCTATGGCTTTTGCATCTTGCAAATTTGTCCCGCAGAACGGGCAGTGCAGTATCGCCTGGTCGAGATATCCGAGGCCCTCCTGGGTCTGAACCAGTCCGACAACCATCATCAGCACGCCGTTATCGGCACGATAGACAGTTGGCGCGGCCGGTTCCGGAAGTTCTGCCACGACTCCTTTGAGGGAGTCGCAGCAGAATATCTCGTCCTGAGCGTCGCTCATCAAGCGGCAGCGAGCTTCTTGGCCTTCTCGATAGCTTCGTCCATCGAACCGACCATATAGAACGCGGCTTCAGGCAGATTGTCGTATTCGCCGTTGACGAGACCCTTGAAGCCCTTGATCGTGTCTTCGAGGGCAACCAGCTTGCCCGGCGAACCGGTGAAGACTTCTGCGACGAAGAACGGCTGCGACAGGAAGCGCTCGATCTTGCGGGCGCGGGCGACGGCGAGCTTGTCTTCTTCCGACAGTTCGTCCATGCCGAGGATGGCGATGATGTCCTGCAGGGCCTTGTAGCGCTGCAGCGTCGACTGAACCTTACGGGCCACTTCGTAGTGCTCTTCGCCGACGACCATCGGGTCGAGCATGCGCGAGGTGGAGTCGAGCGGGTCGACGGCCGGATAGATGCCCTTTTCGGCGATCGAGCGCGACAGAACGGTCGTTGCGTCCAAGTGGGCGAACGAGGTTGCCGGCGCCGGGTCGGTCAAGTCGTCGGCCGGAACGTAAATGGCCTGGACCGAGGTGATCGAGCCGGTCGTCGTCGTGGTGATGCGCTCCTGCATCTGGCCCATGTCTGTTGCGAGGGTCGGCTGATAACCCACGGCCGAAGGAATACGGCCGAGCAGAGCCGACACTTCGGAACCAGCCTGCGTGAAGCGGAAGATGTTGTCGACGAAGAACAGAACGTCCTGGCCCTGGTCGCGGAAATGTTCTGCGACGGTCAGGCCGGTCAGAGCCACGCGAGCGCGGGCGCCCGGCGGTTCGTTCATCTGGCCGTAAACGAGCGCAGCCTTGGAGCCTTCGCCGCCGCCATGCTTGTTGACGCCCGATTCGATCATTTCGTGATAAAGGTCGTTGCCTTCGCGGGTACGTTCACCCACGCCTGCGAAAACCGAGTAGCCACCATGCGCCTTGGCGACGTTGTTGATCAGTTCCATGATGAGAACGGTCTTGCCGACGCCGGCGCCGCCGAACAGGCCGATCTTGCCGCCCTTTGCATAAGGAGCGAGAAGGTCGACGACCTTGATGCCGGTGACGAGGATCTGCGCTTCCGTGGACTGCTCGACATAGGCAGGAGCGTCCTGGTGGATGGCGCGCTTGTGAGCGGTGTTCAGCGGGCCTGCTTCGTCGACCGGCTCGCCGATGACGTTCATGATACGGCCGAGCGTTTCATCGCCGACCGGAACCGAGATCGGAGCGCCGGTATCGATGACCTGCTGGCCGCGAACGAGACCTTCGCTCGAGTCCATCGCGATCGTGCGGACTTCGTTTTCGCCCAGATGCTGAGCGACTTCGAGAACCAGGCGATTGCCGTTGTTGTCGGTTTCAAGCGCGTTCAAGATCGCCGGCAGTTCGCCTTCGAAAGCAACGTCGACGACGGCGCCGATAACCTGGGTGACTTTGCCGACAGAGCGGGTAGCTGCCTCAGCCATTTTCTTACCCTCTTTTCCTAACTCAGAGCGCTTCCGCGCCCGAAATGATTTCAATCAGTTCCTTGGTGATCTGAGCCTGACGCTGACGGTTGTAGCTCAGCGTCAGCTTGTTGATCATCTCACCGGCATTGCGCGTCGCATTGTCCATGGCGCTCATTTTGGCGCCCATCTCGCCTGCGACGTTCTCTAGGAGCGCGCGGAAGATTTGGACGGAGATGTTGCGCGGGATCAGATCGCCGAGGATCGACGCCGGATCCGGCTCGTATTCGTAGACGGCGCCGGCATGGGCGGCATCTTCGGCGACGGCTTCCGGAGCCTTGGCCGGGATCAGCTGCTGCGCGGTCGGAACCTGGCTGATCACCGACTTGAACTCGGAGTAGAACAGCGTGCAGACGTCGAACTCACCGGCGGCAAACATCTCGATGATGCGCTTGCCGATCTGGTCGGCGTTTTCGAAACCGATCTTCTTGACTTCGCGCAGTTCCTTGCGCTCGATGATCAGCGGCGCAAATTCGCGGCGAAGGATGTCGTAACCCTTCTTGCCGACGGTGAAGATCTTCACCGTCTTGCCCTCGGCCAGCAGCTTGCGGACATGGTCACGCGCAAAGCGGGCAATCTGCGAATTGAAGCCGCCGCAGAGACCGCGTTCGGCCGTGCAGACCACCAGAAGATGGACCTTGTCCTGGCCGCTGCCGGTCATCAGCGCCGGCGCGCCATCCGCATCGGTGACGGCCTTGGCGATGTTCGCCAGAACCGCACCCATGCGTTGCGAATAAGGCCGGGCGGCCTCGGCCGCCTCCTGCGCACGCCGAAGCTTCGCCGCGGCGACCATTTTCATCGCCTTGGTGATCTTCTGCGTCGCCTTGACGGAGGCGATCCGGTTTTTCAGATCCTTGAGTGAAGGCATCCGTGATCCGTCCTAACTTAGGGCCCGATTACTGGAAAGACTTGGCGAAGCTGTCGAGAGCAGCAACGAGCTTGCCCTTCGTGTCATCGCTGATAGCCTTTTCGGTGCGGATCGCATCGAGGATGGCGGAGCCTTCCGAACGCAGATAGGACAACAGGCCCTGTTCGAACTTGCCGACCTGAGCGACCGGCAGCTTGTCGAGGTAGCCGTTGACGCCGGCGAAGATCACGGCGACCTGCTCTTCCGTCTTCAGCGGCGAGAACTGCGGCTGCTTCAGGAGTTCGGTCAGGCGTGCGCCGCGGTTCAAGAGGCGCTGCGTTGCAGCGTCGAGGTCCGAACCGAACTGGGCGAAGGCGGCCATTTCACGATACTGGGCAAGCTCGCCCTTGATCGAGCCGGCGACCTGCTTCATCGCCTTGATCTGTGCCGACGAGCCGACGCGGGAAACCGAGAGACCGACGTTAACGGCCGGACGGATACCCTGATAGAACAGGTCGGTTTCGAGGAAGATCTGGCCGTCGGTGATCGAGATCACGTTGGTCGGAATGAAGGCCGACACGTCGTTGCCCTGCGTTTCGATGACCGGCAGGGCGGTCAGCGAACCGGCGCCCTTGTCGTCGTTCATCTTCGCAGCGCGCTCGAGCAGGCGCGAATGCAGGTAGAAAACGTCGCCCGGATAGGCTTCGCGGCCCGGCGGACGGCGCAGCAGCAGCGACATCTGGCGATAGGATACGGCCTGCTTCGACAGGTCGTCGTAACCGATCAGCGCGTGCATGCCGTTGTCGCGGAAATATTCGCCCATGGCGCAGCCGGCAAATGGAGCGAGGAACTGCATCGGCGCCGGGTCGGATGCCGTCGCGGCAATGATGATGGAATACTTTAGTGCGCCGCGCTCTTCGAGAACCTTGACGAACTGGGCAACGGTGGAGCGCTTCTGGCCGACGGCGACGTAGACGCAGTAAAGCTTCTCGCCTTCCGGACCGTTGTCGTGAATGGCCTTCTGGTTGAGGAAGGCATCGAGAAGGATGGCGGTCTTGCCGGTCTGGCGGTCGCCGATGACGAGCTCGCGCTGGCCGCGGCCGACCGGGATGAGGGCGTCGATGGCCTTGAGGCCGGTCGACATCGGCTCATGAACCGACTTGCGCGGAATAATGCCGGGAGCCTTGACGTCGACGCGCGAACGGCGGGTCGCATTGATCGGGCCCTTGCCGTCGATCGGGTTGCCGAGCGCGTCGACGACGCGGCCGAGCAGTTCCGGACCGACCGGAACGTCGACGATGGCGCCGGTCCGCTTGACGGTGTCGCCTTCCTTGATGTCACGGTCGGAGCCGAAAATAACGACACCGACGTTGTCGGATTCAAGGTTCAGAGCCATGCCGCGGATGCCGCCCGGGAACTCGACCATTTCACCGGCCTGGACGTTGTCCAGGCCGTAAACGCGAGCAATACCGTCACCGACGGAGAGAACCTGGCCGACTTCCGAGACTTCCGCCTCTTTGCCGAAATTTTTGATCTGGTCTTTGAGAATTGCGGAAATTTCCGCGGCGCGGATATCCATCAGCCGACCTCTTTCAATGCAAGCTTAAGGGTAGAGAGTTTGGTACGAAGAGACGTATCAATCTGACGGGACCCGACCTTGACGATCAGACCACCAAGAATTGACGGATCAACCGTGACGGCAATCGCCACGTCTTTGCCGGTGACGCCCTTCAGCGCCGCCTTCAATTCATTTTCCTGCTCTGCGGTCAGAGCATGGGCCGAGGTGACCTCGGCGGAGATTTCACCGCGGTGATTCGCGGCGATGACGCGGAAGGCCTTGATCATGCCCGGCAGGGCAAACAGGCGGCGGTTGCGCGCCACGACCTTCAGGAAATTGGCGAAGAAGCCGCTGATGCCGGCCCTCTCGCTGATGGCGACGATCGCCTTCAGCTGATCCTCGGCGGAGAAAACCGGGCTCGCGACGAAGCGCTTCAATTCGGCGCTTTCATCCAGCATCGCCTGGAAACGGTCGAGATCGGCGGTTACGCTGTCGACGGCGCCCTGTTCGAGCGCCAACTCGAAAAGCGACGAGGCATAGCGCTCGGCAACACCAGAAGTAAGCTGGGATGTGTCTGCCACTGGCACAAATTTCCCTGATTTCAATCCAAAATCCGGCTCTCGGCGGGCGCCGAACCTATGATCTTGAATTCGTTTTGATTTCCCCCAGAAATCACAAGAGAAGCCTCTTGCTTCTTCCGAAATTCGGGGTCCGTCTAACATAGGATGTTCGGACTCGCAACACGCGTAACGTCCGAATACGCCTTTCGCATGAATTTCTGTTCGCAAAATTGCGCAAAGGCTTGCGGACAGGCCGCAAAGGCGGCCCGCCGGCGGTGAAATTCACGTTTGAACGAAGCCGAAAACATAGAGCAGCGGCAGCGCAGCCAGCGCGACTTGCACAACCAGAAGTAAATAGTTGACCAGATTGCTCCCCTTATCGGACAAGATCGAGATGAGCCGCGCAAAGGCAGCCATCGCAAAGGAGGCGCCGAATGCCATGTAGATCGTTGTCTGGGCAAGCATGATCGCCGCGAGGCCGAAGCCGAGATAGAAACCGCCCATCGAGCGTCCCTCGCCATATCCTTCAGACCGCCCCTCCTGCGCCTGCAAGCCGAGAAGACGGAAAGCATGGCCCGGCGCAAACATCATGATGAAGCCGGCCAGCGCCGTGAAAGCGGCAGAGCAGAAGGCGAGCTGCTCGCCGAGTTCGGTTGGAAAATAGAATTCCATGCATCAGCCTCAAATCACCCGGAAAGAATCGGTGTTTTATGGCATGAGCCGGAAAAGGAGGAAATGGCGCATTAGAGAAAACTCTGCGGATCGATGTCGAGCTGAACCTGTATTGATCCGCGCTCCTTCGGTGACTGCGACAGCATCGCCCGCAGAAACCCCTGCATGTCGGAGTTGCGCCGTCCCTGGACCAAGAGGCGAAAGCGGTGGCGGCCGCGCACCAGCGCAAGCGGCGCTTCCGCCGGGCCGAGCACTGAGATGCCGGAGACCTGGGGGGCTGCGTTGCGCATGCCGCGCGCATGGTTCTCCGCGTCATGGCGCGTTTCGGCCGAAACGATGATCGAGGCGAGCCGACCGAAGGGCGGCAATGCCGCGCGTTCGCGCTCGGTAATTTCGCGTTCATAAAAGGCATCCGAATCGCCGGAAACGATGGCCTGCATGACCGGATGCTGCGGCTGGTAGGTCTGCAGCAGCCCGTGGCTCTTGAGGCCGGTGCGCCCGGCGCGCCCCGTCACCTGCGACAGAAGCTGAAAGGTGCGCTCGGCCGCACGCGGATCGCCATTGGCAAGGCCGAGGTCGGCATCGACGATACCGACCAGCGTCATCAGCGGAAAATTATGCCCCTTGGCGACGAGCTGTGTGCCGATGACGATATCGGCCTCACCCTTGGCGATTGCATCAAGCTCCAGCCGCAGCCGCTTCACCCCGCCCATCATGTCCGAGGAGAGAACGATCGTCCGCGCCTCGGGGAAATGCCGCTCCACCTCTTCGGCGATGCGCTCGACGCCTGGCCCGCAGGCGACCAGATGGTCGAGCGTGCCGCACTCCGGGCATGCTTCCGGCGTGCGCTCGGCATGGCCGCATTGATGGCACTGCAGCTGCTTGCGGAAGCGATGCTCGACCAGCCAGCTGGAACATTGCGGGCATTGGAAGCGGTGACCGCAGACCCGGCAGAGCGTCAGCGGCGCATAACCGCGCCGATTGAGAAAGAGCAGCGCCTGCTGGCGCCTCTCCACGGTCTTGCCGATCGCCCGGATCAGCACCGGCGACAGGAAGCCACCCCGCTCCGGCGCGTGCCTGCGCATATCGATGAGATGCAGGTCCGGCAGCGCCGCGTCGCCGAAACGCGTGGGCAGGTGAACGGTGCTGTAGCGGCCGCCCTGCCCGTTAACCTGGCTTTCGACCGACGGTGTCGCAGAGACCAGGATGACGGGAAAATCGCCGATGCGGCCGCGCACGACGGCCATGTCGCGAGCATTATAGAAGACGCGATCCTCCTGCTTGTAGGCCGGATCATGCTCCTCGTCGACGATGATGAGGCCGAGGTCCTCGAAAGGCAGGAAGAGCGCCGAGCGGGCGCCGGCGACGACCCGTACCTCGCCGGTCACCGCCTGGCGCCAGACCTTTTCACGCATGCGTGGGGCGAGATCGGAATGCCATTCGGCGGGCTTTGCCCCGAAGCGATCCTGAAAACGCCCGAGAAAACTGGCCGTCAGCGCGATCTCCGGCAGCAGAATCAGCACCTGCTTGCCACGTTTCAGCGTCTCGGCGATCGCCTCGAAATAGACCTCCGTTTTGCCGGAGCCGGTCACCCCGTCGATCAGCGACACTGAAAATTCGCCCCTGCGGACGTCGGAGACGATTTCGGCGGCCGCCTCTTTCTGCGGCCCTTCGAGGCGCGCGGCGGCAAAATCGGGATCCGGCATCGCCACAACAGGCGGCGGCGGCAGGAACACCGTTTCGAAAATGCCGAGCGTGATCAGCCCATCGACGACGCTCGTCGAAACGCCGGCCGCGTGCGCCAGACCGCTGCGCGTCCAGGAGAGGCCGTCGGAAGCGGCCGCGAGCACGCGCGCACGTGCCGGTGTCATCCGCTCGGGTTCGCCGCCGACGAATTTTAGCCCCTCCACCATCGGCTCCGGCTCGAAGGCGTTCGGCGCCCTGAGCGCCATGCGCGCGACGAGGCCGGGCGGGGAGAGCGTGTAGCTCGCCACCCAATCGATGAAATCCCGCATCTCCTTGGAAAGCGGCGGGCAATCGAAGACATGGCTGATCGGCCGAAGCTTCTTCGGATCGATGCCATCTTCGCCGCCGTCCCAGACGACACCGATCACCTGCCGCGGCCCGAGCGGCACCTGCACGACAGAGCCGGGCTCGACCGCCATGCCCTCCGGCACCGAGTAGGAATAGGGTTTCGGCGCCGGCATCGGCACCAGCACCGGAACCGTTCGGTTCGCGGGCGGTGCTTCGAAAAGCGAGCCAAAGAGATCGGACGAATCTATGCTCATCGCGCGAGACCATGCCCGCAAATCGATAGAATTGAAACCGCAAAGACGAGATGGCTCGTTTGGTGAGAATTGGATAACGAAGACTCGCCACGATGGACCGAGCTTTGACGAAAAGGTTGCGGGTCAAGCAATTGGCCGCCTAGATGACCGGAGGATTTGTTCGACAGCTGAATCGGAGAGCATGAATGGCCAGACTGACCGAGGATGCCAAAGGCGTCTACGTTATCGCGGTAACTCCCTTCGCCGACGAGGGCGCGCTCGATCTCGAAAGCATCGACAGGATGGTCGATTTCTATGAAGGCGCCGGCGTCACCGGCCTGACGGTGCTCGGCCAGCTCGGCGAGGCCCCGAAGCTGACCTCCGAGGAATCACGGATCGTGGTCGAGCGTGTACTGAAGCGCCTCGACGGGCGCCTTCCGGTGGTCGTCGGCGTGTCGGCACCCGGGCTTGCTCCGATGCGCGAGCTCGCCGAGGCCGTCATGGGCGAAGGTGCCGCCGGCGTCATGGTTGCGCCGCCTTGGACCATCAGGACCGACGATCAGGTCTTCGCCTTTTACCAGTCGGTTGGTGATACCCTGGGTGATACGCCTTTCGTGCTGCAGGACTATCCGCTTACCACCAACGTGACGATCGCACCCGCGGTCATCGAGCGCATTGTCAGAGAAGTGCCCAATTGCGTCATGCTCAAACATGAGGATTGGCCGGGCCTGTCGAAAATCACCGCGCTTCGCGCAGCCGGCGACAAGGGCGGCATGCGACGCATCTCCATCCTCTGCGGCAATGGCGGGCTTTTCCTGCCGGAGGAGATGGGTCGCGGCGCCGATGGCGCCATGACCGGCTTCTGTTATCCCGAGATGATGGTCGGCGTGGTCGAAGCCTATAGCGCCGGCAATCCCGAGCGCGCCCACGAAATCTTCGACGCCTATCTGCCGCTCGCCCGCTATGAACAGCAGCAGGGCATCGGTCTTGCCTGCCGCAAATACGTGCTTGCCAAGCGCGGCGTCATCAAGTCCGCCGCCCTGCGCAAGCCGGGCGCCAGGCTGTCGGCGCTCGACATTGCCGATGTCGAGCGGCTTTTGGCCCGCCAGGCGGTCCGCCTCAAGGAGATCGGCGCATGATGGTGTGCGATCTCGCCTCAACCGCGCAGATCGAGAACATGGGTATAACCATCCTGGTGACGGGGACGAAATTCAAGCGACTCCCAAAATTTCGCCGCACCGTCGTTTCCCGCATGCACGGTGACACAACGGCAGAAGCGCCGCGCGTGATCCAGAAGGGTGAGCGCAAGCATCCGCCCGACGCCGCGACTGCGCATAGCGGGGCGAACGTAGAAACGCCGCATCCGCAGCGTTTCCGGCAGGGCGGGTTCGATGGTCATGCCACCGACACCAACGAGTGCTTCGTCCGCAAAGGCGCCGAGCAGCCTTTCGCCGTCACGCGCGAAGCGGATGTCGCCAGCTGCCCACTCATCGATAAGCCGGCCGATATGGAGATGGCCCTCCTGTCGGGCTTCGTGCGCAAGTCCCACCATCGCCTCCGGCAACCCATCATGGAAGATACGAATATCGATCGTCACGGCTCTAAACGGCCAGAACCGACATCTCGCGCGGCATCGCCGCAGCCGGCCCGCCGACCGGCACGAATGTCGCGTCCCCATCGCGGGCCATGTCGTGGACCGTATGTTTCTCCAGCGCCTTCGTCACCTCGTTGACATCGCCGTCAAGATGTTCGGCGGGAATGAGATTGCCGATCACGAAATCGAAGCGGTCGCCGCGCTTGTTCAAGAGTTCGTGGAAAACCGTCATGTCGCGAAGCTCCGTCGACCACTTCGCCAGCCAATAAAAAAGACCGGAATTGCGCGCCGTCATGTGGACGGGGAGGATCGGCAAATTGTATTTGCGCGCCAGCCCGACCGCCGACGTTTTCCATGGGCGTTCGTTGAGCCGGCCATTGGCCCAATAGGCGATGCGGCCCGATGGAAAGAGCACCGTCGCCTTGCCTTCCCGCACAGCGTGGTTCGTCAATTGCAGCGTCTCGCGCGCCTTGAGCTTGCTCTTGTGCTCCTCCCGCCATTCGACGGGGATGACCATCTCGGCGAAACGCGGGTTGACGCGGATCGCATCGCGATTGGCAAAGAACATCATATCAGGCCGGCGCGTTTTCAGGAGGTCGAATACGGCAACGCCGTCGGCAATGCCCGTGGGGTGATTGCTGACGAGGATGAAGCCGCCGCTATCAGGAATGCGTTCGCCGTTGGCGACGCCGATGTCGAGCTTCAGCACGTCGCTCAGATATTCGAACGACTGGAACCCCGGCATCTTGGCAACCGCATTGGCGAATTCGATCGCCTTGTTATAGCGCAGAAGCGTGTAGAGGAACGGTCGCATGACCGGCCAGAGCGGATGTTTCACGATCCTCTGGCCGCGTTCGGCAATCAGCGTGTCGACGATGTGACCGGGCTTTCCTTGTGAAACGAGAGCGATCGCTTCCGCGAGTTGTCCGAAAGCCGTCATGGAATCGCGCCGTGCCATGAAAGATCCTGTCTATGGGCTGTAAGCTATCGCAGTACAATATGATCGAAGGATGACAAAGGCTTGGCCGGCATTAGCAATTCCATAACCGTTCCTGCTTCAAATTGGCGGACTTGAAGGCAAATTCAAGGCCAGCAATGTGAATGAACTGCTTGTAATCGCCGACCCGCGCCTGATGGCGGAACGCGCTGCGTGGCTCGAAAACCTCGCTCGTGAACGCCGTCTTTCCGAGCATACGCTCGATGCTTATGAGCGCGACACCCGCCAGTTTCTGACCTTCCTGACAGGTCATCTCGCCGGCCCGGCAACGCTCGGCGATATCAGGGAATTGCGCCCCGCCGATTTCCGCGCCTTCCTGGCTGCTCGGCGCAGGCAAGGC
Source organism: Rhizobium sp. N731 (assembly GCF_001664145.1). Classification (NCBI taxonomy): domain Bacteria; kingdom Pseudomonadati; phylum Pseudomonadota; class Alphaproteobacteria; order Hyphomicrobiales; family Rhizobiaceae; genus Rhizobium; species Rhizobium sp. N731. The sequence continues at coordinate 4,065,548 of NZ_CP013601.1, forward strand.
TCCGGCGCCCGTTCGCTCGGCCGCAATCTCGCCGGCCTTCGTTCGCTGTTGCGTCACCTGGAAAAGAAGGGCCTGGTCAATGCCGCCGGCGCCGGTGCGATCCGTTCGCCGAAACAGCCGAAGTCGCTGCCCAAACCGCTGTCGGACACGCAGGCGATCACCATCGTCAGCGATGGAGCCCAGCTGCATGATGAACCCTGGATTGCCGCGCGCGATGCGGCTGTTATGACCCTGCTCTACGGCTGTGGCCTGCGCATTTCCGAAGCGCTGGGTCTCGTTCCCGCCGACCTGCCGAAGGGCGCGACGACGCTGCGCATCACCGGCAAAGGCAACAAGACACGGCTGGTGCCGCTGCTGCCCGTAGTGTTCGACGCCGTCGAGAAATATCGCGCGCTCTGCCCATATGATCTCGAAAGCGGTGAGCCGCTGTTTCGCGGCGCCCGCGGCGGCAAGCTGCAGGCGGCGATCATCCAGCGGGCCATGCAGAAGCTGCGCGGCGCCTTCGGCCTGCCGGAGACGGCGACGCCGCATGCACTCCGCCACTCCTTCGCCACCCATCTGCTTGCCGGCGGTGGCGATCTGCGCACCATCCAGGAACTGCTCGGCCACGCCAGCCTTTCGACAACGCAGGTTTATACCGGCGTCGATGCATCGCGGCTGCTTGAGGTGTATGATCGAGCCCATCCGCGCGCTTGACGCATCTCGTCCAAAATGCGCAGCGCTTGTGACGACGGCATCTCCTTTTGTCGACAAGCTCAGCGCCCATGAATCCGCCTGAAGCGATGCGCTAAGTTTTCGTTAACGCATTCTCTTAAAGGATTATGCGCAAGCCGAGCGTAGAGCAGAAGCGATAGGGCATGTGGGGAATACCAGGATGACGACTTCAATCAGCCGCCGGGCTTTTTTCCTCGCAGCACCCGGCAATCTGCTGCTCTGGCTGATTGCAGCCTTCCACGTGCTGCTTGTTGCGGCTCTGTTTGTCGCCCTCCTCGCCGCAAGGCCGGCGGCGGCCGAAGACACAGCCTGCACCGGCCGCAATCTAATGGTCGACTTACAGCAGAGCGACCCCGCGCGATACGCCGAGGCGGTCAAGGAAGCCGAGGCAACGCCGAACGGCAAGGGCATCTTCTGGAAGATCGAGAAGCCTGGACTTGCCCCTTCATGGCTGCTCGGCAGCATGCATGTGACCGATCCCCGTGTGCTTGCCCTGCCGCCGCGCGCCCAGGCCGCCCACGACGCAGCCAATACGATCATCATCGAATCCGACGAGATCCTCGATGAGCGCAAGGCGACGGCCGCCCTGCTCGCACGGCCGGAACTGACAATGTTCACCGACGGCACGACGATCGATAAGCTGCTCTCTGTCGAGGACTACAAGCGCCTGGAAGCCGGCCTCAAGCAGCGCGGAATCCCGCTCAGCGCCGTCTCCCGCATGCGGCCATGGATGATCTCCAGCGCCGTCGCCCTTCCGGCCTGCGAACTCGCCCGCAAGGCCAGAGGCGTGCAGTTCCTCGACCAGAAGATCGCCACCGACGCCGTTGCTCAGGGCAAGCAGGTCAAGGGGCTGGAGACCCTTGCCGAACAGATCCAGGCCATGGCCGACCTGCCGGTGGAATTCCATATGAAGTCGCTGATCGAGACGCTGGAACTCGGCGACAAGATGAGCGACGTCGTCGAAACGATGACCGATCTCTACCTCTCCGGCGATATCGGCATGACCATGCCGATGCTGAAGACGGTGACGCCGACGAATGAAGACCAGGCCGGTGACTACGCCGCCTTCGAACAGCGCGTCATCCTCGATCGCAACAAGGTGATGGCCGAGCGCGCCGCTCCCATTCTCGACGGCGGCAATGTTTTCATGGCCGTCGGTGCCCTGCACCTGCCCGGCCAGGGCGGCGTCATCGAACTGCTGCGCAAGCAGGGTTTTACGGTGACGGCCGTAAACTGAAGCATGCCCCCGGAATAATCAGCCGCAATGGCAGCTCCTCGAGACTGACAACCTCAGTTTTTATACGTCAGATGGCGCTCAGCCGAGCGTCATGCGGCGCAGCACATTGCTTTTCCAATAGAACTGATGGGCGAGCGCGCCCGCGACATGGGCCGCAATCAGCGCCCAGAGAATGATCTTCAGGATATCCGCGTGCAACGACCCCGCGGGATTGACGCCAAAATAATAGCCGGCGATGCCCGTAAGCGGCATGGCGAAGATGAGGATGTAGAGACCGGCTTGCGCAAGCTTCGCCGCAAGACGGAAGATCGCCGGCTCCTCCGCCGCCTCGGCCGGCACGCCGTTGACGAAGCGCAGTCCGAGCCTGACGGCAGCGAGCAGCAGGATGGCGATGCCGACGTAGGCATGGATGTTGGCCGACGCAATCTGCTCCGGCGTCGGCACCTCGCCTCTGCGCATGAGCCGATGCCAGATGTTCATGCCGTCAGGAAACAGCAGATTGAAGAAGATCAAAAGCGCCACCGTCCAATGAAGCAAGCGCTGGGTAAGGCTGTAACCCTTGTCGGACGGCTTTTGCATTTTCTAACCTTCGTTACATGCCGATGTCTGCGATGCGCCAAAATTAAAACAGCCGCCTGCCTCGCGGCAAGCGGCTGAACGCTTCATTACGAAGATGTAAGATTACATGTGGATCGGCTTGAAGAAGGTCGCGAGCGCAGCTTCCTTGACCGCTTCCGACATCGTCGGATGCGCGTGGCAGCTGCGGCCGAGATCTTCCGACGAACCGCCGAACTCCATCAGCACGGCAATCTCGTGGATCATCTCGCCGGCGCCGAAACCGACGATATGGCCGCCGAGCACGCGGTCAGTGTCCTTGTCGGCGAGGATCTTGACGAAGCCGTCGGTCGCCAGCATCGCGCGGGCGCGGCCGTTCGCCGTGAACGGGAACTTGCCGACCTTGTAGGCGATACCCGCCGCCTTCAGCTCTTCCTCGGTCTTGCCGACCGAGGCGATCTCGGGCTGCGTATAGACGACACTCGGAATCACATCGTAATTCACATGGCCATGCTGTCCGGCGAGGATTTCGGCCAGCGCCACACCCTCGTCTTCCGCCTTGTGCGCCAGCATCGGGCCCTTGACCACATCGCCGATCGCATAGATGCCGGCGACATTGGTCTTGAAGTGACCGTCGATCTCGACACGGCCGCGATTGTCGAGCGCAACACCGGCCTCTTCGAGGCCGAGACCTGCCGTATAAGGCTTGCGGCCGGTGGCGATCAGCGCGACGTCGGCGTCGAGCGTCACGGCGTCGCCGCCCTTGACCGGCTCGAAGGTGACCTTGGCGCCCTTCTCACCCTTTTCGATGCCGGTGACCTTGGCGCCGAGATGGAAATCGCTGCCCTGCTTGGCAAGCATGCGCTGGAACTGTTTGGAGACTTCGCCGTCCATGCCGCCGAGGATGGTGTCGAGATATTCCACGACGGTGACCTTGGCGCCGAGGCGCGACCAGACCGAACCGAGTTCGAGGCCGATGACGCCGCCGCCGACGACGATCAGCGTTTCCGGCACCTTGTCCAGCGCGATGCCGCCGGTGGACGAGATGATGGTCCTTTCATCGATCTCGACCTGCACGCCGGGAATGCCGGCGACATCCGAACCGGTGGCGATGACGATGTTCTTGCCTTCGATCTCCTGCACCTGGCCGTCCTCGGTGGTGACGGCAACTTTGCCGGCCGAGACGATCTTGCCGGTGCCCTGGAAGGCATCGATCTTGTTCTTCTTGAAGAGGAAGGCGACGCCGTCGACATTCGCCTTCACCGTCGCATCCTTGTGCGCCATCATATTGCCAAGGTTGAGCGTCGGCGCCGGGATGTCGATGCCGAGCGCGCTCATGCCGTGGCCGGCCTGATGGAACATTTCGGAGGCATGCAGCAGCGCCTTCGACGGGATGCAGCCGACGTTCAGGCAGGTGCCGCCATAGGTGGCGCGCTTTTCGACAACGGCGACCTTGAGGCCGAGTTGGGCTGCCTTGACGGCGCAGACATAGCCACCCGGACCGGTTCCGATAATGATCACATCATAAGACATTGCTTCTTTCCCTTTGGATTTTTCAATTAGTCGGCGGCGCGCGACAGCGCGAGGCGGAAGCCGAAGGCGACGAGTGCCGCTCCGGTGATGCGGTTGAACCATTTGCCACTGGCAATGAAGCGGTCACGGATCGTCTTGACCGTGAAGAATTTGGAGACGCCGGCAAACCAGCCCATGCCGAGGCCGGTCATGATGGCGGCGAAATCGGCGCCCGACACGACGAGGAAGATCGAGAAGACGGCCATCAGGCCGAGGAATTCGAGAATATACTGCATGCTGCTTTTTGCCCCGTCCCTCTAGCGGCCGCCGCTCACATTGAGGATCGCGCCCGTGACATAGGAGGCGGAAGGAGAAAGAAGATAGAGGATAGCGTCCGCCACCTCCTCGGCGGTACCCGGACGCTGCATCGGCACCGACGGCGCCAATTCGCGCGCCCGGTCCGGCAGTCCGCCGGAAGCATGCAGATCGGTTTCGATGATACCGGGTCTGACGGCATTCACACGAATACCCTCCGCCGCGACCTCACGCGCAAGCCCGATGGTGAAGGTATCGATCGCCGCCTTCGAGGCCGCATAATCGACATACTGTGTCGCCGAGCCGAGGATTGCCGCCATCGACGAAACGTTGACGATTGCGCCGCCCCGGCCGCTATGACGGCTCGACATCCGGCGAACGGCCTCTCCCGCGCACAGGATGGAGCCGGTCACATTGACGCGCAGCATCCTTTCGATCCGCTCCATCGACATTTCGTCGACCCGCTGCGGGTAGTCGACAATGCCGGCATTGTTGACCAGCCCATCGAGCCGGCCGAAATGGCGATCGACCGCGGCAAACATGGCTGCGATATCGGCAGCCGTGCCGACATCGCCCTGGATCGCCATGGCCTCGCCGCCGGCCTCAGTGATCGTCGCAACGACAGCTTCCGCCGCCTGTCGGCTGGAGGCATAATTCACGGCGACGCGCCAGCCCTGGCGCGCGGCGAGCCGGCAGACCGCGGCGCCAATGCCCCGGCTGCCGCCGGTCACGAGAACAACAGGTGCATCACTCATGTCGCACACTCCTTGAAAGTCATCACGTCCCAGGGCGCCACCGAAGCCTTGCCCTCGCCCCAGGCGCTCGATTCACGAATGGCGGGACCAAGGCCGGGAAGCACGAGCTTTTCGGCCGCCGCCGCACCCTCCGGCTGCAGATTGTCCATCTCGCCCTTGGCATTCATACCGTAGACGGCGCCCTGCCAGACGGTGCAGGCATCGAGGTCGGCGCCGGTTGCGTCCCCCTCCGGGCAATTGAACATCAGGACGCCGATCGCCCGCACCGGATCTTCCGACGGCATCACGTAGCCTTCCATGACGACGGATGTCTCGAGCGCATTGACCTTGAACTGGTTGCTGGCGGCAGCCGAGGGAGAATTCAGCGGTGTAAAACGCAGTTCATAGGCGCCGTCACGGTCGACGTAAACGGCGTGCTCTTGTTTGCAGTCGGCGGCGAACGCAACAACTGGAATAGCGAAAACCGCGGCAGCTGCAATCGCAGCTGCACCTCTCCGCCCTGCCATGATCCCGATCGTCCCGCTCATTGCACCTTCGGCTCTCGCCGTCCGTCGGCCTTCTCGATCACACCAAAATCCGTCAACAGCACCAATGGACGGCCGTCCTTGTCGAGGCCCCAGAAGACAGGATAGACACCGTCGCCCCAGCCGCTCCAGAACACGGCGACATTGCCCTTCTTGCCGGCAATCGGCCGGTGCAGCGCATAGTGGTTCTTGTTGGGATCGAGCTCCGAAGCCAGCACGTCGTCGTAATAATTGATGTCGGCATCCGGCTTCTGCGCCTGGACCTGCGCTTGCCGCTCGTCGATCAGCGCCAGCGTATCGGCGTCCATGTAACAGCCAACGCCGGCGTCGACAGGATAGCCGAAGATCTCGTCATCTTTCAGCGTCGCCGGGTCCTGCCCGGGAAGGACGGCTAACTCCCAATGATCGGGTTTGCCCTCGGCCAACCGCATGCTCGCCGCCGCGATGCGCCCGAAGGCCCGGTAGAGCGTCACCGGATAGTCGCCCGGCGCAACCGTTCTTGCCAGCGCCGGACGATCCGGCTGAGCAAGCGGATCGGCCGCGACGATGCGCCCCGACGTCAGCTCGACATCGCCCATATGGACCACGTCGATCGACCGGCTGGAGAGTTCGGCATCATCAAGCGCCACCAGTTCGAAATTGCTGCTGGCCTTGCCGACATCCCAGCCGGCAGCCGACGCGGAGACCGGGGCATGCGCGGCGGCAGCGCAAAGAAGAAGGCGCGCCGCTCGCATGATCCGGTTCCGCATCGAAATGCTCCCTTAGAGATCGAGAACCAGACGTTCCGGATCTTCGAGGCTTTCCTTGACGCGCACGAGGAAGGTGACTGCTTCCTTGCCGTCGACGATGCGGTGATCGTAGGAAAGCGCCAGATACATCATCGGGCGGATGACCACCTGGCCGCCGATGGCAACCGGCCGTTCCTGGATCTTGTGCATGCCGAGAATGCCGGACTGCGGCGCGTTGAGGATCGGCGAGGACATCAGCGAGCCGTAAACACCGCCGTTGGTAATGGTGAAGGTGCCGCCCTGCATGTCGGCCATGGAGAGCGAGCCGTCACGCGCCGCCTTGGCAAGACGGCCGAGGTCCTTCTCGATTTCGGCGATCGACATCTGGTCGGCATCGCGGATGACAGGAACGACGAGGCCCTTGTCGGTGCCGACGGCCATGCCGACATGGCAGTAGTTCTTGTAGATGACGTCGGTGCCGTCGATCTCGGCATTGACCGCCGGCAATTCCTTCAGCGCATGCGTCACAGCCTTGGTGAAGAAGCCCATGAAGCCGAGCTTGACGCCGTGCTTCTTCTCGAAAATGTCCTTGTACTTGTTGCGCAGGTCCATGACCGCCTTCATGTCCACCTCGTTATAGGTGGTGAGCATGGCGGCGGTGTTCTGCGCGTCCTTGAGGCGCTTGGCGATCGTCTGGCGCAGGCGCGTCATCTTCACGCGCTCTTCGCGCGAGGCATCCTCGACCGTCGACGGGCCGCGCGCTGCAACCGGCGCCGCTGCGGGTACGGCCGCCGGAGCGGAAATGCCCTTGGCGACGGCGGCAATGACATCGCCCTTCAGCACCTGGCCACGTTTGCCGCTGCCGTCGATCTGATCGGCGGAAAGATTGCTTTCAGCCAGCATCTTCGCAGCCGCCGGTGCCGGCGGCATGGTGGAGACGGAAGCGCTCGACGAGGATGCAGCGGCAGCAGCAGCCGGCTGGGCCGCGGCAGCCGGGGCCGGCTGGGCGGGAACGGCAGCCGGTGCGGCAGCAGCCGACGCGGCAGCACCGGCACCTTCGGCGATCTGGCCGAGCAGTGCACCGAGACCGACGGTCTCGCCGGCGGCGGCGACGATTTCCGACAGCGTGCCGGAGACAGGCGCGGGAACTTCGATGGTCACCTTGTCGGTTTCAAGCTCCAGAATCGGCTCGTCGGCCTTGATGGCGTCGCCGACCTTCTTGAACCAGGTGCCGACGGTTGCCTCGCTGACGGATTCACCGAGAGTTGGAACGCGGATTTCTGTGGCCATTGTTCAAATCCTGATTTCGTGTGTTTTCGTTTATGCGTTTCAGACGGCGGGCGGCCGCAAAATGATCGAGGGCATCGGCAAAATATCGAAACGGAACCCGAGACCGGAAGCGATGATCGGATCGCCGTCGGCAAGAGCTTGCGCCGCCGGCTGATCCTCCACTTCGACGACTGCCATGCCGAAGGCGCCTGCACCCTCGAACACGGGACCGACGACAATTGCCGATCCCGCAAGGGCCTGCCGATGCCAATATTCGACATGGCGTTTCATCGCCGCCATTTCCTCCCCGGTCCCGTCATGCGGGAAAGTGGGGCGCGGCGGCAGCAGTCTTAAAAAGAAATAAGCCATTGCGCCCCCCTTTGATTAGCCGCCCAATGCATCCTCGAGGAATGCGGCGAGCTGCGACAGATGCTTCGACATCAGGCCCGTCGCCGGCGAGGCGGCGGCCGGGCGGCCGGTATAGCGGACGCGCTGGTACTTCGCATCGATGTGGGCAAGCACCCATTCGAGGAAGGGGTCGATAAACGACCATGCGCCCATGTTCTTAGGCTCTTCCTGGCACCAGACCATTTCGGCGTTGCGGAAGCGCGAAAGCTCGTTGATGAGGGCCTTAGCCGGGAAAGGATAAAGCTGTTCGACGCGCAGCAGATAGATGTCGTCGATACCGCGCTTTTCACGCTCTTCCAGAAGATCGTAATAGACCTTGCCGGAGCACATGACGACACGGCGGATCTTATTGTCCTTCTGCAGCTTGATCGGGCCGTCCTTGATCACTTCGGCATCGTCCCAGAGCAGGCGATGGAAAGCCGATTCGCCGGCGAGTTCCGCAAGCGTCGAGACTGCCCGCTTGTGGCGAAGCAGCGATTTCGGAGTCATCAGGATCAGCGGCTTGCGGAAGTCGCGCTTCAGCTGCCGGCGCAGGATGTGGAAGTAGTTCGCCGGCGTCGTGACGTTGGCGACTTGCATGTTGTCTTCCGCGCAGAGCTGCAGGAAGCGTTCCAGACGAGCCGAGGAGTGCTCCGGGCCCTGGCCTTCATAGCCGTGCGGCAGCAGGCAGACGAGGCCGGACATGCGCAGCCACTTGCGTTCGCCCGACGAGATGAACTGGTCGAAGACCACCTGCGCGCCGTTGGCGAAATCGCCGAACTGCGCTTCCCAGAGCGTCAGCGCATTCGGGCGGGCGAGCGAGTAGCCGTATTCGAAGCCGAGCACGGCCTCTTCCGAAAGCATCGAGTTGATGACTTCGTAGCGGGCCTGCGTCGGCGAAAGATTGGCGAGCGGAATGTAGCGTTCCTCGGTTTCCTGATCATAGAGAACCGAATGGCGTTGCGAGAAGGTGCCGCGTTCGCAATCCTGACCGGACAGGCGGATCTTGTGGCCTTCGAGGCAAAGCGCGCCGAAAGCGAGCGCTTCGGCCATCGCCCAGTCGAGGCCCTCGCCGGTGGCGATCATGTTGGCCCGGTTTTCCATGAAACGCTGGATCGTGCGGTGCGCGTTGAAGCCCGCCGGTATTTCCGAGAGCTTGCGGCCGATCTCCTTCAGCGTCTTCATCGGCACCGCGGTCTTGCCGCGGCGCTGCTCGTCGGCATTGTCGGCGGTGCGCAGGCCCGACCACTCGCCATCCAGCCAATCGGCCTTGTTCGGCTTATAGCTCTGGCCGGCGTCGAACTCCTGCTCGAGATGCGCGCGCCAGTCGGCCTTCATCTTCTCGACTTCGCCTTCGGTGAGCAGTCCCTCGGCGACGAGGCGCGCCGCATAGAGCTGCAGCACGGTCTTGTGGCCGCGAATGACCTTGTACATCTTCGGCTGCGTGAAGGACGGCTCATCGCCTTCATTGTGGCCGTAGCGGCGATAGCAGAACATGTCGAGCACCACAGGCTTGTGGAACTTCATGCGGAATTCGGTCGCGATCTTGGCTGCGTAGACGACCGCTTCCGGATCGTCACCGTTGACGTGCAGGATCGGCGCTTCGATCATCTTGGCGACATCGGACGGATAGGGCGACGAGCGCGAAAAGGCCGGGTTCGTCGTGAAACCGATCTGATTGTTGATGATAACGTGCATGGTGCCGGCAACACGGTGGCCGCGCAGACCGGAAAGACCGAGGATTTCGGCAATGACGCCCTGACCGGCGAAAGCCGCATCGCCGTGGATCAGCAGCGGCAGAACCTTGGAGCGTTCGGAAAGCGGAATGATGTCGCCTTCCCACACCGTAGCGCTCATGTCCTGCTTGGCGCGCGCCTTGCCCATGACGACGGGATCGACGATTTCGAGATGCGACGGGTTTGCCGTCAGCGACACGTGTACCTTGTTGCCGTCGAATTCGCGGTCGGAGGATGCACCGAGATGATACTTGACGTCACCGGAGCCTTCGACTTCATCGGGTGCGTAGGAACCGCCCTTGAATTCGTGGAAGATGGCGCGGTGCGGCTTGCCCATGACCTGCGAGAGCACGTTGAGGCGGCCGCGATGGGCCATGCCGAACACGGCTTCCTTCAGGCCGAGATGACCGCCGCGCTTCAGGATCTGCTCCAGAGCCGGGATCAGCGATTCGCCGCCGTCGAGGCCGAAGCGCTTGGTGCCCTTGAACTTGACGTCGAGGAACTGTTCGTAGCCTTCGGCTTCGACGAGCTTGGCAAGGATCGCCTTCTTGCCTTCAGCGGTGAAGGCCACGCCCTTGTCGGGGCCTTCGATGCGCTCCTGGATCCAGGCTTTCTCTTCCGGGTTGGAAATATGCATGAATTCGACGCCGAGTGTCGAGCAATAGGTGCGCTCGAGGATCTCGATCATCTCGGGGATGGTCGCATATTCCAGGCCGAGCACGTTGTCGATGAAGATCTTGCGGTCGTAATCGGCTGATGTGAAGCCGTAATTCTCAGGCGACAGCTCGCGATAATCGTCGACGGCGGCGGCGATTCCGAGCGGATCGAGCTTGGCATGCAGGTGGCCGCGCATGCGGTAGGCGCGGATCATCATGATGGCGCGGACGGAATCGCGCGTCGCCTGCAGCACGTCGGTGCTGTCGGCAGGCTTGCCCTCGGCTTCGGCCTTGGCCTTCACCTTCGTCTCGATCGCCTTTTCGACGATGCCCCAGTCGCCGTCGAGCGCCGACACCAGATCGCCGCGAGGTGCCAGCGGCCAGTTCTTCCTGCGCCAGGATGCTCCCTTGGCCGCCTTCTTCACATCGGCAGGATCGTCTTCCAGCGCCTTGAAGAAGGTGCGCCATTGATCGTCGACCGACGCCGGATCCTCTTCGTAGCGCGCATAGAGCTGCTCGATATAGGCCGCATTGGCGCCATCCAGAAACGAGGTGATCTGAAACTGCTCGTTGGCTTCTTGCCGTGCCATGGTGATATGCGGACGCTTCGGCCCGCCTCCTGACTTGATGATTTTGCCGGCTCATCGCCGGCTGCCGCATTCGATCGCCGCCTGTCCGCGGCGCATCTGCTGGTCTCGTTTGCGAACCGGGCGGAAGGCGCAGATGCCGTTCCTCCGCCCGGTCTATAGGTGGCTTCAGCCCTTCAGGACTTCAACCAGCGTCTTGCCCAACCGGGCCGGAGACGGCGACACCTTGATGCCTGCCGATTCCATCGCCGCGATCTTCGATTCCGCGTCACCCTTGCCGCCTGATACCACGGCGCCGGCATGGCCCATGGTACGGCCCTTCGGCGCCGTACGGCCGGCGATGAAGCCGGCCATCGGCTTCTTGCGGCCCTTCTTGGCTTCGTCCTTGAGGAACTGAGCCGCGTCTTCTTCAGCAGAGCCGCCGATTTCGCCGATCATGATGATCGAGGTCGTGGCTTCGTCGGCCAGGAACATCTCGAGCACGTCGATGAACTCGGTGCCCTTGACCGGGTCGCCGCCGATGCCGACGGCCGTCGTCTGGCCGAGACCTTCGTTGGAGGTCTGGAAGACGGCTTCATAGGTCAGCGTGCCCGAGCGGGACACGATGCCGACTGAGCCCTTGCGGAAGATCGAGCCCGGCATGATGCCGATCTTGCACTCTTCCGGCGTCATGATGCCCGGGCAGTTCGGCCCAAGCAGTCGCGACTTGGAGCGGTCGAGGCGAGCCTTGACGCGCACCATGTCCATGACCGGGATGCCTTCGGTGATGCAGGTGATGAACGGGATCTCGGCGTCGATCGCTTCGATGATCGCGTCGGCAGCGCCGGCCGGCGGAACGTAGATGACCGATGCGTTGGCGCCGGTCTTTTCCTTGCCTTCGGCGACGGTCGCGAAGATCGGCAGGCTTTCGCCCTTCGCGCCGGTCCAGGTTTCGCCGCCCTTCTTCGGGTGGATACCGCCGACCATCTGGGTGCCGTAGTAAGCGAGCGCCTGTTCGGTGTGGAACGTGCCGGTCTTGCCGGTCAGACCCTGAACGAGGACCTTGGTGTCTTTATTGACGAGAATAGACATTCTTTCCGATCCCTCAAAATTAGCCGTTGATCGCCGCGACGATCTTCTTGGCCGCATCGTCCAAGTCGTCAGCCGCCGTGATCGCGAGACCCGACTCGTTCAGGATCTTCTTGCCGAGCTCGACATTGGTGCCTTCAAGGCGCACGACGAGCGGAACCTTGAGGCCGACTTCCTTGACCGCGGCAATGACGCCCTCGGCGATGACGTCGCACTTCATGATGCCGCCGAAGATGTTGACGAGAATGCCTTCGACCTTGGGGTCTGCGGTGATGATCTTGAACGCCGCAGCGACCTTCTCCTTGCCGGCGCCGCCGCCGACGTCGCAGAAGTTGGCCGGCTCCTTGCCGTAGAGCTTGATGATGTCCATCGTCGCCATGGCGAGGCCCGCGCCGTTGACCATGCAGCCGATATTGCCGTCGAGCGCAACATAGGCGAGGTCCCACTTGGAAGCCTCGATTTCCTTGGCGTCTTCTTCGGTCTCATCGCGCAGCGCCCGGACGTCGTCGTGCCGGAAGAGCGCATTGCCGTCGAACGACATCTTGGCGTCGAGGACGCGCAGATGGCCATTCTTCATGACGATCAGCGGGTTGATTTCCAGAAGGGACATGTCCTTCTCGTTGAAGGCCTTGTAGAGCAGCGGGAAGAGCGACTTGGCGTCTTCTGCGGCAGCGCCTTCGAGCTTGAGAGCGGCGGAGATCTTGGCGACGTCGGCAGCCGTCACGCCGGCTTCTGGATCGATGGCGATGGTCTGGATCTTCTCGGGCGTATCGTGGGCGACAGCTTCGATGTCCATGCCGCCTTCGGTGGAGACGACGAAGGCGACCTTACCGACCGAGCGGTCGACCAGCAGCGAGCAGTAGAGTTCGCGTTCGATGTCGGCGCCGTCTTCGATATAAAGGCGATTGACCTGCTTGCCGGCTACGCCGGTCTGCGCAGTCACCAGCGTGTTGCCGAGCATCTCCTTGACGTTGGCAACGACGTCTTCGATCGACTTGGCGAGACGTACGCCGCCTTTGGCTTCCGGCGACAGTTCCTTGAACTTGCCCTTGCCGCGGCCGCCCGCATGGATCTGGCTCTTGACCACGTAAAGCGGGCCGGGAAGCGACTTGGCGGCCGCCTCGGCCTCTTCAACCTTGAGAATTGCCACACCCTCGGCAACCGGTGCGCCATAGCCCTTCAGCAGAGCCTTGGCCTGATATTCATGAATGTTCATGGGTCTATCCCTGTTTCGATTACTTCAGCGCCGATTACTTCAGGGCAGGCGCGATGTTGATGCAGGCTTCGCAAAGACCGGCGACGGCGCCGACCGACTTGTCGAAGGCTTCCTTCTCGGTCTTGTTGAGGTCGATCTCGATGACGCGCTCGACGCCGCCGGCGCCGATGACGGTGGGAACGCCGACATACATATCCTTGACGCCGTACTGGCCGGTCAGATGGGCCGCGCAAGGCAGGACGCGCTTCTTGTCCTTGAGGTAGGATTCGGCCATTTCGATCGCCGAGGCAGCCGGCGCATAATAGGCCGAACCGGTCTTCAGCAGGCCGACGATCTCGGCGCCGCCGTCACGGGTGCGCTGGATGATCTCTTCGAGGCGCTCCTTGGTGACCCAGCCCATGGTGACGAGGTCGGTGAGCGGAATGCCGCCGACCGTCGAGTAGCGGGCGAGCGGCACCATCGTGTCGCCGTGGCCACCGAGCACGAAGGCCGTCACGTCCTGAACGGAGACGTTGAATTCCTTGGCGAGGAAGAGACGGAAGCGCGAGGAGTCGAGAACGCCGGCCATGCCGACGACCTTGTTGGCCGGAAGGCCGGAAAACTTCTGCAGCGCCCAGACCATGGCGTCGAGCGGATTGGTGATGCAGATGACGAAGGCGTTCGGGGCATACTTCTTGATACCGGCGCCGACCTGCTCCATGACCTTGAGGTTGATGCCGAGAAGGTCGTCGCGGCTCATGCCCGGCTTGCGCGGGACGCCGGCGGTGACGATGCAGACGTCGGCGCCTTCGATCGCCGAATAGTCGCTGGCGCCGGTCAGATTGGCGTCGAAGCCTTCGACCGGAGAGGACTGTGCGATGTCGAGGCCCTTGCCCTGGGGGATGCCGTCGGCGATGTCGAAGAGGACGATGTCGCCCAGTTCCTTCAGGCCGGCGAGATGCGCCAGCGTGCCACCAATCATGCCAGAACCAATGAGTGCGATCTTGTTACGCGCCATTTCGCTGTTTCCTTTGCGATCAAATTCGTCGAACGACGCTTGAAGGCACCGCCCAATGACGCACTCGCATAGACCCAAAGGCTAAAAATGGCAATCCATTAATTTTGATGCAGCATTTTCAATCGTTTAGATACCAAAATTCTTACGTAAACGTAATATATTTTGTCACTGGATCGTTACTCTGCGGCGCGTTTCTCATGGTGCAGCGCAAGATATTCCGCGCTCCGCATCTCAAACAGGCGCGAGGCCGTGCGATCGAATTCAAAGCCCTCGGCGCCCCGCCGATGGACGAGCAGGTTCTCCGGCAACGCCGCCGCGGATATGTAAAGCCGCACGGCATGATCGTAGAGCGTATCGACCAGAATGATGAAACGCTTGATCTGGTTCCGCTTCTCCGGCCCGAGCAAGGGAACGTGATCGAGGAAGACCATATCGAAGCGTTTGGCGATGGCCAGGAAGTCGGCGGCCCCGAGCGGCTTGTCGCAGAGATCGGCGAAAGAGAAGCGCGCCATCCGGTCGGCGGCAAGCGGCACGTGGATGGAGCGCCCCTTCATCGGAATATCGAGCGGCTGCGCCTTGCGCCCGTGCAACGCCTGCGTCCAGGATGCCTCCATCGCCATGTCGTTATGTTCGTTGATCGGAACGAGATAGACCGGCTGGCTGTTCAGCTTCTCCATCCGGTAATCGGTCGGCGAATCCAGTGTGACGACATCGACATGCTGTTTCAGCAGAGCGAGGAAGGGCAGGAACAGGCCGCGATTGAGCCCATCCTTGTAGAGATTGTCCGGTTCGACATTCGAGGTCGCGATCAGCACGCACCCCCGCGAAAAGAGCTCGGAAAACAGCCGCGACAGGATCATCGCGTCGGCAATGTCGGTGACGGTGAACTCGTCGAAGCAGAGCAATTCCGCTTCCTCGTAAAGCGCTGCGGCCACCGGCGGCATCGGATCGGCCTGCTTCGTCTCACCGTTCTTGAGCTTCAGCCGGTGGGCGGCGATGCGATTGTGCACATCCGCCATGAATTCGTGGAAATGCGCCCGGCGCTTCTTCTTGCACGGCGCCATCGAGAAGAACATGTCCATCAGCATGGTCTTGCCGCGTCCGACGCTGCCGTGGATATAAAGCCCCTTGATGCCGCCTGCGGCTTTCTTCTTCGAGGCGAACAGCCAGCCCAGCGCGCTCGATTTCGCCGCCGGTCGTTGCTGCTTCAGCCCGGCGAGCACCCGATCCAGGCTTTTGGCCACATCCATCTGGGCGGAATCGACCTGCAAAGCACCGGAAAGCGTCAGCGATTTAAGCTGTTCGCAGACGCTGAGCGCATAATCTGGCATTGGCTGCATAAGGGCATGTCCGCCTGTCGGTCATCGGCGGGGCGCCGCCGGATCGTTTACCGCGCCGGTTTGATTACCGCGCCGGTTAATTACCGGCTGAGGCTGATCGGCTGACCGGTATTCGTCTGGCCCTGGAAGCGGTTGTCGGCCGTCTTGTAGACGCTGCCGATCTGGTTGCCCGAACGGTCCTTGAGCAGCACCTGCTTGCCTGCGACCTCCCAGGAGCCCATCGCCGTCAGCTCGCCGACGCAGCCGCGCGTGCCGCCGCGCGATCCGCTGCCGAGATTGGTGAGTGTCAGGAACATGTCGCAGCTGCCGTTGACGCGCCAGCTTCCGACCATCGATTCCTTGGTGACGTCGAGCGCATTCGCAGCCATGGCGCCGGACTGTGCCCCAGGCATCGGTGCCGTCGCCGTCGGCGCGGCCGGAAACTGCGAGCTGCCGGTCGGCGGCGGAAGCTGGCCGCCCTGGACGGAGGGGACAGGCTGCGCCGTCAACGGCGCCGGCCCGGCGTTCGAGTTGGAGCTGTAATCATATGCCGTACGCTGACAACCGGCTAGCGCGAGAGCCACCACCAGACCTGTCATCGCATATCGCAACTGCATCATCATACTCCTGAATTCGGCTATCGCCGCAAAGAACGGGCGTGAGACAAGTTCGATTATCGTAATTCGCTTTGGTTAATCAAGTCGGGTTGCAGAAATTGCCCGTGACAACACCTAACCGAAAAACGATAAGTTCAACTGCCCTGCTGCAAAACTTCCTGCACATAGAATTTGTCAGCAAGGTGTTGCGCACGCTCATCTCTGCCAGGATTTCTGCCAAACTCCCGCAATGTCTCTGCATAGCGCTCGAACGAGCTTCGCAGGAATAACCGCACCGGCTTCGCCGTGGTCTTGAAAATGTTGCCGCATAAGCCCGACATAATTTGCCGCAACCTTCCCGGCACCATGATGATCGGGAGACGGAAAGCCTCAGGCGCGTTTGCCGCTTTCGATCGCCAAACCGATGCGTGATCTCCGCGACGGCTCCGGGATCGAAGCCGTCCAGTCGAGTGGCATGCATACCAATCAGACCCGGCGCTCGACCATCATCTTCTTGATTTCGGCGATTGCCTTGGCCGGGTTGAGGCCCTTCGGGCAGGTCTGCGCGCAGTTCATGATCGTGTGGCAGCGGTAGAGGCGGAACGGATCCTCGAGGTTGTCGAGACGTTCGCCGGTCGCCTCGTCTCTGGAATCGATCAGCCAGCGATAGGCCTGCAGCAGAACGGCCGGACCGAGATAACGGTCGCCGTTCCACCAGTAGCTCGGACAGGAGGTCGAGCAGCAGGCGCAGAGGATGCATTCATAAAGACCGTCGAGCTTCTGCCGGTCCTCATGGCTTTGCTTCCATTCCTTGGCCGGCGTCGGCGACACCGTCTTCAGCCAGGGCTCGATTGAGCGATGCTGGGCGTAGAAGTTGCTGAGATCGGGCACCAGATCCTTGACGACAGGCAGATGCGGCAGCGGATAGATCTTCACCGCGCCCGTGATATCGTCGAGGCCCTTGGTGCAGGCAAGCGTGTTGGTGCCGTCGATGTTCATCGCGCAGGAACCGCAGATCCCTTCGCGACAGGAGCGGCGCAGCGTCAGCGTCGGGTCGATCTTGTTCTTGATGTAGAGCAAACCGTCGAGCACCATCGGGCCGCAATCGTCGACATCGATGTAGAAGGTGTCGATCGACGGATTCTGGCCGTCGTCCGGGCTCCAGCGGTAGACGCGGAATTCGCGCGTGTTGGTCGCACCGGCCGGCTTCGGCCAGACCTTGCCTTCGCGCATCTGGGAATTCTTGGGGAGAGCGAGTTCAACCATGCCAGGTTCCTCTTGATATCAGTAGACGCGCGCCTTCGGCTCGATCTTGTGCGGATCGATGCCTTCGGCGATCAGCTCGGTGTGAACAGGCCGGTAGTCGAGTTTCACCTCACCTGCCTCGCTCACCCAGGCGAGCGTATGCTTGCGCCAGTTGACGTCGTCGCGGCCGGAGAATGCGCCCTCGGTGTAATCCTCGCGGGCGTGCGAACCGCGGCTCTCCTTGCGGGCCTCGGCGCCGTAGATCGTCGTGATGGCGTTTGCCATCAGGTTCTGCAGCTCGAGCGTTTCCACGAGATCGGAGTTCCAGACCATCGACCGGTCGGTGACCTTGATGTCCTTCATTTCGCCCCAGATCGCCGAAATACGCCGGCAACCGGATTCCAGCGATTCCTGCGTGCGGAAGACGGCGGCGTCTTCCTGCATGGCGCGCTGCATCTTCTCGCGCAGTTCAGCCGTCGGCGTGCCGCCGCTGGCGTGGCGCAGACCATCGAAGCGGTCCATGATCTTGTCGCAGGCCGCAACGTTGAGATGCGGGACCGGCGCTGCGCGGTCGATCACCTCGCCGGCGCGGATCGCGGCAGCACGGCCGAAGACCACGAGGTCGATCAGCGAGTTGGAGCCGAGGCGGTTGGCGCCGTGCACCGAGGCGCAGCCTGCTTCGCCCACAGCCATCAGGCCGGGAATGATCCGCTCCGGATTGGCGCCATCGGCGTTCAGCACTTCGCCCCAATAATTGGTGGGAATCCCGCCCATATTGTAATGGACGGTCGGCAGAACCGGGATCGGCTCGCGCGTGACGTCGACGCCGGCGAAGATCTTGGCGCTCTCGGAAATCCCCGGCAGCCGTTCGTGCAGAACCGCCGGATCGAGATGGTCGAGATGCAGGAAGATGTGATCCTTGTTCTTGCCGACGCCGCGGCCTTCGCGGATCTCAAGCGTCATGCAGCGCGAGACGACATCGCGCGAGGCAAGGTCCTTGGCCGAAGGTGCATAACGCTCCATGAAGCGCTCACCCTCGGAGTTGACGAGGTAACCGCCTTCGCCGCGCGCACCTTCGGTGATCAGACAGCCCGAACCGTAGATGCCGGTCGGGTGGAACTGCACGAATTCCATGTCCTGAAGCGGCAGGCCGGCGCGTGCCACCATGCCGCCGCCGTCACCGGTGCAGGTATGGGCCGAGGTCGCCGAGAAATAGGCGCGGCCGTAGCCGCCGGTCGCCAGCACCACCATCTTTGCAGCGAAGCGATGGATCGTACCGTCATCGAGGCACCAGGCGACGACACCGGTGCAGCGGCTGCCGTCCTCAGACATGATCAGATCGAGCGCGAAATATTCGATGAAGAATTCGGCGTTGTTGCGCAGTGACTGGCCGTAGAGCGTATGCAGGATGGCATGGCCGGTACGGTCGGCAACGGCGCAGGTGCGCTGCACCGGCGGACCCTCGCCGTAATTCTGCATGTGGCCGCCGAACGGGCGCTGGTAGATCTTGCCTTCCTCGTTGCGCGAGAACGGCACGCCGTAATGCTCGAGCTCATAGACCGCCTTCGGCGCTTCCATGGTGAGATACTGCATGGCGTCAACGTCGCCGAGCCAGTCGGAACCCTTGACGGTGTCATAGAGATGCCACTGCCAGCTGTCCGGCGTCATGTTGCGCAGCGAGGCGGCGATGCCGCCCTGGGCCGCAACCGTATGCGAGCGGGTCGGGAACACCTTGGTGATGCAGGCGGTGCGGAAACCCTGCTCGGCCATGCCGAGCGTCGCGCGCAAGCCCGCGCCGCCGGCGCCGACGACGATCACGTCATAGGAGTGGTCGACATATTTGTAGGCCTTGCCGTTCTGGGCGGGTGAAGTCGGTGCCATGTCGAGCTTATCCTACGAATGCGATTTTCAGAATGGCGAAGAGACAGAGGCTGGCGATCACGATCGCAAAGAACGTGTTCAGCATCAGCAGAGCGATCTTGCCGAATTCGGCGTGCACGTAATCCTCGATGATCACCTGCATGCCGAGCTTCATATGGATGACGCCCGATATCACCATCAATCCCATGACGACAGCGACAAAGGGGTTCGACAGGGCGCGAACCACATCCGCATAGGGCGCGCCGGCATAGGTGATCATGAAGATGACGAAGAAGAGGATCAACGGAATATTGGAGACGGCGGTCAGCCGCTGACGCCAGAAGTGACTTGTGCCTTCCTTGGCGGAGCCGAGCCCGCGAACCTTGCCGAGGGGGGTGCGCATATCCATGAGAGGACCTTCAGAAGCGAATGAGGAAGCCGATCGCCCAGACCAGCACGGTCAGACAGAGCGATCCGATGACGTTGGCGATGGCGAGCTTGGTCGAGACTTCCTTCTCGAAGCCGTGGCCGAGGTCCCACATGAGGTGGCGGAAACCGCCGAGCATGTGGTGCAGCAGTGCCCAGGTGTAGCCGAGCAGTACGAGCTTGCCGAGAAGGCTGCCGAGCACCCAGTTGGCCCAGTCGTAAGAGCTCTGGCCACTTGCCGCCGCAATCAGCCACCAGGCGACGAGCAGCGTGCCGACGTAGAGCGCACCACCGGTGATGCGGTGGACGATCGACATGACCATGGTGGGAATAAGTTTATAGACTTGCAAATGCGGCGACAGGGGCCGGTTATTTGTCACGTTCGCCATCAGAACCTCGCGGCGGCTTCTCTGCGCTCCCGGATTTCGGAGCATGCTCAGTCAACCACACGAATGACAAAATTCTCTGTGTGCGTTGCATCAATTGCGACGTTTACTCACCGGAAAGCCCGACGACAAGCACAATCGCTGTCAGCTTTTAATTTAATCGATTCGGGTTACCGCGAAGTTTGCGGGCGGGAGCAATTCCAGAAAAGCTGCGAAGAGATTTTCCGCCCGGAATTGCGTAAGAACAAAAGGTTAGAGCGGTTCTGCGCTTCGGCGAAAAGCTGAACCGCGCCCACGAAAGTGGTCTTTTCGGCTCAATATTTATGCCGTTCTTCCCAGCCGCATGGACAAGCCACGGCTTTTGGCGCAATCTGGGAATTAACGATTTGTTAACGATCGGGAATTCCGGAGGCTGGCATCCATGTTTCGCAGTCTGTCTGCAGTCGCCCTGCTTGCGCTCGCCGCGCTTGTCGCCTTGCCTGCCGCCGCCGGCGAGCGCCGTTTCGATCATCGCTTCGGCGATCATCGTTTCCTTGGCCACCGCCACGCCTTGCACAACGGCTTGCTTCTCGGACAACGTCTCGGCTGGCGCGATCGCGGCATCCGTTTCGACAATGCCTATATTCGCCGACACGACAGGGGGCGGATGCCGTTCCTGAAACAGCTTTCGTCCCCCGCGACAAATCGTGTCGCCCGCAGCAGCCTGGTCATCTTCGCGCCCCAGCCGCCGGGTGGCGACAGCGGCGACACTTATGCCGGCTCCTATGCCTATCACATCGATGGCGGGACTTATGTCGGCGGCAGTGGCTACGGGTATTATCCGGCCGCACGGCTCGCGCCCCAGGCGCCAAAAGCGAAGGTCATCGACGTCGCCGTCCAGGACGATCCCTGCAGCTACGAGGCCAATGTCTGCGTGATCCGGCCTTAAGATCTTAAGCCGAAGCGCCAGACCGTCGTCTTCTTGATTTCGCTGTCCTCAAGCGCCCGCGTCACCGGTACCTGATAGGCCGCACAGAATTCCAGTTGTTCCCGTGGCAGATAGCTTCTCCCGGGATCGCCGACCAGAACCAATATGCCTTGCCCCGTCAGCCTCGTCAGCCAGGGAACGAGCGCTTCGGCGAAGGCACGGTCATAGAAGACGTCGCCGGCAAGCACGATATCGGCGTCGATATCCTGTCCGATCAGGTCGGCGCCGGTAAATCCGAGAAGAATGCCGTTGGCCTTGGCGTTCAGCCGGATCGCCGTCTCCGCCCAGGGATCGATATCGGCGGCCGTCACCTCACGCGCACCGGCCATCATCGCGGCAATGCCGACGAGGCCGGAGCCGCTGGCAAAATCCAGCACACGCTTGCCGCGCACCATCTCCGGGTGATCGAGGATGTAGCGCGCCAGTCCCTGCCCGCCCGCCCAGGCAAAAGCCCAGAAAGGCGGCGGCAGGCCGATCGCTTCCAGCTCCTCCTCCGTCTTCAGCCAGAGCTCATGCGCCTCGCTGGCAAGATGCAGCGAAATCTCCGGCACATGCGGCGGCGCCATCAGACTGGTATTGGCGCGGATGAAGGCTTCCGGATCGGTTTTCAACGCGGCGGATTGTCGAGCCCGCCCATGCGGCAGACTTCGGCCCATTCGTCATCGGTCACCGGCTGCACGGAAAGGCGCATGGAGGTGACGAGCGACATCTTGGCGAGCTTCGGGTTCGCCTTGACGTCCTTCAACGTCACCGGCTTCGGCATGTCCATGACGGCGCGGATATCGACGCAATCCCACTTCGGGTCGCCCTTGGCGGTGGAGTCGGGATGCGACAGCGCTGCGACTTCGACGATGCCGACGATCTCCAGCCCGTCATTAGAATGGTAGAAGAACCCTTTGTCGCCGATCTGCATCGCCCGCATGTTGTTGCGCGCCAGATAGTTGCGCACGCCGGTCCATTCCGTGCCCTTTTCGCCTGCGGCCTTTTGCTGCTCCCAGGACCAGGAGGCAGGTTCGGATTTATAGAGCCAATGCGCCATGCTCACGCCTCCGGCTTGTTGAAGACCCAGTTGAAGGGCTTGATATCGACGCTTTCGAACAAACCGGCCATGGCGTAAGGATCGGCATCGGCGAGCGCCTTTGCCTCTTGTGCCGTCTCCGCCTTGACAAGCACCAGACTGCCGCAGGCTTTGCCCTCGTCGTCAAGGAAAGGGCCGGCCATGGAGAGCTTGCCTTCGGCATTGAGCTTGTCGAGATAGGCAAGATGCGTCGGCCGCGTCTCTATGCGGACGTTCAGATGTCCCGGCTTGTCCTTGCAGAGCAGGGCGAAAAGCATGTCTATTCTCCTATTCGGTGGTGATTGGACGCGTCATCAACTGCTCGATGGCGTCCGATATATCGAGCCTGCCGTCGATGATGGCGGAAACGGCATCGGTGATCGGCATGCTGATCGAAAGCTCCGCGGCAAGCCGGGAGGCGACGGAAGCGGCAAACGCACCCTCCACCAGCGCGCCGTGCGCGGGATCGGTCTTTTCGCCGCGCCCGAGCGCAATGCCGAAACGCAGGTTCCGCGATTGATGGCTCGTCGCCGTCAGCACCAGATCGCCGAGACCGGAAAGTCCGCGCACCGTATCGGCCTGACCGCCTTTGGCCACGATGAAACGCGACATTTCCGCGAGACCACGGGCAATCAATGCCGCACGGGCGGATTCACCGATGCCGCGGCCTTCGACGATGCCGCAGGCGATCGCCAGTACATTCTTGAGCGCGCCGCCGAGCTGCACGCCGATGCGATCGGTGGAGGCATAGAGCCGGAAGGTCCGCCCGGAGATCGCCTGAGCGAGCCGCTCGGCCGTCTCCATGTCATCAGCCGCGATCGCCATCGCCGTCGGCAGTCCTTTGGCGATATCGGCGGCAAATCCCGGACCGGAGAGAACCGCAACCGGATGGTCCGGCAGTTCCCGCTCCAGCATGTCGGTCAAAAGATTGCCCGTCGTCCGCTCGATGCCCTTGGCGCAGGTGACGACAACGGCATCCTTCGACATATAGGGACCATATTGCCGCGCCGCATCGGCCTGCGCCTGCGAGGGCATCGCAAAAAGCACGATCGAGGCGTCGGCGACCGCCTCCGCCTCGGCGGAGAATTCGAGCGATTCCGGCAGGACAATGCCGGGCAGCACGGCATCATGCAGCCGTTCGCTCTTCAGATCGGCCATCAGCGATGGCTTGCGTCCGACGAGCGTCACGGCGCTGCGGCCGGCAAGGGCGATGACGGCGGCAAGTGCGGTCCCGAAAGCGCCCGATCCGATGACGACGATCTTTTCGCTCATGCCTTGGCTCCTCTCTTGCCAAAGCCGATCAGCGTTTCGGCATTGGCATCGAGCGGCCAGCGCGAACGCGGCTGCACGTCGAGTGTATCAGGCGCTACGCCCGTCGCCATGCGCTCGAGCCCCGCCCAGGCGATCATCACCGCATTGTCGGTGCAGAGGCTGAGCGGCGGCGCAATGAAGCGGAAGCCGTTCTTGTCGCAGAGCGCCTGCAGCGTCGCGCGCAGTTCGAGATTGGCGGCGACACCGCCGGCAACGACCAGCGCCGGCTTCTCGCCGGTCGTCGGGAACTCCTTCTTGAACCGCTGCAGGCCGCGGCCGATGCGGTCCTTCAGCGTGCGCGAAATCGCCCGCTGGAACGAGGCGCAAATATCAGCCACGTCCTGATCGCTGAGCGGCGCGATATCCTGCGCCGCCTGTCGCACCGCCGTCTTCAGACCGGAAAAGGAGAAATCGAGCCGCGCCTCGCCGACGAGCGGGCGCGGAAAATCGAAGCGATCGGCATTGCCGTCGCGCGCCATCCGCTCCACCGCCGGACCGCCGGGATAAGGCAGGCCGAGCAGCTTTGCCGTCTTGTCGAAAGCTTCGCCGAGCGCATCGTCGATCGTCGTGCCCCAACGTTCATACTGTCCGACACCGCGCACCAGGATCAGCTGGGTATGGCCGCCGGAGACCAGCAGCACCAGATAGGGAAAGGAGAGCCCGTCGGTCAGCCGCGCCGTCAGCGCATGGCCCTCGAGATGGTTGACCGCGTAGAGCGGTTTGCCGGCGGCCCTGGCGATCGCCTTGCCGGTCATCAATCCCACAAGCAGTCCGCCGATCAGGCCCGGCCCTGAAGTGGCGGCGATGGCGTCGACATCATCAAGCGACACATTGGCGCGCTTCAACGCCTGCTCGATCAGCTCGTCCAGCGCCTCGACATGGGCGCGCGCGGCGATCTCCGGCACCACGCCGCCATAGGCGCTGTGCTCGTCGAGCTGGGAAAGCACGACATCCGACAGGACGTTGCAATGCCCCTCCGCATCGCGCTCGACGACGGCTGCGGCGGTCTCGTCGCAGCTTGTTTCGATGCCGAGGATGCGCAGAAAGGGAACCATGTGGCCTGTTCATTCATTGCGATGGAACGGAAACCCGTTTACGAGAATTCCGGTAACAACGGAACAGAGCGGATGCAAACAAAACCTTTCCGGATCGGCACGCGGGGCAGCCCGCTGGCGCTTGCCCAGGCGCATGAGGCCCGCGACAGGCTGATGGCGGCGCACAACCTGCCTGAAGAGATGTTCGAGATCGTCGTGCTGACCACCAGGGGCGACCGCATCACCGATCGGTCGCTGGCCGAGATCGGCGGCAAGGGTCTCTTCACCGAGGAGCTCGAACAGAAGCTTGTGTCAGGCGAGCTGGATTTTGCCGTGCACTCCGCCAAGGACATGCCGACGCATCTGCCGGACGGCCTTCACCTGTCTGCCTATCTGCCGCGCGAGGATATCCGCGACGCCGTCGTCGGCCGCACCGCGCGCAAGCTCATTGACCTGCCGCATGGCGCCACCGTCGGCTCTTCGTCGCTGCGCCGCCAGGCGCTGATCCGCCGCATGCGGCCCGACATCAACGTCATCACCTTCCGCGGCCTCGTCGAAACCCGCCTGCGCAAGCTCGAAGAAGGGCAGGTGGATGCGACCCTGCTGGCGCTGGCCGGCCTGAAACGCCTCGGCAAGGTCGAGGTGATCACCGATATCCTCGACCCCGACACCTTCCCACCGGCGCCGGCGCAGGGGGCGATCTGCATCGAAAGCCGCATCGGCGACACAAAAATCGATGACCTGCTGGCGGCGGTCAACGATGCCGCGACCTTCGACACTGTCTCCTGCGAGCGCGCCTTCCTCGCTGCTCTCGACGGCTCCTGCCGCACACCGATCGCCGGCTATGCCGTCTGCGAGGGCGACCTGATTCGATTCTCCGGCCTGATCCTCACGCCCGACGGCCGCAGCCAGCATGCGGTGACGACCGACGGCCACCGCCGCGATGCGGCCGCACTCGGCACCCGCGCCGGCCAGGACGTGCGCGCAAGAGCCGGCAGTACCTTCTTCGACGACTGGCACTGAAGCGGCCATGCGTGTGCTCGTCACCCGCCCCGCGCATTCAGCGACAAGAACAGCACAACGTCTGCGCGATATGGGCCACGAGCCGCTGCTGCTGCCGCTGCGCCGGCCACGGCACGACAGTGCCGCAGCTGCAGGCGCACTCGAAGCCACCAGCGGCGCGATCGCGGTGACCAGCGCCGAAGCCGTCAGGGTCGTGTCCGCGCTCGGCGAGAAACTTCGTCCGCATCTTCTCCGTCCGCTGTTTGCGGTCGGCGAGATGACCGCGCAAGAGGCGCGCCGTCTCGGTTTCCGCTCGGTCGCCGCGTCCGCAGGCAACGGCCGCGATCTCGCCGATCTCGTCGCCGCACAGACAACAGAAGAGTTACTCTACCTCGCCGGCATGCCGCGCGCCGAAACGTTCGAAACAAGATTGCGCCAACTCGGGATCTGCTTTTCGGTCGCCGAATGCTATCGCACGACGCCGGTTGCTCCGAGCCCGACTGAGATCGAAGCTCTCTTTTCCGGCGGCCGCCCTGACGCCGTTCTCTTCTATTCCCGGCAGACGGTGGAAGATTTTTTTCACTTGGCGGAGCTGCGATCAGCCCTGTCGGAACACCGCGAAATCCGCCTTCTCTGCCTGAGCGAAGCAGTGGCGCAGGCCATTCCGATGTCCCTGAAAAAAACCGTGGCGATTTCGTCCATGCCGGATGAGCAAAGTCTTTTGTCGCTGCTTTGAATGCTTTAGCCGCCCAAATTTGATCTAACCTCTTCCCTTAATTGGCATCACTGTCTAGTTTCGTTGCAATGCAGGATAAAGAGGACCTCATGGTATCGGGAAACCCGCCACGCCATTCGAAGAGCGCCGATGAGCCGGTCACGATCGACCTCGATGCACAGGACTTCGCCTCCGAAGCCGATACCGAAAAGCCGGTGAACAATGATTCCGGCGACGCCGATAGCCCCTCTGCGGATCTCGGTCCGCCGCCCGAAACCGAAGCGGCGTCGCAGCCTGAACCTGAAAACAAGCCCGAATCGGAGCCGGAGGAGGAAGAGGAGACGCCGGCAGCCGCCGAACCGTCCTCCACGCCCCCTGCCGAACAGCCCGCGCCACGGGGCGCCGGCACCTCCGGTCTTATCGCCGCCGGCATTTTCGGCGGCCTCGTGGCGCTGCTTGGTGCAGGCGTCATTCAATATGCCGGTTACCTCCCCGGTTCCTCCGCACCTGAGACCTCCTCGCCCGAGATCGCCGATCTCTCCGGCGAAATCGACGGCTTGAAACAGACCGTCGCCAACCTTGCCGCCAATCCCGCAGGCGTGGGCGACGGCGCGCTTGAGACGCGGGTCGCCGCGTTGGAAACGGCTGCGAAGAACCCCGCGGCGGCGCCGTCGGCCGATCCTGCAAATGTCGAGGCGCTCAACCAGAAGATTGCAGAGCTGAGCAGTCAGGTCGACCAGTTGCGCTCGACACTTGCGCAGTCCTCCGACCAGCAGACGAGCAGCGCCGCCGATATCGACAAGCGCCTCGCCGAGGCCGAAAAGAAACTCAACGAGCCGCGCGAGGATGTTGCCGTCGCGCGGGCGATCGCGGCAGCCGCCCTGAAGGCAGCGATCGATCGTGGCGGGCCGTTCCTGGCCGAACTCGACACCTTCGCCGGCGTCGCGCCCGACGATCCTGCCGTCACCGACCTGCGTGGCTTTGCCGAGACAGGCGTTCCCTCGCGCGCCGAACTGATGCGCCAGGTTCCCGACGTTGCGACCACAATCGTCGAAACCGTCAACCAGCCGGACCCGAACCAGAGCTGGTCGGACCGGCTGATGGCGAGCGCGAAATCGCTGGTCAAGGTCCGTCCGGTCGGCAATATCGAAGGTGAGAGCGTCGAAGCGATCGCCGCCCGCCTGGAGGACAAGGTGAAGAACGGCGATCTGCCCGGCGCTTCCGCCGAATGGAACGCTCTACCGGCCCCCGGCAAGCAGGCGTCCGCCGCCTTCAAACAGTCTCTGGAGGCGCGCATCCGTGTCGAGGAGCTGGTCGGCGGGGCGCTGTCGAAAGCGGTTTCCGGCACAGGCAAGGAAGGATAAGACCATGCTGATCCGTCTTGTCGTCTTCGCCCTCTTCGTGTTGGCTCTCGCCTACGGCTTCTCCTGGTTCGCCGATCGTCCCGGCGACATCTCGCTGATCTGGGAGGGCCAGATCTACCAGACCAAGCTGATCGTCGCCGTCAGCGCGATCATCGCCCTCATCGCCGCCGTGATGATCGCCTGGTGGTTCGTTCGCCTGGTCTGGACTTCGCCGCATTCGGTGACCCGCTATTTCCGTGCCCGCAAGCGCGACCGCGGCTATCAGGCACTGTCGACCGGCCTGATCGCCGCCGGCGCAGGCAATGCATTACTCGCCCGCAAGATGGCCGCTCGCTCGCGCGGCCTCATCCGCGCCGATCAGGAGCCGCTGATCAACCTGCTAGAGGCTCAGGCCGCGCTGATCGAGGGCCGCCATGACGAAGCGCGCGCCAAATTCGAGGCCATGGCCAATGACCCGGAAACACGGGAGCTTGGCCTGCGCGGCCTCTATCTCGAAGCCCGCCGCCTCGGAGCCAACGAGGCCGCCCGCCAATATGCCGAAAAGGCCGCCGACAATGCCCCTTATCTGCCCTGGGCCGCCCAGGCGACTCTCGAATATCGCAGCCAGGCCGGCCGTTGGGACGATGCGATCCGTCTGCTCGAGCAACAGAAGGCCGCCCGCGTCGTCGAAAAACCCGAGGCCAACCGCCTGCACGCCGTGCTCCTGACGGCACGCGCCGCCGAGAAGCTGGAAGGCAACCCGGCCGGCGCCCGCGACGACGCCCTGCAGGCGCTGAAGTTCGCCGCCGATTTCGTTCCGGCCGCTCTCATTGCCGCAAAGGCACTGTTCCGCGAAGGCGGTCTGCGCAAGGCCGCTTCGATCCTCGAACAGGTGTGGAAATCGGCGCCTCATCCCGAGATTGGCCAGACCTATGTCAGAGCCCGCAGCGGCGATTCCACGCTCGACCGGCTGAAGCGCGCCGAGCGGCTGGAAACGATGCGCCCGAACAATGTCGAATCTCTTCTCATCGTCGCCCAGGCGGCGCTCGACGCGCAGGAATTCGCCAAGGCGCGCGCCAAGGCGGAAGCGGCGGCGCGTATTGAGCCGCGTGAAGCCGCCTTCCTGCTCCTGGCCGACATCGAGGAAGCCGAGTCCGGCGACCAGGGCCGCGTGCGCCACTGGCTGGCCCAGGCACTGAAAGCCCCGCGCGATCCCGCCTGGGTGGCCGATGGTTTCGTCTCCGACAAATGGCTGCCGGTGTCGCCGGTCACGGGTCGTCTCGACGCCTTCGAATGGAAGGCGCCCTTCGGTCAGATCGAGGGGCCGCTTGAAGACGGGTCGGCGCCCGCCTCGATCGAAAACGCCCTGAAGACCCTGCCGCCGCTGCGTGACGTCAAGCCGGAAAGCCCGGTCAACGATCACCGCATCATTCAGCTGGAGCGCGCCGCGACGATCGCCGAGGCCGTGCGCCCCGCGCCGGCGCCGGCAAAGCCGAAACCCGTCGAACCGGCCGCCGGCGACAAAGCGCCGGTACCGAACGAAGCAAAGCCTTTCTTTGGCGGACTGCCGGACGATCCCGGCGTTCGCGATTCCAGGGCGGAACCGGAACCCAAGACCCGGCTTCGCCTTTTCTGAAATGGAACGAAAACCGCATGTTCGAACGCTTTCAGACATTCTTTCAGAAGCTCACCGCCGACCGCCCGAAGAAAGGCTTTGCTCCCGATGACCCGCGCATCGCAGTGGCAGCGCTGTGCATGCAGGTCATGGAGGCCGACGGTCAGATCAAGGCCAGTGAAAAGAAGCGGCTGCGCAAGCTCTTGAAGGAGCAGTATTCGCTCGACAGCAAGCAGCTCGATGCTTTGATGGCCGCCGGCCTCGAAGCCGAAAGCTCCGCCGTCGACTACTATCGCTTCACCGCCGACCTGAAACGCCATCTCGATACCGAGCAACGGCTGGAGCTGATCGGCATTCTCTGGGACATCGTTTACGCCGATGGCGAGCGCAGCGAGATGGAAGACCATGTCATCTGGCGTATCGCCGATCTGCTCGGGGTCTCCTCACGCGAACGCATCCAGAAGCGGCAGGAGGCGGCCGCCAGGGTCACGGATATCCAGGTTGCGCAAGATGATGCCGACTGAGCAAAATCCGGACCGCGACCGGCGCCCGATCCTTATCGTCCTGCATCAGGAGCGGTCCAGTGCCGGCCGTGTCGGGCAATTGCTGGTCGAAAAAGGCTACTGCCTCGACATCCGTCGCCCGGTCCTCGGCGATCCGCTTCCGACGACGCTCGCAGATCATGCCGGCGCCGTCGTCTTCGGCGGACCGATGAGCGCCAACGATCCGGATGACTTCATCAAGAAGGAGATCGACTGGATCGAGGTCCCGCTACGGGAAAAACGCCCTTTTCTCGGCATCTGCCTCGGTGCCCAGATGCTAGTGCGTCATCTCGGCGGCAAGGTGCAGCCGAATGCCGACGGCTCGACGGAGATCGGCTGGTACCCGCTGCACCCGACCGAGAAGGGCCGCCTGCTGATGCACTGGCCGAAGATGGTCTATCATTTTCACCGCGAAGGTTTCGAGCTGCCACACGGCGCCGATCTGCTCGCCGAAGGCGATGCCTACCCGAACCAGGCCTTCCATTACGACGGCAACGCCTGGGGCCTGCAGTTCCATGCCGAGCTCACCCGGGTGATGATGCATCGCTGGGTCGTGCACGGCGCGCACCGCTTCATTCTGCCGAACGCCCAGCAGGGCCGCGAACACCTCGAAGGCCGCATGCTGTTCGACGCGCCGCTGAGAGCCTGGCTGACAGAATTCCTCGATCTCGTCTTTGAGGGAAAGTCGGCGAAGGCGACACCGTCTATTACTCTGCACGCATAATTCCGTTTAGCGGTCAGGCAGGCGCGTCGAGCGTGTCGATCCGGCGCAGCTTCGGGAAACTGGAAGCCCAGATCGCCGCAACCGCCAGAGTTCCGATCCCGCCGATGATGACTGCCGGCACAGCACCGAAGACCGATGCCATCGTGCCCGCCCTGAACTCTCCAAGTTCGTTCGAAGCGCCGACAAAGACCATGTTGACCGCATTGACCCGGCCGCGGAGCTGATCCGGCGTCCAGAGCGCGATCAGGCTCTCGCGCACATAGACCGACACCATATCGGCCGCGCCCATCAGCGCAAGGGCTGCGATCGAAATTTCGGTATTGGTCGAGGCGCCGAAGATGATGGTGCCGACACCGAACAGGGCAACGCCGATGAACATGTAGAGGCCGGCGCGGTGTTTCAGCGGGTAGGCGGCGAGGAAGATCGCCATGACGATAGCCCCAAGGCCCGGTGCTGCGCGCAGCAATCCAAGGCCCCAGGGGCCAAGCGTCAGAATATCGCGGGCGAAGATCGGCATCAGCGCAGTGGCGCCGCCGAGCAGAACGGCGAAGAGATCGAGCGAGATCGCGCCGAGCACCACTTTTTCCGCACGGATGAAACTGAAGCCGCCGAGAATCATCGCCCAGCTCTTGGCCTCACCCGTCGTCTTCTGTTCCGGCTTCGGGATCATGAAGAGAAGAGCCGCCCCGAGGATGGAAAAGATGACCGCCACCGTATAGGCGGTCGTCGCGCTGACCCCGTAGAGCAGGCCGCCGATAACAGGCCCGGTGATCGCCGCTAGCTGCCAGGACGATGAATTCCAGGCGATCGCATTGGAAAGGGCGTGCTCGGGCACGAGATTGGGTGCGAGAGACTGCACTGCCGGCGACATGAAGGCACGCTCGATCCCGAAAATAAGGAGCACCGCAAAGACCGGCCAGGGCGCGAAGGTCTCCGTCGCCGTCATGATCAGCAGCGCCAGCGTGCAGAGCGCGCTTACCAGAGAGCAAAGAGCGGCGATGGCCCGGCGATTGTGCCGATCGGCGACCGAACCGGTGACGAGGATGAGCAGCAGCGACGGCAGGAACTGCACGAGACCGATCAGGCCGAGATAGATCGCCTTGCCGGTCTGGTCGTACATCTGCCAGCCGACGGCGACGCTGACGATCTGCTGCGAGAAGGAAAGCAGAAAGCGCGCGAAGAAGAAGCGCGTGTAGGACGAATGCCGAAACGCGGCGAAACGGTCTCCGGTGGGCGAAAACGACATGGGCCTTGTCCGAGGAAGCGGGCGCCGGAATGGCTGCGAGGCCGCCCGTTAAACATGATCTGCCATGCGTTTCGACACGGCACTTGCCCGTTTAGTCGCCAATGTCTACATGTCTGTCAACAACCAATTGGAGACGACGATGTTTGCCTTGTTTCAAACCATTGATTTGGTTTTGAATATTTACACCTGGATACTGATTGCCAGTGCCGTTTTCTCCTGGCTCTATGCGTTTAACGTCATCAATTCCAGCAACCAGTTCGTCAATTCGGTCGGCATGTTCCTCTACAATGTCACCGAACCCGCGCTGAAGCCGATCCGCCGTCTGCTGCCGAATCTCGGCGGCATCGATATTTCGCCGATCATCCTGCTGGTGATCATCTTCTTCCTGCGTACCTTCCTTTGGACCACGCTATACCCGCTGGTCGCTTGAGCCCTCCCTGGAGATTTTCCGGCGATCACTTGCGCCTGGCCGTTCGGCTGACGCCGAATGGCGGGCGTGACGCGATCGATGGCATCGAGGAGGATGGCGACGGCGAGACCCTGTTGAAGGCGCGCGTCACATCAGTGCCCGAGAAGGGCAAGGCCAACAAGGCGCTGATCCTGCTGATCGCCCGGTCGCTGCGCATTCCGAAAACCAGCATCAGCCTCGTCTCCGGCGAGACGGCGCGCAAAAAAATCCTCCGGATCGAGGGCGACCCGGAGGATTTGGTAAAAAAGCTCGAAGCGCTATTAGGCTGAGGGGTCAGCCCTTCGCCTTCTTGGCCCGCTCGACGGCTTCGATGATGAGCTGGCCGGCTTCCTTGGAATCGCCCCAGCCGAAGATCTTCACCCACTTGCCGGGCTCCAGATCCTTGTAGTGTTCGAAGAAATGCTCGATCTGCTTCAGCGTGATCTCCGGAAGATCGGTAAAGTCCTTCACCTTCTCATAGCGCAGCGTCAGCTTCGGCGACGGCACGGCGATGATCTTCTCGTCCTTGCCGGAATTGTCTTCCATCTTCAGGACGCCGATCGGACGGACGTTGATGACGCAGCCCGGAACCAGCGGCCGGGTGCTGGCGATCAGCACGTCGATCGGGTCGCCATCTTCAGACAGCGTGTGCGGTACGAAACCGTAATTGCCCGGATAGGTCATCGGCGTGTAGAGGAAACGATCGACGACCAGCGTGCCGGCCTCCTTGTCCATTTCATACTTGATCGGATGACCGCCAACAGGAACCTCGACGATAACGTTGACGTCTTCAGGTGGATTATTACCGATTGAAATGGCGTCGATGCGCATAGGATACTCCCGCGGGGTTGAATTGCTCGAAGCCAGATAATCAGTTTCATCTCGCAACGCAACACGGCAGATCACCGATGCGTGATGACACCGGCGTGATGCCGCAAAAACTTTAGAGGAGAGGCGTGCGACGCTCGAGCAGGCCGATCAGTTCCAGATGAAACCGATCTTCTTCAACTGCTTGTGGTCGAAATTTTCCATGCCTTCGCAGAAATCGGTCCCGCCGTGATGGCGGTAGAAGCGGCTGGCGGCCTCGTTTTCTTCAAGGCACCAGACGACCAGCCCGTTGCAGCCGAGCGACTTCAACAGTCGGCGCGCCTCGCCGAACAGCATGTGGCCGAGACCGATGCCCTGATATTCGGGGCGAAGATAAAGCTCGTAGATTTCGCCTTCCTGCGGCAGGGCGCGGGCACGATTGAGACCGAGCGTCGCATAGCCGGCGACCGTCCCCGCGACATCGAGAACCAGCAATGTCGCGGGTCCGCGTGTTGCCTTGCGCCACCAGTTTTCGCCGCGCCGCTCGATCATCTGCGTCAGCGCGCGATGTGGAATGATGCCCGCATAGGTGTGTTGCCAGGCGAGCCTGTGCGTTTCCGAAATGGCTCGGGCATCGTGCGGTTCGGCCCGCCGGACATCGATCGACAACGTCTTCATAACGTTTACTCTGGTCCTGCCGCAGGCAATTAACCATATGCGGCGAGCGCATCGTGATCGATTGCCCACAGACTTGATATGTGGACGACGGATAAAATTTAACGCTTTTTTAACGATTGTCACAAGTCGGAATCAGCGCAGCGCACAATAAAAAACCCCGGCTCGAAGGCCGGGGTTTGAAAGCGGTAACGACTGAGCTCTTAGAGGGCCGCCTTGGTCTTTTCGAACCGCTTGCGGTCGTTGGCGTCGAGATACATCTTGCGCAGGCGAATGGACTTTGGCGTGACCTCGACCAGTTCGTCTTCCTGGATCCAGGAGAGAGCGCGCTCCAGGGTCATACGGATCGGCGGGGTCAGCTTGACGGCTTCGTCCTTGCCGGCGGCGCGGATGTTGGTCAGCTTCTTGCCCTTCAGCACGTTAACCTCAAGGTCGTTATCGCGGGTATGGATGCCGATGATCATGCCCATATAGACCTTTTCGCCGGCGTCGATGATCATCGGGCCGCGGTCTTCCAGGTTGAACAGGGCGTAGGCCACGGCTTCACCGGCTTCGTTGGCGAGCAGCACGCCGTTGACGCGGCCGCCGATCTCACCCTTGTAGGGCTGGTAGCTGTGGAACAGGCGGTTCATGATCGCCGTGCCGCGCGTATCCGTCAGCAGTTCCGACTGGTAGCCGATCAGGCCGCGAGTGGGCGCATAGAACACCAGACGGACGCGATTGCCGCCCGACGGACGAAGCTCGACCATTTCGGCCTTGCGTTCCGACATCTTCTGAACGACGACACCGGAATGCTCTTCATCGACGTCGATCAGGACTTCTTCGATCGGCTCAAGCAGCTGGCCGCTCTCATCCTTGTGCATGACGACGCGCGGACGCGAAACGGCAAGCTCAAAGCCTTCGCGGCGCATGTTTTCGATCAGAACGGCGAGCTGAAGTTCGCCACGGCCGGAGACAAAGAAACTATCCTTGTCGGCGCTTTCTTCGATCTTGAGCGCAACGTTGCCTTCGGCTTCCTTGAACAGCCGGTCGCGGATGACGCGGCTCGTCACCTTGTCGCCTTCGGTGCCGGCAAGCGGCGAGTCGTTGACGATGAAGGACATGGTGACCGTCGGCGGGTCGATCGGCTGCGCCTTCAGGGCTTCCGTCACCGCCGGATCACAGAATGTATCGGCGACGGTGCCCTTGGAGAGGCCGGCGATCGCGACGATGTCGCCCGCATGCGCCTCTTCGATCGGCTGGCGCTCGATGCCGCGGAAGGCGAGGATCTTGGAAATGCGGCCCTGTTCGATCAGCTTGCCGTCCTGGCCGAGAACCTTGACGGCCTGGTTCGGCTTGATCGAACCGGAAGCGATACGGCCGGTGATGATGCGGCCGAGGAAGTTGTTGGCCTCGAGGATCGTGCCGATCATGCGGAACGGACCTTCCTCGACCTTCGGCTCGGGCACGTGCTTGACGACGAGGTCGAGCAGCGGCGCCAGGCCTTCGTCGGTCGGGCCTGCCGGATCGTAGTTCATCCAGCCGGCGCGGCCGGAACCGTAGAGGATCGGGAAGTCGAGCTGCTCGTCGGTCGCATCGAGCGCGGCGAAAAGGTCGAACACTTCGTTGACCACTTCGTCGGCGCGGGCGTCGGGACGGTCGATCTTGTTGATGGCGACGATCGGGCGCAGGCCGACCTTGAGGGCCTTGCCGACGACGAACTTGGTCTGCGGCATCGGGCCTTCGGCGGCGTCCACGAGAACAATCGCGCCGTCCACCATCGACAGGATACGCTCGACTTCACCGCCGAAGTCGGCGTGGCCGGGCGTGTCGACGATGTTGATGCGGGTATCCTTCCACTCGATCGAGGTCGCCTTGGCGAGAATGGTGATGCCGCGCTCTTTTTCGATGTCGTTGGAGTCCATCACGCGTTCCATGACGCGCTGGTTCTCGCGGAACGAGCCGGACTGTTTCAGAAGCTCGTCAACGAGAGTGGTCTTGCCATGGTCAACGTGCGCGATGATCGCGATGTTGCGAAGTGCCATATGTCATAATCTCTGAGGCTGGGGCGCTACGCCAAGTGGACGCGCCATTTACGTTTGGCGCGCTCTTACCGTTTTTTTCGCGATTGCGAAAGGGGGTCGCGCGCGAAAGCTGCGGCATGGCTTTCACCATGCCGCTTTGCTTGATGTCATCAAACTGTCTTAAGCGTCGCTGCCTGTCAATTCCTCGAAGGTCGCAAGTCCCTTCTTGACGAGCATCGCATCCGGCCTCGGCAGCTTGCCGCGGAAGCCCTTATAGGCATCCTCCGGATCGACCGAGCCGCCGGTGGAATAGATATTTTCCTTGAGCTTTTTCGCCATCTCGCCGTTGAAGGCGTCGCCCGTCTCCTCGAAGGCGGCAAAGGCGTCGGCGTCAAGCACCTCGGACCACATGTAGGAATAATAGCCGGCCGAATAGCCGCCGGAGAAGACGTGCTGGAAGTGCGGTGTGGCGTGGCGCATGACGATCGATTTCGGCATGCCGATCTCGGCCAGCACCTCCGCCTGCACCGCCATCGGGTCGTCGACGGCCTGTCGCGTATGAAACGCCATGTCGACAAGCGCCGACGAGGTGAACTCGACCGTATTGAAGCCGGCATTGAAGGTGCGGGCCGCCAGCACCTTGTCGAGCAGCACCTGCGGCATCGGCTCGCCCGTCTCGAAATGCACGGCATATTTCTTGAGGATGGCGGGGACCGTCAGCCAATGCTCGTACAGCTGCGAGGGCAGCTCGACGAAATCGCGCGAGACGCCGGTGCCGGAGACCGAGGGATAGGTGACGTTTGAAAGCATGCCGTGCAGCGCATGGCCGAATTCATGGAACAGCGTGCGGGCGTCGTCGAGCGACAGCAGCGCCGGCTTGCCTTCGGCGGGTTTGGCGAAATTGCAGACATTGTAGATGATCGGCAACTCGCCGCGGCGGCCGTTCTTCAGTTGCAGCTTGTGCTGCGATTGCAGCGAGCTCATCCAGGCGCCTGAGCGTTTCGAGCTCCGGGCGAAATAGTCGCCGAGGAAGAGGGCGACCAGCCTGTCGTCCCGATCCCTGATTTCGAACACCCTGACGTCGGGGTGATAGGCCGCGACACCCTTCTTCTCGACCGCGCGGATGCCGAACAGCCGGCCGGCCACGTCGAAGCAGGCGTCGATGATTTTTTCGAGCTGCAGATAAGGCTTGAGCTCGGCCTCGGAAAAATCGAACTTCCGGGCTCGGATCTTTTCGGCGTAGTGGCGCCAGTCCCAGGGCATTACCTCATGATTCCGGCCCTCCTCGGCGATCAGCGTCGCGATGTCGACCTCTTCCTCGCCGGCGCGTTTCACCGCCCGCGCCCAGACGGCTTTCAACAGGCCGTTCACCGCATCTGCCGTCTTCGCCATCGTGTTGTCGAGTTTCAGCTCGGCGAAATTGCCGTAGCCGAGAAGCTTCGCCACCTGATGGCGCAGCGCCAGCGTTTCCTTGATGACGGCGCGGTTGTCGGTTTCCCCGCCGTTTGCCCCACGCGCCACCCAAGCCTTGAACGCCTGCTCGCGCAGATCGCGGCGCTCCGAAAAGGTCAGGAATGGCTCGATGATCGAGCGCGACAGCGTCACCGCATATTTGCTCTCCTCGCCGCGTTCGCGCGCCGCCGCCGCCATCGCGTCGCGCAGGAATTCCGGCAGCCCGTCGAGTTCCGCGCCCTCGGAAAGGATGAGCGCCCAGGCCTTCTCATCGGCCAGCACGTTCTGACCGAACTGTGTTCCGAGGCCCGCGAGTTTTTCATTGATCGCCGCAAGTTTCTCCTGCTCGGGTTTTTCGAGCTTGGCGCCGGATTTGACAAAACCCTTCCAATGGCGTTCCAGCACCCGCGTCTGCTCCAGCGTCAGCCCCAGGCTCTCGCGCGTCTCCCAAAGCGCATCGATGCGGGAAAAGAGCGCGGCGTTCATCCCGATCTTTGAATAGTGGCGTGACATCTTCGGCGAGATCTCACGCTCCAGCGCCTGGATGACTTCGTTGGTATGTGCGCCCGCCTTGTTCCAGAACAGCGCCGAAACGCGCGAGAGCGCATCGCCGGCAATCTCCAGCGCCACCACAGTATTGTCGAAGGTCGGCGCATCGCTGTTTCCGGCAATCTCGTCGATCTCCTGTTCATGCGCGGCGAGTGCGGCGTCGAAAGCGGCGGAAAAATCGCCGTCATCGACGGCATCGAACCGCGGCAGGCCGTGGAGAGCGTC
Source organism: Rhizobium sp. N731 (assembly GCF_001664145.1). Classification (NCBI taxonomy): domain Bacteria; kingdom Pseudomonadati; phylum Pseudomonadota; class Alphaproteobacteria; order Hyphomicrobiales; family Rhizobiaceae; genus Rhizobium; species Rhizobium sp. N731. Next base: position 4,103,351 of record NZ_CP013601.1, read on the forward strand.
CCAGTTGACGAGCGCCGGATTGAAATCATGGGGAGAAGCCATCGGAGAATTCCTTTTGGTATGCGAACGGATGGTCAATATAGGAGAGCCATCACGGAATTGGTATGTCGTGGCAAGGGGCCTTTTGCCTCGTTCGGCGATCTGACGCACGTCAACCAATGCCGGTGGACAAGATTTGACAGTTGAAAATTAACGGTTTGTTAACGATTGACGCGAATCAGGCACAGGCGCTAGTTTCCCGGTGATCTTCCTGCCAGGGGACATGCGCCATGGAAATTTTTTCCCTGCGGTCTTCTCAGAGTTTGCTATTTAAAAACAACCCTAATAACGCAAGAAATTCGAAGACTGCCGATATTCAAATCGAGACCAAGGCTCCGGCACCGGTTTCGTTTCACATCGAAGATAATCTCGACGAGGGGCCGGATTTCACCGCCGTCAGCCCTGGCGAGCTGCGCAACTACGCCCGCCAAAGCTTCGATAGCGGTCTGATCGATCAGCACACTTACGCCGCGATCTCCGAACCGTTGCCGATGCATGCGATCGATCCGCTGGGCAATATCATCGATCTCTCCAGCGTCACCGACGGCACGAGTTTCAATTTCCTCGATTATTATAAGAACCAACTGCAGGTCGCCATGTCGATCGGCGATCCTCATGAGGTTCAGACGCTGAAATCAATCGTCAACTTTCTGGATGGCTGATCAAAGCATGATGCCGAAAAGTCTGAGCGATTTTTCGGACGACATCATGCTCTCATTATCCAGTTTAGAACAGGATGATACATCCGGTTCCTAAGTCAGGCCTTGCGCCAACCGATGAGGCCTGGCGTTGCGTGCCATAGCGCCTGTGCGGCAAAGCCCATGAACAGCACGCCGGACGAGCGCACGATCAGCCGCTCATGTGCGCGATAGAAGCGCCGCACCGCACCCGCGCCGATGACGCCGATCAGGATGATGTCGGCGGTCACAAACCCCAGAAAGGACACAACGAGAAGCACCGGCAGCGCCTCGAAATCGAGTGCACCGGCCGAGCCCGCGACCAGCGCCGTGAAGGTGGCAAGCGCCACCGGGTACCCCTTCGGATTGGTGACCCCGAAAATCAGGCCACGCCGGAACGGCCGCTCGACCATAACAAGCGCCTGCCCATCCGCTTTCGGCTTGGCATTGACGGCGCCCCAGCCGATCCAGGCGAGGTAGAAGCCGCAGGCGAGCCCGAGCAGATCGAAGACGAAGGTCCCGATTGTCTTGGCGCCGACGATCGCAATCAGCGCCAGCGACGACCAGATGAGATCTCCGACCAGATGCCCCATCATGAACAAGGCGCCGGCCTTGCGCCCCTGCCCGGCGCCGATGCCGAGCAGTTGCAGAAAGGCGGGGCCTGGTATGAGCACGTAGAACAGCGCCGCCAGAAAGGCGCCGAAAAGCAGGGACTGCGTCATGAAAATGCTCCGAAGAATGACCGGAGCAGACTAAGCGATGGCAGGCATCCGTCAAGGGCGATGGCACGGCCATGAAAAGGTCGGAGCCGTTCTGCGCGTCCGTAAAAAGCTGAACCGCTCCAATCGCAATCTGCATATCGTCATCACCTTCCGGTTGGCGTCGGCCGGGCTCGAGCCTGCCGCCGCGTCCAGGGCGCTTCCGCAACGGGTCGTGGTCGGTTGGGAGGGCGACGGATGTCGCCGTCGCCCGGCCACCATCAGCTGCCTAGGACCTCAATTCCATGCCTCTGGCACGCCGCCAATACGGCGCCGATTTCCTCGGCCGAAGGAGGGCCATCTGGCGGAACTTCGCTCTGGCCGACGTCGCGGAAAAAGTGGCTCATCGAGTTTTCCACGACGGCGATCATCTGCGCGGGGATGCTTCCGGTATTGGCATAATTGTGCGGCTGGAAGGAGCGCAGGGTGAGAACGTCGCCGGGCCGCGCGACCATTTGCGAGGGAGGTACGCTGTCGAACACCGTGAAGGTAATCTCGCCGCTCAGGACCCGGAATATCTCCACGGATTCGTGCTTGTGCGGCGGCGTACCGGAACCGGGGGGCACGGTCACCTCCAGGATCGACAAGCCCTTCTCCGGCACTTCGCCCATGAACTGCACCTTGTCGCGAATGACCCAAAGGGCGTCCGCAGTGTCTCGTGTCTTGAATGCTTGATCCATCATCGTCTCCATCGTTAAGCCGGCCCTCGCCGGCATGTGTGTGATCAGTTCTCGTCGGTCTCGGCCGCCTTCAACAGCGCCTGCATCGCCCAGGACGCGACCTGTCCCGCGTCCTTCCCCGTCAATCCGCCGTAGTCCTTAAGCGTTTCCCAGGCGCTGGCGCTGTAGAGAAGGTGGAAGAGCGCCTCGACCTTGCGGGCGCTCTTGGAATTTACATCCAGATTGGCCTCTTCAAGGCACGTTCGGAACGCGGTGCGCCGTGCCTTGACCGTCCGCATCCGCATGGCGTGACCCGTTGGCGTATGAAGGCTGGCGCGAATGATACCTTCGTTCTTGTCGAACTGCGGAAAGGCGTCGAGGGGCGAGCGAAGAAGCTCCTCCAGGGTCGTCGGAAGGGTCGCCGCATTCATGCTTTGGTTAATGCGGACCCAGAACGCGTCGAACAGCGCTTCCTTCGTTGCGAAATGTCGGAACACGGTTCGCCTCTCCACCCCGGCAGACCGCGCGACATCGTCCATGGAAATGTCCGCGAACGCATTGCCGTTGAGAAGGTCTGAGGTGGCGCGCAGGATGCGCTCCCTTGTTTCCTGGGCCTGCGACTCCCGCAAGGGAGAGCTGTACTTTCGTGTGGGCGACTGTTGGGACATTATGTCTCTCATGATGTATTAATGTCTCTTGTAGTGACACCATTTTACGATCATGTCAACTGGGGTTGTTGACCCTTCGCGGAGAGGGGTATCGGCAAGACCCAGACGCAGGCGATGGCGCGCGAACAGCGACGATTGATGACCGTTGTTGGCGCAATCCGGTCATCTTGAATGCCCCGAGAGATATCGGCGCGCTTGCCACGCATTCCATAAAAAAAGCCCGCGCGGCAATGCCGGCGGGCTGATGTCCGTCCGAAGACGAATTCCGTGATTACTTCCCGAGGTTGCGCTTGCCGAGCGTGCGCAGGCGCAGCGCGTTGAGCTTGATGAAGCCGGCTGCGTCCTTCTGATCGTAGGCGCCCTGGTCATCCTCGAAAGTGACGAGCGTGTCGGAGTAGAGCGACTTTTCGCTTTCGCGGCCGATGACCATGACGTTGCCCTTGTAGAGCTTCAGCGTCACTTCGCCTTCGACATGCTCCTGGCTCTTGTCGATCAGCGCCTGCAGCATCTCGCGCTCCGGCGAGAACCAGAAGCCGTAATAGATCAGCTCGGCGTAACGCGGCATGATCTCATCCTTAAGATGGGCGGCACCTCGGTCGAGCGTGACCGATTCAATGGCGCGATGCGCCGAGAGCAGGATCGTGCCGCCGGGCGTCTCGTAAACGCCACGCGACTTCATGCCGACGAAGCGGTTCTCGACGAGATCGAGACGGCCGATGCCGTTGTCGCGGCCGTAGGTGTTGAGCGTCGCGAGCAGCGTCGCCGGCGACATCTCGACGCCGTTGATCGACACGGCATCGCCCTTGCGGAAGCCGACCTTGATTGTCGTCGCCTTGTCGGGCGCTGCTTCCGGGGAGATCGTGCGCATATGCACATATTCCGGCGCCTCCTGGGCAGGGTCCTCGAGAACCTTGCCCTCGGAAGAGGAATGCAGAAGGTTGGCGTCGACGGAGAACGGAGCCTCACCCTTCTTGTCCTTGGCGACCGGGATCTGATGCTGTTCAGCAAAGGCCAACAGCTCGGTGCGGCTCTTGAACGCCCAATCGCGCCACGGCGCGATGATCTTGATGTCGGGGTTCAGGGCATAGGCGGAGAGCTCGAAGCGAACTTGGTCGTTGCCCTTGCCGGTCGCGCCGTGGGCGATCGCGTCGGCGCCGGTCTTGCGGGCGATATCGATCAGGTGCTTTGAGATCAGCGGACGGGCGATCGAGGTGCCCAGCAGGTAGACGCCCTCGTAGACGGCATTGGCGCGGAACATCGGAAAGACGAAGTCGCGCACGAATTCCTCGCGGACGTCCTCGATATAGATCTCCTTGATGCCCAGCATTTCGGCCTTTTTGCGCGCCGGCTCCAGCTCCTCGCCCTGGCCGAGATCGGCGGTGAAGGTGACGACTTCGGCGCCGAGTTCCGTCTGCAGCCACTTCAGGATGATCGAGGTGTCGAGGCCGCCAGAATAAGCGAGCACGACTTTCTTCACGTCTTTGTATGATGCCATGATGATGAGGTCCGTTGCATAAAGGCCGGCGAAAACCCGGTGTCGCGGCACTTTTAGCGAGATTGGCGCGTGACGCAAGGGCAAGTGCGACACCGCCGGCGCCGATAGCGTTTGACAGTGCGAAAGCGGAGCCCATATTCGCCAACGTCCTAGCAATGATCGAGGAGGGGCTCCCCGTGACGAATATTCAAGACATTTTCAAAAAATCCAATGTTGCCGTGGTCACCGGCGGTGCCTCCGGCATCGGCCTGGCGGCGGCGAAATATTTCGCCGGACGCGGCATGAGTGTCGTCATCGCCGATCTCGGCGGCGATCGGCTGGCCGCCGCCGCCGACGAACTCAAGGCCATTGCCGGCGAAGAAGATGTCATGGCGGTCGAGACCGACGTCGCCAGTAGGGACTCCTTGGAGGCGCTCGAACGCGCCGTGCTCCAGCGTTTCGGCCGTGTGCATGTGCTGATGAACAATGCCGGGATCGGTCCGGAGACTTCGATCTTCAGTGCGCAGGCGAATTGGGATCATATCTTCGCCGTCAACCTGATGGGCGTCGTCAACGGCACGCGCGTCTTCGGGCCGAAAATGCTGTCCCACGGCGAGCCTGGCCTGATCATCAATACCGGCTCGAAGCAGGGCATCACCACGCCGCCGGGCAACCCCGCCTACAACATCTCCAAGGCTGGCGTGAAAGTCTTTACCGAAGCGCTCGAGCATGAGCTTCGCAACACCAAAGACGCGAAGATCTCCGCGCATCTGCTGATCCCCGGCTTCGTCTTCACCGGTCTCACCAAGGGCGACCGCGCGGAAAAGCCGGCCGGCGCCTGGACACCGGAACAGACGGTCGACTTCATGGTCGAAAGCCTGGAACGCGGCGATTTCTATATCCTCTGCCCGGACAACGACGTACCCCGCCCGGTCGATGAACGCCGCATGGCCTGGGCGGCCGGCGACATCATCGAGAACCGCCCGCCGCTGTCGCGCTGGCACAAGGATTATGCCGACAAGTTCAAGGCCTTCCTGGAGCAGAAGTGATCGGCGACATCAGGAGGTTTGATTGGTAATTTTCTGAAAGCCGGTTTAGAGATCGTCAGGGTTGTCCGGCTTGCAGAGAGTGCCATGGATTTCGTGCCCAGCCTTCCAACACTTCTGGCCTTTGCCGCCGCGACGCTCCTCCTTGCGGCGACGCCCGGCCCTGACATGACGTTGTCGATCAGCCGCGCGCTGGCCCAAGGCAAGAAGTCTGCCCTCTTCGTCGTCGTCGGCACCAGCCTCGGCATCGTCGTCCACACCATGCTGGTCGCCTTCGGCATCTCGGCGCTGATCACCGCCTCACCAACGGCTTTTCTGATCCTGAAGACCGGCGGCGCGGCCTATCTGTTCTGGCTCGCAGTGCAGGCCATCCGCTTCGGCTCGAAGCTCATCGTTGCCAAGATCGAGACGCAGAAGGGCACCGCGCTTGCCAACATCTCATCCGGCTTCTGGGTCAATCTCCTGAATCCCAAGGTCATCATCTTCTTCATGACCTTCCTGCCGCAATTCGTCAGCGCCGGCGATCCCGCCGTCACGCGTAAACTGCTGTTTCTCGGCTTTTGCTTCATCCTGATCGGTATGCCCGTCAATGCCGCCGTCGTCTTTGCCGCCGACTGGCTGGCATCCTGGCTGCAGAACAACAAGAAGGTTCTGCGCGGCATGGATTACACCTTCGCCAGCGTCTTCTCGATCTTCGCCGCCAAAATCCTGCTCACCCAGGCTCGATAGGTCGCGGTCGGCTCAGCCGATCAGCACGCTGTCGGTTTATCCGATCGGCACGCTGTAGGTTCAGCCAATCAGCAAAGCATCGTCATCGAGCGTCTGGCCGCGCATCTTGCGGAACATGGCGATCAGATCTTCGACCTGTAGGCCCTTCCTGCTGTCACCCGCCACGTCGAGAACGATCTCGCCGCCATGCAGCATGATCGTGCGGTGGCCGTAATCCAGCGCTTGGCGCATGGAATGTGTGACCATCATCGTCGTCAGCTTGCGCTCGGCAACGATCTTCTGCGTGAGGTTCATCACGAACTCGGCCATGCCGGGATCGAGCGCTGCCGTATGTTCGTCGAGCAGCAGCACTTCCGAGCCGGCAAGGGTCGCCATGACGAGCGACACGGCCTGCCGCTGCCCGCCCGAAAGCAGATCCATGCGATCCTTCAGCCGGTTTTCCAGCCCGAGATTGAGCTCGGCGATCCGCTCCTTGAAATAGTCGCGGCGCTTGCCGCCGAGCGCGGGCACAAGGCCGCGCTTTTCACCGCGCCGGGCGGCCAGAGCAAGATTCTCTTCGATCGACAACGAGCCGCAGCTGCCCGTCAGCGGATCCTGGAAGACGCGCGCCACCAGGCCGGCGCGGGCCGCCGTCGATTTGCGCGTCACATCGCTCTTGCCGATCAGAACCTGTCCTTCGCTCGGGATGACATCGCCGGCGAGCACGCCGAGCAGCGTCGATTTGCCGGCGCCATTGGAGCCGATGACGGTGACGAAGGAGCCTTGTTCGATGGTCAGACTGACGCCGTTCAGCGCCTGCTTCTGCAGCGGCGTGCCGCGTCCGAAGACGACCTTGATATCCCTGACGCTGATCACGATGCGGCACCTCGGCGAAGACGGGGAAGAATGAGTGCGAAGGTCACCAGCACTGCCGTCACGAAATTGAGGTCGGAGGCCTGCAGGCCGATAACGTCGCTCGACAGCGCCAGCTGGATGGCGATGCGGTAGAGGATCGAGCCGAGCACGCAGCCGACGAGCGCGATTAGCAGACCCCGGCGTCCGAGCAGCGTCTCGCCGATGATGACGGCGGCAAGACCGACGACGATCGTGCCGACGCCCGAAGTGACGTCGGCAAAGCCGTTGGTCTGGGCAAACAAGGCGCCACCGAAGGCCACCAGCGCGTTCGAAATCGCCATGCCGAGATAGATCTGCCGGCTGGTGTCGACGCCCTGGGCGCGGGCCATGCGCGCATTGGCGCCGGTCGCGCGCATCGCAAGCCCGGCATCGCTTTCCAGAAAACGCCAGACCAGAATCAGCGCGACGACGACGAGAACGCCGACGAAGAGCGGCCGCACGTAGAAATCACGCAGGCCATGACCGAAGAACGGGCTGATCATCGTATCGGCATTGATGAGCGCGACATTGGGTTTTCCCATCACTCGAAGATTGACGGAAAACAGCGCGATCATCGTCAGGATCGAGGCAAGCAGGTTGAGGATCTTGAAGCGCACATTGAGCAGCGCCGTCACCATGCCCGCGCCCGCCCCTGCCGCCATCGCGATCAAAGCCGCAAGCCAGGCATTGACGCCGGCAATGATCAGAACGGCTGTCACTGCGGCGCCGAGCGGAAAGGAACCGTCCACCGTCAGGTCGGGAAAATCGAGGACGCGGAAGGCGAGATAGACGCCGAGGGCGACGAAGGAATAGACCAGGCCGAGCTCGACGGCCCCCCAGAATGCGATTTGGCTCAAGGCTTTCAGCCCCTTTTTGTTTCCGTTCCGCCCGTCGCGAAACCGCAGCCTTTTAATACTTCAGCCGCCCCCGCGCAAACGGGAGCGGCTGAATGTGAATGGTTGATGTAAAGATGAGCGCTTACTCGATGACTTTGTTGGCGCGCGAAAGCACGCTCTCGGGCAGGGTGACGCCCATCTTGGCCGCGGCAGCCTTGTTGACCACCAGATCGCTGCCGGCAGCGGTCTTGACTGCGATATCGCCCGGGTTCTCGCCCTTCAGCACACGAACGACGATCTCGCCCGTCTGCTTGCCGACATCGTAATAGTTGAAGCCGAGGGCGGCGATCGAACCGCGCGATACCGAATCCGTATCGGCGGTGAAGAGCGGCAGCTTGCTTTCTTCGGCAACCGCGACGGCACCTTCGAGCGCGGAGATGATGGTGTTGTCGGTCGGAACATAAATCGCATCGGCGCGACCGACGAGGGCGCGCGCCGCACCCTGAACCTCGGCGGACTTGGTGGCCGCCGACTCCACGACCGTCAAGCCGGCCTTCTCGGCTTCGGCCTTCAACACTGCGAGCAGCGAAACGGAATTCGCCTCACCAGAATTGTAAAGGTAACCAATTGTTTTGGCCTTCGGTACGATTTCCTTGATCAGCGCCAGATGCTCGCCGACGGGAGACATGTCGGAAAGGCCGGTGACATTGCCGCCGGGCTTATCCATGTTCTTGACGAGCTGGGCGCCGAGCGGATCGGATACGGCCGTGAAGACGACCGGAATGTCGCGCGTCGCCGACACGACGGCCTGGGCCGAGGGCGTGGAGATCGGCACGATGACATTGGGCTCATCACCGGCGAACTGACGGGCAATCTGGGCCGCCGTCGCCGGATTGCCCTGCGCCGATTCGAACACGAATTTCAGGTTCTCGCCTTCCTTGTAGCCGGCGGCCGTCAGCACGTCGAGAACGCCCCTGCGGGCGGCATCGAGCGCGGGATGCTCGACGATCGCCGTCACGGCAACGGTCACATCATCGGCCTTGGCGGGCAGGGAAAGCGCCAAAGTGGCGGCAAGAGCGAGCAGAATCGGGCGCATGGATGTCCTCCTGAATGATTTTGGCGGCACTATTAGGAAAAGCGCATGCTTAAATCAATGCAGGAGAATTGCAGCGAGGATCAAACTTGCTGATCAGTCGTCGGCGCCGTGATTGGCGATCATCATTGCCTCGAAGGCCAGGCGCTCTGTCTTGCGCATGCGTTCGGATTCCGATTTCAGCTGGCCGCAGGCGGCAAGGATGTCGCGGCCGCGCGGGGTGCGGATCGGCGAGGCGTAACCGGCCGAATTGATGAAATCGGCGAATTTCTCGATCTGCTCCCAATCCGAACACTGATAATTGGTGCCGGGCCACGGATTGAACGGAATGAGGTTGATCTTCGCCGGCACGCCCTTCAGGAGCTTGATCAAACCTTTCGCGTCTTCGAGGCTGTCGTTGACATCCTTCAGCATCACATATTCGAAGGTGATGCGCCGCGCATTGGAAAGGCCCGGATAGGCCTTGCAGGCGTCGATCAGCTCCTTCAGCGGGTACTTCTTGTTGATCGGCACGAGGATGTCGCGCAGGTCGTCTCGCACCGCATGCAGCGAGATCGCCAGCATGACGCCGATCTCCTCGCCAGTGCGGAAGATCTCCGGCACGACACCGGAGGTGGAAAGCGTCACGCGTCGCTTGGACAGCGACAGGCCGTCGCCATCCGTGGCGATCAGCAGCGCCTGCTTGACGCTGTCGAAATTATAGAGCGGCTCGCCCATGCCCATCATGACGATATTGCTGACCTTGCGGCCCTCTGCAGGCATGATCGTGCCTTGCGGCGCTTCACGATCCGGAAAATCGCCGAGCCGGTCGCGAGCGAGCAGCAGCTGCGACAGGATTTCCTCCGCCGTCAGGTTGCGCACCAGCCGCTGTGTCCCGGTGTGACAGAAGGAGCAGGTCAGGGTGCAGCCGACCTGGCTTGAGATGCAGAGCGTGCCGCGGCCCTCTTCCGGAATGTAGACGGCCTCGATCTCGACCGGGCGGCCTGCGCCCCGCGCGGGAAAACGCAGCAGCCATTTGCGCGTGCCGTCGTTGGAGACCTGCTCCTCGACGATTTCCGGACGCGCAATGGTGAAATGCGTCTTCAGCATCTCACGCATGTCCTTGGCGACATTGGTCATATGGTCGAAATCGGAGACGCCGCGCACATAGATCCAGTTCCAGAGCTGCGAGACGCGCATCTTGATCTGCTTTTCGGGTACACCTTTTTCCCGGAGCGCCGCCGCCATTTCCTCGCGGGAGAGCCCGATCAACGACGGCTTCTCGGCGCCGGAAGAGGGGCGCGCGGCCTGAGGTTTGTTGACGACGATCGCATCCATGACGGACATAGGCTTCTGACCTCGAATTAAAACACGTAACCGTTCCGCAAGCCGCGGACTTCAGGATTTGATCCGGAAGACTTGCGGAGGCATGACGGCACATTGGCAGAAATTGATGGCGGACGGCGACTGATATCGCGATCTGTCCGCTGTTTGCGCGGCCTTTAGCATCATTTTGCCCGCGCGTCACTATAGATGGAAATGGCAAGAGCCGGCACAAGGCCGGCTCTTGAAACTTTGTGACTGGAAGTCCCGCCTACTTGCAGCTTTCGATCTGCTTCAGCGCTGCCGAGATGCCCGAGAGCGAATAGCTGTAGGACGTGCCCGTGCCCTTGCGCGAGACGGCATTGACCGTCATCGAATGACCGGTCTTCATCGCTGCGACGAGGGCCGGCTCCTGCGCCGCGTTCTCCACCCAGCCGGCCTTGTCCTTGGTGAACATCACGAAGGTCTTGTTGTCGATGACGACGTTGATCTTTGAATTTTCCTTGACCGTGTAGCCCATCATCGCCTGCGGCTCGTAGGAGATGTTCTGGCCCGGACGCTGCGAAACGATGAAGAAATTGTCGCCGTGGTCGACGCTTGCCGGCTGCTTTGCCGTTGGAACGGATAGCACGTAGCACACAGTGCTGTTGCCCGACTTATAGGAATAGGCGCCCCAAGCCTGGAACTGCTGAATGCGGGTCGGCGCGGCCTGCTGCGCTGCCGCCACTCCGGCCATTGTCAGGGTGAGGGCGAGGGCGGATACGATACTTCTTACAAACATGGATTCCTGCCGGTTCTTGCGATTCAAGGCCCGAAGCGATCATAGCGGGCGCCGCATAATCACGATCTGCTTTATTTTGACTTAATTCAGGTTACCAAATGGTCAACAATAGCTGCGATTTGTATGTGCCTGTGTCATTTCAGCTCGACTACCACTTTTGCCCCTTGCCGAAATCGGCTGCGATGCCGGTGCGCCGATGGCACCGGCTGGCCGTTCGGCTGAACTTAAGACACAAAGATTCAGGCAAGAGTTTGACCTTTCAAAAATCCGCTGTACCTCATTAAGACTTTGGAAATCCGGGACGAAATTTTCGCCGCGGGGGCTGGTGAGACAACATGGATGCCTGGGAAAGACGGCGTTTCGCTGCCCTCGCAAAGGCTGTCGCAGATGATCGCGACCAGCAGGCCTTTTCCATCCTGTTCGACTATTTCGCGCCGCGACTGAAGAGCTGGCTGATGCGCCAGAAGATGACATCAGGCGAGGCCGAAGAGCTGGTGCAGGAGATCATGATCGTGCTCTGGCACAAGGCCTATCTCTACGATGCGACGCGATCTTCTCTGTCGACCTGGCTTTTTCGCATCGCCCGCAACCGCCGCATCGATCTGCGGCGCCGCACCGGCACCCGTACTTTCGACGAAACCGACCCGACCCTGCTGCCATCGGCCGAGATCGGCGCCGATGAAATCATCGCCAGTGGCGATCGCGACGCCAAGCTGCGCGCCGCGGTCGAACAGCTGCCCGAAGAACAGCGCGACATGCTGCGTGCCGCCTTCTTCCTCGGCCAATCGCATTCTGAGATCGCCGAAGCGACCGGGCTGCCGCTCGGCACGGTGAAATCACGTATTCGGCTTGCTTTTGGAAAGCTTCGCAAGATGCTGGAGCAGGAACTCAGGTGAACCGCGCCGTGGCCTTCAAATCGTTTTCATTGTGTCCACGGGCCGGTCGGCAAGCACGCGGTCCGCCGCGTCGTAATGGCTCGGCCGGATATGACCGCGCACCATGGCAAAGGCGGCGGAAAGCACGGCGATGTCGTCAGAAAAGCCGATGACGGCGAAAATATCCGGGATCATGTCGACCGGCATGACGAAATAGGCGAGCGCTGCAAGCAGCACGCCGCGGACCTTGGTCGGCGTCTGCGGATCGAGCGCACAGTAGAAACCGGCGACGACGTCGCGCGAGAAGGGAATTTGCCGCACGGCCCGCCGGAACGTCGGCCAGAATTTCTGCCGTACGGTTTTCTCCCGCCGGCTCTGGGTGTCCTCGTCGCCCGGCAGCAGGATTTCCCCGAATTTGACCTCGTCCATCCCTGACATCCTTTCGTCCATGCGAACATATGGTGACGGCTTTTCGGCTTTCAATCTTCAAACGGCACCGCGTGCTGCCGCCTTGTCCATCGCCCGGGCGAGCTTGAAATCCAGTTCCGTCAGCCCGCCGGCATCATGCGTGTTCAGCGTCACATCCACCCGGGAATAGACGTTGAACCATTCGGGATGGTGGTTGAGTTTCTCGGCCGTAATCGCTGCCTGTGTCATGAAGCCGAAGGCCTCGATGAAATTTGAAAACTTGAACGATTTCGAGATCGAAGAGGCCGCATCATTGAGCGCCCAGCCTGAAAGCTCGGCCAGTCGTTCCTCGGCCGCTGCCCGTTCCAGTCTTTCCTGTTTCATGCCATGATCCTCTCATCCGTCAGCAGGTTACCGATGAAAGACATCGGCATCCTTTTCGTTTGTATGGGCAATATATGCCGTTCTCCGCTCGCGGAGGGAATTTTTACCCACCTTGTTAACCAGGCGAGGCTGAGAGATCGTTTCACGATCGATTCCGCCGGCACCGGCGGCTGGCATGAAGGTGAACCGCCCGACCGTCGTTCGATCGCTGTTGCCCGCCGCCATGGCATCGACATAGCAGGGCAACGTGCCCGGCGCATCCGTTCGATCGATTTCGTCAGTGTCGATCTGATCGTCGCCATGGACCGCGACAACGTGGCTGAACTCAACAGGATCACCTCTCCCGAGGCGAATATCCAGCTGTTCGGCGATATCGCGCTGGGAACGGGGGAGGACATTGCCGACCCCTATTATGGCGGTCCGGAAGGTTTCGAGCTGCTCTATACCAAGCTCTTGACCGGCTGCAGCAGCCTGCTCGAAACGCTGGTCGCCGAACGTACTTCGTGCAGCGGGAACACTTCCTCGGTGAGGTAGGGCCCGCCGCCGACCGATTCGCGCGATGAAAGCAGCACGAAACGCGGCGCCGTGAAGGTCGCGGTGTGGAAGTTGCCGCGCCCACTCAGGTATTGCACGACATCGTCGAGCCGCGAGGATTTCAGCCGGGCCAGCGTCACGTGCGGCGTGAACTTGCGCGGATCCGGCGGCAGGCCGATGCGCTGGCAGATCCGTTCGATCTCGCCCTGCAGGGCGTACATCTCAGGCGAGTGAGAAACGCCTGCCCAGACCGAATGCGGCTTCTTCGAGCCGAAGGACCCGATGCCTTCGAGCCGGAACTGAAATTCCGGCCGATCGATCCGGTCGAGGCGCTCAACGATTTCATCGGCCGTACGACCGTCGACATCACCGATGAAGCGCAGCGTGATGTGGTAATTCTCCACATCGATCCATCGTGCTCCGGGGAGGCCACCGCGCAGCAATGAAAGGCTCATTGCCGCATTGCGCGGAATTTCGAGGGCGGTAAACAGTCTCGGCATAACGAGCACTCCCCGAATCTTTTGCAGGTGCTTACACGGAATCACGCAATCAATGGCCGTGCAAGCCCCTAATTCTTCACAGAAGAAATCGTATCGATGAAATTTGTGACATCAGCTTCCATTTTCTCGACCATGACGTCGACACCTCTCGCGTTCGGATGCATGCCGTCATCGAGCTTCAGCCCCGCATCGAGCGCAACCCCGTCGAGGAAGAAGGCGTAAAGTCGAACTCCATATTTGTCGGAAAGTTTCCGATAAATCGGATTGAAGCGCGCCGCATAATCCGCTCCCATGTTCGGCGGCGCCATCATGCCGACAAGCAGCACCGCTATGCCGCGCGCCTTGAGCCGGGCGATCATCTGGTCGAGGTTTTTCTCGCTTTCTTCCGGCGGAATACCGCGCAGCGCATCATTGGCGCCAAGCTCGAGGATAACGCCATCGGTGCCGTCGGGGACGGACCAGTCGACCCTGGCAAGCCCACCTGTCGTGGTGTCGCCCGAGACCCCGGCATTGGCAATGGAAACGTCGAGTCCCTTGGCCTTCAACGCCGTCTGCAGCTTTTCCGGAAAGCCCTCGCCGGGCGGCAGCTGATAACCCGCCATCAGGCTGTCCCCGAGCCCGACGAGGTTGATCGTCCGCGCATTTGCGCCCACGGCAAAGATCAGCGACACCGCGATGACGGTGAATTGAAGCGCGGCAACTTTAAATCTCATTCTGGCTTCCCTAGATTGGCGAGGTGCCGTTATGCGGCCATTGCGTTAGAGATTAATATAGGGCGATTTCTGTTGGCAAAAACCATCATCGAGTTGAAGGGCGCCGATCTCACCCTTGGCAGTGCGGCCGCCTCCGTCCATGTTCTGAAGGGCATCGATCTCGATATCGCCGCTGGCGAATCCGTCGGCATCGTCGGCCCTTCCGGCTCCGGCAAATCCACTCTGCTGATGGTGCTTGCCGGACTGGAAAAGCTCGACAGTGGCGAAATCAATATCAATGACACGCCGCTCCACGCCCTGAGTGAGGATGAGGTCGCCGATTTCCGCGGCCGCAATATCGGCATCGTCTTCCAGTCCTTCCATCTGATCGCCAACATGACGGCGCTGGAAAACGTCGCGGTGCCGCTGGAGCTCGCCAATATCAGCAACGCCTTCGAAATCGCCCATCGCGAACTGAGTTCGGTCGGTCTCGGCGAACGGCTGAACCACTATCCCGGCCAGCTTTCCGGCGGCGAGCAACAGCGCGTGGCGATTGCCAGAGCGCTCGCTCCCTCGCCCGCCTTGCTGATTGCCGACGAGCCCACAGGCAATCTCGATACCGAAACGGGCCGACAGATCGCCGATCTTCTCTTCGCCAAGCAGGCCGAACGCGGCATGACCCTGCTTCTCGTCACCCACGACGTCTCGCTGGCAAACCGCTGCTCGCGCCAGATCCGCGTCCGTTCCGGCAGGATCGAGGGCGACAGCGCAGCCCGCCGCAGCGAGGCGGCAATCGCATGAGCATGGTCACGCCACGCGTCGCGCTCGCTTTTCGCCTGGCGCTCCGCGAACTGCGCGGCGGCGTTCGTGGCTTCTACATCTTTTTGGCTTGCATCGCGCTCGGCACCGGTGCGATCGCCGCCGTCAATTCCGTTTCGCAGTCGATCACCGACACGATCGCCTCGCAGGGGCAGGAGTTGCTGGCCGGCGACGTCCGCTTCGAACTCAACAATCGCCAGGCGACACCTCAGGAAATGAGCTTCCTTCAGGGCCTGGGAACCGTTTCGGTTTCAACGGGCCTGCGCTCGATGGCCCGCAAGCCCGACGGTTCCGACCAGGCGCTGGTCGAGGTCAAGGCCATCGACGACGCCTATCCGCTCTACGGCAGGTTCATCGCCGAACCGGACTATCCGCTTACAGCCCTGCTCTCCGACCAAGGCGGCACCTATGGCGCGGTCGCCGCCCCGCTGCTTCTCGATCGGCTTGGCCTTGCGGTCGGCGACGAATTGCTGCTCGGCAATGTCAAGCTCAGCATTACCGGCACTGTCAAAACCGAGCCGGACGCGCTGTCGGAAGGCTTCGGTTTTGCGCCGCGTCTGCTCGTCAGCCGACAGGCGCTCGAAGCCTCGGGGCTGATCCAGACCGGAAGCCTGGTCGAACACGCCTACAAGATCCGATTGGAAGACAAGCACGCGATCTCGGGCATCCAGGCGCGCGCCTCCAAGGAGTTTCCCTCCGCCGGTTGGTCGATCCGCACCAGCGACCGCGCAGCACCCTCGCTCACCGAGAACATCACCCGTTTCTCGCAATTCCTGACGCTGGTCGGCCTGACTGCGCTGATCGTCGGTGGCGTCGGTGTCGCCAATGCCGTACGCGCTTTCCTCGATTCCAAGCGCACCACCATCGCCACCTTCAAATGCCTCGGCGCTCCGGCCGCCGTTGTCGTTCTGATCTATCTCTTTCAGATCGCCATCATCGCCCTTGGCGGCATCATGATCGGCCTCGTCATCGGCGCCCTGTCGCCGATCTTTGCGGCGCAGTTCCTGGCGCAATTCCTGCCGGTCTCAACCGCGCCGACCCTCTATCCCGGCGCGCTGCTCCTTGCGACGCTCTTCGGCATCCTGACGACGCTCGCCTTCGCCATTTTGCCGCTCGGCCATGCCCGCGAAGTGCCCGCGACCGCACTCTTCCGCGAGCAGGGCTTCGAGGCCCGCCGTCTGCCGTCCTGGCCCTATATCCTGCTTGCCGCCCTTTTCATGGCAGCCCTTGCCGGCCTTGCCATCCTCACCGCCTATGATCGCTTCATCGCCGTCGTCTTCGTCGGCGCAATCGTCTTTGCCTTCGTTGTCCTGCGCCTCGTCGCCGCGTTGATTGCCTGGCTCGCGCGCCGCAGCCCGCGCGTTCACTCGCCGGCGCTGAGGCTCGCGATCGGCAACATCCACCGCCCGGGCGCGCTGACGCCATCAGTGGTGCTCTCGCTCGGCCTCGGCCTGGCATTGCTGGTGACCCTGACCTTGATCGACGGCAACCTGCGCCAGCAGCTGACCGGCCGCATGAACGAGGGTGCACCCAACTTCTTCTTCGTCGATATCCAGAGTGCCGAGGTCGACGCCTTCCGCAATCTTGTCCAGGCGCAGGCGCCGAAGGGCAAGCTGATGGAGGTGCCGATGCTGCGCGGCCGGATCATCGCCTTCAACGGCGAGGACGTCACCAAGATGAACGTGCCGGCCGCCGGCCGCTGGGTGCTGAACGGCGACCGCGGCATCACCTACGCCGACACGCTGCCGGAAAATGCCGCGCTCACCGAAGGCAGCTGGTGGGACAAGGATTACAACGGCGAGCCGCTGGTCTCCTTCTCCTCCGAAGAGGCGCATGAACTCGGCCTGAAGATCGGCGATAGCGTCACCGTCAACGTGCTGGGGCGCAATATCACGGCCAAGATCGCCAATCTGCGCCGTGTTCAGTGGGAATCGCTGTCGATCAATTTCGTCATGGTCTTCTCGCCGAACACCTTCCGCGGCGCCCCGCATGCCTGGCTGGCGACGCTGACCGATCCCTCCTCGACGCCGGCCGAAGATGCGGCAATTCTGAAATCCGTCACCAATACCTATCCGACGATCACCAGCGTGCGCGTCAAGGACGCGATCGATATCGTCAACCAGCTCGTCGCCCAGCTTGCGACCGCGATCCGAGCCGCCGCATCGGTGGCGCTCATCGCCTCGATTCTTGTTCTTGCCGGGGCGCTCGCCGCCGGCAACAGGGCCCGCACCCACGACGCGGTGGTGCTGAAGACGCTCGGCGCCACGCGCGCCATGCTGATTCGTGCCTTCAGCTACGAATATCTGATCCTCGGACTGGCAACCGCGATCTTCGCACTCTTTGCCGGCGGTATTGCCGCCTGGTTCATCGTCGCCCGCATCATGCGACTGCCCTCTGCCTTCCTGCCTGATGTGGCAGGACTGACGCTGGTGACGGCACTCGTTCTGACCGTCGGCATCGGCCTCGTCGGCACCTGGCGCATCCTCGGGCAGAAGGCCGCGCCTGTGCTGCGCGAGCTTTGAGAGCAATTCCAGGAAAGTGCGAAGCGGTTTTCCCAGGCAAAGCGCGAAGCGCTTTTGCGGGATTGCATATATCCAAAAGGTTCGAGCGGTTCTGCGTTTCCTTGAAAAGCTGAACCGCTCTGGCGCCGCCCCAAAGCCTTCACCTTACGGCGATTTAACCGTCCGCGCCTTTGCAAGCCCCTTGTTTGCAAAGGGCTAAGGCCTCATATTGTCTGCAGGCATGCTGGAGCTCCGCAGCGGCGCCCGGGTCGAGAACCCCGACACCGTATCTCCTTCGGAGCTTGTAAGAGGAAACTATGGCTGATCTTCGTAACTATCAAAGCCGCGTCCAGACCGGCGAGATGATTGATCAAGGCCTGCGCGCATATATGCTCAAGGTCTACAACCTGATGGCGCTGGGCCTGGCGATCACCGGCGTGGCCGCATATCTCGGATTCAACTTCGCGGTCCAGGACGGCCAGCTCACCCAGTTTGGCGCGCTTCTGTTCCAGTCGCCGTTGCGCTGGGTCGTGATCCTTGCCCCCCTTGCGGTCGTCTTCTTCCTGAGCTTCCGCATTCATCAGATGAGCGTGTCCGCCGCTCAGACCACCTTCTGGATCTACGCCGGCCTGGTAGGGCTGTCGCTCTCGTCGATCTTCCTGGTCTATACGGGCCAGAGCGTCGTTCAGACCTTCTTCGTCACCGCCGCCTCCTTCGGCGCGCTGTCGCTTTACGGCTATACGGCGAAGCGTGACCTGTCGGCGATGGGTTCGTTCCTGATCATGGGTCTCTTCGGCCTGATCATCGCCTCGCTCGTCAACATCTTCCTGGCTTCATCCGCGCTGCAGTTCGCGATCTCGGTGATCGGCGTGCTGATCTTCGCAGGCCTCACCGCCTACGACACGCAGAGGATCAAGGAACTCTACTTCGAAGCCGATGACGTCGCTGTCGCCGGTCGCAAGGCGATCATGGGCGCACTGACGCTCTATCTCGACTTCCTCAACCTCTTCATGTTCCTGCTGCAGTTCATGGGCAACCGCAGATAACAGGCGCATTGAGATCGAAAAGGCGGCTTCGGCCGCCTTTTTTGTTGCGCCGGTTTCGCAGGGGTGGTTTTAGAGGAGCCTGCTCTTCCGATGGACCTGCCGCCCGATGTCCTTCCTCCTGCGCGACGCCTCCCAAGCCGACATCCCCGCCATTACGGAGATCTATCGTGACTCGGTCTTGAATGGCGTTGCAAGCTACGAGATTGCGCCGCCCTCCGAGGCCGAAATGGCCCAGCGTTTTTCCGCGATCGTCAGCCAGCAATATCCCTATGTCGCCGCAACCGATGCTGACGGGAAACTCCTGGGCTACGCTTATGCGTCGGCCTTCCGCACCCGCCCCGCCTATCGCTGGATGGTGGAGGATTCGATCTACCTGGCGCCCGAAGCCCGCGGCCGTGGCATCGGCAAGGCACTGATGGTCGAGCTGATCGACCGCTGCACCGCGCTTGGCTTTCGTCAGATGGTAGCCGTCATCGGCGGCGCGAGCCCGGCCTCGATTGCGCTTCATCTGAAGGCAGGTTTTGTGGAGGTCGGACTGATGAAGGGCACCGGCTACAAGCACGGCCGCTGGCTGGACACGATGCTCATGCAGCGCAGCCTCGGCGAGGGCATGACGACCGATCCGGATCCCTCCACCTATCCCGGTTCGTTGTTTCCGGGCTGATGAGAATTATTTATCGACGAGTTTCAATGCCTTGTCGAACACCTTGAGGACCTGATTCAGCTCGTGCCCGCGCTTCAGGATCATGCCGTTGACGTTGATGACAGAATAGGCGCCCTGTTTGGCGGCAAGCTTCGGGTTCTTTTCGATCCGGAAGAGCGGCATCTCGCCGGAGCGCTTGAAGACGGAAAAGACTGCTCTGTCCTTCAGATGGTCGATGGCGTAATCGCGCCATTCCCCCTCGCCGACCATGCGGCCGTAGATCCAGAGGATCGCGTCCAGCTCACGCCGGTGGAAGGTCACCGGAAGCGGATCCTTGCTTTGTTTGTACTCCCTGAGATCGACGACGACCGAGGAACTATTGTCGACGGAGCGGCTTTCGCCGTGTCGCAAATCCGGCTGATCTGTCATCAGGTCTCCAAGGCCTCCGCTTGTGACAGGAGAGTGACAGTTTGCCCGAGCCGCCGCAAATTGCAAGAGTGCGGCTCCTCACATTTGGCCGTACCGCAGCGCCGCACGTCCAGGCACCTTCGTTGGGGACCAAGCAATGCTTTCTCCCCTGTGCCGCATTTCAGTCAAAACAGCGCCTCATTTGCAGGGGATTTATGCATCCCGGTTTGGCGCCAGCGCGCCAAAGGGCCCGGCGGAGCGTATCGACCTTAACCCCAGCCCCGAATACGCTCGGCCGGGCCGCCCGGCATTTCACCCGTCATCGGGCGAAATATCAGATATTTTTTCCCGCCATCACCACGGTTGCGCCGAGAATCGCTGCCGGATCGCCGTCGGCCGTCGCCGACTGCAGCAGGATCGCGCAGCCCTCGAGCTGCGGTCGCTGCAGGACGCTCGCCGGCAGCGTCAGACTGGTCGCCTTGCCGTCCCACATGCCGACGGTTTCGACATTGGTGACGCTGTGCAGATAGGAGATCTTCTTGCCGCTGTTTTCGCCTTTTTCGACGTCGATCGTCTTTTCCTTGTCGAAATAGACCATCACGACATTGGCCTTGCCCTGTCCTTCGCCGATCTTGATCTCCAGCTCGTCGCCGCGCATCGCCGCGCTGATGGGAACGGTCAGCCCGTTGCCTTCGATGCTGTATGTGTCGATCTTGCTGTTGATACCGGTGAGATCGGCGCCGGCCAAATGGCCGCGCCCGTTGACGATCGCCTGCGGCGTATAGACGTTGCTGCGGCCCATCGTCCTGGCGTAGCCGTACTGCCGCTCGGTATTTTCCTTGGAGCTCAGCGTATCGGCCCAGCCGAGATAATTCCAGTAATCGACATGATAGGCGAGCGCGATGACGTCGCCCTGGTTCACCAGCTTGCGGAAGGCGGCATCAGCGGGAGGACAGGAGGAGCAGCCCTGCGACGTGAAAAGCTCGACGACGCCTCTGGGCTTACCGTCTTCGGCATGCAGCGAGCCTGCAAAAGCAATGCCGGCGATCAGCGAAATCAAGAAACGGGGGGACATTCACCTGCACCTCTTTTTCAGCGCCGGCGTTTTGGAACCGAAGGCTCTGAGATATCAGAGTACGAATAATCCTTCCCGGTCCAAACGAAAAATCACGAACGGGTGAGACCACAGCTCGGCCGGAACGCAGCTGAAACAAATCATCGTGAGCCTCCGGCAAAGACTGTCGCCGCAAAGAAAAGCCGCCGGAAATTGCTCTCCGGCGGCCATTATCAATCAACTCTCCTAGACCCGGATGATTTTAGGCCGGCCCGGCCTAAAATCTGAATCCGGATCTACATCAAAGAAGAAGAACATGATGTCGTCCGAAAACCGCTCACACTTTTCGGCATCATGCTCTGAAAATCAGGCAGCGAGATCGCGCAGCACCGTCTGCAGGATGCCGCCATTGTTGAGGTAGATCACCTCGTCGAGCGTATCGACGCGCGACAGCAGCGGAACGTCCTTAACGGTGCCGTCGCTATAGGTGATCTTGGCAATCTTCCGCTCGCGCGGCTTGATCTTGTCGAGGCCCTCGATGGTAACGAGTTCGTCGCCCTTCAGGCCGAGGCTCTGCCAGGTCGTGCCCTCTTCGAAGACAAAGGGGATGACGCCCATGCCGACCAGATTCGAGCGATGGATGCGCTCAAAGGACTGGGCGATCACCGCCTTGACGCCGAGCAGGTTGGTACCCTTGGCAGCCCAGTCGCGCGACGAGCCGTTGCCGTATTCGACACCGGCGAAGATGACGAGCGGCACGCCTTCGGACTTGTACTGCATGGCGGCGTCGTAGATCGAGGTCTCCTCCTTCGACGGGTAGTGGATGGTGTAGCCACCTTCCTTGCCGTTCGGGCCAAGCATGTGGTTGCGGATGCGAATGTTGGCGAAGGTGCCGCGCATCATCACTTCATGGTTGCCGCGGCGTGTGCCGTACTGGTTGAAGTCGGCAACCGCAACGTCGTGGCCGATGAGGTAGGCGCCTGCCGGCGAAGCCGCCTTGATCGAACCGGCCGGCGAGATGTGGTCGGTGGTGATCTTGTCGCCGAACAGGCCGAGGACGCGCGCGCCCTTGATATCAGCGACGCCGGTGCCCTTCTTGCCCATGCCGACGAAGTAGGGCGGGTTCTGGACATAGGTCGAGTTGTCGTCCCAGGCATAGGTCTGGCCCGGCGGAACCTGAACGGCCTGCCAGTTGACGTCGCCCTTGAAGACGTCGGCGTACTTGGATTCATAGAGCTCGCGGGTGACGAATTTCTGGATGAATTCCTGCACCTCATGCGAGGTCGGCCAGATATCCTTGAGATAAACAGGATTGCCGTTCTGGTCTTCGCCGATCGGTTCCTTGGTGAGATCCTTCTGCACGGTGCCGGCGAGCGCGTAAGCGACGACGAGCGGCGGCGAAGCCAGGTAATTCGCCTGGACGTCAGGCGAGATACGGCCTTCGAAGTTGCGGTTCCCCGACAGAACGCCGGATACGATCAGGCCCTTGTCGTTGATCGTCTTCGAGATCGGCGCCGGCAGCGGGCCGGAATTGCCGATGCAGGTGGTGCAGCCGAAGCCGACGAGGTTGAAGCCGAGCTTGTCGAGGTCGGCCTGCAAGCCGGACTTGGCGAGATATTCGCCGACGACCTGCGATCCCGGCGCCAGCGAGGTCTTGACCCACGGCTTGGTCTTCAGGCCCTTGGCGACGGCGTTGCGGGCGAGAAGGCCGGCAGCGATCAGTACCGACGGGTTGGAGGTGTTGGTGCACGAGGTGATGGCGGCAATCGCCACGTCGCCATGGCCGAGATCGAAATCCGTGCCTTCGACCGCATAGCGGTTGCCGAGCTGACCGGGCTTCTTGTAATCCGCATCCATCGAGCCGGCGAAACCGGAAGCGATGTTTTCGAGCGCGATGCGGCCTTCCGGACGCTTAGGGCCGGCCATCGACGGCACGACGTCGCCGAGGTCGAGTTCCAGCGTGTCGGTGAAGACCAGATCGGAACCATCGCCTTCACGCCACATGCCCTGGGCCTTCGAATAGGCTTCGACCAGCGCGATCCGGTCATGCGTGCGACCGGACATGGTGAGATAGTTGATGGTTTCGCCGTCAACCGGGAAGAAGCCGCAGGTGGCGCCGTATTCCGGACCCATGTTGCCGATCGTCGCACGGTCGGCGAGCGGCATGTTGTCCATGCCGGGGCCGAAGAATTCGACGAATTTGGAAACGACGCCCTTCTTGCGCAGCATCTGCACGACGGTCAGAACGAGGTCGGTCGCGGTCACGCCTTCCTTGAGCTTGCCGGTCAGCTTGAAGCCGATGACCTCAGGCAGCAGCATCGAGACCGGCTGGCCGAGCATCGCCGCTTCCGCTTCGATACCGCCCACGCCCCAGCCGAGAACGCCGAGACCGTTGATCATCGTCGTGTGGCTGTCGGTGCCGACGCAAGTATCGGGATAGGCGATCGTCTCGCCGTCTTCTTCCTTCGTCCAGACGGTCTGGCCGAGATATTCGAGATTGACCTGGTGACAGATGCCGGTGCCTGGAGGAACGACGCGGAAGTTCTTGAAGGCCTGCTGACCCCACTTCAGGAAGCGGTAACGCTCGCCATTGCGCTGATATTCCAGCTCGACGTTCTTGGCGAAAGCCTGCGGCGTGCCGAATTCATCGACGATGACGGAGTGGTCGATGACGAGGTCGACGGGAACGAGCGGGTTGATCTTTTCGGGATCGCCGCCGAGCGACACCATCGCGTCGCGCATCGCGGCAAGGTCGACGACGGCGGGAACGCCGGTGAAGTCCTGCATCAGCACGCGCGCCGGGCGATAGGCAATCTCGTTTTCGACCGCGCCCTTGTTGTTCAACCATTCGGCAACGGCCAGGATATGCTCCTTGGTGACCGACTGGCCATCTTCGAAGCGCAGCAGATTTTCCAGCAGCACCTTCATCGAATAGGGCAGCTTGGAAACGCCGGGCAGACCGTTTGCCTCAGCCTTGGGCAGGCTGTAATAGACATAGTCCTTCCCGTTCACGGAAAGCGTGGAACGACAATTGAAACTGTCAAGAGATTTAGACACGAGAGACCCCGTTTCTGATAGCCAACACAGTCGTGCGAACGCCTATGCACTTAATGCACATCAGGATGCGGGTACGGCCATTTCCGCTGTCCGCACGTGGAGCAGACGCTCCAAGTTCGGCGCAAGGATGAAATTCACGCCGACCGCTGGCGTGGTTGCAGGTCTTATAGATAATTTCCTAAAAACTTGCCATACCCGGAAACGAGCAAAATCGGACATTTTTTGACCCATCCGGAAGCCAAAACGAAGAAAGAACCGATGCATGCATCTCACCGCCGAAAATCTGGCCGCAAGGCGCGGTGACGATCTGATTTTCGTTAATCTTTCCTTTCACTTGGCGGCCGGCGAGGCGCTTGTGTTGACGGGGAGAAATGGATCGGGAAAGTCCACTTTGCTGCGTGTTGTTGCCGGCCTCCTGCGGCCGGAAAAAGGCACTGTCGTCTTTCATGGCGACGGCAGCCGGGAAGGCCGGCATCCCGGCGAGGTCAGCCACTACCTCGGCCATCGAAACGCAATGAAGAATGAACTTACGGTTGCAGAGAACCTCGATTTCTGGCGCACCTTTCTCGACGAAACGGAAACTTCTGCCGGCCTGTCCCTTGAGGAGGCAGCCGAAGCCGTCGGCCTCTCGGGAATAACCCACCTTCCCTTCGGTTATCTCTCCGCCGGCCAGCAGCGCCGATTCGCCTTCGCCAAGCTGCTCGTCGCCCATCGCCCCGTCTGGATCCTCGACGAGCCCACAGCGGCGCTCGATGCCAGCGCCGACCGGCTGTTCGCCGGATTGATCGAAGCGCATCTGGCAAAGGGTGGCATTCTTCTGGCGGCGACACATCAGCCGCTGGGATTGAAGAATATGCAGGAATTGAAAATGACGGGCTTTGCCGGCGTGGATCAGGGAGTGTGGGGATGACTGCCCTCTTCCTCCGCGACCTGAAACTTTCCATCCGCGCCGGCGGCGGTGCGCTGATCGGCGTGCTGTTCTTCCTGACCGTCGTCGCCGTCATCCCCTTCGGCGTCGGGCCGGATCTCAAGCTGCTTTCGCGCATCGGCCCAGCCATCGTCTGGATCGGCGCGCTGCTTGCCGCCCTTCTCGGCCTCGACCGCCTGTTCCAGGCCGAGCGCGACGACGGATCGCTCGACCTGATGCTGATGCAGGAAACACCGCTTGTCCTGACCGTGCTGGTCAAATGCTTCGCCCATTGGGCCGCCACCAGCCTGCCGCTGGTGATCGCCTCGCCGCTGCTCGGCCTCTTCATGAATATGGACGAGGCAGCGATCGGCGCGACCATGCTGACGCTTCTTGTCGGCTCGCCGGCCATTACCTTCATTGGCGCCGTCGGCGCTGCCGTTGCCGTCGCCCTGCCCCGCGGCGGCCTGCTGGTTTCGATCCTGGTCCTGCCGCTGACCATCCCGGTACTGATCTTCGGCGTCAGCGCCACCTATGCCGCGGTCGAGGATCCCGCCCCTTTCCTGCCGCCCTTCCTCATCCTGACTGCGCTGACGCTGTTCTTTGCGGTGATCGGCCCGGCCGCCGCTGCGCTCGCGCTGCGAAACACGTCGGATTGAATGTCACTCGATTGCGGGAACAGCCGGATAGGGATAAGGAAGCGGCCATGAACGACATAAGCCTTGCCATCCGTAAATTCAGCGATCTCGCCAATCCGACGCGATTTCTGGCGCTGGCGGCCCGCGTCATTCCTTGGCTGGCTTGCATCACCGCGCTGTGTTTCGCGGCCGGCCTCTATCTCAGCTTCTCGACCGAAGGCGATTACCAGCAGGGCGAGACCGTTCGGATCATGTATATCCACGTGCCTGCCGCCTGGCTTTCGATGATGTGCTACACGATCATGAGCCTCTCGGCGATCGGCACGCTCGTCTGGCGCCACCCGCTGGCCGACGTCTCCGCCAAGACCGCAGCCCCGCTCGGCGCCGCCTTCACCTTGCTCGCGCTGGTCACCGGCTCGCTCTGGGGCAAGCCGATGTGGGGTACCTGGTGGGTGTGGGACGCGCGCCTGACCTCGGTCTTCGTGCTCTTTCTGATGTATCTCGGCCTGATTGCGCTGAGCCGCGCCATCGACGATCCGTCGAGGGCGGCGCGGGTCTCAGCCGTGCTCATCCTCGTCGGCTTCGTCAACATTCCGATCATCAAGTTCTCCGTCGAATGGTGGAATACGCTGCACCAGTCGGCGAGCGTGCTCAGGATCGGTGGTCCGGCGATCGATCCGGAATTCCTGCGCCCGCTGCTCGTCATGGCGATCGCCTTCACCCTGCTCTTCTTCACCCTGCACATCATGGCGATGAGGAACGAGATCTGGCGCCGCCGGATCGCCGCGCAGCGCCGTCTCGCCGCCCGGATGGCGAGCCGGGAGGAGTAGATCATGACGCATGCCTTCTACGTCTACGCCTCCTACGGCTTTGCGGCGCTCGTGACTGTTGCGGTCACGCTCTGGATCTGGGCCGACGGCCGGGCGCGCCAGCGTGAGCTCGCAGCCCTCGAAGCCGCGGGCATTCGCCGCCGCTCGGCGCCCGCGAGGGACGGCGAATGAGCGAAACACCCGAAGCCGAGCCCGGCAAGCCGAGCGGACTTAGCCGCTACGCCCTGGCGCTTCTGCCGCTGTTCGTCTTCGGCGCCATTGCCGCGACGGCCGCAAAGATGCTTTATGACCAGGATTTCCATGGCAAGAACATCGCCGAAATCCCGTCGGCCCTGATCGGCACCAAGGCGCCGGCGCTGAACCTTCCGCCGCTCGACGGCGCAAATCTGCCGGCGCTGACCGATGCGGCGATCACGGGCAAGCTGACCCTGGTCAACGTCTTCGCCTCCTGGTGCATCCCCTGCCGGGACGAACATCCGATCTTGAAGGAACTGGCGAAAGACGGTCGGCTGAACATCGTCGCCATCAATTACAAGGACAAGAACGACAACGCCCTGCGTTTCCTCGGCGAACTGGGAAATCCCTATCGGGCGATCGGCGTCGACCCGAACGGCAAGGCGGCAATCGACTGGGGCGTCTACGGGATTCCGGAAAGCTATCTGGTCGCCCCCGACGGCACCATCCTCTACAAGCGCGTCGGCCCCTTCGACGATATCAGCCTGAAGGAAGGGCTGTTCCCGGCGATGGAAAAGGCGCTGGCGAAACCGGCTTCGTAAGCATCATTCCGGGTGAGGGGTCTTTGCAACGACGTGGGCCTAAACCCCACCCTGCCAGACCTTGATCGCCTCCACCGGCCAGATCAGCATCAACACGTTGAGCGTCAGATTATCGCGGATCACGTAGCCGGTGAAAATCTCGAAGAAGATGGCGATCGCCACCGTCAGCGCCACCGGCGCCCGCGATGCAAAGAAGAAGCCGACGCACATGAAAACAGTGTCCATGGCCGAATTCAGAATGCTGTCGCCGTAATAATCGAGTGCAATGGTCGCCGTGCGGTAACGATCGATGATGAGGGGCGAATTCTCCAGCAGCTCCCAGCCGGATTCGATCACCAGCGCCAGGAGCAGCCGTGCCGCCAGCGGCTTGCGGCGCAGGACGAGATATCCGAGGCCGTAAAACAGGAAGCCGTGGATGATATGCGACGGCGTGTACCAGTCGGACAAATGCTGCGAATTGCCGCTGGTATTGACCCCGCCTTCCCACAGCTTGACATAACCGCAGGCGCAGATCGGCACGCGGCCCATCAAATATTCGGTGACGATCTGCGCGACCAGCACCGCAACGCAGGCGACGAACCAGAAACTCTGGCGTCTGACATGATATTCGGCGTCTGCGGCACTCACTTCTCGCCGTCCGTTTCCAGGTTGATACTGTGTTTCAGCACCAACGGCATCTGGGCCAGCGTGAAGATGATGGTGATCGGCATCGTGCCCCAGACCTTGAAGGCGACCCAGGTATCGTCGGAAAAATTGCGCCAGACGACTTCGTTCAGCACGGCGAGGAACAGAAAGAAGATGCCCCAGCGGATGGTGAGCTTGCGCCAGCCTTCGGCATCGAGTTGGAAGGCGGCGTTGAAGACGTAGCCGAGCAGCGACCGGCCGAAGGCGAGCCCGCCGAGCAGCGCCACGCCGAACAGCGCGTTGACGATGGTCGGCTTCATCTTGATGAAGGTCTCGTTCTGCAGCCAGATCGACAGTGAGCCAAAGATCACGACGACGATGCCGGAGACGAAGGGCATGATCGGCAGATGGCCGAGCACGATCTTCGAAACGATCAGCGAAAACACCGTCGCCGCCATGAAGAGCCCGGTTGCGACGAACAGCGGACCGCCAAGTTCCGAAAGAGCAGGAAGCCGTTCCACCAGCCACTGGCCGCGCAGATTGGCAAAGAAGAAGATCAACAGCGGCCCGAGCTCCAGCGCCAGCTTCAACAGCGGATGATGCCGGTCGGCCGCGCTCGGGGTAATATCGCTTTCGGTGGTCATGCGTTCGTCAAACCTGCTGTTCCTGAAAACCTGTTCCCGTCATGCCCTGCAGGCTTTCGGCGGCATATCTGTGGCATCATTGGGGAAGTCCGGCAATGGCGTGCGCGAAGTCCTCGGCCTCGAACGGCTCCAGATCGTCGACGCCTTCGCCCACACCGATGAAATAGACCGGCAGCTTGTGCTTGGCGGAAATGGCCACCAGGATGCCGCCGCGCGCCGTGCCGTCGAGCTTGGTCATGATCAGGCCGTTGACGCCGGCGACATTGCGGAAGATCTCGACCTGGCTCAGCGCATTCTGTCCCGTCGTCGCGTCGAGCGTCTGCAGCACGGTGTGCGGCGCATCGGGATCGAGCTTGCCGAGAACGCGCACGATCTTCTCGAGCTCGGCCATCAGCTCGGCCTTGTTCTGCAGGCGGCCGGCCGTGTCGACGATCAGCACGTCGCACTTCTTGGCCTTCGCCTGCTCGAAGGCATCATAGGCAAGGCCGGCGGCGTCGGCGCCGAGCTTGGTGCCAACGAATTCGGAATTGGTCCGCTCGGCCCAGATCTTCAGCTGCTCGATCGCCGCCGCGCGGAACGTATCGCCGGCAGCCACCATGACCTTCAGTCCGGCGCCGGAAAGCTTGGCCGCCAGCTTGCCGATCGTCGTCGTCTTGCCGGTGCCGTTGACGCCGACGACGAGGATGACATGCGGCTTGTGCGAGAGATCGAGCTGCAGCGGCTTGGCGACCGGTTTCAAAACCTTGGCGATTTCGGACGCCATGATCCTGCTGACATCCTCGCCGGTGACGTCCTTGCCGTAGCGCTCGGAAGCCAGGGTATCGGTGACGCGCAGCGCGGTTTCGACGCCGAGATCGGCCTGGATCAGCAAGTCTTCGAGATCCTGCAGCGTCTCGTCGTCGAGCTTGCGCTTGGTAAAGAGCGCAGTGATCTGACCGGTCAGCTGCGAGGAGGTGCGCGCCAGACCGTTGCGCAGCCGCTGAAACCAGCTGAGTTTCGGCTGCGGGGCAATGGGCTGCGGTTCGACGATTGCCGGGCCGGTGGCGAAGCCTTTGGGAAGAACGGGAGATTCCAGCTTCGGCTGTTCCGCAGTCGTCTCGGAAGGCCCGGTGGGCGTGATACCCCCCTCTGCCCTGCCGGGCATCTCCCCCACAAGGGGGGAGATCGGCTGAATAGAGGCGCCCGGTACCTCATCGATCTCAGGTGGAATTTCCTCTACAGGCGCTTCTGCGACTTCCCCGGTCCTTTCGATCAAAGCCGGTGCATCAGGCTCAAAATGATCTCCCCCCTTGTGGGGGAGATGTCCCGAAGGGACAGAGGGGGGTGTTTCCGTAGCGCTGCCCGCAATCGGCTGGGCTTCCGCCTCCGCGGCAGCCTCTGCCTCCAGCAATGAAAGTGGCACGACGCCCATTTCGCTCAACTGGTCCGGGGCGGGCAGATTTTGTGGTTCCGTATCCTCTGCCGCGACATGCTCTTCCGTCACGCCCTCGCCGATATCCGCCGCCGGTCCGCCGGCCGTATCCATTTCCTCGGGCAGCACCGGATCATCGGCGACTGGCAGATCTTCGGCGCGCGAACGCCGCTCCAGCTCCTTGTCGACCGCCTGGGGCACGGGCTCTTCAGCCGGCTTGCCGAAGGTGAAGACCTTTTTGATGAAACTGAGCGCCATGAGGATTCCGTGAAAGTCAGGCCGCTGCGGCCGTCAATTGCATGTCGAGATGTTTGCCATTGTGGCCGGTGATGGTGACCGGCACAAGTTCGCCGGGGCGAAGGCCGGCGGCTGCGACCAGCGTGAAGTTCTCCGTATGCGCCAGGCCGTTGTTTTCGACAAGCAGCCATTGCCGGGTTCCGACCATGCCGTCGAGATGGGACTGATGGAGCCTATGTCCAGTGGCGCGCAGCCGGGCGGCGCGATCCTTGACCAGCGACCGGTCGAGCTGCGGCATGCGAGCTGCCGGCGTGCCGGGACGCGGGCTGTAGGGAAAGACGTGCAGATGCGCAATGCCGGCCTCTTCGGCGAGCCGCACGGCATTGCGGAACATCTCTTCCGTCTCTGTCGGGAAGCCGGCGATCATATCGGCGCCGAAGCTCATTTCTGGGCGCAGACGGCGCGCCTCCGCGATGAAGCGCAGCGCATCGGCGCGTAAATGTCGGCGCTTCATCCGCTTCAGGATCAGGTCGTCGCCATGCTGCAGCGACAAATGCAGATGCGGCATGAAGCGCGGTTCTTCGGCGATCAGACCCATCAGATGCGCGTCGGCTTCGATGCTGTCGATCGAGGAAAGCCTGAGGCGGCGGATATTCGGAATCTGCTTCAAGAGCGTCTTGGCGAGAAGCCCGAGGGTCGGCGCGCCCGGCAGGTCGCCGCCATAGCTGGTGGCGTCGACCCCGGTCAACACGATCTCGCGATAACCGCTGTCGGCCAGCCTGCGGGCCTGGTCGACGACGGCTCCCATCGGCACGGAGCGGGAATTGCCGCGGCCATAGGGAATGATGCAGAAGGTGCAGCGGTGGTCGCAGCCGTTCTGCACCTGGATGAAGGCGCGCACATGGCCGTCGATGTGCCTGACCATCTGCGGCGCCGTCGCCTTGACGCTCATGATATCGTTGACACGCAACTTCTCTTCGGCCGAAACGCCGAAATCCGGCAGGCTGCGATAGGAGGCGCTCGAAAGCTTCTCCTCGTTGCCGAGCACCGCATCGACCTCCGCCATCTCGGCGAAGGTCTGTTTTTCCGTCTGCGCGGCACAGCCGGTGACGATGATGCGGGCATGCGGATTGTCGCGCCGCGCCCGGCGGATCGCCTGGCGGGCCTGGCGCACGGCCTCGCCGGTCACGGCGCAGGTATTGACCAGGATGGCGTTGTTGAGCCCGGCCTTCTCGGCCTGCGCCTTCATCACTTCGGATTCATATGTGTTGAGGCGGCAGCCGAAGGTAATGACCTCGATGCCGCTCACTGCGCCTCGGCTCCCCGGTCCGCATCGCGCGACCACAGGCCGGTCGCAGGATCGAGCCTGCCCGACCACTCCCACTCGGCCGGACCGGTCATGATGACGTGATCGTCGCGCTCGCGCCATTCGATCGAAAGTGTGGCCGGCGGCTTGGCGCTTGCCACATTGATCGTCACTTTGCGGCCGGTGCGGCCGGTGCGCGCGGCGCTGACGGCGGCAGAACAGGCGGCCGAGCCGCAGGCAAGCGTCAGGCCCGCACCGCGCTCCCAGGTGCGCGTCGTCATCGATGTCGGCGAGGTGACCTGCGCCAAGGTGATATTGGCGCGCTCGGGAAACATCGGATGGTTTTCGAGCAGCGGTCCGAATCGGGCGAGATCATATGACATCACGTCCCTGTCCACCCAGAAGATCGCATGCGGGTTGCCCATCGACATGGCGGACGGCGAATGCAGCACCGGATTGTCGATCGGGCCGATCTGCAGCTCGATGCGGCTGGTGTCGTGAAATTCCTCCGCCAGCGGAATCCTGTCCCAATCGAAGACCGGCTTGCCCATATCGACGGAGATCGTCCCGTCCTCGTGCTCGACGGCATTGAGGATGCCGGCGACCGTCTGGAAGGTGAACGCCTTCCGACCGGTCTCGGCGGCAAGCGCCTGTACGACGCAGCGGGTGCCGTTGCCGCAGGCCTGCGCCTTCGAGCCGTCGGAATTCAGGATATCGATGAACGCGTCGGTGCCTTCAGCCTTCGGATCATGGATCGCCATGATCTGGTCGAACTCGGTCTGCGGATCGGCATTGAGCGCGACGGCCGCTGCGGGCGTCACCTTATCAGGCCGTCCGCGCATGTCGACGACCAGGATCTTGTTGCCAAGCCCGTTCATCCTCGCGAATTCGACCGTTGCGCTCATGATGTCATTCCGTCCGTCTTTCCGCTGTATATGGCGGAAACGCGAGGGAATTACCAGTGGGTGAGTGCCATGCAGGCCTTGCAGCCGACTGAGCCTCCGGGCGGTCCGTCTTCTACCGCTGCCCGCCGTCGGCTTCGAAGGACGCCGCATGCGCCTCGACGATAGCGGCGGTGATGACCTTCCTCAGCTCGTAGACCAGCGAGCGGGATCGTTTGCGATCCAGATCCTGTGCCGCTTTTGCAAGACTAAGGCCTTCGTTGAGAACAATATGATGGGCCCGTGCCAGCGCCCAACTTTCAATATCAGCATTGATCATTCGATATCTCCGCCGGATCATCCGGCATCAAGGATATTCACGAATCATTTTACAGGACGCACTTAAGTAGAAAGTAGAATCACAAGCAGAATATTTTGCAACTGGCCTGCATGCCGAATTGGATTGTGAGCGGCAATTTAGCCGCTTGCCCCATGTGGCACCGCTTCCGAAAAGCCCGCTGTGCGGTCATCCCCCCGCATTCGCCTTGACTTTCCCGCCGCTTTCCTGTTTATCGCGCCCAATCCGCGACGAGCCAGATGACTCCGAGCCGCCGACCGGGACTTCGAGATCCCGGAGGTCAACACCCGACAGCGCGATGCGCCCTCGGGTGCTTTTTGGCTTTGCGTCTTGTTTTCGTCAAGGAAAAGCACGACGTTTCCGGGCAGATCAACCCGCCCGAAACGTATCAAGGAAGAGCCGATGTTTGAAAACCTCCAGGACCGTCTTGGATCCATTCTGAATGGACTGACAGGCCGTGGCGCGCTTTCGGAAGCCGATGTTTCCGCAGCGCTGCGCGAGGTTCGCCGCGCCCTGCTGGAGGCCGACGTCGCGCTCGACGTCGTGCGTTCCTTCACCGACCGCGTGCGTGAAAAGGCCGTCGGCGCCGAGATCCTGAAGTCGATCAAGCCCGGCCAGATGGTCGTCAAGATCGTCCATGACGAACTGATCGAGATGCTGGGCGGCGAAGGCGTGGGCATCGACCTGCATGCGGCCGCCCCCGTCGTCGTCATGATGGTCGGCCTTCAGGGCTCGGGCAAGACGACGACGTCAGCCAAGATCGCCAATCGTCTGTCGACGCGCGAGAAGAAAAAGGTGCTGATGGCGTCGCTCGACACGCGCCGTCCGGCCGCGCAAGAGCAGCTTCGCCAGCTCGGCGCGCAGGCCAATATCGACACGCT
Organism: Rhizobium sp. N731; assembly: GCF_001664145.1. Lineage (NCBI taxonomy): Bacteria > Pseudomonadati > Pseudomonadota > Alphaproteobacteria > Hyphomicrobiales > Rhizobiaceae > Rhizobium > Rhizobium sp. N731. The sequence goes on from NZ_CP013601.1 coordinate 4,136,700, forward strand.
GCCGATCATTGCCGGCCAGTCGCCGACCGATATCGCCGCCCGCGCCGTGCAGGCGGCCAAGCTCGGCGGCCATGACGTCGTCATCCTCGACACCGCCGGCCGCACCCATATCGACGAGCCCTTGATGGTCGAGATGGCCGACATCAAGAAGCGCTCGAACCCGCATGAAATCCTGCTGGTCGCCGACAGCCTCACCGGCCAGGACGCCGTCAACCTCGCCCGCAATTTTGACGAACGCGTCGGCATCACCGGCTTGGTGCTGACCCGCATGGACGGCGACGGCCGCGGCGGTGCTGCCCTTTCGATGCGCGCCGTCACCGGCAAGCCGATCAAGCTGATCGGCGTCGGCGAGAAGATGAGCGAGCTCGAGGAGTTCCATCCCCGCCGCATTGCCGACCGCATTCTCGGCATGGGCGATATCGTTTCGCTCGTCGAGCGCGCCGCTGAGAATATCGACGCCGAAAAGGCGGCCGCCATGGCCGCCAAGATGGCCAAGGGCAAGTTCGACCTCGACGACCTCGCCGATCAGCTGCGCCAGATGCAGAAGATGGGCGGCATGGGCGGCATCATGGGCATGATGCCCGGCATGGCCGGCATGAAGGACAAAATGGCCGCAGCCGGCCTCGACGACAAGCTTTTCGGCCGCCAGATCGCCATCATCCAATCGATGACCAAGGCCGAGCGCGCCAATCCCGACCTGCTCAAGCATTCGCGCAAGAAGCGCATCGCCGCCGGCTCCGGCACCGATGCCGCCGCCATCAACAAGCTTCTGAAGATGCACCGCCAGATGGCGGACATGATGAAGATGATGGGCGGCAAGGGCAAAGGCGGCCTGATGAAGCAGATGATGGGCGGCCTTGCCGGCAAGATGGGGCTTGGCGGCGGCGGCATGGGCGGCATGCCCGATCTCTCGAATATCGATCCCCGTCAGCTCGAAGCCCTGCAGAAGCAGGCGGAAGCGGCGGGTTTGGGAAAACCGGGCGGGGGTATGCCCGGTCTCGGCGGTCTGCCGGGTGGTTTGCCGGGCCTCGGCGGCGCCAAGCTGCCGGGCCTTGGCGGTGGTTTCCCGGGCTTGCCCGGCTTGCCGAAGAAGAAGTGAAAGGATCGCTTGCCCCATGATTGATCCAAACGTCAAAGCCCAGCTCGCGAGCTATCGTCAGTCGATCGACAATATCGATGCCGCTCTCGTGCACATGCTGGCCGAACGCTTCCGCTGCACCAAAGAAGTCGGCGTGCTGAAGGCCAAATACAATCTGCCGCCGGCCGATCCGGCGCGCGAGGAATACCAGATCGAACGCCTTCGCCAGCTGGCGAAGACCGCCAATCTGGATCCGGATTTCGCCGAGAAGTTCCTGAACTTCGTCATCAAGGAAGTCATCCGGCATCATGAGCAGATCGCTGCGGACCACGCTGAACAGAGCGCCGCAGCCCGATAACCACACCGCCCTACGAAGCGGTCAAGAAAAGCCTAAGGAGTAAAGAACATGGCACTGAAAATTCGTCTCGCCCGCGGTGGCTCCAAGAAGCGTCCGTACTACCACGTCGTGCTCGCCGATGCGCGCAGCCCGCGTGACGGCCGCTTCCTCGAAAACCTCGGTTCCTGGAACCCAATGCTCGCCAAGGACGACGAGAAGCGCGTTCAGCTGAACGCCGAGCGCATCAAGCACTGGATCGACAACGGCGCCCAGCCGACTGACCGCGTTCTGCGCTTCCTCGATGAAGCCGGCGTTGCCAAGCGCGAAGCCAAGAACAACCCGATCAAGGCAAAGCCCGGCAAGCGCGCCCAGGAACGCGCCGCCGAAAAGGCCCAGAAGATCGCCGACGCTGCAGCAGCTGCTGCCGACGCCGCGGAATAATCGGGACATTCCCTTCTCGAGCGGGCGGCATGGCGACATGCCGCCCGTTTTCGTTTCCAATCGCCCGCACTTCGTTTATGAGAAACCTGTCTTTCGGCTTCACGTGAAGGAACCCATGACAAAGCTTGAAAACCCGGTTTTGATGGCGACGATCGGTGGCGCGCAGGGTCTCAGGGGCGAGGTGCGCGCCAAGGCCTACACGGCCGATCCTAGCGCGCTCGGCGATTACGGCCTTTTGCACAGCATGGACGGACGCAGCTTCGAAATCCTCGAAATCCGCGAGATGAAGAATGTCGTCGTCGTCCGTTTCCGCGGCATCAACGACCGCAACGCCGCCGAAGCGCTGAACGGACTTGAACTCTATATCGAGCGCGACAACCTGCCGGACGAGGAGCTCCAGGACGACGAGTTCTACTATGCCGATCTCGAAGGGCTCGAAGCGCTTGATGACAAGGGCGTCAGCTACGGAACGGTCACCGGCGTCTTCGATTTCGGCGCTGGCGATCTCCTGGAGCTCAAGGGCCCGGGCAAGCGCCCCGTTCTCATTCCCTTCTCGGAAGCCTCTGTGCTGGAAATCGATCTCGAAGCCGGTACGCTGCTGATCGATCCGCTGGCGGCGGGACTGGTCGACGACCCCGAGCTTTCGCAGTTCACCGCGGACAAGCCGAAAAAGAAGAAGTAATGGCTTTCCGGGCGCGCGTACTGACACTTTATCCGGAAATGTTTCCGGGGCATCTTGGCTTCTCGCTCGCCGGCAAGGCGATGGAGCGTGGGCAATGGTCACTGGATCTGGTGCAGATTCGCGATTTCGCCACCGACAGACACCGCACTGTCGACGACACGCCGGCCGGCGGCGGCGCCGGCATGGTGCTGAAGGCTGACGTTCTCGCCCGCGCGATCGACAGTGCCGGTGAAAATGATCCCCGGCCGCGCCTGCTGATGAGCCCGCGCGGCCGGCCGCTGACGCAGCGGCGCGTGCGTGAGCTTGCGGCGGGTGACGGCGTCATCATCGTCTGCGGTCGCTTCGAGGGCGTCGACCAGCGGGTGATCGAGGCGCGCGGACTGGAAGAAGTCTCGATCGGCGATTACGTGCTGTCGGGCGGCGAGCCGGCGGCGCTGATCCTGCTTGATGCGATCATCCGCATCCTGCCCGGCGTTATGGGCAACGATCTTTCCGGCCTGCATGAAAGCTTCGAAGGCGGGTTGCTGGAACATCCCCATTATACCCGACCACAAGAGTGGGAAGGCCGGGAAATTCCCTCCGTCTTGACGTCCGGCAACCACGGAGCCATCGAGAAATGGCGCCACCAGGAAGCGGTGCGGCTGACGCAGGAACGGCGGCCGGACCTGCTCGATAGCGCTAAAAACGAGAAAAACGGCTGATTTCGCCGTCCTTTTCACAAAAATGTCGTGCGAGGGATGACAAGCCCCGGCCTTTCGTGTATTGGCGCACGCGGAAATGGGGCTAGCCCCGTCTGCCAGCAAACAAAGAATGGCGAATCCGCTCCCGTCCGTAAGGGCAAACTCCAGAGGCATCGACCGAAGGACAGTATGAGCGCTCTGGCTGTTTCAGAAGAACCAAAGGTTAAGACGATGAACATCATCCAGCAGCTCGAGGCCGAACAGGCCGCTAAGATCGAAGCCAAGCGCACCCTCCCCGAATTCTCCCCGGGCGACACCGTCCGCGTCAACGTGAAGGTCACGGAAGGCAACCGTACCCGCGTCCAGGCCTATGAAGGCGTCTGCATCGCCCGCTCCGGTGGTGGCCTGCAGGAAAACTTCACGGTTCGCAAGATCTCCTACGGCGAAGGCGTCGAGCGCGTATTCCCGGTCTACTCGCCGATGATCGAAAGCGTCGACGTTGTTCGCCGCGGTAAGGTCCGTCGCGCCAAGCTCTATTACCTCCGCGACCGTCGCGGCAAGTCGGCTCGTATCGTTGAAGACACCGGCGTTCGCGCCCGCAAGCTCAACGACGCCGAGCGCGCTGCTGTCGCCGAGGAAAAGGCCCGTATCGAAGCCGAGAAGGTTGCAGCCGCCCAGGCGCTCGCCGCCGAAAAGGCAGCAGCAGAAGCTGCGGAAGCCAAGGCCGCGGCCGAAGCAGCTGCTGCAGCCGAAGCCGAGAAGGCCGCAGAATAAGATCTGCGCAAAATTCTATTTGTGGAAAGGCGGTCTTCGGATCGCCTTTTCTATTTTTTACGCGACCGTGCAGCCGGCAGCCTTGCCTTCGGCAGGTCATCCGTGACAATTTTTGCCGTTCAATTTTGGAGCCGTTCTATGCTGTTTCGTCGCACCGTTCTCGCAAGCTTCGCCGCCCTTGTGCTTTCGCCCCTGGCCGTATCGGCTGCCGAACTGCCCGATCTCGGCGGCAAGAGCGTCGTCGTCGTCACCGAGAATGCCTATCCGCCGCTGCAGTTCGTCGATCCGAAATCTGGCAAGGCGATCGGCTGGGAATATGATGCGATGAACGAGATCGCCAAGCGGCTGAACTTCAAGGTCGAATATCAAAACACCAGCTGGGACGCGATGATCCAGGCGGTTTCCGACGGTCAGTACAACATCGGCATGACCGGCATCACCATCAAGGACGACCGCAAGCAGAAGGTCGACTTCTCCGATCCCTACATGCGCTCGCAGCAATTCATGCTGGTGCGCGGTGATGAGAAGCGCTTCACCGACGCCAAGTCCTTCGGTGAATTCAAGGACGGCCTGATCGGCGCTCAGCCCGGCACCTCGCCTTTCTACACCGCCGTCTATGAAATCCTCGACGGCAACGAACAGAACCCGCGCATCAAGCTCTTCGAGACCTTCGGCGCAACCGTGCAGGCCCTGAAAACGGGCGATGTCGATCTCGTCCTCACCGACAGCGTCGCCGCCAAGGGTTACGTCGATTCTTCGAACGGCGCCCTGAAGGTGGTTGGCGAACCGCTCGGCACCGAGGATTTCGGCTTCATCTTCCCGAAAGGCTCCGATCTCGTCGCCCCCGTCAATGCCGCCATCGCAGCGCTGAAGGCGGACGGCACCTTCGAGGCGCTGAACAAGAAGTGGTTTCTCGACTACAAGATGGGCGAATAATCCCTCGAGAGATCGCAGATGGCTCCACAACCATCCCCGCGACATGAGAAGGACGACCGTCCCTGGTGGCTGGCCGTCCTTCTCTTGATCGGCATCGTTCTCGCCGTCGTCATCATCACAAACGACATTTACACCCAGGTCTTCCGCACCGTGGTGAACGGCGTCGGCGTCACCGTGTTCGTGACGCTCGTCGCCTTTGTCCTGGCAACGGTGCTCGGTCTCGGCATCGCGCTGCTCGGCCTGGCGGACAGCGTCGTGCTGCGCCAGATCGCCCGCTTCTATATCGAGATCATCCGCGGCATCCCGATGCTGGTGCTGCTCTTCTACGTCGCCTTCGTCGGTGCGCCCGGTTTCGTCACGGCCTATAACTTCATGATCACGCCCCTGGTGAAATCAGGCGTTACGGAACCGATCCTGGTGCGCGACCTGTCGCTGATGTGGCGGGCCGTCATCGCGTTGATGATCGGCTATTCCTCCTTCATTGCCGAGATCTTCCGCGCCGGTTTCCAGTCCGTCGATATCGGCCAGATCGAGGCGGCAAAGTCGCTCGGCCTGTCGCGCTACCGCCGCTTCCGGCTCGTCGTCTTCCCGCAGGCGATCCGGGTCATCCTCCCGCCGCTTTCCAACGACTTCGTCTCAATGGTGAAGGATTCATCCCTCGTCTCCGTCCTCGGTGTCGCCGACATCACGCAGATGGGCAAGGTCTATGCCTCCGGCTCCTTCCGCTTCTTCGAGACCTATTCGATCGTCACCTATATCTATCTGATCCTGACGATCGGCCTGTCGCTGGCGCTGCGGCGGATCGAGAAGAAGATGAAGCAGATGCCGCGGCGCTAAGCGCTCGCGTCCATTCGGATGCAGAAAGGACGCGCCTCACGATTCGAATTGCCGTTTCGATCAAAAATCGCTATATCCACCGCCATGGAATCCAAGTTCAGATGCACTGGCGCGCATATTTTCGTGCTGCAGGACCACTATCGCCTGCCGGCGCGGTTTTTCGCATGCGTCTCCGGTGCGCTCAACAGCCGACTTCGTTGATCGAATGACGGCCGGCGGAGCCCGATCCGCTTTTTTCCGATTTTCCAAAGCTTTCAAAAACGGACTTACCGCCATGAGCGCACCGCGTACCCTCTACGACAAGATCTGGGACGACCATCTGGTCGACGAACAGGCCGACGGAACCTGTCTTCTCTACATCGACCGCCATCTGGTCCACGAAGTCACCTCGCCGCAGGCCTTCGAAGGCCTGCGCATGTCCGGCCGCAAGGTCCGCGCCCCGGAAAAGACGCTTGCCGTCGTCGACCACAACGTTCCGACCTCGGCCGATCGCCATCTCGGCATCAAGAACGAGGAAAGCCGCATCCAGGTCGAGCAGCTCGCCAAGAATGCCGCCGAGTTCAACGTCGAATATTATTCGGAAAACGATAAGCGCCAGGGCATCGTTCACATCATCGGGCCGGAACAGGGCTTCACCCTGCCGGGCATGACGATCGTCTGCGGCGACAGCCACACCTCCACCCATGGCGCCTTCGGCTCTCTCGCCCACGGCATCGGCACGTCTGAAGTCGAGCACGTTCTCGCCACCCAGACGCTGATCCAGAAAAAGGCCAAGAACATGCTGGTGCAGGTCGACGGCCAGCTGCCGGCAGGCGTCACCGCCAAGGATATTGTTCTGGCCATCATCGGCGAGATCGGCACCGCAGGCGGCACCGGCTACGTCATCGAATATGCCGGCGAAGCGATCCGTTCGCTGTCGATGGAAGGCCGCATGACGATCTGCAACATGTCGATCGAAGGCGGCGCCCGCGCCGGCCTCATTGCCCCTGACGAAATCACCTTCGAATATATCAAGGGCAAGCCGCGCGCGCCGAAGGGCGAAGCGCTGGAACAGGCGATCGCATATTGGCAGACGCTGAAATCCGACGAAGGCGCGCATTTCGACCGCGTCGTCAAGCTGAACGCCGCCGAACTGCCGCCGATCGTCTCCTGGGGCTCCTCGCCTGAGGACGTCGTCTCCGTCCAGGGCATCGTGCCGAATCCGGATGAAATCCAGGACGAAACGAAGCGTGCCTCCAAGTGGCGTGCGCTTGATTATATGGGCCTGAAGCCGGGCACGAAGATGACCGACATTGCTGTCGACCGCGTCTTCATCGGCTCGTGCACCAACGGCCGCATCGAAGACCTGCGCGCCGCCGCCAAGGTCGTCGAGGGCAAGACCGTCGCCTCGACCGTCAACGCCATGATCGTTCCAGGTTCCGGCCTCGTCAAGGAACAGGCGGAAGCCGAAGGCCTCGACAAGATCTTCAAGGCCGCCGGCTTCGACTGGCGCGAGCCGGGCTGCTCCATGTGCCTTGCCATGAACGACGACCGCCTGAAGCCGGGCGAGCGTTGCGCCTCAACCTCGAACCGCAATTTCGAAGGCCGTCAGGGATTCAAGGGCCGCACGCATCTCGTCTCGCCGACCATGGCCGCCGCCGCCGCGATCGCCGGGCACTTCGTCGATATCCGCGAGTGGAACTGACGCGTCCGACGGAATGAAAGATAAAGCCGCCCGATGCGTCTCGGCGCATCGGGCGGCTTCTTCTATTGCGGCGTCGACAGCCGATCGGCGGCGATGATCGCAACCGGCGATCAGAAGGCTGCCGTCATCGGGTCCGGTCCCATGCGGGCGCCGGCGCTGTCGAGCTTGGCGATTGCGGCCATGTCGTCGGCATCGAGCTTGAAGTCGAACACCTGGAAATTCTCCTCGATGCGCGACGGCGTCACCGACTTCGGGATGACGACGAGGCCGCTATCGATGTGCCAGCGGATGATGACCTGCGCCGGCGTCTTCCGATGTTTCCTGGCGATCTCGCCGATAACCTTGTTCGAGAGGAATTTGCCCTGGCCGAGCGGGCTCCAGGATTCGGTGGTGATATCAAGTTTCTTGTGCGCCTCCCGCGCCGCTCTCTGCTGGAAGTCGGGGTGCAGCTCGATCTGATTGATGACTGGAACGACGCCGGTCTCGCCGATGATGCGCTCGAGATGTTCGGGATAGAAATTCGACACGCCGATCGACCGGGCGCGGCCCTCTTCGCGGATGCGCACGAATGCCTTCCAGGTCTCGGTGTAGAGGCCGCGATGCGGCGACGGCCAGTGAATGAGATAGAGGTCGACATAGTCGGAGCCGAGCTTCTTGAGGCTGCCGTCGAAAGCGCGCAACGCATTGTCGTAGCCCTGGTCGGTATTCCTGAGCTTGGTGGTGACGAAGATATCCTTGCGGGCGAGGCCGGAGGAGCGGATGCCTTCGCCGACGCCCTCTTCATTGTCGTAACCCGAAGCCGTATCGATATGCCGATAGCCGGCGGCGATTGCGGTGCGCACCGTCGGGGCGGCAATCTCCTGCGGCGTCTGCCAGACGCCGAGACCGACCTGGGGAATGGAATGTCCGTCATGGAAAGTGATGATGGGTTGAGCGGTCACAATATATCTCCGGGAGCTTGAAGAATTGGACGAGGCATGGATTGCGCCCGCACCTGCGGACGTCCCGGAACGCATTTCAGCCGGAGCGTCCGGTCACCGGAACCATATAGGCGGCGGCATCCTGAAGACAATCAGAGGACCCGGACAATCGTTCCCTTCCGAAGGTGGGGCAGAAGGCGGCGCATGTCACGCAGGCTTACAGCCACACAGCCGGCCGTCGGCTCGTAGCCCGGCCTGATGAGATGGAAGAAGATCGCCGAACCACGATGGCGCGCCCGCGAGGAAATATTCCAGTCCATGACAAGGCAGATATCGTAGAGGCCGTCGCTGCGCCGCATCTCCTCATGACCTGCGCTGAATGGCGCCCGCACGAGGCGGTTGTAGTTGGCGTTGCCGGGCTGGTCGCACCAGAGCATGTCTGCGCGGATGCGGCGAATGGGAAGCGAAGTGGTGAGTCGACCGTTCCGTTCACCGCGCCGGAAACCGGAAATCAGCCGCATCGCGGCGATCGGCGTGGCGCCGTCGCCCTCGCGTTTGAGGATGGTACGGCCCGAACGACCGATCGCGGCAGGGACGGTGATTGCCCCGAATCGGACGATGGCGCGGCTCTTGCGCCCTGGCGCGGGGCGCACCACGATCGTCGATGGCCGCATGCCCCGGCTCCGCCTTGCTTTTTCCATTTTTCTCGCATGTCTTGCATTGCCTGAGGCCTTGATTGAAATCATATGAAAACCTGCGCGGCAACAGCCCCGCTGGCCGATCCTTGCCAAAGCTGCAATTTGGCGTAGGACTAGGGGACGTAACTTTGAGGACGCAACGGCATGACCGCACGCACCATTCTTCTGGTGGATGACGACGAGGACCTTCGTCAGACCCTGACGGAGCAATTGTCGCTTTATGAGGAATTCACGGTTCTTCAGGAAGCCAACGCCGGCAAAGGTGTTGCGACCGCCCGTTCGACGCCGGTCGACCTCTTGATCATGGATGTCGGCCTGCCCGACATGGACGGCCGCGAAGCGGTGAAGCTCCTGCGCAAGGGCGGCTTCAAGGCGCCGATCATCATGCTGACCGGCCACGATACCGATTCGGACACGATCCTTGGCCTCGAAGCCGGGGCCAACGACTACGTCACCAAGCCCTTCCGCTTCGCCGTACTGCTGGCGCGCATCCGTGTGCAATTGCGCCAGCACGAGCAGAGCGAAGATGCGACTTTCACCGTCGGCCCATACCTCTTCAAGCCGAGCCAGAAGCTGCTCACCACCGACAATGGCCAGAAGATCCGCCTGACGGAGAAGGAAGCGGCGATCATCCGCTATCTCTATCGCGCCGAACAGAAGGTCGTCACCCGCGACGTGCTTCTCGAGGAGGTCTGGGGTTATAATTCTGGTGTAACGACGCACACGCTGGAAACCCATGTCTACCGGCTGCGCCAGAAGATCGAACGGGATCCCTCCAACGCCGAAATTCTGGTGACGGAAAACGGCGGCTACAAGATCATACCCTAGAGCGTTTCCGTTTTTCCGAATCGCGGAGATGTTCTGTCTCTTTGTTTTCACCCAGTTCCCGGCAAAAGCGTTTCACGCTTTGCCTGGCAAAACCGCCAGGCACTTTTGCTGGAATTGCTCTAAGGCGAAAAGCCGGCATGGCGCTGACCGACGACATTCATCTGCTTTCCCGGCTTCCGCTGTTCAAGGACATGAGCGAGGACCAGCTGAGGCTAATCGCCTTCGGCGCCGACCGGCGCATGATCGCCGCCGGCCAGATGCTGTTCCGCCAAGGCTCGCCGGCCGAGAGCGCCTACGTCGTCTTGAGCGGCAGCCTGGAACTCAGCACGACGAGCAGCGACGGCATGCAGCGGGCGGAGGCTGTCGCCGGACCGGGAACACTGATTTCGGAGCTGGCGCTGGTCACCTTGGTGGAGCGCAAGTTCACCGCGATCGCGCGCGAGGACACCAGCATCATCCGCATCACCCGCGCCCTCTTCCATCGGCTGCTCGAGGAATATCCCGATGCGGCCCGTCTGATCGAAAACCGCATCCGCGACAACCTCGCCGAGCTTGCAGCCAAGGCGGCAAGCCAATTTCACCGCTTCAGCTGATTGTCGTCAGAAATCGAAATGCGCCGTTACCGGCACATGGTCCGACGGCCGATCCCAGCCGCGCGCCTCTTTCAGGATCTCGATCCGCTGGAGATGCGGCCCGAGATCCGATGACGACCAGATATGGTCGAGCCGGCGGCCGCGATCGGCAGCCTCCCAGTCCTTGGCCCGGTAGCTCCACCAGGTATAAAGCTTCTCACTGGCCGGCACGTGCTGGCGCATGAGATCGAGCCAGCCGCCGCGCTTCATCACCTCGAGCAGCCCGTCGGTTTCGACGGGCGTATGGCTGACGATTTTCAGCAGTTGCTTGTGCGACCAGACATCGTGCTCCAGCGGTGCGATGTTGAGGTCGCCGACCAGGATGGCGGAGGTGTTGGCCTCGCCATTGGCTGTCAGGAGCTTCATCTCCTCAATGAAGTCGAGCTTGTGGCCGAATTTCGGATTGATCATGCGGTCGGGCTCGTCGCCGCCGGCAGGGACGTAGAAATTGTGCAGCCGGACACGGCGGTTGCCGCGCTCGAACACCGCCGATATGTGGCGGGCATCGCCGACGCCGCAATAATCCTGTCGGTGATCCTCCGTCAGCGGAATGCGCGAGGCGATTGCGACCCCGTGATAACCCTTCTGGCCATGGATGATGATGTGATCGTAGCCCATCGCCCGCAAAGGTGCTGCCGGAAAGAGCTCGTTCGGCACCTTTGTTTCCTGCAGGCAGAGAATGTCAGGCCTGTGTTTGAGAACGAGTTGCTCGACGATCGGCATGCGCAGCCGCACCGAGTTGATGTTCCAGGTGGTGATCGAAAAGCCCATGCCCCTGCCCTTTCACACTTTCATGAAAGGGCTTTAGAACAAAGGCGGACAGGAGGAAACCGGGAGCGTGCAAAAGCCTCAGGCGATCAACCGAAAACCCACTCAGTCGCGTGAGGCTGCCGTGCCCGGAATGCTCTCATAGGGCACCCGGAAGACGCGGTCGTCGAACTGCACACCCGTCTTGACGTTGAAGATCATCACCGACGTATCCTTGCCCTGGTTGTCGGTGATCGTCCACTGGCGCAGATCATAGGTCTTCGGATCGAACATCATGGTGATCGTCGAGTTTCCGAACACCGTATTGTTGCCGAGCGCGATGGTCGTCAGGTCCGACTCCTCCTTCACGCCCTTCACCATGCCGGCCGAAAGGTCGATATGCTGCGCCAGGAGCAGGCTGAGCGGAGTCTTCGAGAGCGGATAGAGATCCCACGTCTTGAGCTTCATATTGCCGATGGCGACATTCTTGCCGTCGGCAATCACCCGCATCGGCGACGGATCGTCGTAGTTGAAACGCAGCTTGCCGGGACGCTGGATGAAGAACTTGCCGCCGGTCTGTTCGCCGCGCGGACCGAACTGGACGAATTCGCCCTGCATCGTCGTGACGCCGGAAAAATGATCGGCGATTGCCTGCGCCGTGCCGGAAGCGGGCGCTGCAGCCTGTGCGATGGCGCTCAAGGGGACGGCACTCGCCATCGCAGCGACGGCGAAAGCGCCGAGAAGATCGCGGCGCGTCATCGCCAGGCCGGAGAGGAAGGAATCGGAGTTACGCATCTAAATCTCCTTTATGCGATCTGCATGCCGCTCAAAGGCGGCGTCTTCAAGGCGTTGCGATCGGCGCGCGAAAAGCAACGGCGTTGATGCCACCGTGTTTCCGCCAAAGCGGCCACATCAGAAATATATGGCGCTCGTCTCAGCGGTCGAGGATGTCGCCCTCGGTCGGCACGAGGATTTCTCGTTTGCCGGCATGGTTGGCCGGCCCGATGATGCCTTCCTTCTCCATGCGCTCGATCAGCGAGGCGGCTCTATTATAGCCGATACCAAGCCGGCGTTGGACGTAAGAGGTCGAAGCCTTGCCGTCGCGCAGCACGATGGCGACGGCCTGATCATAGGGATCTTCCGAATCCGAAAGGTTCGACGTGCCGGCCGGACCGCCGCCGCCATAATCGCCATCCTCGTCGTCATCGGCGGTGATCGCATCGAGATATTGCGGCGAGCCCTGCGTCTTCAGGTAGGAGACGATCTCTTCCACCTCGACATCCGAAACGAACGGGCCGTGGACGCGCTGGATGCGCCCGCCGCCCGCCATGTAGAGCATGTCGCCCATGCCGAGCAGCTGTTCGGCGCCCTGTTCGCCGAGAATGGTGCGGCTGTCGATCTTCGAGGTGACCTGGAAGGAGATGCGGGTCGGGAAGTTCGCCTTGATCGTGCCGGTGATGACGTCGACCGACGGACGCTGGGTCGCCATGATCACGTGGATGCCGGCCGCACGCGCCATTTGCGCTAAGCGTTGCACCGCGCCTTCGATGTCCTTGCCGGCGACCATCATCAGATCGGCCATCTCGTCGATGATGACGACAATATAGGGCATCGGCTTGAGGTCGAATTCCTCGGTCTCGTACATGGCTTCGCCGGTGTGGCGATCGAAGCCGGTCTGCACCGTGCGCGAGATCACTTCGCCCTTCGACAGTGCCTGTTCGACGCGCGTGTTGAAGCCGTCGATGTTGCGCACGCCGATCTTCGACATCTTCTTGTAGCGCTCTTCCATCTCGCGCACGGTCCATTTGAGCGCGACGACGGCCTTCTTCGGATCGGTGACAACAGGCGAAAGCAGATGCGGAATGCCGTCATAGACCGAGAGCTCGAGCATCTTCGGGTCGATCATGATCAGCCGGCACTGTTCCGGCGTCATGCGGTAGAGCAGCGACAGGATCATCGTATTGATGGCGACCGATTTGCCCGAACCGGTGGTGCCGGCAACGAGCAGGTGCGGCATCTTGGCGAGGTCGGCGATGACGGCTTCGCCGCCGATCGTCTTGCCGAGCGCCATTGCGAGCTTGGCCTTGCTGCCGTCGAAATCCCGCGACGCGATCAATTCGCGGAGAAAGACGGTCTCGCGCGTTTGGTTCGGCAGTTCGATACCGATCGCATTTCGGCCCGGCACCACGGCGACGCGGGCGGCGATGGCGCTCATCGAGCGGGCGATATCGTCGGCCAGGCCGATGACGCGCGACGATTTGATGCCGGGCGCCGGCTCCAGTTCGTACAGCGTGACGACGGGGCCCGGACGGACGTGAATGATCTCACCCTTGACGCCGAAATCTTCGAGCACGCCCTCAAGCATGCGGGCATTCTGCTCAAGCGCGTCGGCCGACAGCGTCGAGTCGCGGACCACGTTCCTCGGCTCGGCGAGCAGATGCATCGACGGCAGCTGGAAACCCTCGGGACGAATGAACGAGCCCTGCGCTTCCCGCTCGACACGGGCGCCGGGCTTCGGACGCGTGATCGCCGGGACAACGCGAGGCTCCGGCTTGGCGGTGGCTTTTGCCGGCGCACGGATCATCCAGTCGTCGTCATCGTCGTCGGGCAGAATGTCGGCCGGACGTGGCGGCATGTCGGCATCGAAAGGCGGATCGTCGTTCTCATCCTCGTCATCGATGGAAAGCGACGGCGCAGCGACGACGCGCCGCGGCGAAGCCGCCCTTGCCGCCATTGACGGCTCCATCGATGGCTCCAGGCGCTCGCCGCGGACGGCCGGCGCTTTGGCGCGGACCGGTTCGTTCAGCGTGCCGAATTCATCGTCGTTGAAATCATAAGGCGACTCGAAATCGCCCTGGCGTCGCTGGCGCGGTCCTATGCCGAAGAGCCGGCGCAGCCGGCCCTGGCTCATGAACCAGGCATGCGTCATGGCCCCGCTGAGCGCAACCCAGCGCGATTCGTCCTCGTCCTCGTCTTCGTCTCCGACCACCCGCGCCTTGCTTGTTGTCTCGACGTAATCGTCCTCGATTTCGTCATCGGCGTCACTGCGGCCGACGAGGCCTGACGCGAAGAGCATCATCCACGCGGTCGGCACAGCAAAAATGCAGCCAACGGCCATGGCGAAGGTGCCGGTGGGATAAGCGCCGACGAAGAGTGCGGGAAAGCGCAGGATCATGTCGCCGACGACGCCGCCGATACCGTTCGGGATCGGCCAGGTGAGCGGCGGCGGAAAACAGCCGATGACGGCGGAAGACAGAATCGAACCGGCAAGCCAGGCGCCGATGCGGGCGGGAATGCGGTTGAAGCTGCGGCCCGAGATCATCGTCAGCGCCCAGGCGACGATCGGCAGCATCGACACGACGCTGGCAAGCCCGAGGAACTGCATGACGATATCGGCAAAGGCAGCGCCGCTGTAGCCGAGGATATTCGTCGGCAGGTTGGCGGTGGCGTAGGAATAGCTCGGATCGGCGACGTTCCAGGTCGCCAGTGCCGCGACGCAGAACGCCAGCAGCAGAAAGATCGCAAAGCCGATGAGCGCCTGGATCTGCCGCAGCATGAATGCCGAGAAGGAGAACCGATCCGGACGGCCATCCATCGCCGGCGACGTGCTTCTTGCCATGTGTCTAACCCGTCCACTGCCTGAGGGCATGCGAATCACCGAAGCTTCGCCATGCCAAAATGCGTCCGCTCTACCTAACCAGAACGGGGTTAAAGCGATGTTAACCATGCGTGCCGGGAGGCGCATCCACCCCAGAAAAGAAAAAAGCCCGAACCTTGGAAGGTCCGGGCCAAATGCGGCTTATGGTTCGATAGGCCGCGACGGGCCATGAAGCGGCGCCCGTCTGCCGGGCGCCGCAAACTTTATGATCAGGAGGCGTGGTAGGCGGCTTCGCCGTGGGTCGAAAGGTCGAGACCTTCGCGCTCGGCTTCGACGCTCACGCGCAGGCCGATGACGACGTCGACGATCTTGTAGAGGATCGCCGAACCGATGCCCGACCACAGGAGGGTCGTGAGAACGCCCTTCGCCTGGTTCAGGACCTGGGTTGCCGTGCCGGCATAGGTGGCGGCGAAATCAGCCGTCGAATAGTCGACGATGCCTGCACCGCCCAGCGCCGGGTTGACGAGGATGCCGGTGCCGAGAGCGCCGATGATGCCGCCGACGCAATGGACGCCGAAGACGTCGAGGCTGTCGTCATAGTTGAACTTGTTCTTCACGACGTCGACGAAGAAGTAGCAGATCGGCGAGACGACGAGGCCGAGAACGATCGAGCCCATCGGACCGGCAAAACCTGCCGCCGGGGTGATGGCGACGAGACCGGCGACAGCGCCGGAAGCACCACCCAGCATCGAGGCCTTGCCGCGAGCGAGGCTTTCGACGATGCACCAGGACACCGCGGCGGCAGCCGTCGCGACGAAGGTGTTGATCATCGCAAGCGATGCGTAGCCATTGGCTTCGAGGTTGGAGCCGGCGTTAAAGCCGAACCAGCCGACCCAGAGCAGCGAGGCACCGACCATGGTCAGCGTCATCGAATGCGGAGCCATGATTTCCTTCTTATAGCCCGTGCGCTTGCCGAGCATGATGGCGCCGACGAGACCGGCGATACCGGCATTGATGTGGACGACCGTGCCGCCGGCAAAGTCGATTGCTCCGTAAGAGAAGATCAGGCCGGCCGGTGCGCTGTAGGAGCTCGGGCCGCCCCAGAACCAGACCATGTGCGCCATCGGGAAGTAGATGAAGGTGACCCACAGCACGACGAAGAGCATGACTGCCGAGAACTTGACGCGTTCGGCGAAGGCGCCGACGATCAGGCCGGGCGTGATGCAGGCGAAAGTCATCTGGAAGACGATGAATGTGTATTCCGGAATGGCGACGCCCTTCGAGAAGGTTTCGGCGAGCGACGATGTGTTGACGCCGGCAAGGAAGGCCTTGGAGAAGCCGCCGATGAAGCTGTTCAGCGAGCCGCCGTCGGTAAAGGCGAGCGAATAGCCGTAGGTCACCCAGATCAGCGACACGACAGCCGTGATCATGAAGACCTGCATCAGCACGGAGAGCATGTTTTTGGCGCGCACGAGACCGCCGTAGAAAAGCGCAAGGCCGGGGATGGTCATCAGAAGGACGAGCGCCGAGGAGACGAGCATCCAGGTATTGTCGCCCTTGTCCATGGTGAAGGCAGGAGCAGCGGCGGCAGCGGCTGGCGCGGCAGTCTCCTGCGCAAAAGCGACGGCCGGCGCAAGAAGCGCGGCCGATGCTGCGCCAACGCGCGCTAAGGTGGAAGAAAACTTCGAGATTGACATTGGAAAAAGCTCCTTGATCTGCCGTTCTTACAGCGCTTCTGAATCGGTTTCGCCCGTACGGATGCGCACGGCATGGTCGATCGAATAGACGAAAATCTTGCCGTCACCGATCTGGCCGGTCTTGGCCGACGCCGCGATGGCTTCGACCGCCCTGTCGACAAGTTCCGATGCAACCGCGATTTCGATCTTGAGCTTCGGCAGGAAGCTGACGGCATATTCGGTGCCGCGATAGATTTCGGTATGTCCCTTCTGGCGCCCGTAGCCCTTCACTTCGGTTACGGTCAGGCCCTGAATGCCGATCGCCGTAAGGGCTTCGCGGACCTCATCGAGTTTGAACGGCTTGATTATAGCCATCACAATTTTCATCTGGTTTCCCATCCTTCGTTATCCTCGGCGCGGAGCCGACTCTCCTTGCCGCTGACGTTCCTGAACAGCGACCGGCGATATACATTCAAAGGACGTGCCAGATTCGAAGCCGAAGTTAACCTATTGAAAAATAAATGCTATAATTAGCAGTGCCAATAAACAGGCAATTGACCGAGCAATAAGCGCACAAATAATGCGCAAATTTGCAAATATGCCTGTTATTTATTCATTTGCCTTTTTCCGAATCAATCCTTCTTGCGCGACGGAGGCGATCAGCACACCCGTTCGCGTGAACAGGCTCCCGCGGGTTAATCCCCTGGCGCCCGACGCCGAGGGGCTGTCCTGCGTATAGAGCAGCCAGTCGTCGAGTTTGCAGGGCCGGTGGAACCACATGGAGTGATCGAGACTTGCCACCTGCAGGCTCTGGTCGAAGATGGACGTTCCGTGGGCATAAAGCGATGTATCGAGCAGTGTCATGTCTGAGAGATAGGCAAGCACCGCAGCCTGATAGAGCCGGTCATCGGGAACCGGACCGGTGGCGCGCACCCAGACGTCCTGCCGGGGGTCGAGCTTCCTGTCGGAAAAATAATGGGTCAACGAGACGGGGCGGATCTCGATCGGCCGCTCGCGCTCCCAGTATTTCCGGATCGCATCCGGCGCATGCGCGAGATATTGCTCCTTGATCTGCTGTTCGCCGAGCAGTTCTTCGGGCATCGCCACCTCGGGCATGGCGATCTGGTGGTCGAAGCCCGCTTCCTCCACCTGGAAAGAAGCCGACAGCGCGAAGATCGCCTTGCCGTGCTGGATCGCAACGACGCGCCGAGTGTTGAAGCTCGATCCGTCGCGGATGCGCTCCACCTGGTAGATGATCGGCACCGAGGGATCGCCGGGGCGCATGAAATAAGCGTGCAGCGAGTGCACGAAGCGCTCGGCCTCGATGGTGCGCTGCGCCGCCATCAGCGCCTGGCCGATGACCTGGCCGCCGAAGACCCGCTGCCAGCCGGCCTGCGGACTGCGTCCACGGAAGATATCGACCTCGATCGGCTCCAGGTCGAGCGTCGCAAGCAGCCTCTCCATCGCCGACGGTCCGTTTGTTTCGCGCGTCATTTTGTATGTCTCCCGGCGGTAGGAAGTGAAGTTGCGATGATCTATATAGATCACATCTGAGGCACAAGGTACGGGAGCGGCGTGATGCTTGATATGCTGGTTGTGGGCGGGGGCTATGTCGGCCTTTCCGCTGCCGTTGCGGTCAAGCAGGCAGCACCGCATCTGAAAGTCTCGGTGGTCGAAGCCGCACCCGAGCATGTCTGGAAAAACGATGAGCGCGCTTCCGCCGTCATCGCTGCCGCCGCAAAGATGCTCGAAATCTTCGGCATCTGGACCGAGATCGAGCCGGAAGCTCAGCCGATCACCAAGATGATCGTGACCGATTCCCGAACCTCCGATCCGGTCCGCCCGGTTTTCCTGACCTTCGACGGCGAAGTGGCCGAAGGCCGGCCTTTCGCTCACATGATTCCGAATGTCGCCATGGTCGCAGCGCTTCGCGGCGCCTGCGAACGGCTCGGTATCGACATACGCCACGGACTGAGCGCGACCGAACTCAAAACCCACGACAGCCATGCCGGCGTCACGCTTTCGGACGGCAGCACCCTGGAATCCCGGCTGGTGGTTGCCTGCGACGGCGTGCGCTCGAGACTGCGCGATCTCGCCGGTATCAGGACCGTCACCTGGGACTACGGCCAGTCCGGCATTGTCGCGACCGTCGAACATGAGCGGCCGCATGACGGCTGTGCCGAGGAGCATTTCCTGCCGGCCGGCCCCTTCGCCATCCTGCCGCTCCGGAACAACCGCTCCTCGCTCGTCTGGACGGAACGCACGCATGATGCCGACAGGCTGGTTGCCGCCGACGATCTGATCTTCGAGGAGGAACTGGAACGCCGCTTCGGCCATAAGCTCGGAGCGCTGAAGGTCATCGGCGACAAACGCGCCTTTCCGCTCGGCCTGACGCTTGCCCGCTCCTTTGTCGCTCCGCGTCTGGCGCTGGCCGGCGACGCCGCGCACGGTATCCACCCGATTTCGGGACAGGGCCTCAATCTCGGCTTCAAGGACGTGGCGGCGCTCGCCGAAACGATCGTCGAGGCCGACCGCCTCGGCCTCGATATCGGTTCGATCAACATCCTCGAGCGTTACCAGACCTGGCGGCGCTTCGACACCTTCCGTATGGGAGTGACGACCGACGTGCTGAATCGGCTTTTCTCTAACGACGCAATGCCGATCCGTATCGCCCGCGATGTCGGTCTGGGCATCGTCGACCGGCTGCCGCGCCTCAAATCCTTCTTCATCAGCCAGGCGGCCGGAACAGCGGCAAAGGATAATCCGCGGCTGCTGGCCGGCCAGACGATTTAGCCAAATTCGGCGAGGCTATTCGTCGAGGCGGCGGGCCTCGGACACCAGCATGATCGGAATGCCGTCGCGGATCGGATAGGCAAGCTGCGCCTTTTCCGAGACGAGCTCATTATGTTCGCGATCATAGGAAAGCCGACCCTTGGAGAGCGGACAGACCAGGAGCTCCAGCAGTTTCGGATCGACGCGGCTCAGTTTTTCGTCCATGGCCGCAGTCTACTGCAGAACCGTATCGGAGTCACCGAAGACCCGCGCCAGCACGATTTCGGTAATGGCGATCAGCGTCTCGGCCCGTGTCTTCAGGTCCGGCGCCTCCAGGAGCGCCTGCTTTTCAGCCGGCCCGAACGGCGACATCATGGCGAGTGAATTGACGAGCGTCAGGTTGCTGGCCCGCTCGACGCTCTCCCAGTCGGCCTCCAGCTTATTGGCATCGAGATAGGCCTTGAAGGCGGTCAGCAGCGCCATGCGGTCGACCGCCTCCTCCTCGTTCTCAGCCGAGAGATCGGCAATGAAGGGTGCGATGCGGAAGGTGCGGAAGGGATCGCTGGTCACCTTCTCCTCCAGGAGCCGGAAGCGGCAGACGCCAGTCAGCGACACGATATAGCGTCCGTCGCCGGTCTCGGCAAAGGAGGTGATGCGACCGAGGCAGCCGACGGCGGCAAGATTGTGCTCGCCGCCCTTGTCCTCATGTTCGCCGAGTGCCGGCTGGACCATGCCGATCAGCCGGTTTCCGGCAAGTGCTGCATCCAGCATCGCCAGATAACGCGGCTCGAAGATGTTGAGGGGAAGCTGCCCGGCGGGCAGGAGGAGGGCCCCGGTCAGGGGGAAGACGGCGATCGCATCAGGCAGATCGCCCGGCTTCAGGTATCTGGCATTACCGACTTGCATGAAACCGTCCCGCATTCTGGCAGACGGGCATGCCCGTCCTGACGAGAATGTGGTGCCCCCGCCCAAAAACGCAAGGGGCGAATATTCATCTTAAGAGAACAGCATCGCCGAAAGCTTGCGCCGGGCGGCAACCGTCGCCGGATCCTTGAAACCCCAGACCTCGAAGAACTGCAGCAGTTGCCGGCGGGCGCCGTCATCGTCGAAGGTGCGATCCTTGCGCATGATGAGAAGCAGATGTTCGGCGGCTTCCTCCCGCCGGCCTTCGACATTGAGGATCTTGGCGAGCTTCAGCCGCGCCTCGTGATGATCGGGATTGGTCGCCAGCTCCCGCTCGAGCGCCACGGGATCGCCGAGCTTGCGCGCCTCCTCGATCTGGTCGAGCTTCTTCAGCACCGCCTGAATGCCGGCGTCCTTCGCAAGCTCCTCCGGCAGATCAGTCAGCGTTTCCCGCGCCCGCTGATGCTGGTTTGCGGCGATCAGGCATTCGGCCATTCCGGCAAGCGCCTTGGCATTCTCGGGATCGGCCTGCATGACGGCGCCGTAGAGCTGCGCGGCCTCGTTGATATTGCCGGCAGCGAGCAGCTCCGCCGCCTCAGTCAGCACGGCTTCGATTTCGGCCGCCTCATCGGCACCGGCAGGCCCGGCAATACGGTCGATGAACTGAGTGATCTGACTTTCCGGCACCGCGCCCATGAAGCCATCGGCCGGACGGCCGTTGACGAAGGCAATGACGGCAGGAATCGACTGGATGCCGAGCTGGCCGGCAATCGAGGGATGGTCGTCGATGTTCATCTTGACCAGCCGAACGCGGCCCTTGGCCTCGTTGACCACCTTCTCCAGGACTGGCGTCAGTTGCTTGCAGGGACCGCACCAGGGCGCCCAGAAATCAACCAGCACCGGCTGATTGCGCGACGCCTCGATAACGTCCTTGCCGAAATTCGCAGTCGTCGTGTCGGTGATGTAGCTGCCGGTCGCAGCCGCCGCTTCCGGCTGAGCGCCGAAGCTTGCCGTTGCCGACATCTGATTTCCGAAGGAACCGTTATAGGGGTTGTTGCTGCCGCTCATAGGTATCTCCCGCCGCGCCGATCCTGCCGGCATCATTGTAGCGCTAAAATCGTATGTCAGGACGTCACTTTCAAGACAAGCGGCTTATGTCCGGTCGCTTCCATGAAACGAATGAGGTCGCCGCTCGCAATCGATGTCGTCGCATCGTTTGTGAGCGGATGGCAGTTGACGATCTTCTCTTCCATCAGATCGGCATCGAGCACGAAGGTGACCTTTGCTTCGCGATCGTTGATCGCGCCGAAGGCGGTGACCGCCCCGGGAATGACACCGAGATACTCCATCAGCTTCTCAGCCCTGCCAAAGGAAACCCGGCCGGAGCCGCCGATGATTGTGTGCACCTGCTTGAGGTCGACCTCGGCATTCTCCTCCACGGTCAGCAGAAAATACCTGTCCTTCTTGTCCTTGATGAACAGATTCTTGGTGTGGCCGCCAGGGATTTCATCGCGCAGCGCAACCGATTCGGCCACGGTGAAAACAGGCGCATGATCCACTGTCTTATGGGCGATGCCGAGCCCGTCGAGGAAGGCGAACAATTCTTCTCGTGTCTTGGGGGCATTTTCGGGCATTGGGCGATCCATCGGCGCGTAAGGGAAAAGTCGAGGCGTCCTGATTAAGTCCGTCCACAATGTTTGGCAATCTTCGCAACCGACGCTCTGCCCCCGTTTTGCGGCCTTTCCGCGCCGCTTGTGCGAACATCGCAATTTTTCTTCGCTTCTCCGTCATTTCCCTGTTGCAATTGAAAATCCGTTAGGCCATATAGCGCCCGTCGCCACGAGGCGGCGCCCACGGTCCAACGACTACCCCGGACCGATGCGGATTGAGCGGGTGTAGCTCAGGGGTAGAGCACAACCTTGCCAAGGTTGGGGTCGAGGGTTCGAATCCCTTCGCCCGCTCCAGTTTCTCTCTTGGTCTATCCCGAGACACAGGTAACAGTTTGTCCTAGGACATAGGTACAACCTCGTGCCGAATGGGTTGTCGCTGGTCTGCAGTGCCCTCTGTTCCGAATCGATATATCCCAGATCGTGGCGCAAGAAGCTTACAAGCCAAATGCGGCCGTCGAGCTGCGTGAAGCCGAGCCTCTGACCGGTCGTGACGACTGAGATGTTGACCTTCTTGCGATGGATGCACAGACGGCCGCAGGCGCGACGCGAGGTGCCATGCCTTCGAAGCGGTGTTGCCCGTTAGCCAAAAAATAACGCTCCCTCGTAACCACTCCTAAAGCCGGTTTTGGCAACCTTGAACCTATCGATATTTGCCTGCAATTTTTCCGCTGGGGTTTGTTATGAGTCACAATAGGGACGCCTGGGTCAGCCAGCGCGCTTATTCGCTGTGGGAATCCGAAGGCAGGCCGGAAGGCCGCGGTGAAAGCCACTGGATGCAGGCGCTCAAGGAATTCGAGCAGCTGGAATTGACCAAAGCCTCGCCCGACGGAAACGACCTTATCGAAAAGCTGAAGGCGGCCGGGCGGCTGATGCGGGTCCCCGCCGTCGAGCACGACCTGCAGCTGAAAGCGGCGCGTTAAAACCTTTTCCTGTCAGATTGAAGCAGTCACCCCGCCCGGAGGCGGCAATGTGTCGTCCTGATACTATTGGCGGGCAGCCCAGCCGAGGCCGCGCCGCAGGATGAGCGGCATATAGGGATGGTCGAACTCGGCGGCGACATGGCCGAGAGCGGAATAGAAGATGCGGCCAGCGCCGAAATGGCGTTTGAAGACGACGGGCATCACCACATTGCGCGCCGCCGGATCGTAGGCGCCGGTGAAGGTGGTGGTCGCCAGGATTTCGACCGTGGGATCGTAATGCAGGTAATATTGCTCCGAATGGTAGTCGAAGTCGGGAATGCCCTCCATGATCGGATCGTCCTGGCGGGTAACAGCGACGCGGAAGTCGATGATGTTGCCGGGATGAGCGACCCAGGTAACGCCGGAGACGTAGCGGAACGGCGCGCTTTCCTTGAAGGAGGTGGCGAGCGCGCCGTGATGGCCGGCAAGCCCGAGACCTCCGCGCACGGCCTCGACCAGGGCGCTGGCATGGGGCTTTTCCAGCGTTCCGCCGGTGATGATGGGCACCAGCAGATCCGCCTTGGCCAGGCTCGGAGAGCCGAATATGCCGAGATCGCCGGTCACCTCCACCGCAAAATCGTCCTCGCGCAGGAGATCGGCGACGATGTGGGCGCATTGTTCCGGCTCGTGGCCCTGCCAGCCGCCCCAGACGATCAATGCCTTCCTCATTCCCGTTCTCCCTGGCTGATTGCTGCGGATCGTTGATCATCGCCCGATGATACAAGCCGCTTAAATCGGGCGGTCGTGCAAATCACGCGAATAATTGATCGACTTCGCCGTTTCGGCCAAATCGCAAACCCGCCGGTTTCGGCATTTTGACGTATTGTCCGCTCGTGCCGATCGCAGTTCCTTCTTTTTATTGACGTCTATCTCGTCTAGGTTTCTTCCATCTCTCACTGATGATTAAGGGTGGTGCATGGCAGGTGAAACGGTTCTTGTGGTCGGCGGCGCCGGTTATATCGGCTCGCATACGTGCCTCGACCTGGCGAACAAGGGCTATAGGCCCGTCGTCTTCGATAATTTTTCAAACGGCCATCGCGAGTTCGTCAAATGGGGGCCGGCGGAAGAGGGCGACATTCGCGATCGTGCCCGGCTGGACGAGGTGCTGGCCAAGCACAAGCCGGCGGCCATCCTGCATTTCGCTGCACTGATCGAGGTCGGCGAATCGGTCAAGGATCCGGTTTCCTTCTACGAAAATAATGTGATCGGCACTTTGACGCTGCTTTCGGCAGCGCAGGCGGCCGGCATCAACGCCTTCGTCTTCTCCTCCACCTGCGCCACCTATGGCCTGCCGCAGAGCGTACCGCTCGACGAGACGCACCGCCAGGTGCCGATCAATCCCTACGGGCGGACGAAATATATCGTCGAACAGGCGCTTGCCGACTACGACCGGTACAAGGGCCTGCGCTCGGTGGTGCTGCGTTATTTCAATGCGGCCGGTGCTGATTTCGAAGGGCGGATCGGCGAATGGCACCAGCCGGAAACGCATGCAATTCCTTTGGCAATCGACGCCGCCCTCGGCCGTCGCCAGGGTTTCAAGGTGTTCGGCAGCGACTACGAGACTCGCGACGGCACCTGTGTGCGCGACTACATCCATGTGCTGGATCTTGCCGACGCGCATGTGCGCGCCGTCGAATATCTGCTGAAGGGCGGCGATTCCGTCGCGCTCAACCTCGGCACCGGCACGGGCACGACGGTCAGGGAATTGCTCGGGGCGATCGAGGACGTATCGAACCGGCCTTTCCCGGTCGAATATATCGGCCGGCGCGAAGGGGATTCGCATACGCTGGTCGCCAACAACGACAAGGCGCGCGACGTGCTCGGCTGGGTGCCGCAGTACGATCTATCCGAGATCATAAGTTCCGCCTGGAACTGGCATGCAAAATCAAACCAGCATTGAGCCAAGCAGCATTGAGCCGAAACGCCTTGAGAAGCTCCGCCGGCCCAATATTCTGCTGATCACCGCGGACCAATGGCGTGGCGACTGCCTATCGGCGGTCGGTCATGCTTGTGTGAAAACACCTGAAATCGATGCGCTGGCACGCGAAGGCACGCTCTTCCGGCAGCATTATGCCGGGGCGGCCCCCTGCTCGCCGGCCCGGGCCACGCTCTATACCGGCCTTTATCAGATGAATCACCGCGTCTGCCGCAATGGTTCGCCGCTCGACGCGCGCTTCGACAATCTGGCTCTGGCGGCCCGGCGGGCGGGATACGACCCGACGCTGTTCGGCTATACCGACACGGCGCCCGATCCGCGCGGCATGGATGCGGCCGACCCGCATCTGACCACCTATGAAGGCGTGTTGCCGGGTTTTACCGCTCGCCAACTCCTGCCCGAGCATGAGCGGCAATGGCTCTCATGGCTCAGGTCACGTGGCCATTTGAACGCCGTCAGCCGCGACATCCATATCCCCATCGGTGCGCAAGCCGGCGAAATTTCCGATGCTGCGCCAGCCTATTCCAGCGATGAGACCCAGACCGCCTTCCTGGCGGGCGAGTTCATTCGCTGGATGGGCGAACAGGACCGGCCGTGGTTTGCGCATGTCTCCTTCTTGCGTCCGCACCCGCCATTTTCCGTGCCCGCGCCGTTCAACCGAATGTACAAGCCGGGTGACGGGCCGGCCTTTGCGCGTGCGGAAAACCCCGAAGCAGAACAGACAGCTCATCCCTATCTCGCCTACGCCTTGCCGCTCTCCGACAAGGGCAGCTTCATTCCCGGGACGCAAGGACCGCTCAGCGCCTGGAGCAGCATGGACTTCGCGGCGATCCGGGCGATTTATTACGGGATGATCTCAGAGGTCGATGCGCAGCTCGGCCGGATCTGGCAGGCGCTGAAGGATGCGGGCGCCTGGGAGAATACGCTCGTCGTCTTCACCTCGGACCATGCCGAGATGGCGGGAGATCACTGGACGCTCGGCAAGGGTGGCTTCTACGATGGCAGCTACCATATCCCGCTGATAATCCGCGATCCCGCAAACGCTGCGGCCGGCAGGATCGTTGACGATTTCACCAGCGCTGCGGATATTTTTCCCACGCTTTGCGAAAGGCTCGGCATCGAGCCAAAGCACGGGCTCGACGGCCGGTCGCTGATGCCGTTCATCAGGGGCGAGCGCGCGGAAGGCTGGCGCGACGCGATATTCTGGGAATTCGATTTCCGCGACATTGCCAAAGGTGAGGCGGAACGGCATTTCGGGCTGAGGCCGAACCAGTGCAATCTCGCCGTGATTCGCGACGATCGGTTCAAATATGTGCACTTTGCCGCACTGCCGCCGCTGCTCTTCAATCTCAGCGACGATCCGATGGAGCTCGACGATGTCGCGGCGGATCCGGCCTATGCAGCGATCCGACTTGAATATGCCGAGAAGTTGCTCTCGCTGAGAGCGCGGCATCTCGACCAGACGCTTGCCTATACCGAGCTGACGGAAAAAGGGCCGGTGACGCACCGACCCCGGTAGAGCATTTCCGTCTTCTTCGAATGACGGCAACGCCCGCTTTATTTTACGCAATTCCAGTAAGACCCGCTGTGCGCTTTTGCTGGAATTGCCCTGAATCAACCAAGATAGTCGCGCTTACCGATCGGTGCGCCCTGGTTGCGCAGGATGGCGTGGGCGGTGGCGACGTGAAAGTAGAAGTTCGGCAGGGCGAAGGTGGTGATATATTCGTCACCCTGCAGCACGATGCCGCTCTTGCCCGGCAGAGTGATCTGGCGGCTTTCCGCGCCCTCCAGCGCTTGCGCCGAGAAGGTGGCGAGATAGGCGTCGGTCTTTGCCAGGCGCTCACGCAACTGCTCGATCGTCGTCTCGTTATCGTCGAACTTCGGCGCGTCGGTTGCGGTCAGACGAGCGAGCGTGAACTTGGCGCTGTCGCTGGCCCGCTGATATTGGCCGGCGAGCGGCAGCATGTCGGGCGCAAGCCGGGCGCAGACGAGTATGGCGGGATCGATATTCTTTTCCTTCGCATAGGCTTCAGCCTTGTCGAGATAGGTCTTCAGGCTGGCGAGGCCGCGCTGGAACATCGGAACGGTAAGGCGATAGATCGAAATGGACATCAGTCCTGTCTCCAAAATCTTCAATGGGCGGCCGCGGCGGATGTCGAAGGGCCTGCGGCGGTGAGCCTGTCTTCGACCATTCCATAGATGGAGGCTGCCCACTTCGTGCGCAATGCCGCCGAACGCATGTGCCACGCGCAATTCCCTTGCATTGCCCCATCAATATCCCGAGTGCCGCTAAAGAGAGACTTGACGTCGCTCCCAGAAAATGGAATGAATATTCCGCATAACAAATTTTACGGTTTGTTTGTTCCGTTTTCGGAACGTCGCGGGAGAGGCGGCGCAGCAAATTGCGGCTTCAGGGCAGATGCCTGGAGCTCCGGCGTGAGGAGGGTGCAGCCGGGCACCGCTTTGTGGAGGAAGTAAAAATGAAAAAGTTTATCCTGGGCACTGCGATGGCGCTCGTCATGTCGACGGCCGCCCACGCGGAAACGGTTGGCGTGTCGATGGCGAAGTTCGACGACAACTTCCTGACCGTTCTGCGCAACGGCATGACCGATTATGCAAAGACGCTTTCCGGCGTGACGCTGCAGGTCGAAGACGCGCAGAACGACGTTTCCAAGCAGCAGAGCCAGATCCAGAATTTCATCGCCTCCAAGGTCGATGCAATCATCGTCAACCCTGTCGATACCGATGCGACGACGGCGATGTCCAAGCTTGCCGCCGATGCCGGCATTCCGCTGGTTTACGTCAACCGCCAGCCGGTCAACGTCGACACGCTTCCGGAAAAGCAGGCCTTCGTCGCTTCCAACGAGCAGGAATCCGGCACGCTGGAAACCAAGGAAATCTGCCGTATTCTCGGCGGCAAGGGCAAGGCTGTCGTCATCATGGGCGAGCTTTCCAACCAGGCTGCCCGCATGCGCACCCAGGATGTCCACGACGTCGTCAAGACCGATGAATGCAAGGGCCTTGAAATCGTCGAAGAGCAGACGGCCAACTGGGACCGCACCCAGGGCGCCGACCTGATGACCAACTGGCTCTCCAGCGGCATCGAGTTCGACGCGGTGATCTCCAACAACGACGAAATGGCGATCGGCGCCATCCAGGCACTGAAGGCAGCCGGCAAGGATATGAGCAAGGTCGTTATCGGTGGCGTCGACGCCACCCAGGACGCGCTTGCCGCCATGCAGGCCGGCGATCTCGACGTCACCGTCTTCCAGGACGCGGCCGGCCAGGGCAAGGGCGCTCTGGACACGGCGCTCAAGATCGCCAAGGGCGAAAAGACCGAGAAGAAGGTGTACATTCCCTTCCAGCTCGTCACGCCTGAAAACGTCAAGGACTTCGTCACCAAGAACTGAGACGAGTGCCAACAGGATGCGGGCTCTGCCCGCATCCTTTCCGCCTGTCCGTATTTGGAGGAGATGATATGGCCGTCAGCCCGACAACCATGGCCGCCGTGCGTGCGAGCGGCGCAGTTCCGAATGCGGAATATCTGCTGAGCGCCGAGGGCGTTCGCAAGGAATTTCCCGGTGTCGTCGCCCTCGATGACGTGCAGTTCCGGCTGAAGCGCGCCTCCGTGCATGCGTTGATGGGCGAAAACGGCGCCGGCAAATCGACATTGATGAAGATTCTCGCCGGCATCTATACGCCTGATAAGGGCGATATTCGCCTCAAAGGGGTCGAGATCCAGCTGAAATCTCCGCTCGATGCGCTGGAGAACGGTATCGCCATGATCCATCAGGAACTGAACCTGATGCCGTTCATGACGGTTGCCGAAAATATCTGGATCCGCCGCGAACCGAAGAACCGCTTCGGTTTCATTGACCATGGGGTAATGCACAGCATGACCGAGGAGCTGTTTGCGCGGCTCAATATTGATATCGATCCCGATATCGAAGTCCGGCACCTCTCGGTCGCCAACCGGCAGATGGTCGAGATCGCCAAGGCGGTTTCCTATAATTCCGATGTCCTCATCATGGACGAACCCACTTCGGCCCTGACGGAGCGCGAGGTCGAGCATCTTTTCCGTATCATCCGCGATCTCAGGTCCCAGGGCATCGGCATCGTCTACATCACCCATAAGATGAACGAGCTTTTCGAGATCGCCGACGAGTTTTCCGTGTTCCGCGATGGCCGATATATCGGCACGCATGCCTCGACCGACGTCACCCGCGACGACATCATCCGCATGATGGTCGGGCGCGAGATCACCCAGATGTTTCCGAAGGAAGAGGTGCCGATCGGCGAGGTCGTGCTCTCCGTCAAGGACCTCTGTCTCAAAGGCGTCTTCCGCAATGTTTCCTTCGAGGTCAGGGCCGGCGAGATTCTCGGTGTGGCAGGTCTTGTCGGCTCCGGACGGTCGAATGTCGCCGAAACGCTGTTCGGCGTGACACCGGCAAGCTCCGGGACGATCGAACTGTTCGGCAAGCCGGTGACGATTTCCTCGCCGACCGAGGCCATCCGTCACCAGATGGCATTCCTGACGGAGGATCGCAAAGACACCGGCTGCCTGTTGATCCTGGATATTCTGGAAAACATGCAGATCGCCGTCCTGCAGGACAAATTTGTCAAGGGTGGTTTCGTGCAGCAGGGCGCACTCGAGGCAACCTGCGAAGACATGGCAAAAAGGCTGCGCGTGAAAACCCCCAATCTTTACGAGCGGGTGGAAAACCTTTCGGGCGGCAATCAGCAGAAAGTGCTGATCGGGCGCTGGCTGCTTACCCATCCGAAGATCCTGATCCTCGATGAGCCGACGCGCGGCATCGATGTCGGTGCCAAGGCGGAAATCCATCGGCTGGTCACGGAAATGGCGCGAAACGGCGTGGCAGTTATCATGATCTCATCCGAAATGCCCGAGGTTCTCGGCATGAGCGACCGCATCATGGTCATGCATGAGGGCCTGGTGACCGGTTTCCTCAATCGCGATGAAGCAACGCAGATCAAGGTGATGGAGCTGGCTGCGCGGTAATGCGCAGCTTGCGATCGCCTAAGGGAGGTTTGATATGAGTACCAAGGCAGCAGAGGGTACGGCCCCGCTCGCAACCCGGCAGAGACGGCGGCGTATGCCGCCGGAACTCAGCATCTTCCTGGTGCTTGTCGGCATCGCGCTCATCTATGAAGCGCTTGGCTGGATGTTCATCGGCCAAAGCTTCCTGATGAATTCGCAGCGCCTGACAATCATGATCCTGCAGGTCTCCGTCATCGGCATCATCGCCGTCGGCGTCACGCAGGTCATCATAACAGGCGGCATCGATCTATCATCGGGCTCGGTCGTCGGCATGACGGCAATGATCGCAACAAGTTTCGCTCAGTCCTCCACCTGGGGGCGGGCCGTCTTCCCTTCGCTGACCGATCTTCCGGCGCTCGTGCCCATCATGATCGGTCTGCTGATCGGAGCGGCGGCAGGTCTGGCGAACGGCGCGCTCATCGCCTATACGAAGATCCCGCCGTTCATTGCAACGCTTGGCATGTTCGTTTCCGCCAGGGGTGTTGCCAAGTGGTATACGAAGGGACAGCCGGTTTCCGGCATCACCGAGCAGTTTCATTTCATTGGAACGAAGGCGTGGCCGGTTGTCGTCTTCCTCGTCGTTGCACTGATCTTCCATATCGCGCTGCGCTACACCCGCTATGGCAAGTTCACCTACGCCATCGGCGCGAACCCCCAGGCCGCCCGCGTTTCAGGTATCAACATCGAAGCGCACCTCGTCAAAGTCTATGTGATTGCTGGATTGCTCGCTGGTCTCGCCGGCATCGTCACGGCGGCACGCGCGGAAACCGCGCAGGCAAGCATGGGTGTCGGATATGAGTTGGACGCGATCGCTGCGACCGTCATCGGCGGCACCTCGCTCACCGGCGGCGTCGGGCGCATCACCGGCACCGTCATCGGTACCATCATTCTCGGCGTCATGACCTCGGGCTTCACCTTCCTCAGGATCGACGCCTATTACCAGGAGATCGTCAAAGGCTTCATCATCGTCGCGGCCGTCGTCATCGACGTCTACAGACAGAAGAAGCGCCGCAAGCACTGACGACGGCCATGTGATTTGATAATTTTGCGGGGGCTTCGGCCCCCGTTTCCTTTTTGGTGATGCTCCACGATGCAGATGACCGAAAAAAGAGGTGGCGAATTTCGTCATCTTTTCTATTCTGCCGCTTATTGGCCCGTTCGGGCAGCGCAGGAAGACAGATGCAATTCGTATTTGACGGCCACAACGACGTTCTCCTTCGACTCTGGACCCATTCAAAAGACGGCAGCAACCCGATCGCGGAATTCGCAGAGGGCACGACGACCGGCCATATCGATGCGCGCCGGGCGAAAGAGGGCGGTCTTTCCGGCGGCCTCTGCGCCATCTACATTCCTTCGGGCGATCTTGTCTTCGCCGATCCGGATGCCGATGGCTGCTACATCACACCGATGGCGGCCGCTCTCGATCCGCTGCCGTCCCTCGCCATCGCCACCGAAATGGCGGCGATCGCGCTGCGGCTCGACCAGGCAGGCGCCTGGCGGCTCTGCCGGACGGTGAAGGACATCCGCGGCGCCATGGAGGACGGCATCTTTGCCGCCGTCATGCATATGGAAGGCTGCGAAGCGATCGGCCCCGATCTTTCGGCTCTCGAAGTATTCTATGCAGCGGGACTGCGATCGCTTGGCCCGGTCTGGAGCCGGCACAACGTCTTCGGTCACGGCGTGCCCTTCGCCTTCCCGATGTCGCCGGATACGGCGCCCGGCCTGACCGAGGCCGGTTTCGAGCTGGTGCGGGAGTGCAATCGCCTCGGTATCCTGATCGACCTTGCCCATATCACCGAAAAAGGCTTCTGGGACGTAGCGAAGACGACGGACCAGCCGCTGGTCGCCAGCCATTCCAATGCGCATGCGCTGACGCCGGTCGCGCGCAACCTGACGGACAGGCAGCTCGACGCGATCCGCGAAAGCCGGGGGCTCGTCGGGATCAATTATGCGACGGCCATGCTGCGTGACGACGGCCGTTCGGACAGCGATACGCCGCTTGCCGACATGATCCGCCACATCGACTATCTGGTGAACCGCATCGGCATTGATTGCGTGGCGCTGGGATCGGACTTCGACGGCGCCACCATTCCTGAGGAAATCGGCGATGCGGCCGGCAATCAGAAGCTGATTGCCGCTCTCCGGGAGGTTGGATATGGTGAAGCCGACCTGACGAAACTTGCCCGTGAAAATTGGCTTCGTATTCTGGCGCAAGCTTGGCGAGAGGACCGCGCCTAAAGTGCCACGTGCCTCTGGATACTCTGAAAACGGACAATAGTTTTAATGGGATATGACCGACAAAACGCTTCGTAATCAATCAAGAACAGGGGAACAGACCATGATGATCACCAAGCTCAGCCGCAATTTCCGCCTGCTTTCCGCAGGAGCCGCCCTTTCGCTCCTGATGATGACGGCACCCGCCGCCTTTGCCGAAACGCCCAAAGACACGCTGGTCGAAGGTTTGGCCATCGACGACATCATCACCATGGATCCCGGCGAAGCCTTCGAGCTTTCGACGGCGGAGATTACCAGCAACAGCTACAGCCTGCTCGTCCGCCTCGATCTTGCCGATACATCCAAGGTGAAGGGTGATCTTGCCGAGAGCTGGAGCGTCTCGGATGACGGTCTCACCTATACGTTCAAGCTGAAACCCGGTATGAAATTCGCCTCCGGTAATCCGATCACCGCCGAAGACGTCGCCTGGTCCTTCGAACGCGCCGTCAAGCTCGACAAGAGCCCGGCGTTCATCCTCACCCAGTTCGGCCTGACCGGCGACAATGTCACCGAAAAGGCCAAGGCGACTGACGCCAACACCTTCGTCTTCACCGTCGACAAGGCCTATGCGCCGAGCTTCGTGCTCAACTGCCTGACGGCGACCGTCGCTTCCGTCGTCGACAAGAAGTTGGTGATGGAACATGTGAAAGCGGTGACGCCGGATGCCGAGCACAAATACGACAATGATTTCGGCAATGAATGGTTGAAAACCGGTTATGCCGGCTCCGGCGCTTATAAGCTGCGCGAATGGCGGGCCAACGAAGTCGTTGTGCTCGAGCGCAACGACAACTATTACGGCGACAAGGCCAAGCTCAACCGCGTCATCTACCGCTACATGAAGGAAAGTTCGGCCCAGCGGCTGGCGCTGGAGGCCGGCGATATCGACATCGCCCGCAATCTCGAGCCCGGCGATATCGACGCCGTGTCCAAGAATGCCGATCTCGCAACGACAAGCGCACCGAAGGGCACGATCTACTACGTCAGCCTGAACAACAAGAACGAGAACCTGAAGAAGCCCGAGGTCCAGGAAGCCTTCAAATATCTGGTCGACTATGATGCGATCGGCGCGACCTTGATCAAGGGGATCGGCGAGATCCACCAGACCTTCCTGCCGAAGGGCCAACTCGGCGCGCTCGACGAGAACCCGTACAAGCTCGACGTCGCCAAGGCCAAGGAGCTGCTTGCCAAGGCTGGCGTTCCGGACGGCTTCTCGGTGACGATGGACGTGCGCAATACGCAGCCGGTGACAGGTATTGCCGAATCCATGCAGCAGACGCTGGCGCAGGCCGGCGTAAAGCTGGAAATCATCCCCGGCGACGGCAAGCAGACGCTGACCAAATACCGCGCCCGTACCCATGACATGTATATCGGCCAGTGGGGCTCCGATTATTTCGACCCGAATTCCAACGCCGATACCTTCACCAGCAATCCGGACAATTCCGATGCCGGCACGGTGAAGACGCTCGCGTGGCGCAACACCTGGGAGACGCCGGAACTCGACAAGATAGCCAAGGCCGCACTTCTCGAACGTGACAATGCCAAGCGTGCGGCAATGTATCAGGACGTCCAGAAGAAGTTCCTTGCCAACAGCCCCTTCGTCATCATCTTTCAGCAGACCGAGGTCGCCGGGTATCGGAAGAACCTGAAGGACTTCAAGCTGGGGCCGAGCTTCGACACCAACTTCGTCGGTCCGATCGCCAAGGAATAAACCGGCGGATTAACGGCGTGAGCACCATCGAAACCACACGGGAGGCGCGGCCCCGCAAGGGCCGTGCCGGCGCCTTCGCGAAGGCTTTGGGACGGTTCCTGTTCGCCGCCGTCACCACTTATCTCGGCCTGCTGGCCGTCACCTTCTTCATCGGCCGCGTCGTGCCGATCGATCCCGTGCTTGCCATCCTCGGCGACCGCGCTCCTACCCACGTCGTTGAGCGGGTGCGCCAGGAGATGGGTTTCAACCTGCCGCTTTATCAGCAGTTCTACATCTATATCAAAGGCATCCTGTCCGGCGATTTCGGCAACTCGGTGTTGACGACCAATCCTGTCATGGTCGACATCCGCCGGGTCATGCCGGCGACGATCGAGCTCGCGACGTTGGGAACGCTGATCGGCGCCTGCGTCGGCGTGCCGCTCGGGGTTCTCGCTGCCGTGCGCCGCGGCAGCATCGCCGACCAGGTCGTGCGCGTCATCGGCCTCGTCGGTTACTCCGTGCCGATTTTCTGGCTGGCGCTGATTTCGCTCGTCATCTTCTATGCGCAGCTGCGCTGGGTGGCCTTCCCCGGCCGCATCGACATCGTCTTCGAATATACGTTCACGCCGATCACCGGCTTTTATCTTCTGGATAGCGCCTGGCAGGGGCAATGGGATGTCTTCTACGATGTCTTCCGCCACATCGTCCTGCCCGCTTCGCTGCTCGGCTATTTCTCGCTCGCCTATATCAGCCGCATGACCCGCAGCTTCATGCTGAACGAGCTTTCGCAGGAATATATCGTGGCCGCGCGCGCCAAGGGGCTTTCGGAAACGCGGGTGATCTGGGGCCACGCGCTGCGCAATGCCGCCGTGCCGCTGGTCACCGTCATCGCGCTTTCCTATGCCGGCCTGCTCGAAGGATCGGTGCTGACCGAGACCGTCTTTTCCTGGCCGGGCATCGGGCTCTACATCACCAATTCGCTGCAGAACGCCGATATGAACGCCGTGCTCGGCGGCACGATCGTCATCGGGACGATCTTCATCGGCATCAACCTTCTGTCCGATCTTCTCTACCGGACGCTCGATCCGAGGACGCGAAATCGATGACGGCTCCTGCCAGCCCCTCTCCTGCGATGAGCCGCCGCGAATGGCTGCTTTCCGACCGGCCGCAATCGCGCAGGCAGGCCCGCCTCGGCCGCGCTTACGTCACCTGGCGGCAGTTCACGGCCAACAGGCTCGCCGTCGTCGGCCTGCTGATCATCATCGCCCTGCTCCTCGTCGCCGCTTTCGCGGATCTCCTCGCCACGCACAACCCCGTCGTCGGCGATCTCCGCAATGCCCGCCTGCTGCCGCCGGGAACGGCCGGCTACCTGCTCGGCACGGACGATCAGGGCCGCGACATCTATTCGCGGTTGATCTACGGATCGCGTTTGACTCTGTTCGTCGTGGTGCTCGTCGCCATCATCTCCGCGCCGATCGGGCTGATCGTCGGCACGGTCTCGGGTTATGCCGGCGGCTGGGTGGATGCGACGCTGATGCGCATCACCGATATCTTCCTTGCCTTTCCGAAGCTGGTATTGGCGCTCGCCTTCGTTGCCGCTCTCGGCCCCGGGATACAGAACGCGGTCATCGCCATCGCCATCACCTCCTGGCCGCCCTATGCCCGCATCGCTCGGGCCGAGACGCTAACGGTCCGGCGTTCCGACTATATCTCGGCGGTAAAGCTGATGGGCGCCTCGCCGTTCCGCATCATCGTGCGTCATGTCATGCCGCTCTGCATTTCCTCGCTGATCGTGCGCGTGACGCTCGATATGGCCGGCATCATCCTGACGGCGGCCGGCCTCGGCTTTCTCGGTCTCGGCGCACAGCCACCGCTGCCGGAATGGGGCGCGATGATCGCCTCTGGACGGCGCTTCATCCTCGATCAGTGGTGGGTCGCGGCCATGCCCGGCATAGCCATCCTCATCGTCAGCCTCGGCTTCAACCTCTTGGGCGACGGCCTGCGCGACGCGCTCGATCCGAAGGAGAGCGGCCAATGACGACACTTCTGACGGTCGACAAGCTCAAGGTCAGTTATCCCACCCGCACCGGCCTGATCGAGGCCGTGCGCGGCGTCTCCTTCACGCTCGGCAGGGAAAGGCTCGGCATCGTCGGCGAATCCGGCTCCGGCAAGTCGCAGACTGGCCGGGCGATCATGGGGCTGACGCCGAAACACGCCATCGTCACGGCCGACAGGCTCGATTTCAGCGGCATCGATCTCCTCAAGGCGTCTGCCGGCGAAAGGCGCAGGTTGCGCGGCAAGCGCATCGCCATGATCCTGCAGGATCCGAAATATTCGCTCGACCCCGTCATGACGATCGGACGGCAGATCTGCGAAACGCTGCGCACCCATGAGAAGATCGGCAAAGCGGAAGCGCGCGAACGGGCGCTCGCCATGCTGGAAGCGGTGCAGATCCGCGATCCCCAACGGGTCTTCGACCTGCACCCGCACGAGGTTTCGGGCGGCATGGGACAGCGCGCCATGATCGCCATGATGCTGATTGCCGGGCCTGAACTGTTGATTGCCGACGAACCCACTTCGGCGCTCGACGTAACGGTGCAGCTCGATGTGCTTCGGATCATGGACAGGCTGGTCTCCGAACGCGGCATGGGGCTGATCTTCGTTTCCCATGATCTGAGGCTGGTTTCCTCCTTCTGCGATCGCGTCATCGTCATGTATGCCGGCAAGATCGTCGAAGAGCTCGCGGCCGCCGATCTCAAACATGCTGAGCATCCCTATACGCGGGGACTGCTGAACTGCATGCCGGAAAT
This sequence comes from Rhizobium sp. N731, assembly GCF_001664145.1. Taxonomy (NCBI): domain Bacteria; kingdom Pseudomonadati; phylum Pseudomonadota; class Alphaproteobacteria; order Hyphomicrobiales; family Rhizobiaceae; genus Rhizobium; species Rhizobium sp. N731. Next base: position 4,173,318 of record NZ_CP013601.1, read on the forward strand.
CGGCGCGAACCGCCATCCACTGCCGGTGCTCGACCGCAAGCCGGAGTGGGCGGCATGAGCGCAGCCCTCCATGTCGACAATCTCAGTGTCGTCTACGATGATTTTCATGCGCTGAAGGATGTCGGCATCAGCGTCCAGCGCGGTGAATCCTTCGGCCTCGTCGGTGAATCCGGATCGGGCAAATCGACCTTGCTGCGCGCCGTTGCCGGACTCGCGCCGATCAGCGGCGGCGCGATCCGCATCGACGGCGAAGAGCTGAAAGGTTCAAAGCGCAGCAAGGCCTTCTATCGGCGCGTGCAGATGGTCTTCCAGGATCCCTATGGCTCACTGCATCCGCGCCAGACGATCGACCGGCTGCTGCTCGAGCCGCTTGCGATCCACGCCGTTACCGATAGGGACAAGCGCATTGCCCGCGCGCTCGACGAGGTCGGTCTCGGCAATGGTTTCCGTTTCCGCTACCCGCATCAGCTTTCCGGTGGTCAGCGACAGCGTGTGGCGATCGCTAGGGCGCTGATCGTGCAACCGTCGATCCTGCTGCTCGACGAGCCGACGTCGGCGCTCGACGCCTCGGTGCAGGCGGAGGTGCTGAACCTGCTCGAACAGATCCGCCGCGACCGCAAGCTTACCTTCGTCATGGTGAGCCATGACCTCGGCGTCATCACCCACATGTGCGAAAGGCTCGCGGTGATGCGCAACGGCGCCGTCGTCGAGCGGTTGAGCTCGGAAGAACTGGCACGGGGCGCGGTCCAGGAGGATTACACGAAAAATTTGATGATCGCGAGCAAGGGTTTCGTCAAAGCCTGAAAGGCAATCATTTCAGGCCATTGAAAAGAAAAGGCCGGCGGCGGCGTTAAGGATAATGTTCCCTTAAAAGACGACCATTCGACTAGACTATTGACAGCCGCCCCGCTTCTGTCATGATCCTGTTAACGATTGTTAGCTTTCGTGATCGATGGAGGTCGAGGCATGTTCTTTCTCGGTGGGATGACCATGGGCTATCTCGATCCTCCGGTGAGGGCTGATCGCAAGGAACAGATTACGGTCTCCATGCCGGCGGAACAGGACCGGCGCCTGATCGGGACCGAGACCTCCGATCTGCAGCAGAACGAGAACGCCATCGAGCGCTCATTGATCTGGGCATGGCGCACGCTCTGCTAAAGAGCGGTTGAATTTTCTCTTCCGCTCGCTCTGGACGGAAATTTATCTCTACCTACCTTATAGGGAATAAGAAATATAACAGCGAGCCGCACAACCGGCCGCACGAGAACAACGGAGGCGACACATGGCAGAGCTGGGTATTTCGCATACTCACGTGAACCACTATGGTTCGGTAGCCACCAAGAAGCCGCACGCGACGCGCCACAGGCTTCAGACGGTGCTCCATGGGACGATCTTCACCGCGGCATTCCTGTTCGTGGTGGCAATGGTCTGCGGCGTCCTCGGATAGTCGGCAGATGATGGGCCTCGGCACGTGCCGGGGCTGCGTGCGCCCATTCATGCGGCGCGTTTCCGCGCTTGAGCAAGCCCGATCAAGCGCGGCCAGACGATGATCTGGCGAACCTTCCTCTTATCGAAAAGCTCCTGCATTCCGCAAGGTGGCGACAAGCTCGGCGCTCAGCCTTGTGCCGCAAGCGCGCCGGCTCGTTCGGCTCACGACTCTTGACTTGAATTATCGCGAGAGTGTCCAACTTTTCGCCATGGTTTTGCGGAGAGGGTATTGATCGACCTTCGCGCTGGACCAAGGCTACGCCCGGTTACATCGCTTGGCGCAGACGTCATTCACTCCGGTCTCATCGATCTTCGAAGAATCGGGCCCCGTTCATGTAGCAGTCATGATAAGCAGTGCAAAAGGCTGAGCAAAACAGCCATAACTTTGTTTGGATCCAGAACCGAACCCATGTCTATTGCCAATCTTTCTCCGAGCCTTCCGCGCGACTCCGATACGAAGCAGATCGATCACAATGATTCGATCCGCTCGACCTATCTTTCCATCGAGGACATCAAGGCGATGGGCGAAGCCGTCGCGGTCAACGGCGTCGACAAGCTGCCGGCTTTCGCCGCCTTTGATTTCTTCGCGCGCCACAAGGAAAACGAGAAGGAAATTCTGCGCGTCTACCGCACCACGGCAACCGACGTCGAGGCCGGAGAGACGATTACGCCGGCGGCGGAATGGCTGCTGGACAATCACTACATCGTCGAAGAGGCGATCCAGGAGGTACGGCGCGACTTTCCCCGCCGCTTCTACCGCGAATTGCCGACCATGCGTGTCGGCGGCGTCGACATTCCGCGCACGCTGGTGCTTGCCTGGCTCTACGTTGCCCATACCCACAGCACGATCTCGCAGGAAAGCCTGACGGCGCTGGTCGACGGCTTCCAGACCAGCGAGACGCTGAGGATCGGTGAACTCTGGGCCCTGCCCTCGCTGGTGCGCTATGTGCTGGTGGAAAACCTTCGCCGCATTTCGAGCCGTGTCGAAACCAGCCGCCGCCTGCGCCGCCGCGCCAACGAAGCGGCCGACGAATTGGTGCGCCTGACCGATCCGGCCAAGGCTGCCGCCTATCTGAAGACGCTGGAACCGTTTGCCGAAGACAATACCTTCTCGACGCAGTTCCTCTATCGCCTGCGTGACGGCTCACAGACGTCGAGCCTGGCAATCACCTGGCTCGATGAACGCCTGGAAGAGCTCGGTCGCAATACCGAAGAGGCGACGACCGCCGAACACAGCCGTCTCTCTTCCGGCAACGTGACGATGGGCAACATCATCCGCAGCCTGCGCGAGATCGACGATACCGAATGGTCGGTCTGGGTCGAGCAGGTCAGCCATGTCGACAAGCTGCTCTGGGAGCATTCGGATTACGGCATCCTCGATTCCGGCTCGCGCAACAAATACCGCAAGCAGATCGAGAAACTGGCCAAGCGCTCGCCGCTGACCGAAATGCAAATCGCCCAGCTGGCGCTCGACATGACGGAGGCCGCCAAGGCCTCCGACGAGCCGCAGCAGCATGAGCCGAATGTCGGCGGTTTCCTGTCCGGCGCGCAACGCCCGAAGCTCGAGGCGCGGGCGAATTATCGCCCGACAATCACCCAGCACTTCGTGCGCGCCGTGCGCCGGTTCAACTGGCTGTCGATCGCGCTGCCCGTCATGCTGCTGACGATCATCGCCATGGCGATCGTCGGCAGGTTCATGGCAAGTGCCGGAATGGGCGCCATCGAAATCGCAATCCTGCTGGTCATGTTCTCATTGCCGGCCTCGGAGGGCGCAACGGGTCTCTTTAATACCCTGCTGTCCTTCTTCGTCACCCCGGCCCGCCTCGTCGGCTACGAGTTCAAGGAAGGCATTCCGGAGGATGCGCGCACACTGCTCGTCGTGCCCTGCCTGATCTCGAACCGCGACAGCGTCGACGATCAGGTGCGCAATCTCGAAGTTCATTATCTCGCCAATCCGCGTGGAGAGATCTATTTCGCGATGCTCAGCGATTGGCCCGACAGCGATGCCGAGGAAACGCCTGCCGATCTCGAGGTTCTCGATTATGCAAGACGCGAGATCGCCAATCTTTCCGCCCGCTATGCCTATGACGGCAAGACGCGTTTCTACCTGCTGCATCGCCGCCGCCTCTACAATCCCTCGGAAGGTGTGTGGATGGGCTGGGAGCGCAAGCGCGGCAAGCTGCATGAGCTGAACATGCTGCTGCGCGGCGACCGCGACACGACCTATCTGCCCGGCGCCAACACCGTTCCGGCCAATGTGCAATATGTCATGACACTCGATGCCGACACACGCCTGATGCGCGATGCCGTCACCAAGCTCGTCGGCAAGCTCTATCATCCGATCAACCGCCCGGTCATCAATCCGAAGACCGGACGCGTCGAAAACGGCTACGGCGTGCTGCAGCCGCGTGTCACGCCGTCGCTGACGACGGGCAAGGATGCCTCGGTCTTCCAGCGCGTCTTCTCGATCAATCGCGGTCTCGACCCCTATGTCTTCACCGTGTCCGACGTCTACCAGGATCTGGCCGGCGAAGGCACCTTCACCGGCAAGGGTCTCTATCATGTCGATGCTTTCGAAGCCTCGCTGAAGGGCCGCATCGAGGAGAACTCGGTGCTCAGCCACGACCTTCTCGAAGGCTCGATGGCGCGCTGTGCGCTCGTCACCGATCTCGAACTGGTCGAGGATTTCCCGATCCGTTACGAGGTGGAGACCTCGCGCCAGCATCGCTGGGCGCGCGGCGACTGGCAGCTCCTGCCCTATATGTTCAATCCGAAATATGGCGTGACCGCGCTTGGCCGCTGGAAGATGTTCGACAATCTGCGCCGTTCGCTGACCCCGATCGCCTGGTTCTTCGCCTCCGTTCTCGGCTGGTATTTCATGGGTCCGCTCGGCGCGCTCGTCTGGCAGATTCTCTTGATCTTCTGCCTGTTCGTGGCGCCGACGCTGTCGCTCATCAACGGCATCATCCCGCGCACCAGCGATATCGTCGCCCGCGCCCATCTCTATACGGTCTGGTCGGATATTACCGCCGCCAATGCGCAGGTCGCCTTGCGAATCGTCTTCATCGCCGATTCGGTGGCGATGATGGCGGATGCGATCGGCCGTTCGCTCTACCGGCTGTTCGTCAGCCGCAAGCTGATGCTGCAGTGGCGGACCGCCGCCAGCGTCCAGGCCGGCGGGCAGGGCACCCTCGCCTCTTATTACAAGCAGATGTGGCATGCGCCGGTACTGGCGCTGCTGGCGCTCGGTTTCGCAGCCCTTTCCGGCGGCAACGCCTTCCTCGTCGGCATCCCCTTCGCGCTCTTATGGATCCTCTCGCCTGTCGTCGCATGGTATGTCAGCCAGTCGGCCGAGACCGAGGACCGGCTCGAGGTCGCCGATTCCGTCTCGAGCGAGCTGCGCAAGATCGCCCGGCGCACCTGGCGTTATTTCGAGACCTTCACCACCCCCGAGCAGAATTATCTGCCGCCGGACAATATCCAGGAAACGCCGCATGTCATCGTCGCGGCGCGCACTTCGCCGACCAATATCGGCGTCTACCTGCTCTCCGTCGTTTCCGGCCGGCATTTCGGCTGGTTCTCCTTTGAGGAGACACTCGAACGCCTGGAGCAGACGATCGCGACGATCGACAAGATGGAGAAATTCCGCGGCCATCTGTTCAACTGGTATCATACCGATACGCTGCAGACGCTCGGGCCGCGATACGTCTCAGCCGTCGACAGCGGCAATCTCGCCGGCCATCTGATCGCCATTTCTTCGGCCTGCCGCAACTGGGCCGAGGCGCCGTCGGCCCACATGCAGGGCAATCTCGACGGTGTCGGCGACACGGCCGGCATCCTCGGCGAAGTGCTGGCGGACCTGCCCGACGACCGCAAGACCGTGCGCCCGCTGCGCCGGCGCCTGGAAGAGCGCATCGTCGGCTTCCAGAATGCGCTTGCCGCCGTCAAGCGCGAGCACGAATTCGCCTCGATCCGCATCATAAACCTTGCCGTTCTCGCACGCGACATCGAGAAGCTCGCCGCCAATCTCGACCATGAGGTCAAGTCGAAGCAGAGCGAGGAAGTCACCCAATGGGCGGCATCCCTCGTGAAGGTCTGCGAGGCGCATATATCAGACAGCACCTTCGATCTTTCCAAGGTCGATGCGCTCAGGCCGCGCCTGGTGGCGTTGCGCGACAAGGCCCGCGATCTCGCCTTTTCGATGGATTTCGGCTTCCTGTTCCGGCCGGAACGGCGCCTGCTGTCGATCGGCTACCGCGTCGAAAGCGGCGAGCTCGACCAGGCCTGCTACGACCTTCTCGCCTCGGAATGCCGCCTGACCAGCCTCTTCGGCATCGCCAAGGGCGATCTGCCGACGGAACACTGGTACCGTCTCGGCCGCCAGGTCGTGCCTGTGGGTTCACGCGGCGCGCTGGTCTCCTGGTCCGGCTCGATGTTCGAATATCTGATGCCGCCGCTCGTCATGCAGGAGCGTGGCGGAGGTATTCTCAACCAGACGAACAATCTGGTCGTCGTCGAGCAGATGAATTATGCCCGCAAGCTCGGTATCCCGTGGGGCATTTCGGAAGCGGCCTTCAATGCTCGTGACCATAACCTCAATTACCAGTACACGAATTTCGGCGTGCCGACGCTCGGTCTCAAGCGCGGCCTCGGCCACAATGCCGTCATCGCCCCCTATGCTTCGCTGCTGGCCAGCCAGTACGACCCGCCCGGCGCGCTCGAAAACCTGCAGAGACTGCGCAAGGTCGGCGCGCTCGGCAAGTTCGGCTTCCACGACGCGGTCGATTTCACACCGACGCGCGTGCCGGAAGGCAAGAAATGCGCGGTGGTCTACAATTATTATGCCCACCATCACGGCATGTCGATCGCGGCCGTCGCCAACGTCGCCTTCAACGGCCATCTGCGCGAGCTTTTCCACTCCGATCCGGTGATCGAGGCGGCGGAGCTTCTGCTGCAGGAAAAGGCGCCGCGCGACATTCCCGTCATGAGCGGCAAGCATGAATCCGATACGCCGGCCAGCATCCAGGAGGATCTCATGCGGCCGGAAATCAGGAAGATCAGCGATCCCCTTTCGCGCGACCGCGAGCTCGTGTTCCTGTCGAACGGCCATTATTCCATGATGCTGACGGCGACGGGCGCCGGTTATTCCCGCTGGAACGGTCTTTCCGTTTCCCGCTGGAAGGCCGATCCGACCGAAGACCGCTGGGGCACCTTCATCTTCCTGCGCGATACCGCCACCAACGAATGGTGGTCGGCGACAGCGGAGCCGAAGGGTGTCGAGGGCGAAAAGATCAAGGTCGAATTCGCCGACGAGAAGGCGCAGTTCATCAAGACGGTCGGAGATCTGACGAGCGAGGTGGAGTGCATCATCGCCACAGAGCACGATGCGGAAGCCCGTCGCGTCACACTGCTCAACATGGGCACGGAAGATCGTTTCATCGAAGTCACGTCCTATCTCGAACCGGTGATCACCTCTGACGATACCGACAATGCGCATCCGGCATTCGCCCGCATGTTCGTCAAGACCGAGATCGGCAAGCGCGGCGACGTCATCCGCGCCGAACGCAACAAGCGTGACCCGAACGAGCCGAACATCAGCATCGCGCATCTGATCGTCGACAATGCCGGCGACACCCGTCACACCGAATTCGAAACCGACCGGCGCAAGTTCATTGGTCGCGGCCGCAGCCTCGCCGATGCAGCGGCCTTCGATCCGGGTGCCACGCTTTCCGGCAGCGACGGTTTCACGCTCGATCCCGTAATGTCGCTGCGCCGCACGGTGCGGGTGCCGGCCGGCAAGAAGGTCAGCGTGTTCTTCTGGACGATCGCCGCGCCAAGCCGCGACGAGGTCGACAAGGCGGTCAATCGCTACCGTCATCCCGACGCCTTCAACCATGAGCTCGTCCAGGCCTGGACGCGCACGCAGGTGCAGATGCGCCATGTCGGCGTCACCTCCCAGCAGGCGGCCGCCTTCCAGCATCTCGGGCGCTACCTCGTCTATCCCGACATGCAGCTGCGCAAGGATGAGGCGACGGTCGAGGCCGGCCTGCAATCGCAATCGGCGCTCTGGCCGCTGGCGATCTCCGGCGACTTCCCGATCTTCACGTTGCGCGTCAACGACGACATGGATCTCGATATCGCCCGCGAGGCACTGCTGGCGCAGGAATATCTGCGCTCGCGCGGCGTCACCGCCGATCTCGTTATCATGAACGAACGCGCCTCTTCCTATGCGCAGGACATGCAACACGCGCTCGACGCCATGTGCGAGAACGTACGCCGCATGGGCCAGGCCGACGGCTTGCGCCAGCATATTTTCGCGGTTCGCAAGGACTTGATGGAGGAGAACACTTACAAGGCATTGATCGCGGCTTCCCGCGTCACCCTGCATGCGAAGAACGGCAAGGTGGTCGACCAGATCAACCGCGCCGTCGCCCTCTTTGCGCCGTCGAAGGACGAACTGCAGGAGATGGAGCGCGTCGAGCGCAACAGGGTACCGGTCAAGCGCATTGCACCGGTGCCGCCGCCCGTGGTGCCCGCCGTTGCCATCGAGGAGGAAGGCGACCTCGACTTCTGGAACGGCATTGGCGGCTTTACCCGCGACGGCCGCGAATATGTCATTCGCTTGCCCGGAGGTCATGCGACGCCGCAGCCTTGGATCAATGTCATCTCCAACGACAGGTTCGGCTTCCACGTGTCGGCCGAAGGCGCAGGTTTCACCTGGAGCGTCAATTCGCGCGATTATCAGCTGACGTCCTGGTCGAACGATGCGGTGGTCAACCGATCGGGCGAGGCCTTCTATCTGGCCGATCTCGAAAGCGGCGCTGTCATGACGCCGTTCGCAGCGCTTTCGCGTCGGCCGGACATTCGTTTCGAAGCCCGCCACGGGCTCGGCTATTCGGTCTTCTCCACCGTTCAGCACGAAATTGCGCTCGAGCTGACGCAGACGATCGACCGCGAGAAGCCGGTGAAACTGCAGCGCCTGCGCCTGCGCAACACCGGTTCGACCGACCGTAAGCTGCGTCTCTACGGTTACGTCGAATGGGTTCTTGGCAACAATTCGGGACGCACGGCGCCCTTCATTCTGTCGAGGCATGACGAGGAGACGGGGGCGCTGTTTGCCACCAATCCCTACAGCATCGATTTTTCCAACCGAACCGCCTTCTTCGCGGCGAGCGAGACGTTTTCAAGCTTCTCGGCTAGCCGGCGCGAATTCATCGGCAAGGCGGGCACGATCCAGATGCCTCAGGCCGTCACCTCCGCAGCTCCGCTTTCGGGCATCACCGAACTGGATGGCGATCCGGCTGCGGCTGTGGCGATCGACATCGAACTCGGGGCCGGCGAGGAGCGCGACGTCACCTTCTTCCTCGGCGATACGCCGACGGAAGAAGAAGCGCGCGCCCTGATCGCCGATATAAGCAAGTCTTCGTTCGAGGATGCGGTCGAGGCCAACCGCGCCTTCTGGCACGATTTCACCGGCCGACTGCAGATCTCGACGCCGGATCGCGGGATGAACAATCTCGTCAACACCTGGCTGCCCTATCAGAGCCTCGGCTGCCGCATCATGGCCCGCACCGCCTTCTATCAGGCAAGCGGCGCCTTCGGTTTCCGCGACCAGTTGCAGGATACGCTGGCCTTCCTGATGCACGAACCCTCGATCGCCCGGCGGCAGATTCTGAATGCCGCCTCGCGGCAGTTCCGCGAAGGCGACGTTCAGCATTGGTGGCTGCCGGGAACGGGTGCGGGCGTTCGCACCTTGATTTCGGATGACGTCGTGTGGCTGAGCTACGCGATCCAACATTATTGCAGCGTCACCGGCGACAAGAGCGTGCTCGACGAGGAGCTTGCCTTCCTGGAAGGCCCCGCTCTTCTCGAAGGTCAGCACGACTCGTTCTACAAGCCGGAGATTTCGGAGGACAAGGCGAGTGTCTACGAACATGCGGCCCTGGCGCTCGATCTCGCCATCGCCCGCAAGGGCGCGAATGGTCTGCCGCTCTTCCTCGGCGGCGACTGGAACGACGGCATGAACCGCGTCGGCATCGGCGGGCGCGGCACCAGCGTCTGGCTCGGCTGGTTCCTGGCGGGTGCATTGCGCGCCTTCATTCCCTATGCCGAAGAACGGGGCGATACGGCCCGAGCGGAGCGCTGGTCGGCCCATCTCGCCGAATTGAAGAAGGCGCTCGAAACCGCGGCGTGGGACGGCAGCTACTATCGCCGCGGCACATTTGACGACGGCGCGCTGCTCGGCTCCAAGGAGAGCCCGGAATGCCGGATCGACTCCATCGCACAATCCTGGAGCGTTCTGTCCGGCGAAGGCGACCCGGCTCGTGCCGGAAAGGCGATGGATGCCGTGCTTGACCAACTGGTCGACGAGGAGGCGCGCATCATCCGGCTGTTCACGCCGCCTTTCGTCAATTCCGCCAGGGATCCCGGTTATATCAAGGCCTATCCGCCGGGCGTGCGTGAAAACGGCGGGCAATATACCCATGCCGCGACCTGGGTTGTGATGGCGCTCGCGGAGCTGAAGCGGGGCGACGACGCGCTGCGCTGCTTCCAGATCCTCAATCCGATCACGCATGCGCTCGACAAGGCTTCGGCCGAACAATACCGGGTCGAACCCTATGTCGTGGCAGCCGACGTCTATGGGCATGAGCCTTATACGTCGCGCGGCGGCTGGACCTGGTATACCGGATCGGCCGGCTGGCTTTACCGGGCCGCGGTGGAGGGCATCCTCGGTATCCGGCTGAAGGAAGGCCGGCTCCACGTGCGTCCGTCGCTCCCGTCGGAATGGGACGGTTTTGCGGCGGAGGTGGAGCGGGGCGGCGTCAAATACCGCATTTCGGTCTCAAAAGCGTCCAATGCCAGCGGCTACACTCTGTCGATCAACGGCAGCGAAGTCACCGATCCCGAAGAGGGATATCCGCTCGGATAACAGCGTTCTCCACGCTGAAGAACACGGCGATTCGCGGCGGCCAAAAGGGAACCCTTTTGGCCGCCGTCGCGTTTGCAAAATCGGATAACAGGAGAAACCATATGGCAAGCACGCTGACCGAGGCCATCGGCACCGAGCGCAGTTCCTCATCCGCTGCTGCGACGGGGCGCGATACAAGGCTTGACGTGCTGCGTGGCCTGGCTCTGATCATGATTTTCATCAATCATGTTCCCGGACAGGTCTTCGAATATGTGACGACGAAGAATTTCGGTTTTTCCGATGCCGCCGAGGCTTTCGTCCTGATCTCCGGCATCGCCGTCGGCCTCGCCTACGGTTCCCGCTTCAAGCCGGGCGGCCGCATCAAGACGGCGACCAAGGCAGCGCGGCGCGCCTTCACGCTCTACCTTGCGCATATGATCACCACCTTCATGACGCTGGCGCTCTTCATTTGTGGTGCGTGGCTGTTCCACCGGCCGGGGCTGCTGGTCGAGATCAATATCCTGGCGGTTCTGATGAACCTGAAGGAAGGCGTTCCGGCGCTGCTGCTGCTCGGTCACCAGATCGGCTACAACAATATCCTGCCGATGTATGGCGCATTGTTGCTGATGGTGCCGATCATCCTGCTCCTCAACGAGCGAAGCCCGCTTCTGGCGCTCGCCGTTTCCGGCACGGTCTGGCTGCTGGCCGGCATTTACGAGGTGGCGCCGCACAATTTGCTGATAGAGGGCTACTGGTTCCTCAATCCGCTCTCCTGGCAGTTCCTGTTTTCGATTGGAATTGTTTCGATCCTGCATATCAAGCGCGGCGGCACGATCCCGCGGCATCCGCTGCTGCTTGCGGCTGCCGCCTTCTATGTCCTGCTATCCTTCGTCTGGGTCACCGGCCATCTGTGGATTTTCGGCAATTCGCTGGCAGCGCTCGGCCTGCCCACCGTCATCACTGGTTTCGACAAGACTTTCCTGTCGCTGCCGCGGCTGCTGCATGTGCTGGCGCTGACCTATCTCATCATCAGCATCCCGGCGTTCTCGCGCATCCTGCGGCGCCCCGCCGGACACCCGCTGACGATCCTCGGCCGTCATTCGCTGAACATCTTCGTCGCCGGCACGATTCTCGCCATGATCGGCCAGGTCGTGCTTTATATCACCAACAAGGATCCGCTGGTTGGCCCGCTCTTCGTGATCGTGGGCATCGCGACGCAATTCGCCTATGCCTACTATCTCGAGCACAAGCGCCAGCTGGGCAAGATCAAGCACAAGCTCGTGACGGAGATTGCCGCCGTCCCTGTGCCTGTGCGAGTCGGCGGAGCGGCGAATACCTATCGCCGGACCAATCGGAAATAGGAATCCCCGGTCTGATTGAAGAGCGACGGGCTTAGCGGGCGCCCGAAATCAGCATCGAAAAGCACCACGGCATGGCAGCGCCTTTCGCGCGTCTGAAAAGACGCGCTGCGCTGTAACGCCGCCGGCTCAACGTTTATGAACGAGAATATTCACCAGCCGGTCGAAAGGATCGCGCACGTAGAAGCGCCTGACGCCCCAGGGCTCGTCGGCCGGCCCGTATTCGATCGGAACGCCGGCAGCAGACATCGCCTCGAAAGCAGCATCGAGATCATCCACCTCGATGGAGAGATCGGGCACCGGAGTCCCGGAGCCGCCTTGGCTGGCGACACTGAGCTGAACCTTCATGGACGTATTCGCGCCGAACGTGACGATCCAGCCGAGATCCATCATGAGATCAAGCCCGAGAATATCCTGATAGAAGCTTTTGGCGGCCATGATGTCGGGCGCCTGGACATTGGCGACGATGCGTAGGACCTTCATGGGTTTTCTCCTGTGCTTAGGCACAGCACGAGGTTAGGGAAGAACAGCGGGCGGATCAATCAGTTATGACTTACAGCCATGTGGCTAATGCATATCGTCCGCAGCGGTTTTGGGGGAGCAAAGTCCTAAAGCGTGGCGTATAAACATCGCCAAACAAAAGGCCGGAAGAGCGTCTGCCCTTCCGGCCTTATTCTTTAACTCGAAGCGCTCAGGCGGCTTCGGTGGTGTGGGCCTTGCGGACTTCTTCGTCCGTCAGGATGCCGCTGGCGCGCAGCAGCGCGGCGAAGCGGCCATTGCTGTGGCTGAGCTCATCGAAGCCACCCTGCTCGACGACGCGTCCATCATCAAGGAAGAGCACCATATCGGCTTCGCGGACCGTCGAGAGGCGGTGGGCGATAATGAAGGTGGTGCGGTTCTGCCGCAGATTGTCGATCGCTGCCTTCACGCGGGCTTCGGTCTCGACGTCGAGCGCCGAAGTTGCCTCATCGAGCACCAGGATCGGCGCGTCTTTGAGGATGGCGCGGGCAATCGCGATGCGCTGACGTTCACCACCGGACAGCTTGTTGCCGCGTTCGCCTACATGAGTTTCGTAACGATCCTCACGGGTCTCGATGAAGTCGGCGGCGGCGGCGGCTTCGGCCGCACGGCGCATGTCCTCCTCGCTCGCACCTTCGCGGCCGAGGCGGATATTGTCGCTGATTGAGCGATTCAGTAGGCCCGCATCCTGGAAGACGGTAGCGATATGGCGACGCAGCGACTTCCGGGTCACCTTGGTGATATCGGTGCCGTCGACGAGAATCTGGCCGCCCTGCGGGTCATAGACGCGCTGCAGCAGGTTGACCAGCGTCGTCTTGCCGGCGCCGGTCGGACCGACGATGGCGACTGTCTGGCCAGCCTTCACCGAGAAGGAGACATTGTGCAGGCCCTGCGAGCTGTTGCCGAAGCCGAAGGAGACGTCGCGGAATTCGACCGCACCCTTGACGTTCTTGATCTCGCTGTTGCCGGCTGGCTCTTCACGATCGCGCACCGAGTCTTCGAGCGTGTAGAAATCCTCCAGCTTGGAGCGGGCCTCGAAGATCTGCGTCGCGAATTGGCGCATCAGGTCGAGACGGGCGATCAGCAGGTTGGCAAAGCCGATGAAGGCAATGACGTCACCGATGCGCAGCTCGCCCGACTGGACAAGCATCGTGCCGATGATCAGAACCACCATCATCGCGATGGTCGAGGCCATGCGGTTCAGCGCGCTGGCGAGCGCCCACCAGTCGAGCACCGGATACTGCGCTTCGAGCAGCCGGTTGGCGAAGGATTTCAACGCCTTGGTTTCCGCTTCGATACGGTTGTAGCTATGCAGAACGGAGACGTTGCTGATCGAATCGCTGACATGCGAGAAGACGGTATGGTAGTGGTTTTCGACCGAAGCCTGGCCATCCTTGGTGCGGCTCATGACCACGCGGCCGATCAGCCAATAGGCGATGCCAAGCACGATCAGCACGGCGGAGAGGCGCAAGTCCATCGACATTGCCGTCGGCACCAGCAGGGACAGCGCAATGACCGTCGACAGGTGGTTGCGCATGAACTCAAGCCAGAGGCCGAACAGCGTCTCGCAGGCACGCAGCAGCGTATGCAGCGCGTTGGAGGTGCCGCGCTGATGGTGCCAGGCAAGCGGCATGGAAATGATGCGGCCGAAGGCTTCCGTCAGCAGCGTTGCCCGCCGGCCATGAGCAAGCCGGTCGGCCTCGCGGGATACCAGAACGAAGGCGACAGTATTGAACACGGCGAAACCAGCCCACATGAAGAGGATGGGTTTGACTTCGCCCTTGCCCGATATCGCATCGATGATGCGACCGAACAGGATCGGTTCCGCAATGGTGATGGTCGCCAGAACAATGTTGGCGATAACGACCAGGGATACGCGGAGCTTGTAAGCGCCAAGATAGCGCAGAGCTCTTGCATAGACCTTGAATAGCGACACGTCTAACCTCTTGTGCATCTGCGAAAACGGGAATGATGGGATGCTACAAAAGGCTACCTGAACCGGCGATTAACGGAGAATTCGGAATTCAGCCCGCCAAGTGGTGAACTTGATTGCACGATCACAGCTGCGACGAATTTGAAGCCGCCTCAATAGGATAGAACAGAGGGGCGCTCTCGGGCTCCTCAGATTTTTCGGCGCGGGGTCTGGCGCCCGAATTCCGCCATGATTATATCTGGCGACAATTTGCGCTTGCATTTTAATCAATGTTTAGCGCAGCATTAAATTAGAGACTGCATTTTTTGAAGAAGACCGTTACGCGACCAATCTGAACAGCCGCCAACGGCCTCGATGCGGGCATCAGGTGCGGGCAAAGGGCGCTATTTGTGAATATTAATTCTTTAATTCAATTGCTTGTCATTCTGGAAGAGTGCCCAAATCCGGACGCCGTCGTCACCGAACTCGAGCAGGTCCTCCACGGTTCCGGTTTCCAGTATTACGGTCTGCTGCGACATTTGCAGCAAAACCCGGCGCAACAGAAGATCGAACTGCGCGCTGCGCCGCTTGCCGGCCGCTGGCCGGAACAATGGCTACAGATATATGCCGCAAAAAAATATGTCCGGATCGATCCGATGGTGCGTTATCTCGCGCATGCGCAACGGCCTTTCCGCTGGCGGGAGAGCATGGCAGCCTTCGACGGTGATGCGCATCAGCGCCGCATGGAGCAGATGATGGTCGATGCCTTCGGCCACGGATTGGAGGACGGCTATCTCTTTCCGATTCATGGGCGCAACGGCATTCTCGGCAGTCTCAGCCTCGGCGGCAAGCCGATCGACTTGTCGCCGGTGGAAATCGCGCTGCTCGAGGCCGTGGCGCGCAAGACCTTCTGGCGATTGCTTGACCTGAAAGGCGAGGCCGAGGCGCTGGAAACGATGCTGCCGACCGAGACGCCGCTGACGCGGCGCGAGATGGAAATCCTCCACTATCTTGCCGAAGGCATGACGTCGATGGAGATCAGCAAAATGTTGAAGATCTCAAACCATACCGTCGACTGGTACATGAACGGTCTGCAGGCCAAGCTGAAGGCAAAGAACAGGCAGCAGGCAGTGGCGCTCGCCTTCCGCCACGGTCTGATAAGCTAGGCTTTTTCTATCCATCTCGCTGAAATCGCCGCATACTGTCGGCCGACGCCCCTGGCATGGCGAGAAAGTGCATTTCGCAGTCGCAAGAGAAATTGAACTTCCCGTGACAAGAAGTTAAGAATTTTCTTCGCGGGTGCAGCATGCCCGTGTCTGAACGACGGAGGAGACCGTTTTGCCCATATCCAAGATACTCGTTGCCAACCGCTCCGAAATAGCCATTCGCGTCTTCCGCGCGGCCAACGAGCTTGGAATAAAAACGGTGGCGATCTGGGCGGAGGAGGACAAGCTGGCGCTGCACCGCTTCAAGGCGGACGAGAGCTATCAGGTCGGCCGCGGTCCGCATCTTGCCCGCGATCTCGGGCCGATCGAAAGTTATCTGTCGATCGACGAAGTGATCCGCGTCGCCAAGCTTTCCGGTGCCGACGCCATCCATCCTGGCTACGGCCTCTTGTCGGAAAGCCCGGAATTCGTCGATGCCTGCAACAAGGCCGGCATCATCTTCATCGGTCCGAAAGCCGATACGATGCGCCAGCTCGGCAACAAGGTCGCAGCGCGCAACTTGGCGATCTCGGTCGGCGTCCCGGTCGTGCCGGCGACCGAACCGCTGCCGGACGATATGAAGGAAGTCGCCAGGATGGCGGCCGAAATCGGCTACCCTGTCATGCTGAAGGCCTCCTGGGGCGGCGGCGGTCGCGGCATGCGCGTCATCCGTTCCGAGGCCGATCTCGCCAAGGAAGTGACGGAAGCCAAGCGCGAGGCGATGGCCGCCTTCGGCAAGGATGAGGTCTATCTCGAAAAGCTCGTCGAGCGCGCCCGCCACGTCGAAAGCCAGATCCTCGGCGACACCCACGGCAATGTCGTGCATCTCTTCGAGCGCGACTGTTCTGTTCAGCGCCGCAATCAGAAGGTCGTCGAGCGGGCGCCCGCACCCTATCTCACCGAAGCGCAGCGCCAGGAGCTTGCCGCCTATTCGCTGAAGATCGCGCAGGCGACCAATTATATCGGCGCCGGCACCGTCGAATATCTGATGGATGCCGATACCGGCAAATTCTACTTCATCGAAGTCAATCCGCGCATTCAGGTCGAGCACACGGTGACCGAAGTCGTCACCGGCATCGATATCGTCAAGGCGCAGATCCATATTCTTGACGGCTTTGCCATCGGCACGCCGCAATCGGGCGTGCCGAAGCAGGAAAACATCCGTCTCAACGGTCACGCCCTGCAGTGCCGCGTGACGACGGAAGATCCGGAGCATAATTTCATTCCGGATTACGGCCGCATCACCGCCTATCGTTCGGCCTCCGGCTTCGGTATCCGCCTTGACGGCGGCACCTCCTATTCCGGCGCCATCATCACCCGCTACTACGATCCGCTGCTCGTCAAGGTGACGGCCTGGGCGCCGAACCCGCTGGAAGCCATTTCCCGCATGGACCGGGCGCTGCGCGAATTCCGCATCCGCGGGGTCGCCACCAACCTGACCTTCCTCGAAGCGATCATCGGCCACCCGAAATTCCGCGACAACAGCTACACGACTCGCTTCATCGACACGACGCCGGAGCTCTTCCAGCAGGTCAAGCGCCAGGACCGCGCGACGAAGCTGCTGACCTATCTCGCCGACGTCACCGTCAACGGCCATCCCGAGGCCAAGGACAGGCCGAAGCCGTTGGAAAATGCTGCCAGGCCGGTGGTGCCCTATGCCAATGGCAACGGGGTGAAGGACGGCACGAAGCAGCTGCTCGACACGCTCGGCCCGCAGAAATTCGGCGAATGGATGCGCAACGAGAAGCGGGTGCTTCTGACCGACACGACAATGCGCGACGGTCACCAGTCGCTGCTCGCCACCCGCATGCGCACCTATGACATCGCCAGGATCGCCGGCACCTATGCGCATGCGCTGCCGAACCTCTTGTCGCTCGAATGCTGGGGCGGCGCCACCTTCGACGTCTCGATGCGATTCCTTACGGAAGATCCGTGGGAGCGCCTGGCGCTGATCCGCGAGGGCGCGCCGAACCTGCTCCTGCAGATGCTGCTGCGCGGCGCCAATGGTGTGGGCTACACCAACTATCCCGACAATGTCGTCAAATACTTCGTCCGCCAGGCGGCCAAGGGCGGCATCGATCTCTTCCGCGTCTTCGACTGCCTGAACTGGGTCGAGAACATGCGGGTGTCGATGGATGCCATTGCCGAGGAGAACAAGCTCTGCGAGGCGGCGATTTGCTACACCGGCGATATCCTCAATTCCGCCCGCCCGAAATACGACCTGAAATATTACACCAACCTTGCCGTCGAGCTTGAGAAGGCCGGTGCCCATATCATTGCGGTCAAGGATATGGCGGGCCTTCTGAAGCCGGCTGCTGCCAAGGTTCTGTTCAAGGCGCTGCGTGAAGCGACCGGCCTGCCGATCCATTTCCACACGCATGACACCTCGGGCATTTCGGCGGCAACGGTTCTTGCCGCCGTCGAAGCCGGTGTCGATGCCGTCGACGCGGCAATGGATGCGCTGTCCGGCAATACCTCGCAGCCCTGTCTCGGCTCGATCGTCGAGGCGCTCTCCGGCTCCGAGCGCGATCCCGGCCTCGATCCGGAATGGATCCGCCGCATCTCCTTCTATTGGGAAGCGGTGCGCAACCAGTATGCCGCCTTCGAAAGCGATCTCAAAGGGCCGGCATCGGAGGTCTATCTGCATGAAATGCCGGGCGGTCAGTTCACCAACCTCAAGGAACAGGCCCGCTCGCTAGGGTTGGAAACCCGCTGGCACCAGGTGGCGCAGGCCTATGCCGACGCCAACCAGATGTTCGGCGATATCGTCAAGGTGACGCCCTCCTCCAAGGTCGTTGGCGACATGGCGCTGATGATGGTCAGCCAGGACCTGACGGTCGCCGACGTCGTCAGCCCCGAGCGCGAAGTCTCCTTCCCGGAATCGGTGGTCTCGATGCTGAAGGGCGATCTCGGCCAGCCGCCGTCGGGATGGCCGGCAGCGCTGCAGAAGAAGGCATTGAAGGGCGAAAAACCCTATACGGTGCGACCGGGCTCACTGCTCAAGGAGGCCGATCTCGATGTGGAACGCAAGGTCATCGAGAAAAAACTGGAGCGCGCGGTCAGCGACTTCGAATTCGCTTCCTATCTGATGTATCCGAAGGTCTTCACCGACTTTGCGCTTGCCTCCGATACCTACGGCCCGGTTTCGGTGCTGCCGACGCCGGCCTATTTCTATGGGCTGGCGGACGGCGAGGAGCTGTTTGCCGATATCGAAAAGGGCAAGACGCTCGTCATCGTCAACCAGGCGATGAGCGCCACCGACAGCCAGGGCATGGTCACCGTCTTCTTCGAGCTCAACGGCCAGCCGCGCCGCATCAAGGTGCCCGACCGGGCCCATGGGGCGACCGGGGCGGCCGTGCGTCGCAAGGCCGAGATCGGCAACGCCGTCCATGTCGGCGCGCCGATGCCCGGCGTCATCAGCCGCGTCTTCGCCTCGCCGGGCCAAGCCGTCAGTGCCGGTGACGTGCTCGTCTCCATCGAGGCGATGAAGATGGAAACCGCGATCCATGCGGAAAAGGACGGCACCATTGCCGAAGTGCTGGTCAAGGCCGGCGACCAGATCGATGCGAAGGACCTGCTTGTGGTTTACGGCGGATGAGCGAACGGCACGAAAGGTTTCGTCCGCCCTCCTTGCCAGGTCGGGCTGATCACCCGATTGTGTAGAGCCAGGCTGTTAAAAGGCCGGCTTTTTCGAAAGGCGAATAGCCTCCTCGCCTTGCCCGGCGGGGAGGCTTTTTCGTAGACTTGCCTGCCTGCCCCTCCCAAGATCAATCAGGAAACGATTTCATGAGCAAATTGAAGATCGCCGTCATTGTCGGCAGCACTCGTATTGGCCGTTTTGCCGAACATCCGGCAAAATGGATTGCCGGGCTCGTCGGCCAACGCTCCGATCTGGAAGTCGAGGTTCTCGATCTTCTCGACTATCCCATGCATTTCTTTGGCGAAGAGCGCGCCACCACGGCGGAAAGCGACACCGCCGAGCGCTGGAAGAAGAAGCTGCGCGAATTTGACGGCTACATATTCACCGTCGCCGAGTACAATCATGCGCCAACGGCGGTTCTGAAGAACGCTATCGATCTCGGCGAGTTCATCCAGAAGCCGGTCGCCTTCGTCGGTTACGGCGGCGTCGGCGGTGCGCGCGCCGTCGAGCATCTGAGGCTGATCTTCGTGGAAATGGGCGCCGCCTCGGTGAAAACGGGCGTGCACATCGCTTTCAGCGAATATCTGAGCGTGCTCAAGGAAGGCAAGAACCTTGGCGATTACCCGCACCTCAACGAGGCGGCCAAGAACCAGCTCGATCAGCTCAGCTGGTGGGGCAACGCGTTGAAGGCAGCGCGTTCTGTCGTCACCTCAGCCTGAGGGCAGTTCGCCGAGAAGCAAAGCGTCTCACGTGAATCACGATTCACGTGAGACGTTTCAGATATCGTAAGTATGGGCGGCGTTGATCGTTGAGATGAAACGCTTGGTGCGTTCGCGCTTGGGCGCGCTGAAAATGGCTTTCGCGCTGCCCGTTTCCACCACGCTTCCAGCCTCCAGGAAGACGACGTCATTGGCGATTTTCGAGGCGAGCCGGAGATCATGGGTGGCCATGACCATCGTCGTGCCTTCACGGGCAAGCTGGCCCAGTACATCGACCACCTCCGCCGAGAGTTCCGGATCGAGCGCCGAGGTTGGCTCGTCGCAGAGAAGCACCCGTGGCGACGGCGCAAGGGCCCGGGCGATTGCCACACGTTGCTGCTGACCACCCGATAAGGTCGAGGGCCAGGCATCGGTCTTGTGCGCCATGCCGACCTTGGTCAACAGTTCCATGGCGTGTTCGCGCGCTTTCTCCTTCGGCCACTTCAGCACCGTGACCAGACCTTCCATAACGTTTTCGATCGCGGTCTGATGCGGAAAGAGCTGGAAATTCTGGAAGACCATGCCGGTCTGACGGCGGATTTTCTGGATCGCCTGCCAGCCCAAGCGTTTGCCGGGCGCGAAGGAAAGCTCTTCCTCGCCGAGGCGGATCGCGCCCGATGTCGGGATCTCGAGCAGGTTGATGCAGCGCAGTAACGTGCTCTTGCCACCACCGGACGGCCCGACGAGCGCGGTGACGCTGCCCTCGGGAATGCGAATGCTGATATCCTTCAGAATGACGGCATCGCCGAAGCGCTTCTCGAGGTTGGAAAGCTCGATCATGCGTTTGCCTCCAGCATGCCGCCATAACGCGCGAAACGACGTTCCAGCCGCACCTGCAGCTGCGAGAGGACGGAGCTGAGGACCAGATAGATCAGCGCCGCCTCGATATAAAGGATCAGCGGCTCGTAGGTGGTGGCGACGATGCGTTGTGCCGCCTGGAAGAGCTCCGGCACGGTGATGGCGGCGGCAAGCGAGGTATCCTTGACCAGCGAGATAAAGGTGTTCGACAGAGGCGGCACGGCGACGCGGCCTGCCTGCGGCAGGATCGTTCGGCTCATCGCCTGACGCCAGCTCATGCCGATCGAATAGGCCGCTTCCCACTGGCCCTTCGGCACGGAGGAGATGACCGCGCGGATGATCTCTGAGCTGTAGGCTCCGATATTCAGGGTGAAGCCGATCAGCGCGGCAGGAAAGGCGTCGAGCAGAATGCCGATGCTCGGCAGGCCGTAAAAGATCACGAAGAGCTGGACGAGCAGTGGCGTGCCGCGAATAACCCAGACATAAAACCGGGCAATCGCCGCGACGGGCGCCGGACCGAAAAGACGGGCGATCGCCGTGATCAGGCCGAGGATCAGACCGAAGGTGAAGGAGAGCAGCGTCAGCGGAATGGTGAAGATCAATCCCGCCCAGAGGAGCGAGGGAAGCGATTCCGCCATCAGTTGGAGCCAGTGCGCCAAGGGGTGTTCTTTCCAGTCGGTGGGTCGTGGTGTTTCGGAATACCCCTCCCCAACCCCTCCCCACAAGGGGGAGGGACTTAATCTAGCTCTCGCCCCTCACGAAATAGCGACCGAACTGCAAGTCGAGACGTTTATTTTGAGATGAGGCGGCGCCTCGCTAAAGCCCCTCTCCCTTGTGGGGAGGGGTGGGGAGGGGACTTCTTTTCAAATGGAGCTTACTTGGAAACGTCCTGGCCAAAATATTTGTGGGCGATCTTCTTGTAAGTGCCGTCCGCCTTGATGTCGGCAAGCGCCTTGTTGATTTCCGCGAGAAGCTCAGGCTCGTTCTTACGGATGATGATGCCGGAATAATCGGCGTTCTCCTGCTCGGCGGCGATCTTTACCGGCGCATCCGGCTTGTGCTTCTTGAAATCGAGGAAGGACAGGCTGTCGTTGATCGTCGCGTCGGCGCGCTTGGTCAGCACAAGCTGGATCGACTGGTCGAAACCATCGGTGCCGACGAGCTCGGCGCCGGATTCCGTTGCGATCTTGCCGAAGTTGCTGGTTAGCGACTGGGCTGATTTCTTGCCTTTCAGGTCGGCAAAGGTCTTGATGCTGTCGTCGCCCTCGCGAACGATCAGCACGGCCTTGGAAGCGATATAGGGTTCGGAGAAGTCGTATTTCTGCTTGCGGGCTTCGGTGATACCGACCTGGTTGATGACGGTGTCGTAGCGCTTGGCGTCGAGGCCGGCGATCAGGCCGTCCCACTTGCCTTCGACGAATTCTGCCTTGA
Source organism: Rhizobium sp. N731 (assembly GCF_001664145.1). Classification (NCBI taxonomy): domain Bacteria; kingdom Pseudomonadati; phylum Pseudomonadota; class Alphaproteobacteria; order Hyphomicrobiales; family Rhizobiaceae; genus Rhizobium; species Rhizobium sp. N731. Next base: position 4,195,335 of record NZ_CP013601.1, read on the forward strand.
CGCCGAGCTTGGCGGCGATGGCTTCGCCGATCTCGACGTCGAAGCCGACGAGCTTGCCGCTTTCGTCATGATAGGTGAAGGGCGCATAGGTGCCCTCGGTGCCGATCTTGAAGACGCCGGCCGATTTGATGGCGGCAAGGTTTTCGCCGGCATGAGCGGGCAGGAGGGCAGCAGCCTGAATGAGGGCAGCAGCGGCGACGGTTTTCAACCAGTTCATTGTTTTATCCATCCTTGGGAGGTTGTTAGCGGATGCGCCATAGTTCGCAGAAAACTAGGGCGCCGGAAGCGAAGAAAACTGCGAATAAAAGCAGCAAGTGCAAATATTTTTCTCAGGCGGTTGCCTGGGCCTCGAATTGCACGAACCAGCCCTCGTTTACCGTTTATTTCAACCGGCCGGAAAACGTGTGACCGTGCATGTTGCATGCACAGTCATAAACGTTTATGCACGTTTCATATCATTCAACTTTCGATCCGGTAAAAACATGCAGGATTTTCTGTTGCGAGAGCGCCAAGGTGTGATTTCCGAGCGGCTGCGGCTGAACGGCCGGGTGCTGGCGGCGGAACTTGCGCTCGAATTCGGCGTCTCCGAGGATACGGTGCGGCGCGACTTGCGCGAGATGGCGGCGGCAGGCCTCTGCGAGCGGGTCTATGGCGGCGCCTTGCCGGTGTCGCCGGCGCATGGAAGCCTGACGCAGCGCGTGGGATTTGCTGCCGACCGCAAGCAGGCCTTGGCGCGGGCTGCGGCAAAGCAGATCGCTGCCGGTTCCTGCGTGTTTTTCGATGCCGGAAGCACCAATCTGGCGATTGCCAATGCCCTGCCTGCCGAACTCGAACTGACGGCTGCGACGAATGCGCCGGTGATCGCCGCAGCGCTCATCGACAAGCCAGCCGTCAATGTCATCCTGATCGGCGGCATGGTGGACCGGCAGACGGGCGGCGCGCTCGGCGCCAAGGCCTTGCGGGATATGGAACAGATTTCGCCCGATCTCTGCATTCTTGGCGCCTGCGGCATCGATCTCGAGGCCGGCATCACGACCTTCGGTTTCGAGGATGCTGAGTTCAAGCGGTTTGCGGCATCGAGAAGCAAAAGGATTATGGCGGCGGTGACCTCGGAGAAATTCGGTACGGCTGCACCCCACAGCATCCTTCCGGTTGCGCATTGCGAGTGCCTGGTCGTCGAGCACGATGCCGATCCCGCCATTCTTGCGGGTTATCGCGAGCGCGGCTGCCGGACCGTTATCGCCGAAAAAACGAACTGAGCCGCCGTCGCGGAGTTTAGAAAACGGGTGCTCCCAAGCCCGATAGCGAGGAAAGACCGAAAATGGACAGTCATGTGAATGCGCCGTCGGGGGTCCGCAGCGGCTTCATTACCAGAAGCAGGGCGGCGGTTTCCCTGCTCTTTCTCATGAACGGCTTTGTCGTCGGCTGCTGGGCGCCGAAGATCCCGGATTTTGCCGAGCGTCTCGGGCTGAGCAAGTTCGAGCTCGGGCTGATGATCATCGTCTTCGGCGTCGGCTCGCTGGTCATGATGCCGATCGCCGGCGCGCAGATCGCCAGGCATGGCTCGCGCGTCGTTGTTCGGGCAACCGCCGTCTGCGTGCTGCCGCTGCTCCTGGCTCTGACGCTCGCGCCGAATGTGATTACCGCGGCAATCTCGCTCTTCCTGTTCGGCGGCTTCATCGGCGCCATGGATGTGGCGATGAACGCCAATGCCGTGTCCGTCGAAAAATCCATGCGCCGCGCCATCATGTCGTCCTGTCATGCTTTCTGGAGCCTCGGCGGCTTGATCGGCTCGGGCCTCGGCGGCATCGTGATTGCTAAACTCGGCGTTCTCGGCCATGCGCAGCTCGCGACCGTACTGGCGGCGATCTTCCTCGCTCTGGCATGGCCGATGATCCTTGCGGATCCGCCCCATCCCGATGCCAAAAAGGAGAAGACGAGGCTGCCGATGGTGCCGCTGCCGTGGCTGCTCGGCTTGATGGCGCTGTTCTCGATGGTGCCGGAAGGCGCGGTTCTGGATTGGGGCGCGCTCTATCTGCGGCAGGACATGGGGGCGTCGGTGGCGCTTTCAGGTCTTGGGTTTGCGGCCTTTTCGGCGACGATGGCGATCATGCGATTTGCCGGCGATCTGGTGCGCGATCGCCTCGGGGGCGTCAAGACGCTACGCATCTGCACGCTCTTTGCCATCGTCGGCATGTTGCTTGCGAGCCTTGCGCCGGACGCTGAGATCGCCATTCTGGGCTTTGCCCTTTGCGGCATCGGCATATCAAATATGGTGCCGATCGCTTTCTCGGCTGCAGGCAATATTCCCGGCCTCAAACCCGGAATCGGCATCTCGGTCGTCACGACCATGGGTTATTCCGGCATGCTGGTCGCGCCGTCGGTGATCGGCTTCGTTGCCGAACACATCGGCTTTGCCGTCGTCTTCATGGCGCTGCCGGTGCTGCTGCTGTTCGTTCTCATATTTTCCAAGCTGGCCCATTATGCCGATGGGGTCTCCGGAGGCGGCCACTGAGCCGCCCCGGAACAAAAGTGATATGGGAAGCGGTTGACAAGCAGCCGGGCTTGATCCACCTGAAAGGCACTGTTTTTAGGGGTGCAAGAACTCTGCATGTTGTCAGCCGCCGAATTTGATCCGAAACCGCGCCGCGCTTCCGTCGCCGTCGATGTCGGCGGCGTCATCGTTGGCGGCGGCGCGCCGATCGTCGTGCAATCGATGACGAATACCGACACGGCCGATATCGATTCGACCGTTGCGCAGGTCGCGGCCCTGCACCGGGCCGGCTCGGAATTGGTGCGCATCACCGTCGATCGCGACGAGAGTGCCGCCGCCGTGCCGAAGATCCGCGAGCGGCTGCTGCGGCTCGGCATGGACGTGCCGCTGATCGGCGACTTCCACTATATCGGCCACAAGCTGCTTGCCGATCATCCTGCCTGTGCCGAAGCGCTGGCGAAATACCGCATCAATCCCGGCAATGTCGGCTTCAAGGACAAGAAGGACAAGCAGTTCGCCGAGATCATCGAGATGGCGATCCGCTATGACAAGCCGGTGCGCATCGGCGTCAACTGGGGCTCGCTCGATCAGGATCTCTTGACGGCGCTGATGGATCAGAATGCCGAGGCCGGCTCGCCGCTGTCGGCCAGGCAGGTGACGCGGGAGGCGATCGTGCAGTCGGCGCTGCTTTCGGCCGCTCTTGCCGAGGAAATCGGCTTGCCGCGCAACCGCATCATTCTGTCGGCCAAGGTCAGCCAGGTGCAGGACCTGATCGCCGTCAATTCCATGCTCGCCGAACGTTCGAACCATGCGCTGCATCTCGGCCTCACCGAAGCCGGCATGGGCAGCAAGGGCATCGTCGCTTCGTCGGCTGCCATGGGCTTCGTGCTGCAGCACGGCATCGGCGATACGATCCGCGTCTCACTGACGCCCGAGCCGAACGGCGACCGCACGCGCGAAGTCCAGGTGGCGCAGGAAATCCTGCAGGTTATGGGCTTCCGGCAGTTCGTGCCGGTCGTGGCCGCCTGTCCCGGCTGCGGACGCACGACCTCGACGGTGTTCCAGGAACTGGCGCAGAACATTCAGAACGACATTCGCAAGAACATGCCGGTCTGGCGTGAGAAATATCCAGGCGTCGAGGCGCTGAACGTCGCCGTCATGGGCTGCATCGTCAACGGGCCGGGCGAAAGCAAACATGCCGATATCGGCATTTCGCTTCCCGGCACCGGTGAGACGCCGGCCGCTCCCGTTTTCATCGACGGCAAGAAAGCGCTGACGCTGCGCGGCCCCAACATCGCCGCCGATTTCGAGGCGCTGGTCGTCGATTATATCGAGAAGCGCTTCGGCCAGCGAACGGCGGCGGAATGAAGGCCCGCGCGTTCGAATGAGCCGGTATTGGTCTGATATCGTCAGCAAGCTTCGGCCCTATATCGCGGGCGAGCAGCCGCGCATTCCCGGTCTGGTCAAGCTCAACACCAATGAGAATCCCTACGGGCCGTCCCCAAAGGCGATCGAGGCGATCAGGCAAGCGACGGACGATCGTCTGCGGCTCTATCCCGATCCCGCCGCCACCGAGTTGCGCGAGGCGATCGCCGCCCGTTTCGGGCTGACGGCCGAACAAGTGTTCGTCGGCAACGGCTCCGATGAGGTTCTCGCCCATACGTTCCAGGCGCTGCTGAACCACGATCTGCCGCTTCTCTATCCCGATGTGACCTACAGCTTCTATCCCACCTATAGCCTGCTATATGGCATCGAGGCTATCGAGATACCTCTCGACCATCAGTTCCGGATCCGGCTGTCGGATTACGACAGACCGTGCGGGGCAATCATCATCCCCAATCCGAATGCACCGACGGGTATCAGCCTGCCGCTGGCCGGGATCGAGGCGCTTCTTGCCGCCCATCCCGATGTGGTCGTCGTGATCGATGAGGCCTATGTCGATTTCGGCGGGCAAAGCGCCGTGCCGCTCATTTCTCGCTATCCCAACCTGCTGGTCATCCAAACCTTGTCGAAATCTCGTTCATTCGCAGGTCTGCGCGTCGGTTTCGCCGTGGGGCACCGGGATCTGATCGAGGCGCTGGTGCGGGTCAAGGACAGCTTCAATTCCTATCCGCTCGATCGCCTGGCACAGGTCGGCGCGACGGCGGCGATCAAAGACGAGGCGTGGTTCGAGACATGCCGGCGGAAAATCATCGCCAGCCGGGAAAACCTTGTCCGGCAGTTGGAAGCGTTGAGTTTCCAAGTGCTGCCGTCCCAGGCGAATTTCATCTTCGCGAGGCACGAGAGCCGATCGGGCGCGGCACTTCTGGCCGAGCTGCGGGAGCGTGGCGTGCTCGTCCGGCGCTTCGACGAGCCGCGCATTTCGGAGTTCCTGCGCATCAGCATCGGCACGGACGAGGAATGCGCCCGCCTGATGTCTGCTCTCAAGGAAATATTGGCAGCCTGATCTAACTTTTCCGGTCGGCGATGAAATGCGCCGCGGCAATGAGGGTCGATGCACGCGCGCCGTAGGGAGCCAGCAGCGCCTCGGCGTCGGCGACATGCCGGCGGAGCTCGGTCTCGGCCCATTCCATGCCGTGCAGTGCCACGAGCGTTCCCTTGCCGCGGGCCGCATCCTTGCCGGTCGCCTTGCCCATGGTTGCGGCATCCGAGGTCAGGTCGAGAATGTCGTCGGCGAGCTGGAAGGCAAGGCCGATCTTTTCGCCGAAGGCGCGCAGGCGGCGGCGATCGTCCTGCGGGCTTCCCGCGATGATGGCGCCAGCCTCGCAGGCGAAGCGGATCAGCGCGCCCGTTTTCATCGCCTGCAGGCGGATAATGCCGGCCTCGTCTGGAGCCTGTCTTTCCGCCGCCAGATCGAGCGCCTGGCCGCCGGCCATGCCGCCGAGACCGGCGGCGCGCGCAAGAGCAAGCACCAGCGATGCCTTGCTGGCATCGGGAAGCGCCGTTTCCGGTGCTGCGACAATGTCGAAGGCGTAGGTCAACAGGCTGTCGCCGGCGAGGATCGCAGTGGCTTCATCGAACTTGATGTGCACCGTCGGTTTGCCGCGGCGCATGTCGTCGTCGTCCATGGCCGGCAGATCGTCATGTACGAGGGAATAACAGTGCACGCATTCGAGCGCGGCGCCTATGCGAAGGGCGGCCTGCGCATCGCCGCCGAGAAGAGCGGCACTTTCGACGACCAGGAAGGGGCGCAGCCGCTTGCCGCCGTTCAACACGGCATAATGCATGGCGCTGCGCAGGGTGTCGGGCCTGACGATTTCGTCGGAGAGGGCGTTCGTCGACAGCAATGCGAGGAGCAGCGCCTCGATCTCGCGGGCGTTGTTCTTCAGCCTCGTCTCGAAAGTGTCCCGGTTCGCGTCCATCGGCGCTGTTTGGCATGCGGCACGGGGGCTTGCAACGGAATTGTCGATGGCCACCGCAAGATTCCGCATGTGCTCTGGCATAAGCGGCTCACAGGCGTTATGAGAACGACAGGGGAGCGAAGTGGACTGGGGACATTTTGGATATAGCGCCGGAGACAGAGGATATCGCCGACATGCCGGCCCGTCGGCGATGGTTCGAAAATCGGCCTGTGCTGAAGCGCATCGTTGTTGCCGTGCTGGCGCTGGTCGTCCTTCCTTACGTGCTGATCTTTTTGTATCTGCTGCCCTTCATCCATCCCGTCTCGACGCTGATGCTGCGCGATCTGGTGCTGCTGCGCGGTTATGACCGCCGATGGGTGTCGCTTGACGAGATCTCTCCGGTCCTGGTGCAATCGGTGATGATGTCCGAAGACGGACAATATTGTTTCCATGGCGGCGTCGACTGGGCGGAGATGCGCATCCTGGTCGAGGACACGCTGAAAGGTCAGGCGACACGCGGCGGCAGCACGATCCCGATGCAGACGGCCAAGAACCTCTTTCTCTGGAACAGCCGCTCCTTCGTGCGCAAGGCGATGGAGCTTCCGCTCGCCGTCACCACGGATTTCGTCTTGTCTAAGCGGCGGCTGATGGAAATCTATCTCAATATCGCCGAATGGGGTCCCGGCATTTACGGTATCGAGGCCGCCGCCCAGCATCATTTCAAGGTGCCGGCCTCGAAGCTGACGCGGCGCCAGGCATCGCTGCTTGCCGTTTCGCTGCCGAACCCGATCGACCGCAAAGCAGGCAAGCCCGGACGAGGCCTTCGCCGGCTAGCCGGCGTCATCGAGAGGCGTGCGCAGGGGTCGGGCGACTACATCAAGTGCATCTATGAGTGAGATCAGACTTTGTCGTTAGTAGCAGCGAGCGTCATCTGACATTCTTGGTCCTGCCATATGGGCGAATGCAGTCCAACCAGAGCCCCGAGTCGCCCGTGACCGCCCCGACCTTTTCTCCCGAGCTTCTGCTTTACTCAAAGACGCACAATCAAAACCTACCCTCCCATCTCGGCAGCCGCTATGGCAAGATCGGCGGCTTCCTGCCTGAAGCCGGCAACACTATCGTCTGCCACCCCGAGAAGGGTTCAAGAACGCTGACGGCGCTGATCGAGGCGCGTGAGAAATATCTGGCGATGCCCGAGGCGCCGCAATTTCTCTTCACGCCGATCTCAAGCCTTCACATGACGCTTTTCGAGGGCGTCATCGAGACCAGGCGCCGGCAGGACTGCTGGCCTATAGACCTCCCTCTCGAGACGCCGATCGACGATATGACCGAACTCATGGCGGCGCGGTTCGAAGGTTTCTCGATGGCGGAGCCCTTCAAAGTCGCCGTCGTCGAAGCCCGGCCGTCGGGCCTGCTCGTCGACGGAGCGACGGAGAAGGACCGCAAGGTCATGCGCGCCTGGCGCAACGCGCTTGCCGATCTTCTCGGCTATCGCCAGCCCAACCATATGGATTACAAGTTCCACATCACCTTCGCCTATGTGATCGAGCGGCTGGAGGATGAAGCCTTGCCGCGATGGCAGGCAATGCTCAACGAGGTGGCCGAGGATATCCGCCGTAAGGCCCCTGTTTTCGAGCTTGCGCCGCCGGCGTTCTGCGTGTTCGAGGACATGAACCATTTCCACGAACTGTTGATCTTCGATTTCGATGCCTGAACGGGAGAGGCCTATGGACAGACCGACGCTCTACATCGCCAATAAGAATTATTCTTCCTGGTCGTTCCGGCCGTGGATGGCGCTGACGGGCGCCGGCGTCGATTTCGAGGAAGTCCTGATCCCCTTCGACGACGCGGGCGGCAATCCCAATATCAAGGCGATATCGCCGAGCGGCCGGGTTCCGGTCCTGCAGCATGGTGGTTTGAAGATCTGGGAATCGCTGGCGATCATCGAATATACCGCCGAGCTTTATCCGGACGCCGGCCTTTGGCCGCGCGACCGTGCCGAACGGGCGCTCGCCCGTTCTGTTTCGATGGAAATGCTTTCGGGCTTCCGAGCCCTGCGCAATGCCTGCCCGATGAATATTCGCCGGCCAAAAGGCGGGATCGCATTGCCTGACGGCGTCGACGCCGATGTTGGCCGTATTGATACGATCTGGCGAGACCTTCTGCAGAAATCCGGCGGCCCCTTTCTCTTTGGCGCCTTCAGCGGCGCGGATGCGATGTTTGCGCCTGTGGTCAACCGGTTCGACGTCTATGATCTCGTCAGCCGGGAAGATACACTCACCTATGTGGAGACGATGAAGGCGCATCCGGCCTGGCGGGAATGGGAAGAGGCCGCCCGTGCCGAGCCGTGGATCGTGGCGGAAGACGAGGTCTGAGGCTCGAATCATCGGCTTCGCAAAAAATATGCATGGGGACTGGTCAAGGCCGCCCCTTGCATGTATAAGCGCGCAAAATTTCCGAAATCGCGACATGTCCGTTTCGGCCGCCAGTCTGGCCGTGGGAATGTCTTGCCCGCAAGTGGAGTAAGAAAAATGGCTGTACCGAAGAGAAAAACGAGCCCGTCCAAGCGTGGCATGCGCCGTTCGGCTGACGCGCTGAAGGCTCCGACCTACGTCGAAGACAAGAACTCCGGCGAACTGCGCCGCCCGCACCATATCGATCTGAAGACCGGCATGTATCGCGGCCGCCAGGTTCTGACGCCGAAGGAAAGCGCGTAATTTCCGATCTGGATCATCCGATCGCAAGTTTCAAGGCCGGCTTCATGCCGGCCTTTTGCATTTCGGCAAGATAATATTTGCAACGACTTGCAGTAGGGCAGCGGTTTGCGGCAGTATTCTTCCTGCGCAAGGAGATTGCCGATGGTAGCCGCAATGCCGCTGATGATTATTCCGTTTATTCTTTACAATCTGGCGATGCTCGGCCTGATGGGCGGCGGCGGCATCGCAACCTTGCAGCACGACATCATCGTGCTGTCGATGCTCTCGGGCGCGATCTGGAGCATGGCGCTCGGCGATCTCTTCATAGTCGTCGCCCTCATCGTGTTGTTCTTCGAAATCCTGAAAGCAACGCGAACCGGGCCCGGCAACCTGCTCAACCACATATTGTCGATGCTGGTCTTCATCGCCTTCCTGGTCGAGTTTCTGCTCGTCCAGGACGCTGCGACGCAAGTGTTCTTCATTTTGATGACGATCGCTCTGATCGATGTGATCGGCGGTTTTGCCGTTTCGATCCGAAGCGCCGGGCGGGATGTCTCTATCGGTCTATAGGTTGTCGAGTTTATTCTGGAGAGCGCGGAGTTGCTCCTTCAGCTCGTCGATATCCTTGGCCTCGGCCTTGCGGCTTTCCTTGGCCGCCGGCGGCGTCATGAATGGCGAAAACATCTGCATTGCCTGCTGAAACAGCTCGGTATTGCGGCGAACCTGGTCCTCGACCATCTGCATCGGCAATTGCAGGTTCTTGCCGAGCGGCGTTTCGCCGAAGGCACGGTTTACCTGTTCGCGCATCTGGGACTGCTGTTCGCTGAAGGCGCGCATCGAATGTTCGAGGAAGCTCGGCACGACCATCTGCATCTGGTCACCGTAATAGGTGATCAGCTGGCGCAGGAAGGAGATCGGAAGCAGTGTGTTGCCGGTTTTCGATTCCTGCTCGAAGATGATCTGGGTCAGCACCGAATGGGTGATGTCATCCCCGCTTTTTGCGTCCTGGACGGTAAAATCTTCGCCCTTCTTCACCATCTCCGCCAGATCTTCCAGCGTCACGTAGGTGCTGGTGCCTGTATTGTATAGGCGGCGATTGGCGTATTTCTTGATGACTATCTGACCCTCGTTCTTCGCCATATCAGCCTCCTGAACCCCCGTCTGATTTTTGGATGTTCCTCCACTTCAGACTGTAAACGCAAAAGAAGGCCGGTGACAATCTCTTTGTGCGTTGCGGCAAACCTTTAACAGATCAGCTGAATCGGCTTTGACGGCTGCCGCCGAAAAATCGCGGCGGCCAGTCTTCCCGTTTGACTTGTGCTCAAAGCTTTGCCAGTTTCCCCTTATGTAAGTGGGACGAAAAACGAGGAGCCTCCCCATGAGCAATTCATCCGTCGTCATCGCCAGCGCAGGTCGGACAGCCGTCGGCTCGTTCAACGGCGCATTCGCAACGGTCCCCGCGCATGAACTCGGCGCGGCCGTCATCAGAGGCGCGCTCGCGCGCGCCGGCGTCGACGCCGGCGAGGTTGATGAGGTGATCCTCGGTCAGGTGCTGGCCGCGGGCGAAGGCCAGAACCCGGCCCGTCAGGCGGCGATCAAGGCCGGCCTTCCGAAGGAAACGACGGCCTGGGGCGTCAACCAGCTCTGCGGCTCGGGCCTGCGCGCCATCGCGCTCGGCATGCAGCAGATCGCCACCGGCGACGCCAGGATCATCGTTGCCGGCGGCCAGGAATCCATGTCGATGGCGCCGCATGCCGCGCACTTGCGCAGCGGCACGAAGATGGGCGACATGAAGATGGTCGACACGATGATCAAGGACGGCCTGACCGACGCTTTTCACGGCTACCATATGGGCATCACCGCCGAGAACGTCGCACGGCAGTGGCAGCTGTCGCGCGACGACCAGGATCAGTTCGCCGTCGCCTCGCAGAACAAGGCGGAGGCGGCGCAGAAGGCCGGCCGCTTCACCGACGAGATCATTCCCTACGTTATCCAGACACGTAAGGGCGACGTGACCGTCGATTCCGATGAATATATCCGCCACGGCGCGACGCTCGAGGCGATGGGCAAGCTGCGCCCGGCCTTCGACAAGGATGGCACGGTCACCGCCGCCAATGCCTCCGGTCTCAACGACGGCGCTGCCGCCGCCGTGCTGATGAGCGAGGCGGAAGCGGCCCGGCGCGGCATTCAGCCGCTTGCCCGCATCGTTTCCTGGGCAACGGCGGGCGTCGATCCTTCGATCATGGGCACCGGCCCAATCCCGGCGTCGCGCAAGGCGCTGGAAAAGGCCGGCTGGTCTGTGAACGATCTCGATCTTGTCGAGGCCAACGAGGCCTTCGCGGCTCAGGCTTGCGCCGTCAGCAAGGATCTCGGTTGGGATCCGTCGATCGTCAACGTCAATGGCGGGGCGATTGCGATCGGGCATCCGATCGGCGCCTCCGGCGCGCGCATTCTCAACACGCTGCTGTTCGAGATGAAGCGCCGCGGCGCGAAGAAGGGCCTCGCCACGCTTTGCATCGGCGGCGGCATGGGCGTCGCCATGTGCTTTGAAGCACTTTAATAGCATACGATCCGTCATTGATTGAAATGCCGCCACGAGTGGCGAAAACACAGAGGGGGAGCGGAACATGAGCAGAGTGGCTCTGGTCACCGGAGGTACACGCGGCATCGGCGCGGCGATATCCATGGCGCTGAAAAATGCCGGCTACAGGGTTGCGGCCACTTATGCCGGTAATGACGAGAAGGCTCATGCCTTCCACGACGTCACCGGCGTTGCGGTATTCAAATGGGATGTTTCGGACTACGCTGCCTGCGGTGAAGGGATCACCAAGGTCGAACGAGAGATCGGGCCGGTCGAAATCCTCGTCAACAATGCCGGCATCACCCGCGACGCGATGTTCCACAAGATGACGCCGCAACAGTGGCACGAGGTGATCAACACCAACCTGACCGGCCTGTTCAACATGACGCATCAGGTCTGGAGCGGCATGCGCGACCGCAGCTTCGGCCGCATCGTCAATATCTCCTCGATCAACGGCCAGAAGGGCCAGATGGGCCAGGCGAACTATTCGGCGGCCAAAGCGGGCGATCTCGGCTTTACCAAGGCGCTTGCCCAGGAAGGGGCGGCGAAAAACATCACGGTCAATGCCATCTGCCCCGGTTATATCGGGACGGAAATGGTGCTTGCCGTGCCGGAGAAAGTGCTGAATGAACGCATCATTCCGCAGATCCCGGTCGGCCGGCTCGGCGAACCGGAAGAAATCGCGCGCTGCGTCACCTTCCTCGTCTCCGACGATGCCGGCTTCATCACCGGTTCGACGCTGACGGCCAATGGCGGGCAGTTCTTCGTTTAAGACAGCAGATCCTCCGAGCAAAGCCACCTAGCCCCTTACTCGAAACAACAGGGCCGAACCATTGGTCTCGGCCCGTCCTTTTCACGTAAACGGGGCGAAGGGATAGCACGTGGCCTCTCGATTCCCTCTTCTCCCCTCGTGGAGAAGGGCCCGTAGGGCGGATGAGGGGGCCGGCGCCGCCGGTCTTTCCAATCACCCACCCATCCGGGATTTCCATAGGGGGAGGGATGTTCCGTGTAGCCCCCTCATCCGCCTGCCGGCACCTTCTCCCCGCTGGGGAGAAAGGGTATGTTGCGCTGCCTACGTTCCTCGCCTCTCTCGCGATCGTCAACGTCCCGTTGACGGACCCGCCGGCAAAGAAAAACGGGCGCCGAAGCGCCCGTTGGGAAGTCCGATATGCGTTTGCCGGTCAGTAGCGGCAACGAGCCTCGTAGCGGCGGCCGTAGCGATCGCGATAGATGCAGTAGCCGCGGCGTTCGACCGACTGGCCGATGAGAGCGCCGGTCAGGCCGCCGGCAACGGCGCCGACAGCGGCACCACCCCAGCTGTTGGTGACGGCGCCGCCGATGACCGCACCGGTGCCGGCGCCGATCGCCGTGCCCTGCTCGGTCGCCGTGCAGGATGCGAGAGCGCCCACGAGCGCGCCAATAAGAACAATCTTCTTCATCATGTCGTAACTCCCCAGGTTGTCGGGCTTTAGATGCGGCCCATTAGTACAAGGATAATGATAATGACGAGAACTAGCCCCAAACCGCCGGAAGGTCCATAGCCCCAGCCACGGCTATAACCCCAATTTGGCAAGGCTCCGATCAAGAGCAGAATGAGGATAACGAGAAGTATCGTGCCAAGCATGGTGTTTTTCCTTCATTTCATCCGCAATCTGGATGGACAAGAAACACGCATTGGCGATTTTTGTTCCCGGTTGGGCGCGTGAATTAGGACGCAAGGCGATTCATGGTTTGTGAACCGTCACCCCCGACAAATCGCTCGTATGGTTAAAAAGGCGTTTATATACAATAGGTTGCGGTGAACAAAGCGGGAAGGCCTGGATGTCTTCGATTCGTCGGTGATTCGTTCCGTTTTTGATCGGTCCAGCGGCGCAAGCGGGCCAGGCTTAACGCTGTGTGAATTTGCTCGCCGGAAGATTAACACCGACGTGACGAGACCTTTCCGCTGCCCCGCATCTAGCGGCGGACCATCACGACGCCACCAAATATGGCCGTGAACGAAAGGGGAAAACAGCACAGTCGGCGATTCGTCGCCGATTCGTTCCGGATTTGATCAAAGGGTTAATTTCGGCGGATTTTTCACTTGACGAAAAGCGCATGACAGACCTCCGGCACGGCGACAAAAATGCGAACAGGAGAGAGTCCCGCGATTCAGCATTTAGTAGGAAAAAGTGATTCAAAATCAATACTTAGCCGTGAACAAAAGCTGAATCAGCAGGAGTCAGCGATTCGTCTCTGATTCGTTCTCACGCTGTTCCAAATCGGAAATTCGGACCGCCTGGACGACTCGCAAGGGTCGCAATCCCCGGCGCATTTTGAAATCTGCCCTTGCGTTTGCGGCGGCAGCTGTCCATGTGTTCTGTGCCTCATCGAGAGGGCAAAACTTTTCCCGGGGCGCGCTTGCCTCACTTGCATGGACCATGACTCTGACTTCGCAGCCGATGATTCTGAGCGGGCGCGGTGTGACCGCGGTGCTTGGACCAACCAATACCGGTAAGACCCATTATGCCATCGAGCGCATGGTCGCACACGGGACCGGCGTGATCGGCCTGCCGCTCAGGCTCCTGGCCCGCGAGGTCTATACGCGGGTGGTGGAGAAGGTCGGTTTGCAGAACGTGGCGCTGGTCACCGGCGAAGAAAAGATTTCGCCGCCCAATGCGCGTTTTTCCGTTTGCACGGTCGAGGCGATGCCGCGGGAGACCAAAGCCGCCTTTGTCGCGATCGACGAGGTGCAGCTCGCCGGCGATCTCGAGCGCGGCCATATCTTCACCGACCGCATCCTGCACCTTCGCGGCCGTGATGAAACGCTGCTGCTGGGTGCAGGGACGATGCGGCCGATTCTGCAGCACATCCTGCCCGGGATTACGATCGTCGAGCGGCCGCGGCTTTCGCATCTCCTTTACGCCGGGCAGAAGAAGATCACCCGGCTGCCGCAGCGTTCCGCCATCGTCGCCTTTTCCGCCGATGAGGTCTATGCCATCGCCGAGCTCATCCGCCGGCAGCGCGGCGGCGCGGCGGTCGTGCTGGGGGCGCTCAGCCCGCGCACCCGCAATGCGCAGGTCGCGCTCTATCAGGCGGGCGACGTCGAATATCTGGTGGCGACCGATGCGATCGGCATGGGCCTCAACCTCGACGTCGATCACGTCGCCTTCGCCCAGGACCGGAAATTCGACGGCTACCAGTTCCGCAACCTCAATCCGGCCGAACTCGGCCAGATCGCCGGCCGCGCCGGGCGGCACGTGCGGGACGGCACCTTCGGCGTCACCGGACAGGTCTCGCCCTTCGACGAGGAACTGGTGCAGCGCATCGAGGGACATGAATTCGACAACGTCAAGGTTCTGCAGTGGCGCACGACGGAGATGGACTTCTCCTCGATTCAGTCGCTGCGCGCCAGCCTGGAGGCCGGGCCGCGCGTGCCCGGGCTGACGCGGGCGCTGCCGGCGGTCGACCAGCAGGCGCTCGAGCAACTTTCGCGCTACCCCGAGGTAATGGACCTCGCCGACAGGCCAGCCCGTGTCGAAAAACTCTGGGAGGCTTGCGCGCTGCCCGACTACCGGCGTATCACTCCGGCCCAACATGCCGATCTTATTTCGACCCTCTTTTCCGATCTCGTGCGCTATGGCACGGTAAATGAGCAGTTTCTTGCGGAGCAGGTTCATCGCTCGGATCGAACTGATGGGGAAATTGACACGCTTTCGGCGCGAATCGCGCAGATAAGGACCTGGACCTACGTTTCGAATCGGCCCGGCTGGCTTGCCGATCCGACACATTGGCAGGAAAAGACGCGGGAAATCGAAGATCGATTGTCCGATGCGTTACATGAAAGGTTGACGAAACGCTTTGTTGATCGCAGGACATCTGTGCTCATGAAGCGCCTGAGAGAGAATGCGATGCTGGAAGCTGAAATCAGTGTGAATGGCGATGTCTTCGTTGAAGGACATCATGTAGGGCAGTTGAGTGGATTCCGTTTCACCCCGGTGGCGGGAACGGATGGGCCGGATGCCAAGGCGGTTCAGGCTGCGTCGCAGAAGGCGCTCGCGCTCGAGTTCGAGGCCCGTGCGGCCCGGCTGCATGCCGCGGGCAATAGCGATCTGGCGATCGGTTCGGATGGCTTGATCCGTTGGCTCGGCGATCCGGTGGCGCGGCTTTCCGGCAGCGACCACGTCATGCGTCCGCGTGTGATTTTGCTTGCCGACGAGCAGTTGACGGGCAATGCCCGCGATCACGTCGCCGCCCGTATCGAACGTTTCGTCAATCATCACATCAGCACGGTGTTGAAGCCGCTGGACGATCTGTCGCGCGCCGAAGACCTGCAGGGTCTTGCCAAGGGCCTTGCCTTCCAGCTGGTCGAAAATCTCGGCGTGCTCTTCCGCCGTGACGTCACCGAGGAGGTGAAGTCGCTGGATCAGGAGGCTCGCGCCTCCATGCGCCGCTACGGCGCACGTTTCGGTGCCTATCATATCTTCGTTCCGGCCCTTCTGAAGCCGGCACCTGCCGAACTGATCACGCTGCTCTGGGCGTTGAAGAACGACGGTCTCGACAAGCCAGGCTACGGCGATCTCATTCCCGTGCTGGCCGCCGGGCGCACCTCGGTCGTCACCGATCCGAGCTTCGAGCGGATGTTCTACAAGCTCGCCGGCTTCCGTTTCCTCGGCAAGCGCGCCGTGCGCATCGACATTCTGGAGCGGCTCGCCGATATCATCCGTCCGCTGCTGCAATGGAAGCCCGGTCAGAGCAATCGTCCGGAAGGCGCATATGACGGTCGCCGTTTCACGACGACGACGGCGATGCTGTCGATTCTCGGGGCGACGCTCGAGGACATGGAAGAGATCCTCAAGGGCCTCGGCTATCGCGCCGATGCCGTGAAGGCGGAAGAGGCGTCGGCCCATCTTGCGGCGCAGGACGCAGCTTCAGCCCCCGCCGCCTCCGCGGAAACATCCGCGGAAGAAGCGGCGGAAAAAGCCGATCACGACGATGCCGACGGAGCGACCGAAGAGGCTGCTTCCGAGCCATCCGCAGCCGAGCCAGCTTCGACGGCGGCCGACGTCCCCGCGACAGAAGCGAGCGACGGCAACGCGGCGGCCGAAGAGACGGAGGCAACCGCTTCGACAGAGGCTGCCGCTTCCGGGGAAGCTGGCGAGCCGGCGGAACCGAAGCCGGTTCTTTTGTGGCGTCTCGGCGGCCGCAATGACAATCATCGCCAAGCACGCGGCGGCCATGGCGAACGCCGGGGCGGCCAGAACCAGGAGCGCGGCGAGCGCAATCGCCGCCCGAACGGTGGTGAAGGCGGCGAGGGCAACCGTGGCGGCGACGGGCGCGACAACCGCCACGGCCGCGGCAAGGACGGTGGCGGCCGCGACGGCGGCAGGCCGCAGCAGGCAAGGGGCGAGCGCAAGGACCAGCCGCGCGGTGATCGTCAGGATCGTGGCGACCGGAAGGACCGCGGCGAGCGTAACGATCGCAATGACCGTAACGACCGCAACAACAATCGCGGCGCCCAGCCGCTGCGCTTCGAGGCCAAGCCGCCGCGCAAGGAGAAGCCGATCGATCCGGATTCGCCCTTCGCCAAGCTCGCAGCTCTCAAGGAACAGATGAAGAAGTAATCATGGGCGGGGAGACACAGCCGGCAAGCGGTTCGCGCCAGCGCATCGACAAGTGGCTGTTCTTCACGCGCATGGTGAAGTCGCGCTCGCTGGCCCAGAGCCATGTCCAGTCGGGGCACGTGCGCATCAACGGCGAGCGCTGCAGTCACCCGAGCCAGATGGTCAAGCCGGGCGACCGCGTCGAACTGACGCTGGAGCGGCGCGACGTCGTCCTCGTCGTGCGTCTCGCCGGGGAGCGGCGGGGTCCTTATGAGGAGGCTCGCCTGCTCTACGACGACCAATCCCCACCGCCGGATGAGACAAAACGCCTCACGCCGTTTGAGCAAGCGACCCGTGCGACCGGTACCGGCCGTCCGACCAAGAAGGAAAGACGCGCAATCGACAGGCTGATGTCGGACGAGGATTAGAAAACTCTGTCTGTGGTGGCGGCTTTTGCAGATCGTTTATCCTTGAAATCCGGCGCTAAAGCCGATAGGTCACTGACAACTTGCCGGAAGCGTGCTTGCCTGCCAAGCCTGTCCACGCTTTTCGCCCGGCAAGGGGATAGGCGCGACGTTCCAGGTTGCCCGGCCCCATCCGCATGAAATCCTGGAGTTCTTCATGACCTATGTCGTGACCGACAATTGCATCAAGTGCAAATACACCGATTGCGTGGAAGTCTGCCCCGTCGACTGCTTTTATGAAGGCGAGAATTTTCTCGTCATCCATCCCGACGAATGCATCGATTGCGGCGTCTGCGAACCGGAATGTCCCGCCGAGGCGATCAAGCCGGATACCGAGCCGGGCCTCGACAAATGGCTGAAGATCAATACCGAGTACGCCAGCATCTGGCCGAATATCACGGTCAAGAAGGACCCGTTGCCGGAGGCCAAGGAAATGGATGGCCAGACCGGAAAATTCGAGAAATACTTCTCCGAAAAACCCGGTTCCGGCGACTAAGACGGTTGCGCGATTCGGCCGCCGGATTTGAGCGGCCATGCGGTGAAACGTTTTAAATCCTGCGTCTGGCATATGGGTGATCTGTGTTGCCCGCATGACTCAGACGAAGCAAATTATTGATTTCCTCATATTTTTGTGATAGGTTTCGCCTACTGTTCCATTTGTGGCATGACGCATGCCCAAAACCATCACGAAAGCAAAACCAATCCGTACGCGGTTTCCGTGACATATCAACGCTTTGAGCGCCGGGTCCCCCAGATCGCGCGCAAGAAGTCCTTGCTTTTGCCTGATGGGACCAGAGTGAAGTCACCCGACGGATGCAACCGTCTCAACCGGGCCTGACTGACCCGGCTCCGGCCGCCGCCGGAAGCGTAACAGGGAGTTTTTGAATAGAATGACGACTCAGCAGAAAAAACCTTCTACAGCACGTCACGGCTTCAAGACCGGTGAATCGATCGTCTACCCCGCTCATGGCGTCGGTACCATCACCGCTATCGAAGAGCAAGAAGTTGCCGGCATGAAGCTTGAACTTTTCGTTATCGATTTCGAAAAGGACAAGATGCGCCTGAAGGTTCCGGTCGCCAAGGCGATGAGCATCGGAATGCGCAAGCTTTCGGAAACGGATTTCGTCGATCGTGCGTTGAAGGTTGTGCAGGGCAAGGCGCGCGTCAAGCGCACCATGTGGTCTCGCCGCGCCCAGGAATATGATGCCAAGATCAATTCCGGCGATCTGATTTCCATCGCTGAAGTCGTGCGTGATCTCTATCGTGCAGAAAACCAGCCCGAGCAGTCCTATTCCGAGCGCCAGCTCTACGAAGCAGCGCTCGATCGCATGGCGCGCGAAATCGCCGCTGTCAACAAGATGTCGGAAACCGAAGCTGTCCGCCTCGTCGAGACCAACCTCAACAAGGGTCCGAAGCGCGGCAAGGCGATCGAAGAAGACGATTCGCAGGACGAAGCCGCTTAAGGCAAGCCTGTCTCTCCCATGAAAAAACCCGGCCTTCGCGCCGGGTTTTTTATTGGAACTTTTTCCCGACTGACGCGTTTACTACACGTAATTGCGGACTGCTCGTCGGGCGCTGGCTCGTCGGGCGAACTGCTATTCCGTCAATATTCGGTGAGGAGCGGCTCATGCCTTTTCAATATTGCCCGTTCGGCAACGTGAAGAAACAGGTCCGACCCAGCCGTCTTAGCGGCACATGATGAGAACTAGGGCCTTTCCCTGAAAAGTCCAGGGTGAGGCCCTTTTGCATTCGGAACCCCATTCAATCCGGACAGCGATGTTCCGGGAGGTGAGTTTTATTGTTCATTTTGAGGGCGAAGGCCTGTTTTGGGAGATCGAAATGAAGAACATGTCTGCAGATCGGCGCATGATCAAAATCGCGATGGCCGCCCCCTATCTCGCCCGTCAGGAAGAGCACGATCTCGCCACCCGCTGGAAAGATCACGACGATCGCGGTGCGCGCAACCAAATCGCCATGGCGCATATGCGCCTGGTTATCTCCATGGCCGGTAAGTTCCGCAATTTCGGCCTGCCGATGAGCGACCTCGTGCAAGAGGGCTATGTCGGCCTGCTGGAAGCCGCCGCGCGTTTCGAACCGGAACGCGACGTGCGCTTTTCGACCTATGCCAGCTGGTGGATCAGGGCGTCGATCCAGGATTATATCCTGCGCAACTGGTCCATCGTGCGCGGCGGCACCAGTTCGGCGCAGAAGGCGCTATTCTTCAATCTGCGCCGCCTGCGCGCCAAACTCGCCAGAGGCGATACGCAGCTGACGCTGCAATCCATTCATCAGGAAATCGCCGCGGCTCTCGGCGTCAGCCTCGCCGATGTGCAGACCATGGATGCCAGGCTTTCAGGCAACGACGCTTCGCTGCAGGCGCCTTCCGTCTCCGGCGATTCCGAGAGTGCGGAGAAGATGGATTTCCTCGTCAGCGACGATCCGCTGCCGGACGAGCAGGTTTCCAATATGATCGACGGCGAGCGCCGCCGCGTCTGGCTCGCCTCGGCGCTGAAACATCTCAACGAACGCGAGATGAAGATCATCAGCGCCCGGCGCCTGGCGGAAGACGGCGCCACGCTCGAAGAACTCGGCGCCGATCTCGGCATTTCCAAGGAGCGCGTGCGCCAGATCGAAAGCCGGGCGATGGAAAAGCTTCGCAGCGCACTGGTCAGCGCCGACCCCCATATGGCGGCCTACGCTTGAACTTCTTAACCCTCCAGCAGCACCGACTGGCCCGGCGCAAGCCGGGCTTTTTTTATTCGGCGATGATTTTGACGCGATCGCCAGGGGAAACGGCCGCACCCGTCGGCAGGGCATTGATGAGCTTGAAGAGATCGAGCTTGCGGTCGGTGCCCATCATGCGGGCGGCAAGCGTCGAGATGTTCTCGCCGGGCCGGACGGTGACGACGCGAATGCGCAGCGGCTTCAGCGAGGCAGCTTCGGCCGGTGTCATGCGCCGGAAACTGGCGCGCAGAACATTGGCCGTCGGTTCGAGGGCGTCGCTGCCTTTCGGCACGGCGGTCAGGAAACGGAAGATCTGCGCATTATTGCGGATGACGGTGACATCGAAATCCCAGCGGTCGGCACTTGCGCGCGCGGTGGCTGCTTCCATACCGTTGACGGTGATCTGCTGAATGGTCGATGGGTCGAGACCGGTCACCCAGCCGCTGGAGATGTAGTTTGTGAGGCTCTGGTTCTGGTTGTCGGCGACGCCATCGAAGCGGACGGCGATGTCGTTGGGGCCGGTGGCCATCACGGCTTCGACCTTATTGTCGATCTTGAAGTCCACCGGCACGTCGAAGCGGATGCCGAGGCCGCCATGTAGGAAAGTCTGGCCGCGTACGTAACCTTCTTCCGGGCTGTCGCCGTAGAGCAGGCCGTCAATGCCGTCGAGATAATAATCGCGGCCCTTGTCGCCGACCGTCCCTTCCTGGCCAAAGGCGCGCGCATGGGTGCGGGCCAGCTCGATGCGCTGGGCGGAGTTCGGATGGCTCGAGAGGAAGTCGAGGCTTTGGTCGGCTTCCGGGTCGACCGACATGAAGCGGCTGTAGGCCGCCATGGAATCGAGGAAACGGGCGGCGGCATAGGGGTCGTAGCCGGCTTCGCCGAGCATGCGCACGCCGATGACATCGGCCTGCAGCTCCTGCTGGCGGGAGAAGGCGGCAAGCCTGAGCTTGCCCCGGGCAAGCGCCTGCTTGCCGGCGATGTCGCTCGAAAGGACCTCGGCGACGACGCGGCTGGCGATGACTTCGGCTTCTTCGCGCTTCTGCCGCTCGATACCGTGGTTCGCTGTCACGTGGCCCATTTCGTGCGACAACACAGCGGCGACTTCCGAGGCGTCGTTGGCAAGAGCGAGCAGGCCGCGGGTGACGTAGAGATACCCGCCCGGCAGCGCAAAGGCGTTGATCGCAGGCGAGTTCAGGATGGTGATGCGGTAGGACTGGCTCGGATTCTCCGACACCGCCGTCAGCGCGCCGGCGATGCGGGCGACGAGGCGCTCGGTCCTGGCATCCTTATATTCGCCGCCGTAGCTTGCCACGATACGCGGATGCTCGCGGGCGCCCATCGCCGCGCGCGGATCGTTCTTCTGCACCTCGTCGACGATCTGGGGATTGGAGGAAGGCGAGATGCTCGGCTGGTAGGACTGTTCGATTAGCGACTGACACCCGTTCAGCGCCATTGCCACGGTTGAAAGCAGCGTGAGGCGACGGGCGAAGCGGCGCGCCGCAGAGATGGCATCACTGGAAAGCGCGGGCGATTTCCACGTCGTCAAGCTGTCCAGTCTGGTTCTCCGCATCATGTCGCTGTTTTGCCGGTTTGCCGCAGATGGGGACCGGCCTTGGCAAGGGGAACTCAACAGGTGCGCACCCCTGATCTCGCGCCGCATGCTAGGCCGATACACGTCGTTGCTGTAACTGATTTACGCATCGGTTGCATAGCGAGACTCTGTTTAATTGTGGCGCCGTTGCATTTTAGCAAGCCTCAGGCATCGAGGTTCCCTTCGCTCGGATGAAATTATGGCGAAAATTCCGTCACCAGGCATAGATTTGTCGGCGGCACGGAAAAAGAACGGCGTGATTGAAGCAACAGGCTGGAAAACGGCAGCTCTCCGAGAAAATCGCAACTTTTAATTTATTTACGCGATAATGGAACGTCTGCTGGTGAAATATTCCCGTATGCCGCCCACTATTCCGCCGCTTCCGCCGCCGCCGATTGCGGTCGCTTCGTTTCCCCGGTGCGCGGCAGCTGCACGGGCTTCAGCGTCATTGCGGCAGCAAGGCCGATCAGGGCAATGGCGCAGGAAGTCATGAAAAGGGGCGAGAAGGCGGCGGCATAGACATCCGCGACGGCCTGGCGGCTCGCTTCGGGAAGGGCAGCCATCATCTTCGGCGTCAGCTGTTCGATATCGGCAACACCGGGAATGGGAGCGCCGACCTTGCCGAGCCCGGAGGCGATGATCGCTCCATAAATTGATATGGCGATCGAGGCACCGCCCATGCGCGAGAGCGTGACCGAGCCGGTCGCGGCGCCGACTTCGCGGGCGGGGGCGGCATTCTGCACGCCGATGACGGGGACCTGCTGCGCAAGGCCGATGCCGATGCCATGCAGCATCATGATCGCGCCGATGAAAGCGATCGGAGTTCCCGCATGGACCTGCGACATCAGCGCGAAGGCAATGGCGCTGCAGGCGAGGCTTGCGATGGCGAAGGGTTTGTAGCGGCCGGTCATCGAGATGATACGCCCGGCCGACAGCGATCCGCAGACGAGACCACCGGTCAGCAGAATGAAGAGAAGGCCGGCGGCCGATGGCGAAAGGCCGGTCGTCGTCTGCAGGAAGAGAGCGAGATAGTTGACCATGCCGATGGCGATGGCGCCGCCCATCACCGATATTACCAGCAGCAGGCTGAAGGTCGAATTGCGGAAGAGCTGCAGGGGAACGATCGGCTCCGGTGCACGGCGCTCGACGAACACCCAGGCGACGGCGCAGACGGCGCCGAAGGCGACAATCCCCATGCTCTGTGGTGAGATCAACGAGCCGAACAATTCGCTGCTGTCTGTGGCAAGCACGATGCTCGTCGTCGTCAGCGCGATCAGGAGCGCGCCGGCATAATCAATCTTCGGGCGCCGATACGGCTTGCGGTAGGGCAGCATGAAGGCAAGGCCGGTGAGCACGATGAAACCGATCGGCACGTTGACGAGGAAGATCGAACGCCAGCCGAAGAGATCGCTCATCGTTCCCCCGAGCACGGGTCCGATCGCGCCTGAAGCCATCAGCACGAGGCTGGAATAGCTTTGATAGCGCGCCCGCTCGCGCGGCTCGAAGAGATCGGCGTTGACGGCAAAGATCGATACCATGATGCCGCCACCCCCGAGGCCCTGCAGCACGCGGGCGGCGATCAGCGCGTTCATCGAGACGGCGAGGCCACAGACCGCGGAGCCGATGGTGAAGATTGCGATCGCCGTCATCATCACATATTTGCGGCCGAAGAGATCTCCGAGCTTGCCGTAGAGCGGCATGACGGCGCTGAGCGCCAGCAGGTAGGCCGAGCCGATCCAGCCGAAACGCTCGAGATGGCCGAACTCACCGACGATCGTCGGCAGCGCCGTGGAGACGATCTGATTATCAAGCGTCGCCATGAACATGGCGGTCATCAGAAAGAAGAAGAGGATAAGCCGGCGACGAGGATCCGTCACGAGCGGCGCAGGCGCGGGTTGCATGTCCATGAGGCGTACTTCCGGGTTCGAATTATTTTATGTGCTATCAGCATGTAATTGTCAATGACACATAAGTGACCCCGGCATATTCAATTTTGACCTCCGCTCTGTTATGGTTCCATCATGAATGAGACGCTGACGAAGATTCTGTCCAACAGTCGGGCCGAGCCGGACGATGAGAATCTGCCTCGCATTGGCAGGAGCATGGCGCGCATGCGTCTGATGACCGGGCGGCGGCTGATCGGCAGGCTGGCGATCCAGAGTGCCGCACCGGGCCTTGAGCTTTCCCATCTCGACGTGCTGGACGCCGTGCGGCGGGCTGAGCCGCCCGGCGAGGTCACTGTCGGCATGATCGCAGAGATGCTGCGCATCGATCCGTCGCGCGCCAGCCGGGTCGTGGCCGAAATGGTCGGGCGCAATGTGTTGCGGCGCGAGGCCTCACAGGCTGATGCGCGGCGGATCGTCGTTGTCATCACCGACGCTGGCCAGGCGCTGCTTGCCGAGATCCACGCGCAGAAAATAGCCATCATCTCCGAGATCGTCTCCAATTGGCCACGCGAGGATATAGAGCGTTTCGCGACGCTGTTCGAACGTTTCATCGGTGGCTACGAGGCGATCTTTCTGTCGCGCGACAAGGACACGCCCGGTTGAGGCGAAAGCGCCGTCCGTCGGTGCCCCTTCCCCTCGCCCCCCCGTTTGCGCTAAGGGCAATGCCCATGAGCCAATCCACCTTCACCATTCTGCTCGGCGGCGAACTCAGCCTGACGGAACGCCTGCGCCAGGCGATCGGCGGCAGCCGCTTCATCGCGGCCGATGGCGGCATGCGGCATGCGATGGCGCTTGGTGTCATGCCTGAGCTCTGGGTCGGCGATTTCGATTCGACGCCCCCCGATCTCGAAGCGGGTTTTCTCGATGTGCCGAAGCAGCCCTATCCCGCAGCCAAGGCGGCAACGGACGGCGAAATCGCCGTGTCGGAAGCGATCGCGCGTGGGGCGCGGCGGCTGATCCTCGCCGGCGCGCTCGGCGGCGACCGCTCCGACCATGCGCTTCAGCATCTGCTGTCGGCTGTCGGCCTGGCGGAAAAGGGTTTCGACGTTCTGCTGACCTCGGGCAAGGAAGAGGCAGTGCCGCTGGTTCCCGGCACGATCGAGCTCGATCTTCCCAAAGGCAGCCTGTTTTCCGTGCCCGGATTTGGTCCGCTGACCGGACTTTCGATCGAGAATGCGCGTTATCCGCTCACGGATTTCCACCTGCCGTTCGGCTCATCGCGCACCATTTCCAACGTCGCGGAAGGCAAGGTTCGCTTTTCGCTCGAGAGCGGCCGGGCGATCGTGCTTGCCCGCCCCTATGATCTTTCCGGAGTCTGATTTTTGGCCCCTCCCATCCTCAAACTCGACGATATCTTCCTTAGCTTCGGCGGCGCACCGCTTCTGGCGGGTGCAGCGCTGCAGGTCGAGCCCGGCGACAAGATCTGCCTCGTCGGCCGCAACGGCTCGGGAAAATCGACACTGCTGAAGATTGCCGCCGGCCTGGTCGAGGCGCAGTCCGGCGAAGTCTTCCGTCATCCGTCATCGACGGTGCGCTATCTCGAACAGGCGCCGGATTTTGCCGGCTTCAGCACGGTCCAGGCCTATGCCGAGGCCGGGCTGGGACCGGGCGACGACCCCTATCGCGTCACCTATCTTCTGTCGCATCTCGGCCTGACCGGCGAGGAAGATCCGGGCACCCTTTCCGGCGGCGAATCGCGCCGGGCCGCCCTTGCCCGCGTGCTGGCACCGGAGCCCGACATTCTCCTGCTCGACGAGCCGACCAACCATCTGGACCTGCCGACGATCGAATGGCTGGAAGGCGAGCTGCAGAAGACCCGCAGCGCCCTTGTGCTGATCTCGCACGACCGGCGTTTCCTGGAGAAGGTTTCGACCGCGACCGTCTGGCTCGACCGCGGCGCCTCGCGCCGCCTCGACAGGGGATTCGCGCATTTCGAGGCTTGGCGCGACCAAGTGCTGGAGGCTGAGGAGCTGGAGCAGCACAAGCTCGGCAAGGCGATCGAGCGCGAGGAACACTGGCTGCGCTACGGCGTCACGGCCCGGCGCAAACGCAATATGCGCCGCCTCGGCGAGTTGCAGTCGATGCGTTCGCAATATCGTGGCCACAAGGGACCGCAAGGCACGGTGCAGGCGACGGTTTCGGACGCGCAGGAATCCGGCAAGCTGGTCATCGAGGCCGAGAAGATCACCAAGAGCTTCGGCGACCGGGCCATCGTCACACCATTCTCGATCCGCGTGCATCGCGGCGATTGCATCGGTCTCGTCGGGCCGAACGGCGCCGGCAAGACAACACTCCTGAAAATGCTGACCGGCCAGCTTTCGCCGGATAGCGGCACGGTAAAACTCGGCACCAACCTGGAGATCGCCACCCTCGACCAGAAGCGCGAGGACCTCGATCCCGAGGATACGCTTGCAAACTACCTGACCGACGGGCGCGGCGAAAACCTGCTCGTCAACGGCGAGCAGCGCCATGTCACCGGATACATGAAGGAATTCCTGTTCCAACCGGAACAGGCGCGCACGCCGATCAGGAGCCTCTCCGGCGGCGAGCGCGCCCGGCTGATGTTGGCGCGCATCCTCTCGCGCCCGGCAAACCTCCTGATTCTCGACGAACCCACAAACGATCTCGATATCGAGACGCTCGACCTCCTGCAGGAGATCGTCGCCAGCTTTCCCGGCACCGTCATCCTCGTCAGCCACGATCGTGACTTCCTCGACCGCACCGTAACCTCGACGATCGCGCCCGCCGTGCCGGATGCGCCCGACGGCCGATGGATCGAATATGCCGGCGGCTACACGGACATGTTGGCGCAGCGCAAGGGCGCACTCGAAGAGCGCAGGAAAGCCGAGAAGGCGGCAGAAAAACCGAAGACGCAGGAGACAACCGCTTCCGGCGCAGTCTCGAAGGGCAAGCTTTCCTTCAAACAGAAATTCGCGCTTGACAATCTGCCGAAGGAGATGGCCAAGGCCGAGACCGAGATCGCCAAGCGCGAACTGGTCATGGCCGACCCCAGTCTCTTCACACGCGACCCCGCTGCCTTCAACCGGCTTGCAGGCGAGATGGAAAAGCTGCGTTCCAGCCTGACCAAGATGGAAGAGGAGTGGCTGGAGCTCGAAATACTGCGGGAAGAGCTGGAAGGCTGAGACTCTCGCACTCAACCGCTCGCCTCATCTGTGCGGGCAAAGATTCAGCCAGACGATTGGGGCAGCTCTAAAGCGCCGGCGCGGGCACGGCGGCTGCGCCGGCACTGGCGCTGGCGCCGGTCTGGACGACCTGCTGCTGCGGCTCTTCGGATCTCGAAGGCAGAGCCTGCAGATGCAGCACCCGCGGCTGCAGCGCCTCCAGATAGGTTTCAGAGCGGCCGATATAGATCATGCCGGTTTCCGGCATCGAAGTCAGCACGCTGCACATAGTTTCCTGCCATTCCGGCTCCATGCCCTCGAGCACTTCGTCGAAGATGATCCATCGCGGGCGCACCAGCAGCAGGCGGGCGAAGCCGATCGCCTTCTGTTCATCACCGTCGAGCAGCTTGTCCCAGCGGGCGCGGGTATCGAGCCTTGCGATCAGAGAGTGCAGGCCGGCCTTTTCAAGGGCCGCCTCGACGGCAGCCTGCTCGTAGGCATCGGGGCTTTCGGGGAAGGCAAGCGCCTCGCGCAGCGTGCCGCCCGGAATATAGGCGATCTGCGGAACGAACAGCATGTCGTCGATCGGCGGCAGACCCATCGTGCCGCTGCCGCACGGCCAGAGCCCGGCCAAGGCCTGAAACAGCAGCTTGCGGTTGACGCTATGATCACCGTTGATCATGATTTTTTCGCCGGCCTTGATCACGATATCGGTTTCACGCAGGCGAAAACCGCCGCATTCCTCGATGTCTTCGCCAATCTTGGCATTGATCACCACATCCTTCAGCGTCAGCCTGTCGGCGGCGGTGTTTTCATAGGCGATGCTGCCTTTCACGCCAAAGTCCTCGTCCATGTCGAGCAGCGCCTGGCGGAAGTCGGTGACGCGCATCAGCGTGGCACGCCATTCGGCGATCGGGCCGAAATTGGCGACATACCAGCGCAAGGCGGTATTGACCTGGTTGAAGGCGCCGACCGACATCATCAGCTGGCCGAGGGTGAGGCCGCCGGAAAAATAGGCGGGTGCGGCAACGATGATCGGAATGACGATCACCAGCCAGCCGTAGCCGGCCGAAACCCAGGTGAGATTGGTATTGGCCATGGCGAGCCGCTTGACGACCCTCAGTACCGAGCTGATGTCGGTATTGATGCGCCGGCGCTCGTTCTCCTCACCGCGGGCGACGGTGATGGCCGGCATGTTCTCATTGGCATGCATCAGCGTGAAACGCAGCTCGGCCTCCTTCGAGAACCGGTCGGCATTGAGCTTGACCAGCTTGCGGCCGACGACCTGGCTCAGCACTGAGGCGGAAGCGGCATAGAAAATCGCCGCCCAGACCATATAGCCCGGTATGGAGAAGCTGTGGCCGCTGATGCGAAAGATGAAGCCGCTCGACAGCTCCCAGAGCACGCCGATGAAGCTCACCAGAAGGATGGTCGACTGCAAGAGGCCGAGCACGAGTCCCGTCGTGCTTTCGGCGAGGTTACGGGAATCTTCGTGCAGGCGCTGGTCCGGATTGACGCCGATCAGGCCGCTCGAGGCGAGCCGCAGCGCCCGCTTGCGCTTCAGCCACTGGTCGACGAGATCACGCGACAGGCCCTCGCGCATATAGAGCGCCGTCATCTGGTTCAGCCAGGCCTGCAGCACGTTGAGCAGCAGCAGCGTGCCGGCAATCATTGCGAAGATTTCGAGCTGGTGGAAGAACTCGCCGAGATCGCGGCGCTCGAGCGAATCGTAGAAGGGGGCGTTCCACTCGTTGAGGATGACCTGGCCATAGGCCGTCGCCAGGATGACGAGGATCAGCACGGTCGCCAGAAACAGCACCTTGCCACGCACTTGCGAATTCCAGAATGCTGAGAACATCACCCCGAGGCGATATGTCAGGCTGAAATCATACCCTACTCTATCCTGCTTCCGGATGCCCGGCCTCCCTTCGATCTTATCTGCCATCACGCTTTTCCAACACCGCCCATACTGTCATTATTAACATGGTGGCGTTACCGGTCTATCAACAGATTCTATCAGTCATTAAAGTGTGATGATTCTTGACGTGCCGCTCCCGCATGCATTCGGAGTTGATTCGCGGCTCAACTGGGACTAATTAAGGCACTCCGTGGTGATTTGGCCGGCCGGCTTGCAGCCACGTTAAAAAAGTCGCTAAAGGGCCGCGTGCGGACCGGTAGCGATTTTTTCGCCGCCGGTTTTTTATTTTTGATCGAGTTGACCGCAGATGCCCATCAAGATCCCCGATACGCTGCCCGCTTTCGAAACCCTGGTTCAGGAAGGTGTGCGGGTGATGACCGAGACGATGGCGATCCGTCAGGATATAAGACCGTTGCAGATCGGCCTGCTCAACCTGATGCCCAACAAGATCAAGACCGAACTGCAGATGGCCCGTCTCGTCGGCGCTTCGCCGCTGCAGGTGGAGTTGTCGCTCATCCGCATTGGCGGCCACAAGGCCAAGAACACATCCGAAGATCACCTGCTCGCCTTCTACCAGACCTGGGAAGAGGTGAAGCAGCGCAAGTTCGACGGCTTCATCATCACCGGAGCGCCGATCGAGCTTCTGCCCTATGAGGACGTGACCTATTGGGCAGAGATGCAGGAGATTTTCAATTGGACCGAGACCAACGTCCATTCGACGATGAACGTCTGCTGGGGCGCCATGGCGGCGATCTATCACTTCCACGGCGTTCCGAAATATGAGCTGAAGGAAAAGGCCTTTGGCGTCTACCGCCACCGGAACCTGAAGCCAGCTTCCATCTATCTGAACGGCTTTTCCGACAATTTCGAGGTGCCGGTGTCGCGGTGGACCGAGGTGCGCCGCGAAGACATAGAGAAATCCGCAAGCTTGGAAATCCTGATGGAATCCAGCGAGATGGGCGTGTGCCTCGTGCACGAGAAGAGGGGCCGGCGGCTCTACATGTTCAACCATGTCGAATATGATTCCACCTCGCTTTCCGACGAGTATTTCCGCGACGTCGATGCCGGCGTGCCGATCAAGATGCCGCACAATTACTTCCCGCATAATGATCCGACGCTTGCCCCGCAGAACCGCTGGCGCAGCCACGCGCATCTCTTGTTCGGCAACTGGATCAACGAGATTTACCAGACAACGCCCTATGACGTCGAAGAGATCGGCATGGATCTCTGAACGGCATTTCTTTCTGACCTGCCCGGTTGCGATTTGGAACAAATGCGGGCAGGTTCCGGTCCGGAACCCTATAGCGCCGCGCGTCTTTATCGGACGCGCAAAGGAACGGACGGTCGATCATGTCGGAGAAGTTGGAGCGGGAAGTTTTCGGGCAGACGAAGGCGGGCGAAACCGTCTATCGCGTCGTCATCAAGGGCGGCGGGCTGACGGCCAGGATCATCACCTGGGGCGCCGTCATCCAGGATCTGCGCCTAGCAGGCCATGAGGCGCCGCTTCAACTCGGCTTCGAGGATTTCGACAGCTATCCCCTCTATTCGGCCTATTTCGGCGCGACGCCCGGCCGCTGCGCCAACCGCGTCGGCGGCGGCAGGTTCACGCTCGATGGCAAGGACTATCAGCTCGAGCCGAACGAAAACGGCGTCACACATCTACATGGCGGCAGCGACAATATCGCCAAGCGCAATTGGACGATCGTCGAGCATGAGGCCGACCGCCTGGTGATGAAGATCGTCGATCCCGACGGCCGCGCCGGCTATCCCGGCAATTGCACCATCCAGGCGACGTTCCGGGTGCACGGCAACGGCGAACTGTCGATCACCTACGAATCAACGAGCGATCAGCCGACGCTCGCCAATGTCTGCCAGCACGCCTACTTCAATCTCGACGGCCGCGACGATGCGCTGGGCCACGACATCATGATCGCCGCCGATCACTATCTTCCGACCGACGAGAAGCAAGTGCCGACCGGCGAAATCCGGCCCGTTGCCGGCACCGAATTCGATTTCCGTGAGATGGCCCCGATGAAGCGTTTCGTCGGCAGCGAACAGGTGCTCTACGACCATAATTTCTGCCTGTCCCGCGAACGCACCGCCAAGCGGACTGTGGCACTCGCCCGCAGCCTCTATTCCGGCGTGTCGCTGGAAGTGCGCAGCACCGAGCCCGGCGTGCAGTTCTATGCCGGCTTCAAGCTCAATACAGGGGCTCCCGGCCTCGGCGGGCGCAAATACGGCCCGTTCGCCGGCTTCTGCCTGGAGACGCAGGTCTGGCCGGATGCGATCAACCACGAGGGCTTCCCGAATGCGGTCCTGCGTCCGGGCGAGGTGCTGCGCCAGGAAACGGATTATATCTTCAGCAAGAGCTGAACGTTCTCGCGATCTTTCAGATTCGCTCCTCGTGCTTTAGGTTTTGCTTTTATGCATGTCGTTATCGCAAAACCGCCCCACACTTTTGCGCGCATGCTCTGAGACGCACGGCTGTCAAATTTGACCGCTATGAACCCTCTTCGGATTGCCGGAGAGGGTTTTTTCTTCTGCGTCTTGCGATTCAGGCTTGCCGATTGGTTCTATATAGGTTCTATTGCGTGTCCATGGATAGAACCAGTCTAGTAGCTGAACTCAATAGACGCGGCCTGCGCGGCGAAGCGCTGGCCGGGCCGCTCTACAAGCGGCTGGCGCAAGCGCTGACCAGCCTCATTCAGGAGGGCTTGCTGAAAGCCGGCACGGCGCTGCCCGGCGAGCGCGACCTTGCCGAGGCTCTCAAGCTCGGCCGCGTCACCGTGCGCACCGCTTATCGCGACCTGCTGGCGGCGGGCGCACTGGAATCGCGCCATGGAAGCGGTACTTTCGTATCCGGCAAGGTGGAGCGCATGGAACAGTCGCTCTGGCGGCTTTCCTCCTTCTCCGCCGACATGCGCTCGCGCGGGCGTCTGCCGGCCGCACGCATCTTGTCGCGGGAGGTCAACACGCCGTCGCCGGAGGAATCCTTCCTGCTCGGCCTCGGCGGCGACGAACCGGTGCTGAGGCTCGACCGGCTGCGCCTCGCCGATGGCCTGCCGCTGGCGATCGAGCGCGCCGTCGTGCCGGTCAAGTTTCTGGGAGAGAACGCCGGCGGCGAAGGATCGCTCTACGATGCGCTGGCGGCGAGCGGCCATCGGCCGGTGCGTGCGCTGCAGCGGCTGACCGCCGTCACGCTCGATGCCTCCTATGCCGCGATGCTGAACGTCGAAACAGGCGCGCCGGCGCTTCTGATCGAACGTGTCTCGCGCCTGGAAGACCAGCGCGTCGTCGAATACACGCGCTCGCATTATCGCGGCGATGCCTATGATTTCGTTGCCGAATTGAGAATTGGAGATGACCATGAGTGAGAACCAGTCGCTGATGCTGCAGGAAGCCGGCCAATCACCCGAGGTGGTGGCCACGCTTCTCGAAAAGGAAAAACCGGTCTTTGCCGAGATCGCCCGGCTGTTTTCGTCCGCCCGCCCGAGCGTGGTGACGACGGCGGCGCGAGGTTCCTCGGACCACGCCGCCACCTTCTTCAAATATCTGTTCGAGATCACCTGCGGCGTTCCGGTCGCCTCGGTCGGCCCGTCGATCGCTTCCGTCTACGGTGCCGCCCTGCACCTGAAGGGCGGCGTGCATTTCACCGTCTCGCAGTCGGGCGCGAGCCCCGACATCGTCGCCCTACAGGAGGCGGCGAAGAAGGGCGGCGCAACGACGATCGCCGTCGTCAACGTCACCGACAGCCCGCTTGCCAAACAGGCCGACATCGTCCTCGGCCTCAATGCCGGCGCCGAAAAGAGCGTGGCGGCGACGAAATCCTTCATCGCCTCCGTCGCCGCCCTTTCCGGCGTGACGGCTGCGATCGGCGGCGCATCCGACCTGCAGGCAGCGCTGGAAAAACTGCCGGAGGCGCTTTCGGCGACGGCCGGCATCGATACGGCGGCAGCCGAGGAGGTGCTGTTCCATGCAACCTCGCTCTATACCGCCGGCCGCGGTCCGGCCTTCGCGATCGCGCTCGAGGCGGCGCTGAAGGCCAAGGAGACCTCCGGTCTGCACGCCGAGGCCTTTTCGCTGGCGGAACTGATGCATGGCCCGATGCGGCTGGTGCAGCCGGGCTTTCCGATCGTCGCCTTCGCGCCTGACGACGCGGCCTTCGCCAATAACGGCAAGGCGCTGGAACGCCTGCAGAAGCTCGGCGCCACCACCGTCGGCTTCTCCACGCAGCCGCTCTCCGGGATCAATCTTCGGGTGCCGACGACCGGCAACGGCCTCATCGATCCCCTGGTGTCGCTGCTCGTCTATTACCGGCTGATCGAGTCGGTGACGCGCCGCAAGGGCTTCGACCCCGACCGGCCGGCAAACCTGCTCAAGGTGACGGAGACGGTCTGATGGCCCGCAAGATCTTCGTTGGCGCCCGCATCTTCGATGGCGAGCGCTTCCATGACGACAGGGCGCTCATTGTCGCGGGCGGCCGCGTCGAGGCGATCGTCGCAGGAAACGACCTGCCGGGTGGCGAGACGGTCAAACTGGAAGGCGGCGTCCTGTCGGCCGGCTTCATCGATGCGCAGGTCAATGGCGGCGGCGGCCGAATGCTGAACGATGAGCCGTCGCCAACGTCGATGGACATCATTGCCGGCGGGCATCGGCCCTACGGCACGACGTCGCTGCTGCCGACCTTGATCACCGATACGTCGGAGGCAACCAACGCCGCCATCGAGGCGGCGAAGGAGGCTGTGAAGGAAAACCGCGGCGTTGCCGGCCTGCATCTCGAAGGCCCGCATCTGGCGCCGGCCCGCAAGGGCGCGCATCTGGCCGAATTGATGCGGCCGGTCGAGGACCGCGACGTCAAGGCCTTCATCCGGGCGCGTGAGGCGATCGGCACGCTGCTTGTCACTATTGCCGCCGAGCAGGTGACGGTTGCTCAGGTGTGCGAACTTGCGGAAGCGGGCGTCACCGTCAGCATCGGTCACTCCGATTGTTCTAGCGAGGCGGCGGAGGAACGTTTCGATGCCGGAGCGCGCGGCGTCACGCATCTCTTCAACGCCATGAGTCAGCTGGGGCACCGTGCGCCAGGCCTGGTCGGCGCCGCGATCGATCATCCCTCCACCTGGTGCGGCATCATCGCCGACGGTCATCACGTCGATCCGAAGGCCTTGCGCACGGCGCTGCGCGCCAAGCGCGGTGAAGGCAAACTGTTCTTTGTCACCGACGCGATGTCGCTCGTCGGTTCCGAGAAGGATTCGTTCACGCTGAACGGGCGCACCGTCCGGCGCGAAAGGGGCGGCTTCTGCTCGAAGCTGGTGCTGTCCGACGGCACGCTCGCCGGCTCCGACGTCGACATGATCTCGACGATCCGTTACGGCGTCACCTATCTCGACCTAACGCTCGCCGAGGCC
This sequence comes from Rhizobium sp. N731, assembly GCF_001664145.1. Lineage (NCBI taxonomy): Bacteria > Pseudomonadati > Pseudomonadota > Alphaproteobacteria > Hyphomicrobiales > Rhizobiaceae > Rhizobium > Rhizobium sp. N731. Next base: position 4,229,202 of record NZ_CP013601.1, read on the forward strand.
TTGCGCATGGCGACCCTTTATCCCGCACGTTTCCTCCGGCTTGCCGATCGCGGCCATCTCTCGCCGGGCGCGCGCGCCGATCTCGTCCATCTCACCGACGCGCTGACTGTTACCGCCACCTGGCTTGCCGGCGAAGCGGCCTGACCCTCAAGGAGACGTAGGATGACTGATATCACCGATGCCTATTTCTCCAATCTGATCGGTCGGCTGGAGACGTTGAAGCAGGCGCTTGCCGAGGCGATGGCGCAGGCAGCGTCGGTGATCCTCGATGCAGCCCGCGGCGACAAGCGCGTTTATGTCTTCGGGACCGGCCATTCGCATATGCTGGCGGAAGAAGTGCACTATCGCGCCGGCGGGCTCGCCTTCACTGTGCCGGTGCTTGTCGGATCGGCCATGCTGCACGAAGGTGCGGTGATCAGCTCGGTCTATGAACGGACCCAGGGCCTGGTGCGGCCGATGCTGGAGCGTTACGGCATGCAGCCAGGCGATGTCATTATCATTGCATCGAATTCCGGCGTGAACGCCGCTCCGATCGAGGCCGCCGACTACGCCCGCGACATCGGCGCGAAGGTGATCGCCATCACCTCGATCGCCTATTCGTCAGCGATCGCCAATGGCCGCCGCCGGCTCGCCGACGTCGCCGACGTGGTGCTCGACAACGGACTGCCGCCGGGTGATGCCGTTGTCGATCTTGAAGGAACGGGACTTCGGGTCGGGCCCGTCTCGACGGCGGTCGGGGTGACCATCATCAACGCGATCTTTGCCGAAGTCGCCTCGGAGCTTTCCAAGTCAGGCAATGCGCCGGTTTATCTCAGCGCCAACATGCCGGGGGCAGCCGAGATCAATCAGAAGCTCGTCAAGAAATACCGGCCGCGCAACCCGCACCTCTGAGAGCGCACCTCGTTGGGCGTCTTCAAACTTTCCGAAATTCTAACCGGTAGATCACTTCTTCGCCGGTCGTCGGGTCTGTTCCCGGCGCGTCGCTGATCACCAGCCTATCGCCGTCGAGGATGTAGGGACGGATGAGGTCGGTTGTGCCCCAAGCCGGATTCCAGCTCGCATCGACATGGTGGATAACCCTATCGTCCTCCAGCGTGTAGGAAGCGGAATAGGCCAGCATGGAATCGAAAAGCGCGATCTTTTCATCGTCCGCGGGCCGCGGCCCCTTGAGCGCGGTCCGATGACGGTTCACGACCAGCGCCATCATGCGTCCATCGGCATGATAGGCGATATATCCGATGGGATCGGCCCCCATGGCGTCGGTCACTTCACCTGACGCCACGACCTTTCGGGTCCAGGAGATCATTCGCCAGGTTCCAACCAGTGCGGCAACATTCGCCATCGGTCCCCTCCAAAAGCGCTGTTGGATGAGCCGACAATATCAGATGGTGGATGTGCGGGACAGATGTAGCCGCGATACCGGTCGAGGCTGCTTCGACTTCGGAACCGCCGAGACGGCGGCCCCGTATTCATGCATGCGTCGAGAAGTAGCTGCTAGAAGCAGCCCTTGCCGAGATCAATCCTTGGCGCGTTCGACGTAGGAATTGTCTTCCGTCGCGATGACGACGCGGGTGCCGGCATCGATATGCGGCGGCACCGAGGTACGGATGCCGTTGGAGAGCATGGCCGGCTTGTAGGAAGAGGACGCCGTCTGGCCCTTGACGACCGGTTCCGTCTCGACGATTTCGAGCGTGACGTGGCGCGGCAGTTCGAGCGCCAGCGGAATGCCTTCGTGGATCGACAGGATGCAGGTCATGCCTTCCTGGAGATAAGCCTTCTGGTCGCCCATGGTTTCCTGGCTGACGACCACCTGGTCGTAGGTCGCCGGGTTCATGAAGTGGAAGCCTTCGCCATCTTCATAGAGGTACTGGAAGTTGACGTCTTCGACGAAGGCGCGCTCGACCTGTTCGGTGGTGCGCCAGCGCTCGGAGACCTTCACGCCGTCGACGATGCGGCGCATGTCGACCTGAGTGACCGGCGTGCCCTTGCCCGGATGAAAGTTCTGGGCGGTGAGAACGACGTAGAGCTTGCCGTCCACGTCGAGAACGTTGCCCTTGCGGACCGAAGAGGCGATGACCTTGACCATAAGACTTCCTTGTAACTCGGCTTTCGGCGTCGTAGAGGACTGTCGAGACGCCCCAAGACGCAAATGTTTTTCTTTGGGGGCGCAACTAACCTAAAATCCGGGAAATAGCCACCCCCATACCGACTTCTCCGGCGAAGAAAGCTTGGAATGAACTTTTCGGCCAAAGTGTCCCCCTGGTGGACCCCGTCCGTGCACGCCGATCGCCGCCCGTTCCTGATCGGGCGCAATGCGATTCAGGCGGCATTGCGCGGGTTTTTCGCGCGCGAGGATTTCATCGAGGTCGATACGGCGGTGCTGCAGGTTTCGCCCGGCAACGAAGCGCATCTGCATGCCTTCGCGACGCAGGCGATAACGACGGACGGTCAGACGGCGCCGTTCTACCTGCACACCTCGCCGGAATTCGCCTGCAAGAAGCTGCTTGCGGCCGGCGAGAAGCGCATCGCCTGTTTTGCCCATGTCTACCGCAACCGCGAACGCGGGCCGTTGCACCATCCCGAATTCACCATGCTCGAATGGTATCGGGCCGGCGAAAGCTACGAGAGCCTGATGATGGATTGCGTGCGGATCCTGGCGCTGGCGGCAGAAACGATAAAGACGCCGGTGTTCGCCTATCGCGGCGCCGAGAGCGATCCCTTCGCGGGACCGGAGCGGATCAGTGTCGCCGAAGCCTTCGAGCGTCATGCCGGCATCGATCTTCTCGCTTCCGTCGCTGCTGACGGATCGACCGATCGCGATCATCTGGCGGCCGAGCTCAAGCGCGTCGGCATGCGTGTCGCCGAAGACGACGGCTGGGCCGATCTGTTCAGCCGGGTGCTGGTCGAAAAGATCGAGCCGCATCTCGGTTTCGGCCGCATCACCATTCTCGACGAATATCCTGTCTCTGAGGCCGCACTTGCGCGTCCCTCGGCGCGCGACCCCCGGGTTGCCGAGCGTTTCGAGCTCTATGCCTGCGGCGTCGAGCTTGCCAACGGTTTCGGCGAGCTCACCAACGCAAGCGAACAGCGGCGGCGCTTCGAGATCGAGATGGCCGAGAAGGCGCGTATCTACGGCGAGATCTATCCGATCGACGAGGATTTCCTTTCGGCACTGTCGCTGATGCCCGAGGCAAGCGGCATCGCGCTCGGCTTCGACCGGCTGGTGATGCTGGCGACGGGAGCGTCGCGCATCGATCAGGTGCTGTGGGCGCCGGTCGCGGAGTACGGAAGATGAATGCAGTCAAACCGGTCAAAAACGTCGACGATCTGGTGAAGGCCGGGCTTGCCGCGCCTGCCGACCGCGCAGCGCTCGAGGCGGTGGCCGCCCGTTACGCAATTGCCCTGACGCCTGCCATCGCCACACTGATCGATCGCAACCATCCCAACGACCCGATCGCCCGGCAATTCGTGCCTGACACCGCCGAACTCATCGTCGCGCCGGAAGAACGTGCCGATCCGATCGGCGATCACGCTCACAGCCCGGTCGAAGGCATCGTGCACCGTTATCCCGACCGGGTGCTGCTGAAAGCCGTGCATGTCTGCCCGGTCTATTGCCGCTTCTGCTTCCGCCGCGAAATGGTCGGGCCGCAGGGCCTCGGCACGCTCGATGCGGCGGCGATGGAGGCAGCCTTCGATTACATCAGGAGCCATCAGGAGATCTGGGAGGTCATCCTGACCGGCGGCGACCCGCTGGTGCTTTCGCCGCGCCGGCTCCGCGAGATCATGGAGGCGCTCGCTGATATCTCGCATGTGAAGATCGTGCGTTTCCACACGCGCGTTCCCGTCGTCGATCCGGAGAAAATCGACGCGGCGCTCATCGCCGCGCTGAAAGCGAGTGGCAAGACAGTCTATGTGGCGCTGCACGCCAACCATGTCACAGAATTGACGGCGGAAGCGCGTGCGGCATGCGCGCGCCTTATCGATGCCGGAATCGCCATGGTCAGCCAATCGGTGCTACTCAAGGGTGTCAACGACGATCCCGCAATTCTTGCCGAACTGATGAAGGCTTTCGTCGAGACCCGTGTCAAACCTTATTACCTGCATCATCCCGATCTCGCGCCGGGCACTAGCCATTTCAGGCTGACGATCGAGGAGGGGCAGAGGATCGTGGCGGCGCTGCGCGGACGGATTTCCGGTCTTTGCCAGCCGACCTACATCCTCGATATTCCGGGCGGTCACGGCAAGGCCGTCGTCAGCGGAAGCAGCATCCGGCCGACGGGCGACGGCTGTTATTCCGTTTCGGATTACCGCGACGGCGAGCATTGCTATCCGCCCACTGACGAGGCTTAGCGGCTTTCCGTATCATTTCTGTACTCGCGGCGCCGGAAGCTGTGTCGAGCATTATCGCCGAATTGATCTTAGCCAGTTGATATAAAATAAATATTCGCGCCCCTTCGGAAGGATCGCTAAAATCCTAACTATGAGGAACAATCATCTTTAACCCAACAAATTAGCGGAATGTTCTGTTTTCCGCACTAAAAGAACGCTCATGACAAGGCGATGAACGCCGGTTCGGGATCATGAGAATCTTGGAGTGATGGGATGAATAAGACAATCCGCGACCTCGTAGCCAAATTCGGCAAACTTCATACGTCGGTCGACCAGATCGCCGACGACGCCGATCTTTATGCGGCAGGTCTGACGTCCTTTGCCTCGGTGCAGCTCATGCTCGGCATCGAAGAGGCCTTCGACATCGAATTTCCCGACAATCTGCTGAACCGCAAATCCTTCGCGAGCATCTCGGCCATCGCCAAGACGGTCGATATCATCCAGGATGGTCGGAAGGTCGCCTAATGAACTTCTCCGTCAAGATCATAGAGGACGGTCTTGTCGCAAGGGTCGCCCGTGTCGCCGAAGTTGCGGCGAGACATGCGGATGCCGTCGACGTCGAAGGCCGCTTTCCCCAGGAAGCCGTGGATGCGATGAAGGCCGAAAGGCTGCTCGGCATCCAGGTGCCGCGCCAACTCGGCGGTGAATCGGCCTCGATCACCGAAATCGCCGAATTGTGCTCGATGCTGGGCCAGGCCTGTGCCGCAAGCGCCATGGTCTTCGCCATGCACCATATCAAGCTGTCGAGCCTCGTCGAGCACGGCGCCGAAAACGAGTGGCATTGCGGCTTCATGCGCCGCATCGCAGCCGAACAGTTGCTGATCGCATCGGCCACGACCGAGGGTGGCATCGGCGGCAACCTTCGCAACAGCATTTGTGCGATCGAGGTCGACGGCGATACCTGCCGCCTCGAAAAGGATGCGACCGTCATTTCCTACGGCTCGCATGCCGACGCCATCCTCATCACTTCGCGCAGCCATCCGCAGGCAGCCTCTTCCGATCAGGTGCTGACGGCCTTCCTCAAGGATCAGTATACGCTCGAAAAAACGCATGCCTGGAACACGCTCGGCATGCGCGGCACCTGTTCCGACGGTTTCCTCTTCAAAGGCGAAGCGCCGGCTCGGCAAATTCTGCCGAAGCCTTTCGCCGAGATCGCCGCGCAATCCATGCTCGCTTCCTCACATCTGCTCTGGAGCGGCGTCTGGTACGGCATCGCGGTCGACGCGGTCGCCCGCGCACAGACATTCGTCCGCGCCGCTGCCCGCAAAGCCCCCGATGCCCAGCCGCCGGGCGCACTGCGCCTCGCCGAGGTCTCGAACCTGCTACAGATGGTGAAATCCAATGTGGTGGCCGGGCTCAAGGCCTATGAAGACGCCAAATCAGATCCGGACCGGCTGTCGTCGATGGGTTTTGCCGTGGCGATGAACAACGTCAAGATCGCTTCTTCCGAGACGATCCTGGAGATCGTCAACCACGCCATGCTGATCTGTGGCATCATGGGCTACAAGAACGGCACGCCCTTCAGCCTCGGACGCCATCTGCGCGACGCCCATTCCGCACAGCTCATGATCTCGAACGACCGCATCCTCGGCAACACGTCGAGCATGCTTCTCGTCCATAAGCAGGACACTAGCCTACTGGGGTAAAGCCATGGATATGCAGACCTCGTTTCTCGACCGGCTCTTCGAGTCCGGTCTGCTGATCGATACCGGCGTTGACGGTCTCTATGGCCGCAGCGGCCAGTTCGAAGATGTCATCACCGCCTTCGAACGGCTGATCGACAGGTTCGGCGGTGCCGACGTCGCCGAGGCGATGCGTTTCCCGCCCGGCATGAACCGTGCGCTCTTCGAAAAGAGCGGTTACATGAAGAGCTTTCCGCAGCTTGCCGGCACGGTGCACAGCTTCTGCGGCAGCGAGCTCGATCATATGAGCCTGCTTGAATGCATGGAGGTCGGCGAGGACTGGACCAAGGACCAGCAAGCGACCGATATCGTGCTGACGCCAGCCGCCTGCTACCCGCTTTATCCAACGGTCGCCAAGCGCGGCAACCTGCCGAAGACGGGCGGCCTGTTCGATCTGCAGTCCTACTGCTTCCGCCATGAACCGTCGAAGGATCCGGCCCGCCAGCAGCTGTTCCGCATGCGCGAATATGTCTGCATGGGAACGGAGCAGCACGTCACCGATTTCCGCCAGCGCTGGATGGACCGCGGCGTCGAGATGATGAAGCAGGTCGGCCTCGACGTGACCATCGACGTTGCCAACGATCCGTTCTTCGGCCGTGCCGGCAAGATGATGGTCAACAATCAGCGTGACCAGAACCTGAAATTCGAGCTGCTGATCCCGATTACCTCAGTAGCCAAGCCGACCGCCTGCATGAGCTTCAATTACCATCAGGACTCCTTCGGTCTGAAGTGGGGCCTCAACCTCGAAGACGGCAGCGTCGCGCATACCGCCTGCGTCGGCTTCGGCCTGGAGCGTATCGCGCTCGCCCTCTTCCACCACCATGGCCTCGACGTAAAGGAATGGCCAGTCAGCGTACGGAAAACGCTATGGGGCTGATGACGGCGATGACATCGGTCTTCCCGGGAATCAGCCCGGAAACCTACCGGCAGCACGCGCTGCATTCCGGCGAACGTGCATGGCCGGAAACCAACTGCTATGTCGATCTCTGGATCGAAGTGCTGGCGACATCGGGCGTCGCCCCCGAGGCGATGCTGGGTTTTACCCTGGCGCAGGATTTCGAGGGCGACCAGTTCACCTTCTTCAAAGTGCCGCTCGAAGATCTCGAAGCGCTCTACGGCATCCGCGCGACCGAGCTTGCGATCTACGACCGCGTCGAACGGCATGTCGAAGTGCAGACCGCGCGCGGTCGTCTCTGCCTGATCGAGATGGATTCCTTCTATATGCCGGATACGCGCGGCACCGCCTACCGGCAGGAGCACGGCAAGACGACGGTTGCGATCAACCGGCTTGATGTTGCGGCAAAGCGCGTCGAATATTTTCACAATGCAGGCTATTTCCAGCTCGGGGGCGAGGATTTCGACGGGCTGTTCCAGCTGCAGCTGACGGAAAGCGATCCGCCGTTTCTGCCCTATACGGAATTTGCGCGGCTTCCGGAAAAGCCCGCCGACGAAGCGCATCTTCGCGCGACCGCGCGGCGGCTTGCCGGTTTTCACTTCGCCAGGCGCCCCCGCCAAAACCCGATCCGCGCCTTCGCCCGCGTCTTCCCGCAACAGGTGGAAGCGGTGGCGGAGCGGCCGTTCGGTTTCTTCCACAAATATGCCTTCAACACGCTCCGTCAGGCGGGCGCCAATTTCGAGCTGGCGGCTGATTATCTGACCTGGCTGTCCTCAACCGAATTCGCGGCGGCCGCCGAGGATGCCCGGCGCATTTCCGACGCGGCGAAATCCGTGCAGTTCCAGCTTGCCCGCGCTATCGCCCGCAGGAAGTTCGAGCCGCTGCAGGCAGCCCTTGATCCGGCCGCCGATGCATGGGATTCCATGATGGCATCGCTTGCGGAGCGAATCTGAGGCCGGAGATCAGACAATGCGGGGGCGTTTGGCAAGCATCGGAGCCCGGGAAAGCATGCTTTCCGAAGGCTGGAACCTGATCCTGACGGAGCCGGGCGCCTGCGCCGTACCGCACGATATTCCTCTTTCCGCGCAATTTATTCCTGCACCCGTTCCCGGCACCGTTGCGGCAGCGCTTGAAAAAGCCGGGCTCTTCGACCGGGAAAATCCCGAACCGCTGAATATGAAGGACGCTTGGTACCTGTGCCGGCTTTTTGATGCCGAGCCCGGCGAAGCCATCCTGCGTTTCGGCGGGCTGGCCACGATTTGCAATGTCTTCCTCAACGGTCAGGAAATCCTCTTTTCCGAAAGCATGTTCACGGCGCATGAGCTCCCGGTGACGCTTTCGGGCGGCGACGAGCTGGCGCTCTGCTTCCGGGCGCTCGGCCCCCGGCTGTCCGAACCCGGCCCGCGGGCGCGCTGGCGGCCGCAGATGATCACGCCGGCGGGCCTGAAGAATTTCCGCACGACACTGCTCGGCCATATGCCGGGCTGGTGCCCGGATATCCATGCGGTCGGGCCGTGGCGGCCAATTTCACTGGCGCAACGCGATACCATATCGATCGATAATGTCTCCATCGGCGCGGTCCTGGAAGAGAGCGGCGTCGGCCGGCTGAGCGTCTCCTTGCATAACAATGCCGAGGGCCCAGCAATGCTGCTGCGCTGCGGCGGCATGGAACAGCCCTTCGAGAAGATCGGCGAAAATCATTACTCGGCTATCCTCAAGCTGTCCGACATCGAGCCCTGGTGGCCGCATACACACGGCACTCCGCGCCTCTATGATCTGACGCTGGTTTCCGACGGCGAAGAATATTCGCTCGGTAGCACCGGCTTCCGGCGCATCGACGTCGACCGCGGTGCAGATGGCGAAGACTTCGCGCTCCTTATCAACGGCGAACGAGTCTTCTGCCGCGGCGCGGTCTGGACGACCGCCGATATTGCGCGGCTGCCGGGCGGGCGGGCGGATTATGAGCCGTTCCTGCAGCTTGCCTGCCAAGCCGGCATGAACATGATCCGCATCGGCGGCACCATGGTTTACGAGACGCCCGATTTCTTTGCGCTCTGCGACGAGCTCGGCCTGCTCGTGTGGCAGGATTTCATGTTCGCCAATTTCGACTATCCGCGCAACGACAAGGCCTTTCTCGGCCATGTGCATGCCGAGATCGAGGAATTCCTGTACGGCGTCCAGGCGTCGCCTTCCCTTGCCGTTCTCTGCGGCGGCAGCGAGATCCATCAGCAGGCGGCAATGCTCGGCCTGCCCATGGAATTCTGGAGTGGACCGGTGACCGACGAAATCATCCCGGCGATCGCCGCTCGCATGCGTCCCGACGTGCCCTATGTGCCGAATTCGCCCTACGGCGGAGCGATGCCCTTTTCGCCCAATGCCGGCATTGCGCATTATTACGGCGTCGGCGCCTATATGCGGCCGATTGCCGATGCCCGCCGCGCCGATGTGCGCTTTGCCTCCGAAAGCCTCGCGTTTGCGCATGTGCCGCAGCAAAGGACGCTGCAGCGCCATCTCGACGTGCCCGCCGTCCATAGCGCGCAGTGGAAGGCGCGGGTGCCCCGCGACCGCAGCGCATCGTGGGATTTCGATGATGTTCGCGACTTTTATCTCGAACTTCTCTACGATTTCGACCCGGCCCGGCTGCGCCGCGAAGATCAGGAACGCTATCTCGACTTTTCCCGTGCCGTGACCGGCGAGGTGATCGAAGAGACCTTCGCCGAATGGCGGCGCAAGGGCTCCGGCTGCAACGGAGGGCTGGTCTGGACGCTGCAGGACCTGCTGCCCGGCCCCGGCTGGGGCGTGATCGATTCCACCGGCGAGCCGAAACCTGTCTGGTATGCGATGCGACGTGCCTTCCGGCCGGTTCAGGCGGTCTTCACCGATGAGGGAACCAACGGTCTCGACGTGCATGTCGTCAACGAGACGGACACCGACCTCGATCTGGAACTCGAGGTCGTCTGCCTGCGTGATGGAAAACAGCAGGTCGTCAGCGGCAACATGGCTTTCAAGCTGGCGGCAAGAAGCGCGGAACGTCTTGCCTCGACCGCGCTGTTCGGCGCCTTCTTCGATACGACCTATGCCTTCCGTTTCGGCCCGCCGGCGCATGATGCAAGTGTGGCGCGCCTGCGATCCCTCGCCGATGACGCCGTTCTCGCCGAGAGCTTCCATTTCCCCTGCGGACGCGGAAAAGCACTGCACGACGCCAGCATCGAGGCGTCACTCGGCAGAGACGGCGACAGCTGGGTCATCGATCTCAGGACCGACCGGCTGGCGCAATCGTTGCATATCGACGTCGAAGGCTACAGGGCCGACGACGACTGGTTCCACCTTGCTCCCGGCCGGGTGCGGCGCGTGAAGCTCTCCGCGCTTTCCGGCACTGAGAGCGATGTTCCGCCGACGGGCGAAATCAGAAGTCTAGGCAGTTCGCGCCGCATCGGGCTCACGGGCTGAGGCTCGCAGGGAACGATGCAAGCTCACCGAAAGATCGTAATTTGAGAACGGTATACCGCTATCTACGCGCCCATATCCTGCAGCAGTTGATCCCGCGGTCGCGCCTCGCCTTCAACCCGCGCAAGCCGGTCGAAATCGTCGGCTATCTCTCGATGCCCGTTGGTGTCGGTGAATCGGCAAGGCTCTGTGCCGGGGCGCTTTCCCAAGCGGGACGGGCGATTTCGCTCTCAGACGTCAGCACGCACCCGGACGAAAAATCCTTTGCCGGCTGGGCGTCGTCGCACCTTTCGACCGAACCGCCGGGAAGCCGTATCTGGCATCTCAATCCGCCGATGCTGCCGCGCGCCATCCTGAAGATGGGTGTCACCAAATTCACCCGTGCCTTCAACATCGGTTATTTCGCCTGGGAGCTTGAAGTCGTGCCGGCGGAGTGGCGCAACGGGTTGCGTTACATGAATGCCGTCTTCGTGCCCTCGGAATTCACCAGGCGGACGATTGCACCGCTGACGGCGGCGCCCGTCATCGTGGTTCCGCATCCCGTAACCGAGAAGCCGGCGGCAGAGGGCATGCGGGAGAAATTCGGCATCGACAAGGACGCCTTTCTCGTCAGCTTCATCTTCAGCGCCGGTTCCTCGATCAACCGGAAGAACCCGCAAGCCGTCATCGAAGCCTTCAGGCTATTCAGCGCTGAACGCCCGAGCGCCTTCCTGTTGATGAAGGCCAGCGGCAACATCGACAAGGATGAGAGCTTGCGCGAACTGATCGCTTCGATCGCCGGCGATCCCCGCATCAGGATCATCACCGACAAGCTCTCGAACGCCGAGATCAACGGCCTTATCCGCTCTTCCAATGCCTATCTCTCGTTGCATCGCTCGGAAGGTTTCGGGCTGACGGTAGCCGAGGCGATCATGCATTGCACCCCGGTCATTTCAACCGCCTGGTCGGGCACGGAAGATTTCTGCGATCCTGAGAACAGCTGGCTGGTCGCCTCTCCCCTCATTCCCGTCGTCGATTCTCATCCAGAATTTGCGGGGCTGCCGGGCGCGGTCTGGGCGGATCCCTCCCCTGAAATCGCGGCCACGCATCTCGGCGATATCTTCCGTGCGCCCGAGCGAGCACGGGAGAAGGCCGGGAAGGCACGGGAGTTCCTGCTGCGCTACCTCGCAGAGAACAGTTATGAGAAGGCGCTCCAGAAGCTGGCGGCGATGCAGGCCAGCTAAGGTGAGGTTGCCACTCCGCTTTATTTTAACATTTTCGCATTAGTGATGACGGGCATGCGGCTGCAAAGCATGTTGCGCAAAAGTGTGCAGCGGTTTTGCGATAACGACATGCGTAAAAACAAAAACCTAAAGCGCGAGGAGCGAATCTGAAAGATCGCGACGCGCTTTAGGCTGATCCTGCGGATGGACAGATGTCGAAGGGTATTATCGCAAATTCGGTGATGAACGCGGCGGCAGGCATGCTGCTGCTGCTGACGGGCTTCGTCTCCTCGATCATCACCGCGCGCCTGCTTGGACCGGAGGCCAACGGCATCGTCGCCTTCTCGCTGTGGCTGGTGATGACGGGCGCCTCCATCGCCGAGCTCGGCTCCAGCATCACGCTGCTGAAGACCCTGCCGCAGCTTTCGGCGGAGGGCTATGACGCGGGACGCCGGAGAGGCTTTGCCGCCATCCTCGTCAGCTTCATGATGTTTTCGACGGTGCTGCTGCTGGCGCTCTACGCCCTGTTCTTCCTGACGTCCGAGGAGATGCACTGGGCGAAAACCGCGCCTTCCGTCGCGCTCGTCACTGGCGTGCTGTTCTTCGTCCAGGCGATCGGATCTTTCGTCAAATTCTACCTGATCGGCGAAAAGAGGCTGGGCAGCTTCTTCAAACTGACCGTCGCCGTCTCTACCCTACAGCTCGCCGGCGTCGCCGTCGGCGCCGTCCTCTACGGGGTCGAAGGCGTTCTCGTCGGTTATGCGCTCGGCCAGCTCGTGCTGTTTTTCGCCACAATGCCGATCCTTCTTGCACGGCGCGACTGGTGCGGGGTTTCACTCAAGTACCTCGCCTCCTCCTCCATCATCCTGTCGATCCAGTTCATCATCGATTCCATTTTCCTCAACCGGCTCGAACTGCTCTTCCTGCAGCAGTTCTGGTCTGTGGAGATGGTCGGCTATTATGCCGTCGGCCTGTCGATCGCCAACATCGCGCTGCAACTGCCGATCCAGATGACCGGCAGCCTGCTGCCCTATTATTCCGAACGGCGGCACAGCAGCGACGATTCGACCTTGCCGGTCGAGGTCTTCGCCGCCGTCACCCGCAGCATGGCCTATATCGTGCTGCCGATGAGCCTCGGGCTGGCCGCGATCTCCAGCGAACTGGTGCTCGTCGTGTTCGGGGAAGCCTTCCGCCGCAGCGGCACGGTGGTTGCGCTGCTCGCGCTCGTCGCTCCCGCCTACACCTTTATGCAGATCCTCAGCCTCTATCTGCTGTCGATGGACAAGGCCCGCTCCCGCCTGAACATCAGTGTGATAGGTGGCCTCCTCATGGTAGCGGGTTGTTTACTGATCGTACCTAGGCTTGCCGCCGAGGGGGCCGCAATCGTGCGCATTCTCGTGTTCGTTGCGATGTCGGTGATGATGATCAGACAGACAGGATTCGGGTCCCAGCTTTCGGGTCTCTACGCAAGCCTGACGAAGGTGACGCTCGCCTCCGTCTTGTGCGCCTGCGCGGCGATTTCAGTGCTGGAATTCGTCCATGGCCCGATCGGTCTTATCTTCGCGATCATCGCCGGCACGCTCGCACATTTCGCCGCACTCCGCGTGCTGCGCGCGGTGCCCGTCGAGGATGTCGAGGTCGTGCGCTCCATTGTCGAAAAGATGCCGTCGGCGCTGCGGCGGCCGGTCGGCCGCGTGATCGACTTCATTGCGCCGGGGCGCCCCGGCGATCCCGACCGCGCCAAGGTCGCGCCCGGCGAACTTTCGCTCGAATCGGCTGAAGGTGCCGGCCGCAACGCCGCCCTGCCCGTGGTCTTCGATGGCACGATCGGGCTGTTCATGCCGGAAAATCCTGAAGCCGGGAAACGCTCGGCCGCGGTGCTCTTCGTCAGCCCCTGGGGCTTCGAGGAAATGTGCAGCCGCAAGTTCTTCCGCGTCGCGGCCGAACATTTCTCCGATATCGGCGTACCCAGCCTGCGCTTCGATTACCGCGGCACCGGCGATGCGCTCGATTTCGGTGCGCTGCCGGCAAGGCTGGAAACCTGGGAAAACTCGATCCGCGCGGCGGCCGCCAAGCTGAAATCGCTGACCGGCTGCGACCGCATCATCCTGATCGGCCAAGGTCTTGGCGCAACCCTTGCCCAGCGCATCGGCTCCTCGATCGAGGGCGTCGACAGCCTCGTCATGCTGGCACCGGTGCTGAGCGGCCGCGCCTATATGCGTGAACTCAACATGTGGTCGAAGATCATCGACGCCGATCTCGGCCTCGGCCAGCAGCACGTGCAGGCTGCAAAGGTGCAGATCGCCGGGCTTGTCATGCCGGAAGAGATCGCCGCCGAGCTCGGCAAGCTCAACATCGCCGCGCCGCAGGGGCTCGCGGCGTCCCGCTACCTGATCCTCGAACGTCCGGTCAGGGCCGAGGATACCGGCTTTGCCGATGCGCTGCAGGCGCTTGGCGCCAATGTCGAGCAGAAAGTGTTCGACGGCTATGACGAGCTCGTCACCAATCCGCTCTTCGCCAAGACACCCATTGATGTCGTCGAGTTTCTGACGGATTGGCTGAAGACGGCGACCGCGGAGATATCGGCCGCTCATTCGCCGGCAGCGATCGAAACCACGCCGCTTGCCGGCGAAGGCTTCTTGGAAACGCCGGTGCGTTTCGGAAGTCACGATCATCTGGTCGGTGTCGTCAGCCGGCCGCTCGGCGAGATCAAGGGCAATGCCGTGCTCTTCCTGTCGACCGCCTATGACCGGCATGCCGGCTGGGGGCGGACGACGGTAGACATGGCGCGCGAACTCGCGCGCCACGGTGTCGTGTCGCTGCGCTTCGATTCCGCCAATGTCGGCGACAGCCCGCCGCGGCCGGATGCGCCGGAGCAGGTGCTTTATTCGATGACGCAGACCGACGACGCGATCGCCGCGCTCGATCTGCTCGAAAGCGTCGTTGCCGGCCCCGTCATGGTCGCTGGCCGCTGCAGCGGCGGCTATGTCGCCTTCCGCGCCGGCGTCGCCGACGAGCGGCTGAAGGCGGTCGTCTCGATCAATCCCTTCGTCTATTACTGGGATCCGAAGGTGCCGGTGCGCCGCGAGCATGTCGTCTCCGTTCCCCGCAGCCTCGACGATTACGGTCAGCGCTTGGCGCGGCTCGACACGCTGAAGCGGCTGCTGCGCGGTCAGGTGGACGTGGTGTCGGCGCTGCGCAATATCGTCATCGCCGGCGGCCGGCGACTGTCGCCCTTCGTCGCGCCGCTGCTCGAACTGCTTCCCGACCGGCGCCATATCGCCCGCGAGGTCCGACAGTCCTTCGCGCTGTTCGGCAGGCGCAAGGTGCCGCTGACGCTGATCTACAGCGAAGGCGACGTCGGTCTCGATCATGTCTATTTCCATTTCGGCCCGCGCGGCGCCAGGCTCTCCCGCTACCCGAACGTGCGGCTGCTCATGCTGCCGGATGCGGACCACAATCTGACGCCGCCGCAATCGCGCAAATTCGTCCTCGACGAGATCATTCGCCTGGCGAGAGCGTAAGCGGGTGTTCGATTAGGCAGGATCAGAGTCTTTCCGCAGTGGCGATATCAAGCGATCTGTAGAGATCGATGTAACGCCCGGCGACGATATCCCAGGAATAGCCGCGCGCAGCGTCAAGGAGCTCCGAGCGAAGGGCGTGCGGTCGGCACCCAAGGTCGGCATAAGCCGATTCCATGGCCGTCGCGGCAGTTTCCGGACTGGTGAAATCGGCAAGCCTGATGACGGCATGTCGGTCGGCGAGTGTTTGAAAGGCATCGTTGGCGTTCAGCACCGGCAGCAGGCCGGCGCTCATCGCCTCCAGCGCGACCAGGCCGAAACCTTCATATTCCGAGGCGGAGGCGAAGAGCGAGGCTGCGGTGATGATGCGGCGGATAGTATCATTGTCTGGCGACACATGCAGGGTGACGCGGCCGGTCAGGTCCCGGCTTTCGATCTTGCCTTCGATATCCACCCGATTCCGGTCGGATTCGGCTCCGACAATATCGAGATGCCATTCCGAATCGCGGCTCTTCAGAACGGCCATCGCGTCGAGCAGGTGGTCCAGCCGCTTGTTCACCGAAAATCGACCGATGGTGACGACGCGGCGCCTTGCCAGGCGTGAGGCGGTGTCGGCGAATTTGCCGATATCGGCGCCATTCTCGATCAGCACGCTGTCCGGCACGATCTCGGAAAACTGCTTGAGATCGGAGGCGCTGCAGCAGACCACGCGGCGATAGGCCCTCGCCGAGGCGCGGGTCAGCGTGCGGAACCATATCTTCTTGATCGCCGCGTATTTCCGGGTGTGGAAGAAACCGCCATGGGTGGTGACGATCATCGGCTTGCCGTGCAGCAGCCGGCCCCAGGCGAGCGCATCGAAGAAGAAGTCGATGGCATGGACGTGCACGAGATCGGCGTCGCCGAGATGACGAAAAACCTGCGGCGCCAACGGATAGCGACTGCTGCCGGACCACGGGATGCGCACCACCTCGATGCCGTCGATATTCTCGCAAGCCGGCAGCTTATCTTCAGGCGCGGTGAACAGCGAGTTCAGCGTAACGACGCGGACACGATAGCCACGCCGGAGGGTCTGGCGGCTGAGATTGGCGACGACGTCTTCCAGGCCGCCGCGATTGGGCAGGAACTGGCGCACGACATGGACGATCAGCGGAGCCGTTTGCGGCTGCGGATTCTCGCGCCCACTATCTGCCTCGATGATCGCCATTTTCCACCTATCGCTGCGCGTGCCAAACTCGTGTTGGCGCGGATTTATAGCAACGACCAGATATCTCAGGCGTTAAGGCGTGGGTTCAGCAACGTCCTGCGGAAGCGATTCTTCGCAACAGGGTTAATCGTGTCTGACGGGAGTTCAGAAGGCTTTGAAGGTGAGCGTCGTCAGCGACCGGACGATGCCTGGAATATTGGCGATATTGTCGTTGATGAACTTGCCGATATCCTGGCCTTCCTCGATATAGACCTTCAACAGCAGGTCGTAATCGCCGCTTGTGGAATAGAGCTCCGAGACCAGCTCGGTCTGGTAGATGGCGTCGGCGACCTCATAGGTCTTGCCGGGGGCGCATTGGAGCTGGACGAAGATCGGCTTCATGGAAATTTCCTGCAACGTTGTTTGGCCCGCATAATGGTCGAAAGCGCCATGCGGATGCAAGCCGTTCCTCACGTGGTCGCTCCGGCCGTCGCTTCCGCGACGATCCAGTCGCGAAAGGCGGCGAGCGGGGCATAATCGGCGCGCTCGCTGGGACACGCAAGATAATAGCGCTCCCGGCTCTCCATCTCCCGGTCGACGGCGGCAACGAGATCGCCGCGCCTGAGTTCTTCCTGCATCAGGAATGTCGGCAACAGGGCGACACCGAGACCGGCGATCGCCGCTTGCGCTGCGGTGGCGAACTGATCGAAGAGCATGCCGTGCACGCTTTCGAAGGAAACGCCATTGCCGGCGAACCATTGTTCCCAGGCATCGGGGCGCGTCGTCAGATGCAGAAGCGGAACGGCAAGCAGATCCTCTGGGCGCGAAATCCTGTGCTGCTTCAGGAAATCGGGACTGCAGGCCGGCACCGTGCGTTCCGACATCAGCAAGGTCAGTTCCGCGCCGGGCCAGTGCGCGTGGCCGAAATGGATCGCGGCGTCGATTGAATCGAGCCGGAAGTCGAAGGGCGAAAGCCGGGTCGCCAGATTGATGGTCACGCCGGGATTGGTGCTAAGAAAGCGGCCCAGGCGTGGCGCCAGCCAGCGCGTGCCGAAGGTCGGCAGGATGGCGAGATTGAGCGTGCCGCCATGCGGATTGGCGCGCAGGTTCAAGGAAGCGCTCGAGATGCGCCGCAGCGCCTCGCGAATCTCGCGGGAATAGCCGTCGCCGGCGAGCGTCAGCCGCATGGTCTGGCGTTCGCGCAGGAAGAGCTCGACGCCAAGCTGCTCCTCCAGTGCGCTGACCTGGCGGCTGACGGCGCTCTGCGTCAGATCGAGTTCGCGCGCCGCCGCCGTCACGCTGCCGGTGCGGGCGACCGCCTCGAAGGCGGCGAGATGTGAAATCGACGGCAGAAAACGTCTTGAAGCGAGCATGATCATTCCGTTTCAGAATGAGCTATTTCCGAAATGTCGATATTTTCGGGTTTCCCGTGATTGTAAAGAGTTTCATCCTGCAAAAACGGAATGAGCCGGAGTTTTTCCAAGATGCCGCACGCCTTCGTTTCCACAGACCATATCCGATCGCTTTTCACCGAGGCGATGTCGCAGATGTATCGGACGGAGGTGCCGCAATACGGCACGCTGATCGAACTGGTGGCGGATGTGAATGCCGGCTGCCTCGAAAAGGATCCCGCTCTGCGCGAACGCCTCGCCAACGCCGGCGAACTGGAGCGCATCGATATCGAGCGCCACGGCGCCATCCGCCTCGGAACGGCGGAAGAGCTTTTCACCATCCGCCGGCTGTTTGCCGTCATGGGCATGCAGGCGGTCGGTTATTACGATCTTTCGGTTGCCGGCGTGCCGGTTCATTCCACCTGCTTCCGGCCGATCGACGAGGCGGCGCTGAACATCAATCCGTTCCGCGTCTTCACCTCGCTGCTGCGCCTGGAACTGATCGAGGATGAAAGCCTGCGCGGGGAAGCCGAAGCCATTCTGGCAGCGCGACGCATCTATACGCCGCGCGCCATCGCGCTGATCGAGCGTCATGAGCAGAATGGCGGTCTCACGGAAGCGGAAGCGAGCGAATTCGTTGCCGAGGCGGTCGAAACCTTTCGCTGGCACGGCGAAGCCACCGTCAACGCCGAAACCTACAAGCGCCTGCACGATACCCATCGGCTGATCGCCGACGTCGTCAGCTTCAAGGGCCCGCACATCAACCACTTGACGCCGCGCACGCTCGATATCGATGCGGTGCAGGCCCGCATGCCGGAACGCGGCATTACCCCGAAAGCCGTCATCGAAGGGCCGCCGCGCCGGCAGTGCGACATCCTGCTGCGGCAGACGAGCTTCAAGGCGCTGGAGGAGGCGATCGTCTTCTCAGGTGATGAAGGTGCGGTCCAGGGCACGCACACCGCCCGCTTCGGCGAGATCGAGCAGCGGGGCGTGGCGTTGACGGCCAAGGGCCGGGCGCTCTACGACCGGCTGCTTGCCTCGGTTCGCGGCGAAGTTCAGGTCGGCGCCGGCGGCGCCAAAGCCGGCGCCTATGACCAGGAACTGGCCGAGCGCTTCAAGGCGCTGCCGGACAGCTGGGATGAACTGCGCAGGCAGGATCTCGCCTTCTTCCGTTATTCCGCCACGCCTGCGGGCATCGCCGCCTCGGTCGCCGGGACACTGCCGCGCGATGCCGAAGCGCTTGTTGCCAAGGGCTACCTCGCCTTTGCGCCGATCGTCTACGAAGACTTCCTGCCCGTCAGCGCGGCCGGCATTTTCCAGTCGAATCTCGGCACCGACCAGCAGCAGAATTATGCGACGCGCTCGAACCGCGATGCCTTCGAGACCGCACTTGGAGCAACCGTTCAGGACGAACTGGCGCTTTATGCGGAACGGCAGGCCGCATCGCTGGAGGCCGCGATGGAGGCGCTCGGGGTCGCGGGCCTGCAGCTGAGGACCGTTGCGTGAAATCGCCGCTTCAACACCTGTTCTTATGCGCTAGAGTAGTCCGGTTTCAATCCGGTCGGACTATGCCATGCTGAATGATCCGCGCTCCCACGGCCTCTGGGAAAAGACCGCCGGCGAACCACCGGCGACCTCGCCTCTCCAAGGCGCGGTGTCGGCAGACGTCGTCATCGTCGGCGGCGGCTATGCCGGCCTGTCCTCCGGCCTGCATCTAGCCGAAGCCGGGTCGAAGGTGGTGCTGCTGGAGGCGAAGGAGATCGGCTTCGGGGGTGCTGGGCGCAATGTTGGCCTGATCAATGCCGGCATGTGGGTGATGCCCAACGACCTGCCCGGCATACTCGGGCCCGTCCATGGTGAACGCCTGCTCGAATTGCTCGGCAACGCGCCGAAGCTCGTCATGGAATTGATCGACAAACATGGGATCGCCTGCGAACTCGAGCGTAACGGCACGCTGCACTGCGCCGTCGGCGCCGACGGGCTGAAGGAGATCGAGGAGCGTGCGGCGCAATGGTCTGCCCGCGGCGCGCCCGTCGTGCTGCTCGATGCGGCTGAAACGGCCAAGCGCACCGGCAGCGAGGCCTATGCCTGCTCACTGCTCGATCTGCGCGCCGGAACGCTGCAGCCGCTTGCCTATGCGCGCGGCCTCGCCCATGCCGCCGTCAAGGCGGGCGTCGCCATCCATACATCGAGCCCCGTCATCGCAACCGAGCGTCGCGGTAGCCGCTGGACCGTGAAGACGGAAAGCGGCGAAGTCAGCGCGGACTGGATCATCGTCGCGACCGATGCCTACAGCACCGGCCCCTTCGAGCAGGTGCGCAACGAGCAGGTCTATCTGCCCTATTTCAATTTCGCCACCGTGCCGCTCGGCCACAATCTGCGTCAGTCGATCCTGCCGGGGCGGGAAGGCGCATGGGACACCAAGGATATTCTCTCCTCCTTCCGCATGGATCAGGCTGGACGCCTTGTTTTCGGCAGCGTCGGAGCGCTGCGCAATACCGGCCTTGCCGTACATAAGGGCTGGGCCAAACGTGCGCTGAAGCGGCTCTTTCCCATTATCGGCGATGTCGAATTCGAATGCGAATGGTATGGCCAGATCGGCATGACCGACAATGCGCTGCCGCGCTTCCACAAATTCGCCCCGAACGTCATCGGCTTTTCGGGCTATAATGGCCGCGGCATAGCCCCCGGCACGGTCTTCGGCCGCACATTGGCCGACCATATTCTCGGCCGGCTTGCCGAGGCCGATCTGCCGCTGCCGCTGACGTCACCCACCGAGCCGAGCTTCCGTGCGCTCAAGGAACTATGGTACGAAGCCGGCGCTCAGGTCGCCCATTTCGCCGATGCCCGCTTCTGAGAACAATAAGATTGGAAACACGACAATGACCATCGCCGTCCTCGATCTCGCCACCGAAACCGCCAAGCTGCTCGCCGAACTCGGCGTCGATGCCGGCCGCTATCAAGGCGGCACGCTGTCTGTCTCCTCGCCCGTCACCGGCAAGGAAATCGGCAGGCTCAGAGAACATTCCGTTTCCGAAACGAAAGCGGCGATCGAAGAGGCGCACAAGGCGTTCCTCGAATGGCGTTCCGTGCCGGCGCCAAAGCGCGGCGAACTGATCCGCCTGCTCGGCGAGGAGCTGCGTAGCGCCAAGACGGCGCTCGGCCGCCTCGTCTCGATCGAAGTCGGCAAGATCACCTCCGAAGGCCTCGGCGAGGTTCAGGAGATGATCGACATCTGCGATTTCGCCGTCGGCCTGTCGCGCCAGCTCTATGGCCTGACGATCGCCACCGAACGCTCCGAACACCGGATGATGGAAAGCTGGCACCCGCTCGGCGCGATCGGCATCATTTCCGCCTTCAACTTCCCGGTCGCCGTCTGGTCTTGGAATGCGGCGCTGGCGATGGTCTGCGGCAACTCCACCGTCTGGAAGCCTTCGGAAAAGACGCCGTTGACCGCCCTTGCGGTGCAGGCGCTGTTCGAAAAGGCCCTGAAGCGCTTCGTCGCCGAGGGCGGCAAGGCGCCAGCCAATCTGTCGACCCTGATCATCGGCGGCCGCGAAGTCGGCGAGGTGCTGGTCGACCACCCGAAGATCCCGCTCGTTTCCGCCACGGGCTCGACCGCCATGGGCCGCGCCGTCGGCCCGCGCTTGTCGCAGCGTTTTGCCCGCGCCATTCTCGAACTCGGCGGCAACAATGCCGCCATCGTCTGCCCGAGCGCCGATCTGGACCTGACGCTGCGTGGCGTCGCCTTCTCCGCCATGGGAACGGCCGGCCAGCGCTGCACGACACTGCGCCGTCTCTTCGTCCATGAAAGCGTCTACGACCAGCTGGTGCCGCGCCTGCAGAAGGCCTATGGCTCCGTTACCATCGGCAATCCGCTCGAAACAGGCACACTGGTGGGCCCGCTGATCGACGGCCAGGCTTTCGAGAAGATGCAGGCAGCCCTTGGTCAGGCGGCATCGGCCGGCGGCAAGGTGACCGGCGGCGAACGCGTCGACAATGGTTCGGCCGATGCCTTCTACGTTCGCCCGGCGCTCGTCGAAATGCCGGATCAGACCGGCCCGGTCGAGCACGAGACCTTCGCGCCCATTCTCTACGTCATGAAATACAGCGATTTCGACGCGGTGCTGACGCTGCACAATGCCGTGCCGCAGGGATTGTCGTCGTCGATCTTCACCAACGACATGCGCGAGGCCGAAACTTTCGTCTCGGCGCGAGGCTCGGATTGTGGCATTGCCAACGTCAACCTCGGGCCTTCGGGCGCCGAAATCGGCGGCGCATTCGGCGGTGAAAAAGAGACCGGCGGCGGACGCGAATCCGGCTCCGATGCCTGGAAGGCCTATATGCGCCGCGCCACCAACACGATCAATTACGGCAGCACACTGCCGCTCGCGCAAGGCGTCAAGTTCGACGTCGAATGAGCAAAATCGCTGGAAAGGCGACGCTGGCAGAGCATCGCCTTTTGGCTGCTGACAAACCACTCAAAAACCGCGACGTCATCCTCGGCCTTGTGCCCGAGGATCTGCGACGGCAATTAAACATCTGAAAATAGACGATTTTCTGAAAAGAAACTGCGGTGGCTAGATGCTCGGCACAAAGCCGAGCACGACGGAGCAGACTTTGTCAGCAAACGAGGGCGACGCTGGCAGAGCGTCGCCTTTTTGGCACCATCGAGTTTATTCCTGGCGATCTGAATTATCGGGTCAAGATATCGTGATGCTTTTTTCTCGGCGACGAAACTTGAAATAGCCAGTCAAGAAAAATATACGCCTCTTATCCCGTCTGGGTGACATCGCCATGGAGGCCATCATGACTATTGCTTTTAACCGTTTTTCCCATGTGCTGACGCTCGCCGCGTCGCTTCTCTCCGCCACGGTGCTCGCAGGCGGCGCCAATGCGCAGGATGAAGGTCTCGTCGTCTACAATGCGCAGCACGAAAGCCTGGGCCGCGAATGGATCGATGCCTTCACCAAGGAGACAGGCATCAAGGTGACCATGCGCCAGGGCAGCGACATGCAGTTCGCCAACCAGATCATTCAGGAAGGCGACGCATCCCCCGCCGATGTTTTCCTGACCGAGAATTCGCCCGCCATGACGCTGGTCGACGGCGCCGGCCTCTTCGCCCCGGTCGAAAAGGAAACACTGGATCAGGTTCCGGAGCAGTATCGTCCTGCCGACGGCATGTGGACCGGCATTGCCGCCCGCACGACGGTCTTTGCCTATGACAAAACGAAGCTCAGCGAAGACAAGCTGCCGAAGTCGCTTCTCGACCTCGCCGATCCCGCCTGGAAGGGCCGCTGGGGTGCAGCGCCAGCCGGCGCCGACTTCCAGGCGATCGTCGCCGCCCTGCTGCAACTGAAGGGCGAAGACGCCACCAAGGCATGGCTGAAGGGCCTCAAGGACAACGCGACGCCGTACAAGGGTAACAGCGTCGCGATGAAGGCCGTCAATGCTGGAGAAGTCGAAGGCGCGGTCATCTATCACTACTACTGGTTCGGCGATCAGGCGAAGACCGGCGAGAACAGCAAGAATGTCGGCATGCATTACTTCAAGAACCAGGATCCGGGCGCTTTCGTCAGCGTTTCGGGCGGCGGCGTCCTGAAGTCCACACAGCACATGAAGGAAGCGCAGGCTTTCCTGAAATTCGTCACCAGCAAAGCAGGCCAGACGGTCCTGAAGAACGGCACGTCCTATGAATATGCCGTCGGCAAGGACGCTCCTTCCAACGACAAGCTCGTTCCGCTTGCCGACCTCAATGCGCCGAAGGTCGAAGCTTCGACGCTGGACAGCAAGAAGGTCGTGGAATTGATGACGGCGGCAGGTCTGATTTAGGCTTTCTACGTATTGTAGCACTTACGCGGGAGAGGCTTCGGGCTTTCTGCCGCAGGCTTGCAGCAGCCAAAACTATTGCTTTTGGCTCAAGAAAACCTTAGGGCATGACGGGATCGGGCAACTGTCTTTCCAAGACGGTTGCCTTCCTTTTTCAGCGTATGAAGGCACCGGCCTTGCTGCAGGACAACAGATTTTTCGTAGCCGGCAATCAGGCGCCGGTCGCGCCGAAGGCTCCGCGAATGCTATTGCCGCGCCGGCGCATGCCGCACGCGCCCGTGATGCTTCTCGCGACCGTCATCGCGATCTTCAGTCTCGTGCCGCTCGGCTTCATCGGCTGGATCACTTACGATGTCGGCTGGGAAACGGTGAAAACGCTCGTCTTCCGGCCACGTGTCGGCGAACTCCTCATCAATACGGTTCTCCTGGAATCGGCCACCATTCCACTGTCGATCGCCCTGGCCGTGACGCTTGCCTGGCTGACCGAACGAACGGATATCCCGTTCGCGAGGCTCTGGGCCTGGCTGGCGATCGCGCCGCTCGCGGTGCCGGCCTTCGTGCACAGCTATGCCTGGGTCAGCCTCATTCCCGGCATGCGCGGGCTGCAGAGCGGCGTCTTCGTTTCTATCATCGCCTACTATCCATTCCTTTATCTGCCGGTTGCCGCAGCGCTACGCCGTCTCGATCCGGCCATCGAGGATGCCGCCGCCTCCCTTGGCCTCGACCCCTGGCGCGTCTTCTTCCGCACCGTGCTGCCGCAGTTGAGGTTTGCCATTTGCGGCGGCTCGCTGCTGATTGCGCTGCATCTGCTGTCGGAATACGGCCTGTTTGTCATGATTCGGTTCGATACTTTCGCAACCGCGATCGTCGACCAGTTCCAATCCTCCTACAACAGCCCGGCCTCCAACATGCTCGGCGGCGTGCTCGTTGCCTGCTGTCTTTTCCTGCTCGGCCTCGAAGTGCTGCTGCGTGGCAACGAACGTTATGCCCGCGTCGGCCCTGGCTCGCCGCGTCCGGCCGATCGCCGGCGTCTCGGCTGGTTCGTGGTGCCGGCCATCTTGCTGCCTGTCGTCCTGGCGGTGCTGACGCTCGGCGTGCCGTTGATGACACTCGGCCGCTGGCTCTATCTCGGCGGCAGCGAGATCTGGCGCATCGAGGTCGGCAGTGCCTTCCTGCAGACGATGGCGCTCGCTCTTGCCGGCGGCGTGCTGGCGACGATTGCCGCAGCCCCCATGGCCTGGCTCTCCGTGCGCGCGCCCGGCCGTTTCCAGCGCGTGCTCGAAGCCTGCCACTATTATGTCGGCTCGCTGCCCGGCGTCGTCGTGGCGCTGGCGCTGGTGACGATCACCGTGCGTCTCGTGCTGCCGCTCTATCAGACCTTCGCAACGCTGGTCGTCGCTTATGTGATGCTTTTCCTGCCCCGTGCCATGGTCGGCTTACGCGCCAGCATCGCTCAGGCGCCAGTGGAGCTGGAGCGCGCCGCGATGGGCCTCGGCCGCACCCCGGGTCAGGCGGTGCGGCAGATCACCATGCGGCTTGCCGCACCGGGCGCCGCTGCCAGCATCGCCTTGACCGCACTTGGCATTACTAACGAACTCACGGCGACGCTGATGCTCTCGCCAAACGGCGTCGATACGCTGGCGACGAAATTCTGGTCGCTGACGAGCGAGATCGATTATGTCTCGGCCGCCCCTTACGCCTTCATGATGGTCGTGCTGTCGCTACCGCTCACCCTGACGCTTTTTACGCAATCGAAACGGACCGCCGGCTAATGACGCTGCTTACGATCGAAAACATCAGCAAGCGCTACGGGCCCGTCCAGGCGCTGAAGGATATTTCGCTCGATGTCCAGGCCGGCAGCCGCACCGCCGTCATCGGGCCGTCCGGCTCGGGCAAGACGACCCTGCTGCGCATCATCGCGGGCTTCGAGCAAGCCGATGCCGGCAGGGTGACATTGGATGGCGACGTGCTGGCCGATGGCCCGGCGGCGGTGCCGGCTCACAAACGGGGCATCGGCATCGTCTCCCAGGATGGCGCGCTGTTCCCGCACTTGAGCGTGGCTGAGAATATCGGCTTCGGCTTCGAACGGGGTGCTGCCGATCGTGACCAGCGCATCGCCGAACTGCTCGATATGGTCGAGCTCGACCGCGGCATGCTGGCGCGGCGCCCGCATCAGCTTTCCGGGGGCCAACAGCAGCGCGTGGCGCTCGCCCGCGCGCTCGGCCGCAAGCCGCGGCTGATGCTGCTCGACGAACCTTTCTCGGCGCTCGACACCGGCTTGCGGGAAAACATGCGCAAGGCTGTCGCGCGTGTCCTGCAGGCGGCCGGCATTACCGCCGTTCTCGTAACGCACGATCAGGAAGAGGCACTGAGTTTTGCCGATCAGGTCGCGGTTCTCAGGGAAGGGCGACTGATCCAGGCGGGATCACCGCAAACCCTGTATCTGCATCCCAGGGATCGCGAGACGGCGCTGTTCCTCGGCGATGCCGTGCTGCTTCCGGCCATTATAAGGAACGGCCTTGCCGACTGCGCCCTCGGCCATGTCGCCGTCGAAGGCAGCCGTCAGGGCAAGGCGGAAATCATGCTGCGGCCCGAGCAGATCCGCGTCGTTGCCGATGAAAGCGATCGCGACTACGGCGGACGGGTTGTCGAGGTGGAATTCGGTGGCGCGGTCTGCACCGTCGCCGTTTCGCTCGACGGCGTTGCCCTGCCGCCGATCCGGATCAAGACCTCGAGCGTCGCCCTTCCTTCGCGAGGCGATCTCGTTCGCCTGGATATATCAGGCAAGGCGCACGTCTTCGAGCGCTGAACAATAGAGCCTGCGCGTCCTATCGGACACGCGGGCTAACCGACCCGGCGCACCAGCTCTTGCGGCTCGATGCCCTCGAGCCAGCCGCCGGTAAAGCCGGCGCGCTCAAGTCCGAGGCGGATGACCGGCGATTGTCGCATCAGCTTCCAGATGAAGTCGGAACGCTCGTTTTCGATGGTCATGACGACAAGGCCCTGGTCGATGCCGACGGTGCGGTCGTCCACCCAGCCCTCCGGACGTTTGGTCTGCACGGTCGGATTGAAGCCGCCGGGGAAGCCGCCTTCCAGCAGCAGGTTCGGATAGGTGGTCAAAAGCGCCTTGGTGCCGTCGAGAGCCGCCTGCCGGTCATAGGGCAGGCAGGCGAGTGCGGCCCAGGGTGCGATCGTGCCGTCATCGGGTCCGAGCGGGGCGCCGCGGGCGGCATAACCCAGAACCTTCGGCTGCCGGCCGCCACGCATGCGCCGCGTCGGCGGTGGACCGTCGCAGGCGGTAAAGCCCCAGACATTCCTGTTGTAACCGACGAAACCGCCGGGATTGCGCTCGGCGTAGTCGCGCTGCATGTTGATGACGACCTGGGTGTTGCGGAAATAGTCCCAGTTGCGTTCCATCATCGGTTTGTCCTGGATGCTGCGGAAATCGATCCAGGCATGCGAGAAGAGATGAATGAAAAGCGGGCCGGCATAGAGATACGGCTGGTCGCCGAACGTCATCCAGGAATAGCTCGATGTGAAGGCGTCGTAACTCGACTGCGGCACGGGATGCGTCGGCGAGGCGAGTGCCAGCGCATAAAGAATGATCGCCTCGTCGAAACCGTGATAACGCCAGCGCAGGAAGCCCGACGAAGGCTTCCAGCCCATGGAAATCGTGTCGCCCTTGTTCAGCGCCCAGCGCCAATCGACGCGTTCGTAGATGAAGGTCGCGAGCTCACGGATTTCAGTCTCGGTCTCGTCTTCGCGATTGAAATATTGCGCTGAGGTCAGCACGCCGGCGATGAGCAGCGCCGTGTCGATGGTCGAAAGCTCGCTGTTCCAGGCACGATTGCCGCTATCCATGTGGAGAAAATGGTAGAAGAAACCGCGATGGCCGGTCGCATGGCGCTCGTCGCCCTGGCGCGCCTCGGCGAAGAAACGCAGTGTATTGACCGTGCGCTCGGCCGCTTCCTTGCGGCTGATCCAGCACCGCTCGACGGCAACGGGGTAGGAGGAAAGGGCGAAGCCGACGGCCGCGATGCTCGCCGGCACGCCGGCGATCGAGGTATCGGCCACCAGGCCATTTTCGGGATTGGAATATTTCAGGAAGTACTTGAAAGCCGAATGCTGCAACCTGTCGATGAGGGCTGCATCAATGTCTTCGATCCGTTGCAGCATAGGCTCCTACCCAACTGTTGCATCGACCCATGCTTGAACATGGTGGTCGTCCCCGAGCAAATCAAACCTTTTTGATTCGCAGGGATAAGAGAACACAAACGGAGGCGGTCGGTCGTTAACAATTATCGGTGAATTAATATCTAGCATAAGTCATATAAGCGGTGCAGCAAAAGCACCGCCGCGCGCCGCACCGGCACAGTCTATGTCAGGCAATACTTGTTGCCTACGGGGGCGCTCTGGAAAGCAGCCCATTATCGTCCGACAGCATAGGCCTGCATGAGGCGCGGGGTGGCTGCGGCGCGCATCAGCCCGTCGGCATCGCGTCGTGCGGCCGTCAGCCGGCCGATCGTCCAAGGATCGGTGATCGTCAGCTTGTGGCCCTTTCGGGCGAGCGCCTCGAGCACATCCCGACCGAAATTCTCTTCCGCTATCAGGCTGCCGGGTTCGCGGCTGCGCGGATAGAAGGAGCTCGGAAAATGAGCGGTATGAAAGAGCGGTTGATCGATCGCCGCCTGCAGGTTCAGCTGGTGATGGATATGGCGCAGGAAGAAGGAAAGCTGCCACTGCTCCTGCTGGTCGCCGCCCGGCGTGCCGAAGGCAAGGGTCGGGCGGCCTTCATAGAGGCCGAGGGACGGCGTCAACGTCGTGCGCGGCCGTTTTCCCGGAGCAAGCGATGTTGGCAGGCCAGGCTTCAGCCAGAACATCTGCGCGCGGGAATTGAGGCAGAAGCCGAGGCCGGGCACGGTTGGCGAAGACTGCAGCCAGCCGCCGGACGGCGTGACGGAGACCATGTTGCCGTCACGGTCGATCACGTCGATATGCACGGTGTCGCCGCGCTTTTCGGATAGATGCGCCATGGTCGGCTCGTAGACGGCGCCGGTCTGCGAATTGACGCCGAGCATCTTCGTCGTCAGATCATGCTGCGCTTCGAAACCCGGAATGATGCCGGGGCGAAGATCGAAGGAGGCGTCCGCGCCGACCAGTTTGCGGCGTTCGGCAGCGTAATTCTCCGACAGCAGATGCGCGACGGGAACTTCCGAAAAATTCGGGTCGCCGTAATAGACTTCGCGGTCGGCAAAGGCGAGCTTCATCGCCTCGACGACGGTATGAACGAAATCGGCGCCATTCGGTCTCATCGCGGCGAGGTCGAACCCCTTCAGGATCGACAGGGTCTGCAGGAAGACCGGCCCCTGACCCCAGGGCCCTGTTTTGGCGATGGTCCAGCCGTGATAATCATAGGTCAGCGGTTCCTCGATCGTCGCCGACCAGTTGGCCATGTCGCTTGCGGTCAGTACCCCCTTGTGGCGGTTGCCGCTGGCATCCATCACTTCGGCGGTCTTCAGGTAGGCGTCGATCTTCTCGGCGATGAAGCCGCGATAGAAGGCGTCGCGAGCCGCTTCCACCTGTGCTTCCCGACCGCGCTTTGCCTCGGCTTCGGCAATGACGCGCTTCCAGGTTTGCGCCAGCATCGGATTGCGGAAATTCGCCTGCGCTTCGGGAACGCTGCCGCCTGGCAGCCAGGCTTCGTGGGAGGTGGGCCATTCCTTTTCGAAAAAGGCCGCAAGCCCCTTGATGGTCGCCGAGACCCGCGGCAGCAGCGGATGGCCGTGCTCGGCATAATAGATCGCCGGTTCCAGCACCTCGCGCACGCTCATCGTGCCGTAGTCGCGCAGCATCAGCATCCAGCCGTCGAAGGCGCCAGGAATGACCGTCGCCAGCAGGCCGTCGCCGGGGATCAGCGTCAGGCCTTCCCCGGTATAGTGTTCGATCGTCGCGCCGGCGGGTGCTGACCCCTGGGCTGAGATGACCTCGACCTTGTCCTTCTTCTTCGAATAGATCACCGCCGGCAGGTCGCCGCCGGGGCCACAGAGATGCGGCTCGACGAGCTGCAGCACGAAGCCGGTCGCCACCGCCGCATCGAAGGCGTTGCCACCCTTTTCGAGAATGCTCATGCCGACCGCAGAGCCGATCCAGTGCGTCGAGGTGACGACGCCGAAAGTGCCGAGAATTTCAGGTCGGGTGGTCAATCCGGTCATGCCGAACATCCTCCTTGGGAAATCATCTCCGGAGCCGCCGGATGAGCGTCGGATTGGTGTTAACGCTTGACGCGATTAGCTCTAACGACGCGGGAGATCCCTCTTGGGACTGAAGAAATGTCAGGATGTGCGTGGCAACTGCGAAGCGGGTATTCATGACGTCCTCAATATGTGCCTTATACAGGCACATATCGGATGCACGCAAGCAAGGCGCGAGAGGCATTCGCATCGTTGGTGCCCGCTCGCGTCAATCGCCCGCCCTGCCCGTTGTTAAGCGCGCAAAGACGCAGGCGACCTTCGAGGTGCCTGCGTCGTCGTCTGGCTATTTCTTCGCCACTTCCGCAACCGCCTCAAGAATGACCTTCGCAACCTCGGCAGGCTGGGAGATCTGGGGGGTATGGCTCGACGACAGAGTTACGACATGTGCCGAAATGTTCTTTGCCAATACCTTCTGGAGCGCCGGCTGCAGCATGAAGTCATGCTCGGCGACAATGTACCAGGACGGCTTTGTCTTCCACGCCGGCACGCCGACTTTCTCCTCGAAATTCTTTCCATTGGTCGGCTTTTGAGTTGCCTCCATCAGCGCGGCCTGCTCGGGTGAGACATCCTGTGCCAGGTACTTCGCAACACCATTGCGGGTCAGCGTCAGAAAACCCCTCTTATCCGCGACGAGTTCCGAAAACCCGGCCGGCGTGGGATAGTCCTTGTTCAAATCAGCAATCGACTGGCCTTCGCCAGGCGCGTAAGCAGCGACATAGACGAGAGACTTAACATGCTCATCACTTCCTGCTTCGGTGATCACCACACCGCCGTAAGAGTGGCCAACGAGCACGACCGGACCCGTCTGTGCCTCAAGCGCTCGCTTCGTCGTGGCAACATCGTCGGCGAGCGATGTCAATGGGTTCTGGACGGCCACAACCTTCAGGCCCTGGGCCTGGAGGAGCGGGATGACCTTGCTCCATGCCGAGCCATCAGAGAAGGCGCCGTGAACCAGAACAACGATGGGCTCGCCTTTGGCGGGCGTGCCGGTCGTGGCCGCACTCGCGCTCATCGCGCTACTGGCCAGTGCGGTAGCAAGAGCTGCTTTCTTGACAAAAGACATCATCTCATTCTCCAGAAAAAAAACACAATGGGCGAAACCATTCGGTCGCGTAGCCAACTTGTGTTCGCATTGTTTTTGATCGGCATTTTCGCCGACCGGTTTGAGGTTCTTGTCCATGGGCAAAGGTGATTGCCGAGTGATGGGTTCACTCCGGGCAATGCTTCACGCAGCTGCCGTTTAGATCTCTCCGATATAAAGAGCCGCTATGGCTGGGACGCCGAGGTTATGCATTTGAAACGAGCTAGGATAAATAGCTTTACAGTTACAACACTGGGGCCTGTGTGTTTCAAATAGAGCGCTTTCCCGCAGAACTAACCTTGCGGTCTGCGTCTTCCGCCCTCGTCCTCAGGGTCTGAGTGCTCGTCTTTCGTCGCGGCTTCGACGGCGCATTTTACGATTCGCGCCTCGGCCGCAAACTCGGCGCCGAGCGCAAGCAGTGGTGATCATGGCTCAGCCCTTGAGCGCTTGCCGTGCCTCGAGCCGAACCTCTCAAGAGCAAACTCCAAGAAGCTGCGCAACTTTGGGGTCATTCGTCTGTCGGGCGCGTATAGCAAATGCAGCTGGCGGGATTGCGCCTCATATTCAGGTAAGAGCCTCACCAGCCGCCCGGTGTCCAATTCGTTCGACACAAGCTCTAGGGGTTGGAGCAGTACACCCATCCCCGCCACGGCGGCAGCGCGTGCTTCACCGCTGTCACCTGAAAATCGTCCTGATATTGGCACTGAAACTCTACCGAATGGTCCGTCAAATGACCATTGCGTTCGCAGAGAGGTGTGCGTGAATACGAGGCATTCATGCTCCTGCAAATGCTCCGGTTTTGAGAGTTCTGCCGCTGATTTCAAGTATTCGGGTGCGGCGCAGAGCACGAGGCGAAGTGGCGCTAGCGCGCTGACTACAAGCGTGCTGTCACGCAACTCCCCGGTCCGAAAGACGACGTCGAATCCTTCCTCCACCAAATCCACAGTGCGGTTCGTCAGATTGAGGTCAATGGAAACCTCCGGATACCGCTTCAGATATTGCGGTATTGCAGGTGCAAGCGCGTGGCTACCGAAGGTTATGGGTGCGCTGATGCGAAGCCTCCCTCGCGGAACAGACCGCGTTTCTGCCATCAACGATTCGGCGGCTTCCAGCTCTGCGAGAATGTTCTTGGCTCGCTCATAGAACAATTGGCCACTGTCGGTCAGATGCTGCCTTCGCGTAGTGCGATTCAGAAGCTTGATACCAAGGCTCTGCTCCAGCGCTCTCAGGTGCTTGCCGGCGAGTTGGGATGATAGGTTGAGTTCCTGAGCCGCAGCTGAAATGGAGCCGAGCTCAACAGCTTTCACAAAGACCGTCATAGAGGCTAGCCTGTCCATTTGAAACTCAACGTTTGAAGTGTAGACCAGGACGGAAGATCTATCCGTGAAAGTTTCACATGTACATAGCTCCTGGTTCCAAGGCTTCCCCACTCCGCCTGAAGTTGCTGAACTCCCAAGGAGACCGATACGATCTCTTGCCATGAAGCAATCGCTGCAGCATTAACCGTCACCGCTTGGCCACGACCGCCGCCGCGACCGGTGCGTTCGAAGACCGCGAACCTGCCGCCGTACTCGTTGATAGCGCTCCCACGCCGCAACGGTGACTGCGAGTCGTAGGCCTCACCTGTCGCAGGCAGCCAAACAGCATGCCTGCTCTCGGATCATCTCGCAGTCGCTATCCTGCTCGAATCCATGAATCCCGACCTGCCTCGTCGATCAAGAAGGCAGGGATCGCTAACGGTTAAGTGCGGCAAAGGCGCTGGCGGCAATTAGACGCCTTGATGGGAATCGAACCACCGCTGCGCCGTGGCTACCATTAGTCAGCAGCAAATCTACTGAAAATTCCTGCCCTTGATCTTCAGGGTATCGATATCGAAGGTCCGGCACAAACATATCTCTCAGCCGAAGCCCCGGCGCCGGCCATTCGCGAGAATCCGGGCTGCCTGAAGAACGGTGCGCGAACACGTCGCCGCCGCGTCCGGTCAGCGGCCAGAATTCACTGTCGCGCCCGGCAGGCACGACAGATCGGCCGAGAGATCGAAGATCTACTTAGCGACGAGGTGTTCCACGTCGGCCTCCTACTGAATCCTGCCATTGATCATGATGGCGCCGAGCACCACCTTGCGCGAGCGCGCCGATGTTCCAACCGGCCTTACGCGACGCTTCAGTGCCGGCCGGCCAGCCAAGGAACGGCGATGCAAACTGCTCTATCCATCTAAGGTTCGCGCCAATAAAGTGGCGGTTGACGGTTGAGCAGCATGGAATCGCCGAATTCATGTGCACGGTAACCGCATGCAGTTAGAGCGGTGGAGGCATTGGCGAGGAGGCCGTCGTCCGCGAAGGCGCGCAACAGCTCGAAATGGCTTTCGCCGGGCTGGTGGACACCAGTGAGAACCGCATCGACGACGCGGAGCGGAGTGCCACATGCGATGCGCCCTTTCGCAATACCATCTCCGGCACGCACGCTGCCATCGGGATTGGCGGCTGCTTCAAGTGCGCGCACGACGCTCGTGCCGATCGCGATGATGCGGCTGCCCCTGAGCTGCGCCCGCGCTACCTGCGCCACGGTACATTCAGCGATGTGGTACGGCTCGTCGAAGGGAAGGCGCGAGTCGAGTGCGGGATCGCCGGTGGAAGAAATGCCCGCGGCATGCGTGAGTGTTGCAAAACCGATCTCGCGCCGACGCCAAGCTTGCAGTGTGCGCCAGTCGAGCGCGAGGGAAGCCGATGGCGCCTCGAACGCGATCGGCCGGGCGGCAATTCTCGTCCAAACATCCCACAGTGCCAGCGGCTCGGGAACATGCGCGTATTGAATCGGCCTGCCATGCTGCGCCAGTCCTGTAAACATGGCTGCTCGGGTGCCTTCGAAGCTGAGCTCGACAAGGCGAGGATGGTCGAGAACGCGCTCGACCCTGGCTTCAAGTGGGCCGAGCTGGAGGCGATCGCCTGATGACAGCGCAGGCGGCGGCAGCCGATCTTCCGTGCGGGTGCGGTGATCACCAGAGCCGAAGACGATCGCAAGGAAGCGGACTGGAGCGGAAGCTGACAGCCAGCTGGCCAAGCGGATCTCGATTTTCTTTCCACATCGGAGATGCGTGCCGTGAAGGCTGGCAGGCAAGGTCGCAGCGTCGTTGGCGACAACCAGATCGCCAGGATCGAACAACGTCCCGAGGTTAGCCCGCGGCAGGTCACGCATCGTGCCGTCCGCCTCCACGACGAGCAGCCTGGCCGATTGCCGATCGAGGCGATCAGCGGCGATCACGCGTGGGCTCCGGCGGTAAGAGCATCGTGACTCGGCAACGCGTCGAGCATCTTTTCGATGATCTCGGCAGCGGCCAGTTCCGGATCTTTCAAGGTCGACCGATCGGCGTCTGGGAGCGCCAGCGCGTGCAGCGGGGTGTCCATATCGCCCGGGTCGAGGGCAACAAACCTTATTCCATCTGGGTTCGACTCCGAGTCCCAGATTGCCGTCAGATGGGCAAGCGCTGCCTTGCTCGCGCCATATGCGCCCCAGCCGGGATAGGCGTTGACCGCCGCGTCGCTGGAGATGTTGATCACCAGCGCGCCGCGGCCCTCGCGCGCCGACGTGGCAAGCGCACCGAACAGGGCTTTCGTCAGCCGGAAGGCGCCGAGAAGGTTGACTACGAGGGCCGCTTCCAGCTCCTCGCACTCCGTGTCGGCAAGAAGCGCCAGAGGCACAGGACCGAGGCTCGATGCATTGTTGATCAGGACGTCGACGCCGCCAAGATTGGCACTGATCTGCATCGCGATCGGATAGATGTCTTCCTTCTTGCCGATGTCGGCGACAATGCCGTGCGCGCCCGTCTCGGCTGCGACGCGTCCGACATTCGCGGCGGTGCGGGCGACGAAGGCAACGCTCGCACCTTTCTCGGCAAGCTGCCGCACAAGCGCCAGTCCGAGACCGGAAGTGCCGCCGGTGATCCCTACGCGAAGTCCTTGAAGATCGATATTCGCCTGCATTGCGGTGCTCCTTCAATGGGTACGCGTAACTGCTACGAGTTCAAGTGAACTTGAAGTCAAGAGAGCTTCGTGCTTTTATTTATGCATGGATCCGATGCTGACCATCACCGACGTGTCGCGACGCAGCGGCGTTGCCTCATCAGCTCTGCGCTTCTATGAGGAGCGTGGGTTGATCGCATCCGAGCGCGCCGGCTCGGGACATCGACGCTACCACCGGTCCGCATTGCGGCGGATCGCTTTCATCGTCTTTGCACAGCGGATCGGGTTGACGCTTGAGGAGATCGGCGCCGAGCTCGCCAAGCTGCCGGCCGATCGGCTACCGTCACGTCGGGATTGGTCGCGGTTGTCGAGCGCGTGGGCAAAACGTATCGACCAACGCATAGCCGAGTTGCAGCGCCTGCGGTCCGGGCTTGGCGAATGCATCGGTTGCGGCTGCCTGTCGATCGACCGATGCCGCTTGGCGAACCCTGCCGACGTGGCCGGGCGCAAAGGCCCGGGGGCCAGGTATTGGCTGGGGTGAATGAGCCTCCAACGTTACGCCGAACGATTTTTCCCGATTATTCAATGCCGCCCAAATCCATATTTGCCGATAGGCTTTCTAACGACGGGCAACGTCCGACTTCCTTATTTGAGTCTTGAATGGATTCGCACGCGGGCCGCTAGTGCGAATTTCCTGTGTGCTCTGCAAGCAGCACTTTTTCTATTCGCCTCAAGGCGGTTCCCTTCGTCCATTATGCGATCTTCCTGGCCCAAAACGTCAACCCCATAGTAACAAGCCGGCCGCCGTGACCTTGCCCCCAAGTTTTTTCCAGTTTGAAGTGCGCCCCAGCGGTTTTGGGTTGCTTTGTTCGGGGCGGTAGCGGCGGGTTGCGGTGCGGAGCCATTTCGGCTGCGCAGCACCGCATCACGTCGCGGGTTGACGGTCTGGGCAGGTGTCAGCCAGCCGAGGCCGGAGGGCGGTCGGTGATCGTTGTAATCGCCGCGCCAGTTCGAAAGCGCGGAGCGAGCGTGGGTCAGTGACGAGAAGAGGGTTCCATTTAAGAACTCGTCTCGCAGCATCCATTGAAGCTTTCGATGAAAGCGTTCTGAATGGGTTTGCCAGGCTCAATGTAGTGCCAGTCCACCTTAGTCTTGTCCGTCCATTCCGGATCGCGTTGCTGGTGAACTCGCTCCCGTTGTCACGGACGATCATTTTCGTGGCTATTTAAACATTTCCGGCGAGTAGGTTCCATCGCTCTCGAACGTTTTTGCTCGTTGCTGTAGCCAATAGAGAAATTGATGGATTGAGGTCGTGGTTTCATCACCGTTACCACCCCGAAATGAATATTTTTCCGCCTCACCACTTTGGATGAGGTTCGTGATGTAGCTTATACGCGACATGACCCTAGACTCGTCGAGCGATGCTACATTGGTTTCGAACATCGTGCTATTTTCGACGTTGTTTGAATAGAGGCCGGGATTAGTTTCTCGCTGTGCGCTAGCGTCGGCCACGAGCTGTGCGGCATGGGCATCACGCGCGGTCAGCTCGGCTTTCATCTCGGGCGTGAGAGGTTTAGCTGCCCCTGGAGGCAGCTTCTTCCACACAACATTTGCGAACCTGCTCGGGTCCGTTAGTTTCTGCATCTCGCGCAATGTGTGCGGTCTTTGGGCGTTGAGCCTACTTTCAACCGCAATGTCCAGATTGCCGTTAGCTTGTGCTGTCCTAGCAGCTTCCAGCTTTTGCTCGTCAGGCCAGGACGAGGGATAGACCAATGCAGCCTTCACCTTGAGTTCCTCGTCGGGATCAACAATGCCCGCACGTAGTTTCTCTTTTAGTGATTCCCGGTCGTTGATCTCATTTTCGTTGGCGACCAGTTCTTCTTCACTGTAGCTCGGCGGACCGGCACGGCCGACAATCTGCTCGAGCTCTTTCGTCGAGGCTCCGCTTTGCGCAGCGGTTCGAACTTGCGCCGCGACGTCTTCGCGTGCCTGAACGGCAGTCGTTGTTCCTGACAAACGGAGATTTCGAAAGTAATCGGCCCCCGCACCGAATGAGCCTACTGATGAGACCAATCAGTCCTCCTATGAGAATGGTTGCTATCGTAACTGCTTAGAAAGCTTCGCTAGGGGCGCGGTTACGGAAAATGCAAGGCAACAATACAATTGCACAGTTGCCTTGCATCAAGCTGGACTCAACCCAACAAGGAGCCCGAAACTTGGGAGCCATCAACAAACACGAAGATCTCAATCGAATTTGCACCAGCGTACCAATCTTCCAAGATCACCTTGGCATTCGCATATGTGGTGTCCGGTGACGAGGCATCAGCATGTGACTGAAGAATAAGATCGTTTCCAATTCTCACTTGATCCAAGTCTGCCGCCGATTGAATACGATCGAGGAAAACAAAGTCGCTGCCTCCGACACCCGTATCTTTAATTGTCGATTGGAGGACGGTGTTCGTGTGGTAAGTATCGCCGCCGTTTCCGCCGTCGGCAAAACCTCTGCCTAGCTTCATGTTGAGAATGTCGGAACCGTCACCACCATAAAGCTCGAAGCCGATGAATTGTCCGTTGAGAACATCGTTTCCGGCTCCACCGTCGGCAATCCCTGCGTCCCAGATCGTAATCGTATCGTCTCCAAGACCGCCGAAAGCGGTGGCGGTGCTCACAACGATCGTGTCATTCCCCCCATCACCGTTGATTACTGTTCCGGCATCAATACCGGTCCCATAGTTGAACGATACGCCTTGATTGTTCCCGGCGCTGTAAATCTCATCGTTGCCGTCACCGCCAGAAATTGTATCCGCTTGCGTAGTGTTGGACGCCGGTCCAGCTTCACCGATATCCGTACCCGTGCCACCGAAGAGGACATCCGCGCCAGCACCTCCGTTGATTGTGTCATTCCCGCCGGCGCCCTCAAGCCTTATGGCGGTCACGCCGGCGGTTAGTGTGTCATTGAAATTCGAACCAATAAAACGTTCAATGTTGGTGTATGTGTCGCCAGCTGCGTCACCGCCGCTCAAAATTCCGTTCGCCAGATCCAGGTTCACGCCAGAGGAACTTGTGAGATACCAGACGCTATCGACTCCGAGGCCGCCGTCGAGCGAATCTGCACCGGCGCCGCCGATGAGGATATTAGAGCCGTTATCTCCAATAAAGGAATCGTTAAAGCTGTGCCTTGCACAACCTCGACATTCGTAAAGGCGTCCCCTGTCGCGAGCCCTGTGTGAGTGCCGGTCAGCAGATTGATGCCGAGCTGGCTTCAGCATAATCATGTCGACGCCGGCGCCGCCATTAATCCGATCCGCATTGGCACTGGCGATGAATGTGTCCCCGAAATTCGAACCCGCGATTACCTCGATACTGTCGAAGGTATCGCCCCCTCCGATCCCCGAGAACACGCCGGTTGCCAGGTTGAAGGTCATCGCGGCCGAGCTGTCGATGTAGCTTGCGGTGTCGTCTCCGACGCCTCCGAAAAACTGGTCGGCGCCCGCGCCGCCGGAGAGAATATCGTCGCCGATACCACCGTAAAGCTGGTCATCCCCGTTGCCGCCACTGATTGTGTCAATTCCATCGCCACCGTTAAGTATGTCGGCCCCGTCACCGCCGGTGAGCGTGTCGTTTCCGGTGCCGGCGGTGATGATGTTATCGCCGGCATTACCCGTCAGGACCGCGTTGCCGGTTCCGGTGAAGGTCAGGCGCTCGAAGTTGGCATAACCCGCCATGGTGTAGCTGGTCAGCGAAATGCGGATTTCATCGTCACCTTCGCCGGCGGCCTGTCGGCCGTTGCGGAGGCAAAGAACGTGTCATTGAGGTTCGAGCCGATAAACGCCTCGATACTGTTGAAGGTGTCACCGGCGGCTTCGCCGGTGTGGACACCGGTCACCAGGTTGATCCTGACGGCCGCCGCTGCGGTTGCATAGCTCGCCGTATCGGTGCCCGCCCCGATCGTTCGGATCGCTGGGACTCAAGCCTGTGGCGAGCGCGCGGAGAGGAAGACCTGCGGCTCGAAGGCAAAATCCTTGTCGAACGGATAGGTCGGATGCTGCTTGCGCAGCCGCGGCAGACGCTCGACGAACTGATCAACCACGCCCTCCGACAGCGCCATCAGGTTGGGATTGGCGATCGGCGCCAGTTCCGGCGAGAGATAGCCCGATTTGACGACGATGATCTTGGCCGCATGCGGGTCGAGCCCGAGCCGGGTGAAGTCGGCGATATTGTGGTAGGGCCGCCGTTTGGCCGAGAGCACGAGTTCGATGCCGCCGATCGAAACGACCGCCTGTCGATCGGCGAGGTCGGGGGTCTCATACAGGAACTTGACGGTGAAGCGCGCCTTGACCGGCCTGCTGCCCTTGGTATCGAGCGAGGCGCCGACGCTCAAGACAAGCTCCGCACCGACCCCCGCGGCATAACAGGCTTCGGTCGCCGCCTTCTCGGCGATACCGGCAAAGACGACGCCGTCAGCATCTTTGGCAATCAATTCGGCCAGGACATCGGCCCGGTCCCCGACGCCGCCGCCGGTCGGGTTGTCGCCGGATTCGGCGAGCACGACGGGAGCAGTCGGACTGGCGATTGCCTTGGCGACGCATTCTTCGACAGAGCCCGTCTCGCAACCGAAAACGAAATCCTCGCGCGCACCCCAATAGGCCTGGGCGAGGCGTTTGGCCTCACGCTCGAGCACGGCGCGGTCGGTGCCGGTCATGATCGCGGCAGCGGTGGCGCGCGGTTCGTCGGCCCAGACGTAGCCGACCATCAGCGATGCATCCCAGACGCCGGCCATCGCATCGATCTCGGGCAGCATCGCATAGAGGCTCTTCGCGGGTTCATCGACGGTGCTGGTGCGTTCGCCGGGCAGCACGACCGGGATCGGCGCCCAGAGAACGACCGGCTTCACGCCTGTTTTCAGGCTACTCACCAACATGGAGACCGAGCGGCGCATTGTCTCCTCGACATCGATATGCGGCGCCGTGCGATAGGTCGAATAAATATCAAGCGCATCGATGATGCGTTGGGTGACGTTGCCGTGCAGGTCATAGCTTGCCGAAACCGTGCAATCGTCGCCGACCAAAGCGCGGGCCGCGCAGATCCAGTCGCCCTCGGCATCCTCCATGCCGTCCACATACATGGCGCCGTGCATGGCAAGATAGAGCCCGTCGAGCGGCAGTAGCGGCTTCAGTCGTTCGAGGAATTCGCTCTTGAACGCCTCATAGGTGGCACGCGAAACCGGTCCGCCGGCAATGGCGCGGGCATGGATCGTCGGCAGGAATTCCGCATCATAATCTCTGAGGAAAGCAAAGTAGGGCGATTCCAACAACCCCTCGCCGCGCAACACCCGAAAATCCCTCTCTTCGTTCAGAACGGGATTGTATGTGCTGCATTCAATATGAATGCCACCGACGGCGATACGCATGGGAAACCTCGGTTGATTTGGGAGCAATCAGGAAGTGATGGCGGCGCCGGCAGATCCTCGCCTTTGGAGGCCCGGTGCCGTCTTCGGTATTCGCTCGTCATCTGACACCAAGTGCGGGCGCATCGCAAGCGACTGACTTCGCATCTTTTCCGACATCGCCATCGTACCTCCCTTCTCAGCGCAGTTGAAACCGGCGGAGCGGGCAGCCTTCGAAGCATCCGACAGGATAAGGCGGGCCTTATGCCGCGCCGATGAATATCCTCGTTTGCCGAATTCGGCCTCGAATACGCAAGATGCAATGTGCCCGACCCTGTCGTCCAGGAGTTGTGCCGCTCGGGAGGAGCGTCAAATGATCACACAGCACATTGCGGTGGGCATCGCCGTCAGCCGTTCCCCCGCGCCTGCCATCGTCTGCCAATACGGGCTTTTCGCAAAGCCACGCGCATCGCGCGCTTTGACGCAGGCGTTGGCCATGGACTTTCCATGCGCGCCAAACCGGCACGTGCAGGAGACGCCTCCCGACGAATGCGGGGCGGGCCGATGCGGCACCCCGCCCTGCCACATGCCGCAGGAACAGGAAGAATTTTTTCGCTAACCAAGGGAGGCAGCTATGTCACTGGAGACGGAAGCGGTTATTTCAGGTCCAATTGTCAGGGGAGAGACGACCGCTGCGTTCAAACGACGCTTCATGATCAGGATGATTGCCGTTCTCACCGGCGGAATGCTGCTCGACGGCTACATTCTCGGGGTCATCGGCCCGGTGACGGCTGTCATGAAGGCCGAAATGGGAATGACGACGATCGATATGGGCCTCATCGCCTCGGCTGCGCTGTTCGGGATCCTGATCGGCTCGCCGCTCGGCGGGTGGGCCGGCGACAAATTCGGCCGCAAGCCGCTGTTCATGATCGACATGGGACTGTTCGTGCTGGCCTCGGCGATGCAATTCTTCATCGACACGGTGACGATGCTGTTTGCAGTGCGGCTGCTGATGGGCATCGCGATCGGCGCCGAGTATTCCGTCGGCTGGCCGCTGATGTCGGAATTTGCGCCTGCCCGGCTGCGGGGAAGGCTGATGGGCGTCACGATCCTTGCCTGGTACGGCGGATTCATGATCGGTTACACGGTGGGTTACGTCTTGAACCTGCCGGAGCCGATGCCGTGGCGGATCATTATCGGAACAAGTACCTTTATCTCGGTCATCCTGTTCTTCGCCCGGATTGGCCTGCCTGAATCGCCGCGCTGGTTGTGGAGCAAGGGTCGCAAGGATGAGGCGCGCACGATCGCCCGCAAATATCTGGAGAGCGCCGAGGAGATGGCGGACATCGAGAGCGCGGAGGTGCGCCAAGGCCGATTCGCCGACCTATTCTCCGTGAAATATTGGCGGATGACGGCCTTCGTTTCGTGGTTCTGGTTCTGCAACGTTCTGCCGTATTTTGCGATCGCCACTTTTGCCGACAGCGTGTTGGAGCAATATGGCCTCAATGGCGGGCTTGCCGGTGGCGTCGGACTGTCGATGGTTGCGGTGGCCGGGGTCGCCGTCACGGTGGCGTTGATCGACAAGGCCGGCCGGCGTCTGTTCACGGTGCCGCCACAGTGGATCACCACGGTTGTCTTCCTGGTGATCGGTCTGTGGTCGGGCGCGCCCTCGGCCGTCGTGCTGGGGCTCTTCCTCGTCTTCTCGTTCCTGAATGCGATGAACGGGACGCTGACGAGCATCTATCCCGGCGAGGTGTTCCCCACCGAGGTCCGCGGGGTCGGCACCGGCTTTGCCGCCGCCGTCAGCCGGATCGGCGCCGGTCTGGGCACCTTCCTGTTGCCGATCGGGGTCGAGAAATTCGGCGTTTCGACCACGATGCTGGTTGCTGCGGCGGTCGTGTTCAGCGGCGCTCTGGTATCACAATTGTGGGCTCCGGAGACGAAGGGGAAGAGCCTTAGCGAAACCGCCGCCGGCTTTTCGCACTAAAGGCATGTCGCGCAAAACTGTGCAGCGGTTTTGCGATAACGACCTGCCAAAGCGCGTCGCACCGGATTTGAACCATGCGGCGCGCTTCAGCCCTTTGTGTGACTGGTCT
Organism: Rhizobium sp. N731; assembly: GCF_001664145.1. Lineage (NCBI taxonomy): Bacteria > Pseudomonadati > Pseudomonadota > Alphaproteobacteria > Hyphomicrobiales > Rhizobiaceae > Rhizobium > Rhizobium sp. N731. Next base: position 4,271,514 of record NZ_CP013601.1, read on the forward strand.
TTTGTGCATCTGAAAGACGTGCGACCCTGTGTCGGTGATCCCTCGGACGATGATGTTATCGCATGCTGCTCAAACGCCGTTATCTCCCCTCGCTCGGTTCGTTCGCCACTTTCGAAGTCGCCGCGAAGCATTTGAGCTTTACCCTTGCCGGAAACGAGCTCAACGTCACCCAGGCCGCCATCAGCCAGCAGATCCGCGGCCTCGAAAAATCGCTGGGCGTCACTCTGTTCATCCGAAAGCACAACAGCCTCGAACTGACATCCGATGGTCAGCGGCTCCTGACTGCGGTCAGTGGTGGGCTCGACATCATTTGCGACGGGATCAACAATATCAACGCTCCCTCCGACCCTCCCGTCATCACCTGTTCGGGCACCAATGCGGCGATCGCCTGTTGGCTGAAGCCCCTCGTGAACCGCTTCCGTTCCGATCGGCCGGATGTCAGGTTCGTGCTCTTGGCCTCGGACGAAGACGACACGCTGCGGAACTTTGATGAGGTCGATCTTTCTCTAATCTGCGGAAACGAGCGCTGCGAGGTTGGGGAGAACCTCTATTATCTCTTTCCGGATATCGTCCAGCCGGTCTGCAGCCCCGATTATCTCGAACGCCACGGGCCGTTTCCGGATGCGCAAAGCCTGGAACGTGCGGATTTGCTGGATCTGCACCGCAAGCACTGGACGTCCGATGCCATCGGCTGGCATCCGGTCACCTGGGACGATTGGTTCCAGGCAAGCGGCCTTGGGGTACCGCACCTGTTGCCGGCCATGGTCAGCAACAATTATCCGCTTCTCGTGAACGCTGCAGTCAAAGGAGAGGGAATCGTGCTGGGCTGGCATCATCTCGTGAGGACGCTGATGGATGAAGGCGCACTCTGCCCGTTGTTCGACAGCCCGCTTCGGGTCGACCGCGGATATTATTTGAAGGTGAACCGGGCATCGCTGGATAAGCCGCATGTACAGGAATTCATAGATTTCGTCCTCACCGGTCTTGCGGCTTTGGAACAAGAGCACCAGCGCCCAGGCGCAGCGACGCGGGATGCGCTCTGAATTGGCGCGCTGCATAACGAAGACGTGTTATTACCTTTGCCTTCGGTAGGAAGCTGAAGGCCATGGCGGAGAGGGTGGGATTTGAACCCACGATACCCTTGCAGGTATGCCGCATTTCGAGTGCGGTGCATTCGACCACTCTGCCACCTCTCCGCGGTCAGGTCGGCGCTTGTTCGGCGCGGGCGTTCTCATAACGAGCCTATGACAGGTTGGCAAGCCGAAATCTCAAGCTTTTCCATCCTTTTGCCTTGACACCTTTCCGTCACTCGCGTATCCCGCATCCGCAATAGGAGTGGAGTAGTCCGCCCCTTGCCCGCCCCGCGCTCGCGCGGGGTTTCACCGGCAGACCAGAATTCCGGGCTAGCTCCCTGAAATCCCTGCTTAACTTCGACTGATAAAAAGACGGCCACCTGCTCGAATGGCGGGGAGCGCCGGAACGAACATGAAAGGATAAAAAATGTTCGCAGTCATCAAGACCGGCGGTAAGCAGTACCGTGTGGCAGCCAACGACGTGCTGACCATCGAGAAGCTTGAAGCATCCGCTGGCGACTCCATTGAATTCACCGAAGTGCTCGTGATCGGCGAAGGCGCCGACGCGGCGATCGGTGCGCCCTTCGTAGCCGGCGCCTCCGTCAAGGCGGAAGTCGTCGACCAGACCCGCGGCAAGAAGGTCATCGCCTTCAAGAAGCGCCGTCGTCAGAATTCGAAGCGTTCGCGCGGCCATCGCCAGCATCACACGGTCGTCCGCATCACGGACATCGTGGCTGCCAAGTAAGATCAACGGGTTTCAGGTTTAAAGGAGAACTCCAATGGCACATAAAAAAGCTGGCGGTTCCTCGCGCAACGGTCGCGATTCCGAATCCAAGCGCCTTGGCGTGAAGAAGTTCGGCGGCGAAGCCGTCATCGCAGGCAACATCATCGTGCGTCAGCGCGGTACGCAGTGGCATCCCGGTTCCAACGTCGGCCTCGGCAAGGATCACACGATCTTTGCACTTACCGCCGGCAATGTGGACTACCGAACGAAGGCCAACGGTCGCGTCTACGTGTCTGTCATGCCGAAAGCGGAAGCAGCGGAATAAGCCGGTAGCGCTCAAAAACAGCCGGCGTCTCATCGACCCGGCTGGCCGTACCAGGTTCAGTCCAGAAAACAGGGGAGATGGGGCGCCATCTCCCCTTTTTCTTTGTCCAAACAGGAGGACTGAACATGCAAGGCGAATTGATAAGGGTGGACCAATCACGGTCTTCCCGGGAAGACCAGCGGTCTTCCAAGGAACGGCTGAGGCCGGAGCGGTTAAGGACCGATTGCCCTGTCTTGTTATCGGAACGGCTCGTCATGCGCGCGCCCCACGAAGAAGACATCGACGCCCTTGCCCATCTCGCCAACAACGCCAAAGTCGCCACCATGGTATCGCGTATGCCGCACCCCTATACCGCCAATGATGCCGCCGACTTTGTTTGGCGTTCGCGAAATGGCGAGATTGGCAAGTGCGTCTATGCCATCACCAAAGCCGAAAACGGCGCCTTCATGGGGTGCTGCGGCGTCGAACCGCATACCGACGGCAAAACCGTCGAGATCGGTTACTGGCTGGGCGAGCCCTATTGGAACCAGGGCTATACGACCGAGGCATGCCATGCCCTCGTCGACATGGTGTTCCGGACGCGGCAGGACGTCGACCAGATCGACGCCCGTTGCCGGGTGATGAACGTCGCCTCGCGGCGCGTCATCCAGAAGTGCGGCTTCCAGTTCCAGGGATCGGGGCTCGCGGCCTCGCTGGCGCTCGGCAGCAACGTGCCAGTGGAATGGTACAGGCTCGACCGCAAGACCTGGATGTCGCTCCGAAGCTGGGGGAACATCGCATGAGCACGACGGCACTGCAAAGGCCGGACACCAAGTCGATGATGCCCGGACCCGCGCCGGTCATCCCGACTGCCCGGCTGACGCTCCGCCCCCACCGGCTGAGCGACGCGCCCGCCATCGCGGAATCGCTCTCCGATTTCGCGGTGACGCGCATGCTCTCCCGCGTCCCCGCGCCGTTCGACCGGCAGGATGCGCTGGACTGGCTGATGCCGGTCACGTCAGGCACGCTGCCGGACTGGTCGCTGGCGATAACAGGTCAGGACGATGTCCATATCGGCACCGTCTCGATCGAGCTGCGCCACGGCCGCTGGCACCTCGGCTATTGGCTGAACCGCTACTACTGGCGGCGCGGCTATATGAGCGAGGCGGTCGCGGCGATCATCGAGCGCTTCTCGCGCCGCATGCCGGAGACGCCTGTTCATTCCGGTGTCTTCGCCGACAACCCGGCTTCGCTGCGGCTGCAGGAGAAGCTCGGGTTCCGCATGACGGGTTGCGGCGAAATCTATTGTTTCGCCCGCAACACCATGGTGTCGCACATCGAAACCGTGCTGCAGCCGGGCGCGCTGCAGCCGCGGAAGGTTGCTTAGTCAAACAGGAGGCGCCGCCGCACCGGCGGCGCCTCCATGGTCTGCGATCTCGACCCACACCGGAAAATGATCGGACCCGACGGATTGCGTATCGATCCGGGCGGATTTCAACCGGCCCTCCAGGCCGCAACTGACGAAACAGTAATCGAGATGCATGCGTTTGCCGTGATCCTCAGGATCCATCCAGCTGTAGCTCTCCGGGCGATAGGCCTGAAGCGCCGCAAAGGCGTCAACCGGCGTGCCGATCCTCGCCACGCGGCCGTAATATCCGCCACCGGCACCGGCAAGCGCGCAATATTCCGGCGATTCCGGCTCCATGTTGAAATCACCCATGATGACATAATCCTCCGGCAGCGGCGGCTCCGGCAGCTCGAATTCGGCGCCCCCTGTCAACGACCCGCCTTCTTGCATGAAGGCTTTGACCTGGGCGTTCAAAAATTGCAGCTGGCGAATGCGCTCGTCGGCGGAGACATGGTCGAGATGGACGGAATAGACGCGGACTGCCCCGCCGGGAGCGGCGACCAGCGCCTCCGTTGCGCCGCGCTGCAGGTTGATCTTGGCGATCGTCCGGCTGCGTGGCAGAAGCAGCGTCCGCGTCGACAGGATCGGCCAGCGCGACAGCACCATATTGCCGAACTGAAAACGCGTGCCGCGCACCGGCTGCAGCCCGCCTTCGCCCCCGTCGATATGGATGTCGCAGGCCGGCCCATACACCCAGAAATGGTCGGGAAAGAAGGCAGCAATGTCAGCCACCATGTCGGCAAAACCGTTGCGGGAAAAGCCGCGGGTCACCTCCTGCAGTGCGATGACATCGGCGCCTTCGAGGCTCCGGGCAATCCGCTTGAGATCGTATCGGCCGTCGAGACCGAAGCCGTACTGTATGTTATAGCTCACGAAATTCACGATAATCTTTGACCTCCGTCGGAACCGCCTATATCGAATGGGCCAAGACGGGCCGTCCAACTGCCACCGGATACTGGAAGTAAAATGAAATTTCTCGACGAAGCAAAGGTCTATATCCGATCCGGAGATGGCGGCGCGGGCAGCGTTTCCTTCCGGCGCGAGAAATTCATCGAGTTCGGCGGCCCGGATGGCGGCGACGGCGGACGCGGCGGCGACGTCTGGGTCGAGGCCGTCAACGGCCTCAACACGCTGATCGATTTCCGCTACCAGCAGCATTTCAAGGCGACGATCGGCACCCATGGCATGGGCCGCAACCGCACCGGCGCCAACGGCGGCGACGTGACGTTGAAGGTCCCGGTGGGAACGCAGATCTTCGAGGAAGACCGGGAAACGATGATCTGCGATCTCACCGAGGAAGGCCAGCGTTACTGCCTCGCCCATGGCGGCAATGGCGGCTTCGGCAACGCCCATTTCAAGACCTCGGTCAATCAGGCGCCGGACTGGGCCAATCCCGGCCTGCCCGGCGAGGAAAAAACCATCTGGCTGCGGCTGAAACTGATTGCCGATGCCGGCCTTGTCGGCCTGCCCAATGCCGGCAAATCGACCTTCCTGGCAGCGGTTACCCGCGCCCGGCCGAAAATCGCCAATTACCCCTTCACCACGCTGCATCCCAATCTCGGCGTCGCCACCATCGACGAGCGGGAGTTCATTCTTGCCGACATTCCCGGCCTGATCGAAGGCGCCCATGAAGGTGTCGGCATCGGCGACCGTTTCCTCGGCCATGTCGAGCGCACCCGCGTGCTGCTTCACCTCGTCTCCGCCCAGGAAGAAAAGGTCGGCAAGGCCTATAAGACGGTCAAACACGAACTCGAAGCTTATGGCAATGAGCTGACCGACAAGGCCGAAATCGTGGCGCTGTCGCAGATCGACGTGCTCGACGAGGCCGAACTGAAGAAGAAGACGAAGGAATTGGCGAAAGCCTGCGGCAAGACCCCCTTCCAGATCTCGGCCGTTACCGGCAGGGGTATGACCGAGGTTCTGCGTGCACTGCGCGACATCATCGTCGAGAACAATGCCGAGGAGAAGCCGGCCAAGGCGCCGAAACTCCGGCATCGCGACATGGTCGTCAGTGAAGACGGCAACGACGAGGATGGGGCCGATGACCAGCCCTAAGCCGCTCCGCCGCTACCGCCGCATCGTCATCAAGATCGGCTCCGCCCTGCTGGTCGACCGGAAGGCCGGGCTGAAGAAGGCCTGGCTCGATGCCATGTGCGCCGATATATCAGGCCTGAAGGCCAAGGGGATCGACGTGCTTGTGGTTTCCTCCGGCGCCATCGCCCTCGGCCGCTCGGTGCTCGATCTGCCCTCTGGCGCATTGAAACTGGAGGAAAGCCAGGCCGCGGCCGCCGTCGGTCAGATCGCGTTGGCGCGAGCCTGGTCGGAGAGCCTGTCGCGCGACGAGATCGTTGCCGGCCAGATCCTGCTGACGCTTGGCGACACGGAAGAGCGCCGCCGCTATCTCAATGCGCGCGCCACCATCAATCAGCTTCTGAAGATCGGCGCCGTACCGATCATCAACGAGAACGATACGGTCGCCACCAGTGAAATCCGCTACGGCGACAACGACCGCCTCGCCGCCCGTGTGGCGACGATGACCGGCGCCGACCTGCTCATCCTTCTCTCCGATATCGACGGCCTCTATACTGCGCCGCCGCATCTCGATCCGAACGCAGCCTTCCTGGAGACGATCGCCGAAATCACCCCCGAGATCGAGGCGATGGCCGGCGGCGCCGCCTCCGAGCTTTCGCGCGGCGGCATGCGCACCAAGATCGATGCCGGCAAGATCGCGACCACCTCTGGCTGCGCCATGATCATCGCCTCGGGCAAGACCGACAGCCCGCTCTCGGCAATCGAAAACGGCGCCCGTTCCTCCTGGTTCGCCCCCTCCGGAACGCCCGTCACGGCCCGCAAGACCTGGATCGCCGGACAATTGCAGCCGGCAGGCGAACTGCACGTCGATGAGGGCGCCGTCACGGCGCTCGGCGCCGGCAAGAGCCTGCTTCCCGCCGGCGTGCGCAGCATTTCCGGCCTCTTCAGCCGCGGCGACACCGTGGCGATCATCGGCCCTGCCGGCCGCGAGATCGCCCGCGGCCTGGTAAGCTACGATGCCGAGGACGCCCGCCGCATCGCCGGCCGCAAGTCGGCCGAGATCGCGGCCATTCTCGGTTATGCCGGGCGCGCCGCCATGGTTCATCGCGACGATATGGTGATGAACGCGCAGATCCGGTCGAAATCGGAAAGGCAAAAGAAGGACGCGAGCTATGCTTGATACCGTTGCGCCGGGCCCTGACATTGATGCGCTGATGAACGACATCGGCCGCAAGGCGAAGGCTGCCGCGCGACCGTTGGGCTTTGCCTCCACCGAGGCGAAGAACAAGGCCCTGAACGCCATGGCCGATGCGATCCTGGCGAACAAGGCGCATATCCTCGCCGAAAACGCCAAGGACCTGAAGGACATCGAAGGCAGCGAAACGCTTGCCTCCTTCGTCGACCGCTTGACGCTGAACGACAAGCGCATTGCCGAGATGGCCGAGGGAATCCGCGCCATCGCCGCCCTTGCCGATCCGGTCGGCGAAGTCATCGCCGCCTGGGACCGGCCGAACGGCCTGAAGATCGAGCGCGTCCGCACGCCGCTCGGCGTCATCGGCGTCATTTTCGAAAGCCGGCCGAACGTCACCGCCGATGCCGGCGCGCTCTGCCTCAAGGCGGGCAATGCGGTCATCCTGCGCTGCGGCTCGGATTCGCGCCGTTCATCGCAGGCTATCCATGCCTGCATGGTCGAAGGCCTGAAGGCGGCGGGACTTCCCGAGCATGCGATCCAGCTCGTTCCGGTCACCGACCGCGCCGCCGTCGGCGCCATGCTGCGCGGCCTCGAGGGTGCAATCGACGTCATCGTGCCGCGCGGCGGTAAGAGCCTGGTAGCCCTCGTCCAGAGCGAAGCGCGCGTGCCGGTGTTCGCGCATCTCGAAGGCCTGTGCCACATCTATGTCGATGCATCGGCCGATATCGAGATGGCGAAGAAGATCGTCGTCAACGCCAAGATGCGCCGCACCGGCATCTGCGGCGCGGCCGAGACCCTGCTCGTCGATGCGGCAGCGATCGGCACGCATCTGACGCCACTGCTCGAGGTGCTGACCGATGCCGGCTGCGAGATCCGCGCTTCGGCGGCAGTGCTGAAGGTTGCGCCCGGCCTCAAGCCCGCGACGGAAGAGGACTGGTCGACCGAATATCTCGACGCGATCATCTCGGTCGCCGTGGTCGACGGCATATCGGGCGCCATCGCCCATATCCAGAAATATTCGTCCAACCATACCGAGGCCGTCATCGCCGAAGATCCCGGCGTGGTCGCGCGTTTCTTCACCGAAGTCGATTCGGCGATCCTGCTACACAACGCCTCGACCCAGTTCGCCGACGGCGGCGAGTTCGGCATGGGCGCGGAAATCGGCATCGCCACCGGCAAGATGCACGCCCGTGGCCCCGTCGGTGTCGAACAACTGACATCCTTCAAATACCGGGTGCGCGGTGCCGGACAGACCCGACCCTGACGTGACGACGGAAAAGCTGGACCGACGTTATCTCCGCATGCCGCACAGCGAGCGCGGCATGGTCGTCGGCCTGTTCGGCGGGTCGTTCAATCCGCCGCATGAGGGCCATGCGCTCGTCGCCGAAATTGCCATCAAGCGGCTCGGTCTCGACCAGCTCTGGTGGATGGTGACTCCCGGCAACCCGCTGAAAAGCCGCAATCTTCTCGCGCCGCTTGCCGAGCGCATTGCCGAAAGCGAGCGTGTCGCCGCCGATCCGCGCATCAAGGTCACCGCTTTCGAGCAGGCGCTCGGCATCAGCTACACCGCCAATACGCTCGCCCGCGTCAGGGCGCGCAATCCGCATGTGCATTTCATCTGGATCATGGGCGCCGACAGCCTGCAGACCTTCGACAAATGGCAGAAATGGCAGGAGATCGCTCGCACCTTTCCGATCGCGGTGATCGACCGGCCTGGCGCGACGCTCTCCTACCTCTCTTCGAAAATGACGAGGACCTTCGATTTCGCCCGCATCGACGAAGACGACGCGCGGGTTCTCTGGAAGAAGCGAGCGCCGGCCTGGACCTTCATCCACGGGCCACGCTCCGGCCTGAGCTCGACGGCCATCCGCAACGGCGCATTGCCGGGCGCGGTCGGATAGCTGATTTTCAAGGAAATCCGGAAACGAGAAAGCCCGACGGGGGAGGAGATCCGTCGGGCTTATAAACTCGATCGACAACTGGGAGGAGGAGTGTTGCCGATCCTGTCGAACGGCCATGGGAGGAGGAGAAAGCCGTTTCGATGGATGTGTTGTACCATATTCTGCGGGAAGATGAATATCATTTTGTGCAATGCAGCAATGCGGACGATGCAATACTGCGGCTGCGAGCGCTGGAACGCTGCCGTTTTAATCGGCAAGCCCTGAAACAGCGTCTTTGCCCTACGGTTCTCTGGCGGACCGATCGCGATCCGCAGCTCATTGCAGCCCATCTTCTTCTCAGAAAGCAATGCACGAAAAGGTAAGGCCGATTGTCCATCGGTACGGTTATATTTTCTTGGATACATCCCTAGCCAAACCGTGAGAGTCGTTATATTCCTTAAAATATTTCGAATCCTGGTGAGTGAATGCATGCAGAACCGCGGCCGATGGATAAACCTGGCAACCGCCGCGATCGCGGCTCTCTGGTTAGGCGCGGCAGCGCTGCCGGCGCCGGCCGCAGCCGCCGAAAAACTGACCGTCTTTGCCGCGGCGAGCCTCAAGAATGCGCTCGACGCCGCCAATGCCGCCTGGACCAGGGAGAGCGGCAAGGAAACCGTCGCCTCCTATGCGGCGAGCGGGGCGCTCGCCAAGCAGATTGAAAACGCCGCCCCGGCCGATATCTTCATTTCGGCCGATGGCGATTGGATGGATTATCTCGCCGAGAAGAAGCTGATCAAAGCCGGCACCCGTTCGGACCTGCTCGGAAACCGAATCGTACTCGTGGCCGAAAAGGACAAGGCAAAGCCGGTAGAGATCAAACAGGGTTTCAATCTCGCCGATTTGCTCGGTGACGGCAGGCTTGCCATGGGTGAGCCGAAATCGGTTCCCGCAGGCAAATACGGCATGGCCGCACTGGAAAAACTCGGCGTCTGGACATCGGTCGAAAGCAAGGTCGCCGGCGCCGAAAGCGTGCGCGCCGCCCTCGCCCTGGTCTCCCGCGGCGAAGCGCCTTACGGCATCGTCTACCAGACCGACGCGGCGGTCGATAAGGGTGTCGCGATCGTCGGCACCTTCCCGGCCGACTCCCACCCACCGATCATCTATCCGGTGGCAATTCTTGCCGACAGCAAGAACCCGGATGCAGCAGCCTATCTCGATTTCCTGAAATCGGACAAGGCAGCCGCTTTCTTCACGGCGCAGGGCTTCACTATCCTGAAGTGATTGAGAAGCTGAGACGATTGCGGAATCAGGGGCGACAGCTTAGCGTCAAGGCTGCTGACCTACTATTTTGGCTGCCCACTTCGTGCGGATGGTTGCCCCTCACCCCAACTCTCTCCCCGCTCGCGGGGAGAGGGGACGTGCCCTGCGAGACGTTAGTGAGGGACGGAGAGGTTGCGGCGATTCCCCTTCGCCCCGCGAGCGGGGTCCGAAGGACGGGTCGAGACCCGTGGCTCTCCCCCCGGCGGTGCCGGCAGGCGGAGGAGGGGCAGGCGTCGGGTGATGCCGGATTTTCAAGGGAGACAATCGCAGTTGAACATATTCGGCCTGAGCAACGAAGAATGGACGGCGATCCTGCTCAGCCTGCGCGTCTCGATCGTCGCGATGCTGGCGAGCCTGCCCTTCGGCATCCTCGTTGCCCTGCTCTTGGCCCGCGGCCGCTTCTGGGGCAAGTCGGTGCTGAACGGCATCGTTCACCTGCCGTTGATCCTGCCTCCCGTCGTCACCGGTTTTCTTCTTCTCATCCTCTTCGGCCGCCGCGGTCCGATCGGCAGCCTGCTCGACCAGCATTTCGGCATCGTCTTCTCCTTCCGCTGGACGGGCGCCGCACTTGCCTGCGCCGTCATGGCCTTTCCGCTGATGGTTCGCAGCATCCGCCTGTCGATCGAGGCAGTCGACCGCAAGCTGGAGGAGGCGGCCGGAACGCTCGGCGCCGGCCCTGTCTGGATTTTCCTGACGATCACCCTGCCGCTGACTCTGCCCGGCATCATCGCCGGCATGATCCTCTCCTTCGCCAAGGCGATGGGGGAATTCGGCGCGACAATCACCTTCGTCTCCAATATTCCCGGCGAGACCCAGACCTTGTCGTCCGCGATCTACACCTTTACCCAGGTGCCGGGCGGCGATGCCGGCGCGCTGCGGCTGACGCTGGTCGCCATCGTCATTTCCATGGCTGCCGTGCTCGCCTCCGAATTGCTCGCGCGTCTCGCCGGCCGAAGGATCGATCCGGAATGACCCTGATCGTCCAGGCAAAACAGAGACTCGGCGCCTTTTCGCTCGACGCCGCCTTCACCTCCGAAGGCGGTGTGACTGCATTGTTCGGCCGCTCCGGCTCCGGCAAGACCTCACTGATCCGCATCATCGCCGGTCTCGCCCGGCCGGATGAAGGTCGCGTCGTGCTTGACGGCGAGCGCCTCACCGAAACGACAGCTGGCATCGTCGTCCCGAAACACCGCCGCCGTTTCGGTTATGTCTTTCAGGAGGCACGGCTGTTTCCGCATTTGAGCGTCCGCGCCAATCTTTCCTACGGCCGCTGGTTTGCCCCAAAGGCGGCGCGCCGCGAGAATTTCGATCATATCATCGACCTGCTCGGCATCGAGCCGCTGCTGGAACGCAGCCCGGCAAAACTTTCCGGCGGCGAAAAGCAGCGGGTCGCGATCGGCCGCGCCCTTCTCTCCTCGCCCCGGCTGCTTTTGATGGACGAGCCGCTTGCCGCCCTCGACGAGGCGCGCAAGGCCGAGATCCTGCCCTATCTCGAGCGGTTGCGCGATGAGACCGAAATCCCGATCGTCTATGTCAGCCATGCGATTGCCGAGGTGGCGCGGCTGGCAAACCAGGTCGTCGTCATGCACGACGGCAAGGTGCAAGCGACCGGCCCGGCCGTCGACATATTGAGCCGCCCGTCTGCGGCCGCCGACCGGAAAGAGGCCGGCGCGTTGCTCGAAGGCACCGTCGAAAGCTTCGATGCGCGTCACCGCTTGTCGACCGTCACTCTGAAATCCTCTCAACTGCATATTCCGAGCGCAGTGCTTACGCCCGGCAGACCAGTGCGCATCCGCATCCCGTCGCGCGACGTCATGCTGGCGACCGCCAGGCCCGAGAGCCTCAGCGCGCTAAACATTCTCGAAGGCAGGATCGAAGCGATATCGTCGGGCGAGGACGGAACGGTCGAAATCCGGATCGATTGCGCCGGCGACGCCATTCTTTCGCGTATCACCGCACTCTCCTGCGAGCGCCTTAATCTTCGGCCAGGCAAGACCGTCTTCGCCATCATCAAGACCGTTGCCCTGGAAGGCTGATCAGCCGCGCTCGCCAGGCGGCAGATTTCGCTTGGCTTCGAGCCAGGCGAGATCCTCGGCAAGGCTCTCCCGCACCGTCTTTTCCATCCGGCGAAAACGCGCGAGCAATTCTTCGCCGAATGGCGTCAATGCCGCACCGCCGCCCTTCTGTCCGCCGCGTTGCGGCTCCACCACCTGTTCTGAGAACATCCGGTTCATCTCGCTGACAAGCAGCCAGGCTCGGCGATAGGACATGTCCATCGCCCGCCCGGCCGCCGAGATCGACCCCGTCGCGCAGATATGCTCCAGCAGCTCCATCTTGCCGTGACCGAGACGATGCTCATTCGGAAAGCTGATTCGCAGGACGGGAATAGGTGTTTTTGCGGCTGGGTCGGTCATCGAATCGAGAAATCGAGGAATTTGCGGCACTTTACGCCGCGGTACGGAAACTGTACACCGACCGCACAAGCAGCCTGGGCGGCAATATTCTTCAATTCGGGCGCCAGATCGGATTTTCGGCCGCTCTGTACCTTAGCACGTCTTGAAACATTAGTGGTTTGATGCCTATCTTAACCATGATCCGGTCGTGATCGGATCTCGTGTTGTGCATGGTTTGTCATTCCAGGAAAGGGAAAAAACTGACAACAGTACACGCCAAGGGAAAAACGCTCGCCGTTGTCCCGAAGAGTGCGGAACGTGGCGCCGATGCCGCTGCCCGCGCCTTAGAAGCCGTCCTCACCAGCCTTGAGGACTCCAAAGCTGAAGATATCGTCACCATCGACATTGCCGGAAAATCGGCGCTTGGAGACTACATGATCGTCGTCTCCGGTCGCTCGAACAGGCATGTCCTGGCGATCTCGGATCACCTGCTCACCGATCTCAAGGACGAAGGCTTCGGTTCAGCCCGCGTCGAAGGTCAGGAAGGCGGCGACTGGATCCTGATCGACACCGGCGACATCATCGTGCATGTGTTCCGTCCCGAAATCCGCGAGTTCTACAACATCGAAAAGATGTGGGCGGCTCCGGATATGGATGAAGAAACACGGCACTGACAGGCGGGCCGGCATCGCCCGGCGCCTGAGACGCGGCATTTGACTGGCCGGAAAACATGAGAAGCCGGCTGCGGTGCATCGTGCGCCTGAAATGCCGTCACGAGCAGGAGCGGGGAAATGCGAATTGGTCTTTTTGCGGTGGGACGGCTGAAGTCCGGCCCCGAAAAGGATCTTGTGGCCCGTTACCTCGATCGTTTCGCCAAGGCCGGCTCTGCTGTCGGTCTCGAATTCACCCGTGTTGCCGAAGTCGGCGAAAGCCGCGCCTCCAATGCGGAGACCCGCAAGCGCGAAGAGGCGGCGATGCTTTTGAAATCGCTGGCCGAGGGCAGTGTTCTCATTCTTCTCGACGAACGCGGCAAGGCGCTCGACAGCGAAGCCTTCGCAAACCTGCTCGGCACCTATCGTGACCAGGGAAAACGCGAGCTGACGATTGCGATCGGCGGAGCCGACGGCCTCGATCCCGCCCTTTACGACCGGGCCGACGCCACACTGTGCCTCGGCAAAATGACCTGGCCGCACCAACTCGTGCGCACGCTGATCGCCGAGCAGCTCTACCGCGCCGTCACCATCTTGTCCGGCCACCCCTATCACCGCGTCTGACCTTCCGGCTCGGTCCATGGCTTTGGCGATGCGTCGCATTGTCACGCAGCCGTGTTTTGCGCAGGCAGGCTTTCTCCTGCAAACTTTCTGGCAAAGCGTGCCAAATCAGCTTAGTCTCCGCGCGATTTGAGAGAGTGCCCGGACACGCATGACGACGACTCCAACCAGGCGACACCGCATGATTCTGCCGGCACTTGCGGCCGGTTTGGGTGTTGCGGTCATACTCGTCTCGACAAGCCCGTTTTCGGTCCGGGCCCAGGATGCCGCCCCGGAAGCGGCGCAATCTTCAGACCCGCCGCCCGCCGAGGCGCCGCCGCCCGATCCGGCCGCCGAACTTGCCGCCAAACGCGATCAGACCCGCGCCGAACTCCAAACCCTCTCGAAGACGATCAGCCTGTCCTCCGACAAGGTGAGCGAACTCCAGCAGAGTATCGCCAATCTGGAAAAGAGCACGCAGAGCATTCGCCAGGCCCTGATCGATTCCGCCGCCCGCCGCAAAGGCCTGGAAAAGCAGATTCTCGAGAGCGAGAAGAAGCTTGCCGATCTCGGCGTCAAGCAGGATGGCATTCGCCGTTCCCTGCATGAGCGCCGCGGCCTGCTGGCCGAGGTGCTGGCGGCACTCCAGCGCATGGGCCGCAATCCGCCGCCGGCTTTGCTCGTCACGCCCGACGACGCGCTTGCTTCCGTGCGCAGCGCCATACTGCTCGGCGCCGTCGTGCCCGGCATCCGCAAGGAAACCGACAGGCTCGCCGCCGATCTCGCAAGCCTGGCTGCGCTGCAGACGGCAAGCGCCGCCGAGAAGACGCAGCTTACGGCGACGATGACCGACAGCATCGAGGAAGAGCGGCGCATGGACCTGCTGCTTGCCGAAAACGATAAGCTCAGCCGCAGCAACGCCGCCGAACTGGAGGCCGAAAGGAAACGCTCGCAGGAACTCGCGGGCAAGGCGACCAGCCTCGAAGGCCTCGTCGCCTCGATGGAATCCGAGATCGCCTCGGTACGCGAAGCGGCCGCCGCCGCCCGCCAGGCCGAGGAAAACCGCAAGCTCTTGACCGACGAGCAGCGGGCTCAGGCGAAGGCGCTGGCCGAGAGCGGCGTGCCCGATAAAAACCGCATTGCGCCCGCATATCCCTTCGCAGAATTGAGGGCGAAATTGGAACTGCCGGTGGCCGGCGATATCCTGCGCCAGTTCGGCGATGCCGATGGCACCGGGCATGAAGCCATGGGAATGACGGTCGCCACCAATCCGGAGACAGTGGTGACGGCGCCTGCCGATGGCCTGGTGGTTTTTGCCGGCGCTTTCCGCAGTTACGGTCAGATGATCATTCTCGACGCGGGCGACGGATATCACCTGGTTCTCTCGGGAATGGATGCGATCAATACCCGTCAGGGAAAATTCGTTTTCTCCGGCGAACCGCTCGCCGTGATGGGAGCGAAAAGAGTGGCGAGCGCAACTGCATTGGCGCTGGAAACGGACCGGCCAACGCTTTACATTGAATTTCGAAAAGACGGTAAACCGGTCGATTCCCGACCGTGGTGGACCGCCAAGGACACTGGAAAGGCACGCAATGATTCGTAGGGCTTCTCTTGTTCTGGTCGGCGCATTGATGGGTGCGACCGCGATGAGCGTCATTTACTCGGCAGGTGTGCCGGCAGAAGCAGCCGGATCCTCGACATACAAGGAACTCTCGGTATTCGGCGACGTCTTCGAACGCGTGCGCGCGCAGTACGTCACGCCGCCGGCCGAAGACAAGCTGATCGAGAATGCCATCAACGGCATGCTGTCCTCGCTCGATCCGCATTCGAGCTACATGAATGCGAAGGACGCCGAAGACATGCGCACCCAGACGAAGGGTGAGTTCGGCGGTCTCGGCATCGAAGTCACGATGGAGGACGAGCTCGTCAAGGTCATCACCCCGATCGATGACACGCCCGCCGCCAAGGCCGGCGTTCTCGCCGGCGACTACATCTCCGAGATCGACGGCCAGTCCGTTCGCGGCCTGAAGCTGGAAGACGCCGTCGAGAAGATGCGCGGTGCCGTCAACACGCCGATCAAGCTGACGCTGATTCGCAAGGGCGCCGACAAGCCGATCGAACTGACGATCGTCCGTGATGTGGTCGCCGTCCAGGCCGTCAAGTCGCGCGTCGAGGACGATGTCGGTTACCTCCGCATCATCTCCTTCACCGAAAAGACCTATCCCGACATGGAGAAGGCGATCAAGAAGATCAAGGACACCGTTCCGGCCGACAAACTGAAGGGTTACGTCCTTGACCTGCGCCTCAACCCGGGCGGTCTGCTCGACCAGGCGATCAACGTCTCCGACGCGCTGCTGCAGCGTGGCGAGGTCGTTTCGACCCGCGGCCGCAATCCCGATGAAACCCGCCGATTCAATGCCGGTCCGGGCGATCTGACCGATGGCAAGCCGGTCATCGTGCTGATCAACGGCGGTTCGGCGTCCGCATCGGAAATCGTCGCCGGCGCCCTTCAGGATCTGCGCCGTGCCACCGTTCTCGGCACCCGCTCCTTCGGCAAGGGTTCCGTCCAGACGATCATCCCGCTCGGCGAAAACGGCGCGCTGCGCCTGACCACGGCGCTCTATTACACGCCGTCGGGCCGCTCGATCCAGGGCACCGGCATCACCCCCGACATCAAGGTCGAGGAGCCGCTGCCGGAGGAACTTCAGGGCAAGATGGTGACCGAAGGTGAATCCAGCCTGCGCGGCCACATCAAGGGCCAGAGCGAAACCGACGAAGGTTCGGGCTCCGTTGCCTATGTGCCGCCGGACCCGAAGGACGACGTTCAGCTGAACTACGCGCTCGACCTTCTGCGCGGCAAGAAGACCGATCCGGCCTTCCCGCCGAACCCGGACAAGGCCGTCGTCGCCAAGTAATCGATCATTGCAAGGCCGGGCACTCGCCCGGCCTTGACCCTTTCTGCTGTTTCCCGGTTTGGAGCGGGCGAGACAATTGGGAACGGACCTGCATGCGCCTTTGGGGCGCAACCGCAAAACCGGCAGTCGGCGGCCGGGAGTGCTGCGCCTTGGCCGCATCGCCGCCAGTCTGTGCCTTTTCGCGATAGGCGGCTTCTCTCTCTATACGGCGTTTCGCGGCGAAGGGCTCGAACGCAAAAAACCGCCGACAACCGAGCAAGCGGCAGCGCCCTCTTCCAGCACGTTTCAACCGGCACAGACGCCGGCCGGCCAGGCGGCGGATGGCATACCGCGCGCCGAACCGCGTTCGGGCGCCAATGTCGAGCAGATGGTCACCGGTGACGGCTCCGTCGTTACCAAGTACAGCCCCCGTCCCCGCGACGGCAGTGGGCCGGTATTGGTCGATGCCATGCAGATCGGCCAGGATCCGCGCATGGCGGCGCTGCCGAACGAGACACTGCTTGAGGATTCGGCCTATGGCAGGCTGCCGATCGTCGGCCCCGACGGCCGACGGCCGATGGATCAGTATGCCCGTCCCTCGTCCGGCGCCCGTGGTGTGCGCGTTGCCATTGTCGTCAGCGGCCTTGGGCTCAGCCAGACGGGAACGCAGCGCGCCATCGCCGAATTGCCCGAGGAGATCACGCTGGCCTTTGCCGCAAGCGGCAACAGCCTCCAGCGCTGGATGCAGGAGGCTCGCCGCGGCGGCCATGAAATCCTCCTGCAGGTGCCGCTGGAACCCTTTGATTACCCGGCCAACGATCCAGGACCGGAGACCCTGCTCACCTCCAAGCCGGTCGCCCGCAACATCGAGAACCTGCACAAGGCGATGGGCGAGATCACCAACTACACCGGCATCATGAACTATCTCGGCGGCCGTTTCCTTTCCGACCCTGCCGCCATGGAACCCGTGATGCGCGATATCGGCAAGCGTGGCCTGCTCTTCCTCGATGACGGGACGTCGGCGCAGTCGAAAACGGCTGATGTCGCCAAGGGGACCGAACTGCCCTATGCCTTTGCCGATCTGCAGCTCGACGGCCAGCTTGACGTCAACGCCATCCTGAAGAAACTCGACGAGCTCGAACGCATCGCTCGCAAGAACGGCCAGGCGATCGGCATCGCCTCGGCTTTTGACGAAAGCGTCGACGCCATTGCCAAGTGGAGCGAAGAGGCTTCGATGCGCGGCATCGAGATCGTCGGCGTCGCGTCGCTTTCCAACGACCCCAGAAACCCCTGAGATGATGTCCTCAACGGAGAAGAAGATGAGCCAGGCGACCGTGAAAGCCGAGGATCTGCCCTATCGCCCATGCGTCGGCGTGATGATCCTGAACCGCGATGGCCTGGTCTGGGCCGGCCGGCGTATCCCTGACGGCAATTCCGAATATGACGGCTCGCCGCAGCTCTGGCAGATGCCACAGGGAGGCATCGACAAGGGCGAGGATCCGTTGGACGCCGCCTATCGCGAGCTCTATGAGGAAACCGGCATCAGGACGGTGACGCTGCTCGCCGAAGCAAGCAATTGGATCAATTACGATCTGCCGCCGGCGCTGATCGGCATCGGGCTGAAAGGGAAATTTCGCGGCCAGACGCAGCGCTGGTTCGCCTTCCGCTTCGAGGGTGACGAGAGCGAGATCGCCATCAATCCGCCGCCCGGCGGCCACGATCCCGAATTCGATGCCTGGGAATGGAAGCCGATGCAGGCACTGCCAGGCCTGATCGTTCCTTTCAAACGCGCTGTCTACGACCAGGTGATTGCCGAGTTCCAGCATCTGGCGGCGTTGCAATCGGAAGGCTGATCATGCCGGGATGCTTCCGTTTTGTGCGCGGCGAGCGCGGGAGTGCCGGCCGCTCTGAAGCGGCCGACATCCAATGGGAGCTTATTCGGCTTCGTCAGCGGAATCGGCGTTGAGCTGGCCGTATTTGCTTTCACCGATTTTTTCGAGCAGATCGAGCTGCGTTTCGAGGAAGTCGATATGGCCTTCTTCATCGGCCAGCAGCTCTTCGAACAGCTTCATCGAGACGTAATCGCCGGCGTCATAACAGATATCGCGCGACTTCTTGTAGGCCGTGCGGGCGTCGTACTCGCCGGCGAGATCGGCTTCGAGGACCTCCTTGACGTTCTGGCCGATGCGCAGAGGGGCCAGAGTCTGCAAATTGGGATGGCCTTCGAGGAAGATGATGCGGGCGACGAGCCGGTCGGCATGATGCATCTCTTCGATGGATTCGGCGCGTTCCTTCTTGGCGAGCTTGGTGTAGCCCCAGTCCTCGAGCAGCCGATAATGAACCCAATATTGGTTGACCGCCCCGAGTTCGAGGAACAGTGCCTCGTTAAGCCGCTCGATGACCTTTTTGTCGCCTTTCAATGTCCGCTCTCCTGTTTTCCTCATGGAATTGCTTCAAGCGCGACATGAAATCAAATATTTCGGCTTCCGTCGAGTGGCGGCGGGCGTGATAATCCTCGGTTGTACGGATAATGATGTCGACCACATTTGGGAAGCAGCCGCAGCAACGGCCTCGCTTTTCCATCGCATGATAGACCTTCGCAGGCACGATAAGCTGCCAACAATCTTCGTCGAGAAGGTTGATGATAACCTCCCGGATTTCCTTGTCGGTTATGTAATTGCAGCTGCAGACAAGCACGTCTTCATTTCCAAACATGACACTGACTATCGTGTTTTCTGCTAAAGAAGATGGCGGCTGTCAAGAAAAAATTCGAATCCGACGGCATCGATTGGAAGCGATGGGCGCGGCCTGTTGCAGATTGACTGAAACTGTGCGGCGATCGCACGATAAGGCATGCCCCGGTCGATCCGACTGCTCAATGAAAGTTCCGCCCGCGCGGCATGACCCCGGCGGTTTCCGCCGCACCGGCATGGCGGTCCGCGGCACCCGCCTGCCTTTCAAATTCCACACTTTCCTGCGCATTCGCAAGCCTTCTCTGTCGTGGATCGACCCCTGGCCTCAGCACCTCGTCGGCGCGCTCGCAGGCGCCGAAGCGTCGGGCCTCGCGTTGTAAGATGCCAAGTGCCGGCGTCATATCCTCGATATGCTCGACGACCGTATGGATTACGCCGCTATGGCTTTGCAGCCTGCCTCGGATTTTCACGAGCCGGGCGCCCATGACGACCGCCCGGTATTTGTCGAATATCTTGCTCCAGACAATAGCGTTGGCAACGCCGGTCTCATCCTCCAGCGTCATGAAGATTACGCCCTTGGCCGAACCCGGGCGCTGGCGCACCAGCACCAGACCGGCGATGGTCACCCTCTTTCCGTTCGGCACCGTCAGGAGATCGACATTGCGCGTGATGCCCATCTTTCGGAATTCCTCCCGCAGGAAAGACACCGGATGCGCCTTCAGCGACAATGACAGATAACGATAGTCCTCGATCACCTGCTCGCCCGGCGGCATATCAGGCAGACTGGTCTTCGGTTCGACCTGCAGATCGATATGGTTCACCCGATCGAACAGAGGCAATTTTTCAGGAGCGTATTTCGTATCCAATGCCCTTGCAGCCCAAAGCGCCTCACGTCTCGACAGGCCGATCGAGCCGAAGGCATCGGCATCCGCCAGCCTTTCGATATCGGCTTTGTCGAGACCGGACCGCAGCCAGAGATCACGAACCGAGCCATAACCATCGCCCCTGTTGGCGAGAAGGCTCTCCAGCGCTTTCTCGGACAGACCCTTGACCTGCCGAAAGCCGAGGCGAACGGCTCGCTTTGCCTTGATGATGGCTCGCATATCGGCATGCCGCCTATCGACGGCAGTTCTGTCGAATACCGCCTCTTCGAGATGGCAATCCCAATTGGATCTGTTGATGTCGACGGGTCGGACCTCGACCCCGTGTTCCCTGGCATCACGAACAAGCTGCGCCGGCGCGTAAAAGCCCATCGGCTGCGAATTGAGCATGGCAGCGCAAAAGACGTCGGGATAATAGGCCTTGATCCAGGACGAGGCATAGACCAGCAGGGCGAAGGAAGCCGCATGGCTTTCCGGAAAGCCATATTCGCCGAAGCCTTCGATCTGGCTGAAGCAGCGTTCGGCGAAATCCCTCGGATAGCCTCTGCTGGTCATGCCATTGATCAGATCATCCTTGAACGCGTTGACCTTTCCCAACCGCTTGAAGGTCGCCATCGAGCGGCGCAGGCGGTCGGCCTTGGCAGGCGAGAATCCCGCCGCCGTAATCGCGATCTGCATCGCCTGTTCCTGAAACAGCGGGACGCCAAGCGTCCGCTTGAGGATCGGGATCATCTCGTCTTTCGGATAGTCGATCTTGAAACCGGGAGAATGCGACTGCTCCCGTCGCGTCAGGTAGGGATGGACCATATTGCCCTGAATTGGTCCCGGACGGACGATCGCCACTTCGATCACGAGATCGTAGAATCGTCGCGGCTTCAGCCGGGGCAGCATGCTCATCTGCGCCCTGCTTTCGATCTGAAAGACGCCCAGCGTGTCGGCCCGGCACATCATGTCATAAACCGGTACGCCCTCGTCTCCGTGTTCCCTATTGCCGAGATCGGCAAGGGTTTTCTTCACGTCGTAATGCAGTTCGAGCAGCGAGAAAGCTTTCCTGAGACAGGTCAGCATTCCGAGCGCCAGAACATCGACCTTCAGGATCTTGACATTGTCGAGATCGTCCTTGTCCCATTCGATCATGTAGCGATCCGGCATCGCCGTCTTCATGATCGGCACGACTTCATCGAGCCGGTCCCGGGTGATGACGAAGCCGCCGACATGCTGGGTCAGGTGACGCGGAAATCCGAGGAGCTCGGACGCATAGCGCAGAACGTTTAATGTCACCGGGTCCGAAATATCGAGCCCCGCCGCCTTGGCATCCCGCTCCGACAGATTATCCTCCGACCAGCCCCAGACCAGGCTGCTGATCGCCGCTTGGACGTCCTCCGAAAGCCCGAAGGCCTTGGAGACCTCGCGGCCGGCGGAACGGGTGCGATAGGTGGTGACACCGGCCGTCAGCCCGGCATGCTCCTTGGTATATTTTCTGTAGATGTGCTGGATGACGTCTTCGCGTCGGTCGTGCTCGAAATCCACATCGATGTCAGGCGGCTCGTCACGATCCATCGAGATGAAGCGGTCGAAAAGCAACGTGCTTTTGGTCGGATCGACTTCCGTGATCTCGAGGCAATAGCAGATGACCGAGTTGGCTGCAGAACCGCGGCCCTGGCACAGGATCTTCAATTCATAACGTGCATGCTGGATAAGCTTGTGGACCGTCAGGAAATAGGGCTCGTATTTCTTCTCCCGGATGAGATTGAGTTCATAGTCGATCTGGGTCTGGATTTGAGCAGGAACGCCATCCGGATAGCGCTTCACAGCGCCCTCCTTCGTCAGACGCTCGAGGGTTTCATAAGGCGTCTCGCCGGGATCGTTTTCCGGCGGGTAATTGTGTTTCAGCTCATCGAGCGAAAACGAAAGCCTGCCGAAAAATGTCCCGGTATTGGCAATCGCCTCCGGATAGTCGCGAAACAGCCGGGCCATTTCACGTGGGTCCTTGAGATAACGCTCGGCATTCGGAGCAAGAAGAAATCCTGCCTCGGCGATCGGCACATGCTCCCGGATCGAGATGACGATATCGGAAAGGGGGCGGCGATCCGTATGGTGATAGAGCGGCTGGTTGGTCGCGATGACAGGAATGCGGTGGCGGGCGGCGATCACGGAAAGTGCCGCGAAAACCTGCCTGTCGCGGCCATCATAGGCAGGCGCCAGCGCCACGTGAAACGCCTTGCCGAAACGGTTCCGGAACCGGGCGAGACAGGCTTCCAATTCCTGCTGGGCGACAGGCTCGATGGCAGCCGCCTGGCCGGGAACGAGGGCAAGCATCATCTTGTCTCCCCATTCCATGATATCCGCCTCGTAAAGCAGGCAGGATCCCTTCTCCGCTCTCAAATTTCCCGCACTCAGCAAACGGCAGAGATGCGCCCACCCTTGCCTGTTCTCAGGATAAGCAAGGATATCAGGCGTTCCGTCCGAAAAAACGAGACGGGCGCCCGGCTGAATCCGGATCGGATCGAGAACCTTCTCTTCCTCTCTGCCGTCGAGGTTCTTCTCGTGCCTTCTTCTGAATTTCTCTTCGATCTCCTGCGCCTGCGCATGCGCCCGAACGACGCCGGCTACCGAATTCCGGTCGGCGATTCCAAGACCGGAAAGTTTCAGCGCAGCGGCCTGCACCACCATTTCCTCGGGCTTCGAAGCACCCTCCAGAAAGGAGAAATTGGTGCGGGCGCCGATCTCGAAAAATGCAGGTGCCGCACTCATGCGAAAATCCCGTGCATGAACCAGCGCGGCGGCGGCTCTTCACCGTAAAAGCCTTCGCGATAAATCCAGAAACGATGCCCGGCATTATCCTCGACACGGAAATAGTCACGCGTTTTGGCGTCGGCGCCATCGATCCACCACTCCATGGCAAGCCGTTCCGGGCCTTCGCTGCGCAGAACCTGATGCTGCATACGGCGCCACCGGAAACTTTGCGGCGGCCCTTCCGGAACTTCGGCAAGCAAGGCCTCCACCGGTTCCGGTCTGGCAAAAAGCCTCAGGGGCCGCTCGCTGCGAGCTGGGGAAAGACGGCATCCCTCGCTCCTGCGATGCGCCGGAAAACTTTCCATGAACGGGCTTGCAATAGCGGCACGCTCCGGCACGTGGCTTTCGCGGAGCTGAAAGCTTTGGAGACAGTCCGCGCCAAGGCGGGCCGCGACGCGGTCGACGAAAGCTGCAAGCGAGACCTCTCTTTGCCGGCCGCCGTCGAAGTCACCCTGTGTGCCTTCGAAGGGCTCATGGCGCACGACATTCAGCCGCAGGATCTCGAAACCATATCCGGCATCGAGATCATCATGAATTGCCTGCAGACGCTGGGAAAAAAGATCCGCGATCCGCTTCGGCTCTCTGAGCGGCCGTGAAGCGCCGACCGAAATCCGGAAAACCCGGCCATCGACCCGAAACAGCACGAGTTCGAAGACGCGGCCACCGGCGCCGCGAGCTTCCAGGGAGGGTTTCAGCGACACGGCGATCTGGCCGGCAAGGGCGAGAATATCCTCTTCGGTGCCGATCGGCTCGGCCAGCCGCCGCTCGGCCGAAAGGCTCGCAACCGGCAGGCGCGGCGAAACCGGTTCCTCGTCATGTCCGAGCGCCTGATCGAGCCGCAAAAGCAGGTTCGCTCCAAAACGGCGGGTCAACGGCGCCCGCGGCGCATTCATGACATCGCCGATATATTTCAGCCCGAGCTTCTTCAGCGATGCCACGGTGTCTTCGTTCAATCGAAGCGCGGCGACCGGCAGCGGCGCCAGCACATCCTCCATTTCCTCGTCTTCGATGACGCCGCCATTGCCGAAACGAGCGATGGCCGAGGAAAGGCCGGGCGAAGAGGAGATCGAACCCTGGACGTCGAGCCCCATATGGAAAAGCCTGAGGAGAATATCCTTCAGCAACGCTCTCTCGCCGCCGAAAAGATGGGCACAGCCGCTAATGTCGAGAAACAGCCCGTCCCGTCCGTCGATCGCCACCAGCGGCGTATAGCGGTCGCACCAGTCGGCGATGGCTTCGAGCAGCCGCGCATCGGCGGCCGAATCCTCCTCAACGATATCGAGTTTCGGATGCATGGCGCGCGCTTCCGCGACACCCTGACCCTTCTTCAGGCCAAGCGCCTCCGCGGCCTCGTCCAGCGCCGTCAGGCGCATGGCATTTTCGTGCTTTCCGGCGCAGACGATCGGCGCAGCCTCAGGACGCCCTTTCGAACGCCAGGAAAGACCCCATTTTCTGCGGGCGATCCTGTCCGTCGAAAGATGCGGAAAGCTGAGCGCCAGGATGCGCTGACCGTTCGTCTGGAGTAAGAGCGCGCCTTGGCTCGTCGATGGGGAAAAACTGACGTTCATGGGGGTTCCACTCCAGAAGAAGGGAGAGCGGAGCCGGGTTGCGGCTCTTCTCCAGGCTGAGATGAAAAACCGGATTGCCGATACTGCCGGCAAGTCTCGATCCATCCGGCAGAGCCCGCATGCCGGAGGGCGCGGGTTCGGCAAGCAGCCGGAAGGCGGCACTGCTCGCCTCCTCCTCTCCGGCCTGCCGAAGCAGGAAGAGGGGCCGGCCGGCCGCCTTGGCGCGAAGACCGAGCCGCCGGCTCTCGGTCAGGCCGAAATGCGCAGGATTGCCCCTGATCTCCAGGATGACCACCGAAAAGGCGCCGCTTTCCACCGCGGTTTCCGCAAGCCAGAGCGCCTCGTCGAGCTTGCGCGGCAAAGCCTGCAGGAAACACTCGGGCCGCAGGCCGAAATCCTGCAGACCCACTGCATAGGGAAGACCGGCTTCCATCGTCGAGACCGTATCGCCGATCCAGAGTATTGGCGAACAATCGCTCGCCTCCTCCACTCGCTGCAGCAGCGCTGCGGCCGCAAGGGCGAACCCACTGGCAGCTCCCGCATCCCGGAAAAGCGTCGAACGGATTTCCGTTATCGCATCGAGCGGCAGCCCGCCTTCCATCGCTTCGTCGAGCGATGCCACGCCAAACGGCAGGCGCTGTGCGCGCCCATTCCGTTCCGCATCCTGCCGCCCGGTCTCACCCGAAGCCAGGGCTTCCCGCTCCGCTGCCGCAAGCGCCGGCGCAGGCTTTCCTTCCAGCTTGGCAATGGTTTCGCGGAGCGCAAAAAGCCGCTCGCGCGCCAGGGCGTTCTGCGCCATGGCGTTTACTCCGTCCGTCTTGTTCCTGTTATGTTCTTATGGATTCCAGAGAGCTGAAGAAGAGTCAACAACCATTTTCTATGAATTTATTCCTGCCTTTGATTCCGCACTCGAAAATCGGCGGCAAAGGTTCTATATGGGCCCGCAAAGGAAGGAATATTCATGGCCCGCATAGACCAGAGCGATGATTGGCAGGACCGCCATGCGCCGACGATCAGCACCTTCGAGTCGCTGGCCATGGAGGCTTACAGCCATCTACCGGATGAATTCCGCCAGCTGACGACCAATCTCACGATCGAGATCGAGGATTTCCCCGATGACGACGTTTTCGAGGACATGGCGCTGGAAACCCCTTTCGATCTGCTCGGCCTTTTCGAAGGCAGGGGAATTTCCGAACGTTTCACCGTGGAAACCGGCGAGATGCCGAACCGCATCCGTCTCTACCGCCGCCCCATCCTCGATTATTGGGCCGAGAACGACGAGACGCTCGGCGATATTATCACTCACGTCCTGATCCACGAGATCGGCCACCATTTCGGGCTGAGCGACGAGGATATGGAGCGGATCGAGGCCAGCGCCGAGGAAGCTGCCGACCGCTGAAACCGTGCGTTCGGCAGAAGGTCCTATTGCTCGGAGAGCTTCATCTCCGGATCATAATCCTTGCCTTCGACAGTCTTGACGACGGCCTGTCCGCACTGCATCGCGCCGGTTGCGGCATTGAAGGCATAGGTCGGCGAACCCTCCAGCGACCAGCCCTTGTTGAGGGCGGCGGTAACCTTGTGGCAGAAGGAAGCGTCGTCGGGGCCGGTCAGGAAGCGGTAGAGTTTCATCAGGCGTGCTTTCTTGCAGAAATCAGACGCGCTTTATGAACCAGAGCTTCGGCCTGGACAAGATGCAGCCGCTCGATCATCCGCCCGTTCGCATTGATGACGTTGAGGCCCCTGGCCGCCGGATCAGCAAAGGCTGATATGATTGCCTGCGCCTCGGCAATCTCCTCCGCGCTCGGGCCGAAATGCCGGTTGGCGGCCGCAATCTGCGCGGGGTGGATCAGCATCTTGCCGGCAAAACCCATGGCACGTCCCTGCCCGCATTCGACGTCGAAACCTTCGCCATCCCGGAAATCGTTGAAGACGCTGTCGAGCGCATCGAGCCCAGAGGCCTTGACCGCCAGAATGACCTGCATCAGCCAAGGCACGAGAAAGCTTCGCCCCGGCTGCGGCAGGACGCCGGTCTCCTTGCGCAGATCATTGAGGCCGACGACGACGCAATCGAGCCGCGCCCCCGGTATGCAGCCGGCTTCGGCGATCGCCCTGACATTCAGCACGCCACGCGGCGTCTCGATCATGGCCCAGATGCGCAGCTCCTCCGGCGCATCTGCATCGGCAAGCAGATCGCCGATGTCGGTGACATCCTGGGGGCCATCCACTTTCGGCAGGAGAACGGCGTTGGGCAAAAGCGCCTTGACCAGATCGAGATCCGCCGCCCCGAATGCGGATGACAGAGAATTGATGCGGATGATCCTTTCCTTGCCCGCAAGCGGCGGCCCGGCAAAAAAAGCCCGCAGATTTTCCCGCGCCTGACCCTTGTTCTCCGGCGCGACGGAATCCTCCAGATCAAAAATAACCGCATCACAATCAAGGGAACGGCTCTTTTCGAGCGCCCGGAGATTGATGGCCGGGACACTCAGCACCGAGCGGCGCAGACTTGAGGAACGCAGAGGTGTAGTTTGCTTCATCAGCCATTAGTGCCAAGCTTCGCAAAGCCCGGCAAGACAACAAAAAGCCATGCTTGCCTTGCAGAGAGGAAAAGGAAGGACCACATTCCTTTCTGTAGAAAGGTCTCAAACCCATGCAGAACATTCGCTCCATCTTCTTCATGCTGGCCGGCGCCACCTTTTTTGTCGCCATGCTGCTTCTCACCTTCTCGGTGACGCTTGCCGTCGGCGGCATCCTGACCGTGCTCATGGTCGGACGCGCGCTTTCGATGAAGATGAAGCCTGCTCCGGTCCGCGCCAAGGCAAACAACGGCAAGCCGGAGATGCGCATCTGGAACGACGGTCGCGGCACGATCATCGATCTCTGAGGCCTGCTTTCAAAAAAATCGCCGACACTGTCGCATCATGCTTCCATGATACGTCTTTGAAGCAGCCGGGCATTCTGCCGGCGCTCAAAAACGATGGAGGACGAGCATGGATACGACGGAAAACAAGCCGGCCAAGTTGCCGCCGGTGAAGAATGGCCTGCTGCCCTATCTGACCGTCGACGGCGCGGTGAAGGCCGCGGATTTCTACAAGAAGGCCTTCGGTGCCGAAGAGGCCCACAGGGTGCCGGTCGATGAAAGCGGCCGGACGATGCATATTCATCTCTATATCAATGGCAGCTCCCTCATGCTGGCGGATGCCTATCCCGAATACGGCCATCCCTTCAAAGGTCATGAAGGCTTCGCCATCCAGCTTGTCATCGACGATATCGATTTCTGGTGGGATCGTGCCGTGGCCGCCGGCGCCGAAGTCGTCATGCCGGTCGAACTGATGTTCTGGGGTGACCGTTACGGCCAGCTTCGCGACCCGTTCGGCGTCCTCTGGGGTTTGAACGCGCCTGCCAAATAACGGGGCGCGTACCGTTGCCAGGCCACGCGAAACGCCGCGTGGCCATCATTTGAAAGCATGTCGCGCAAAAGTGTGCAGCGGTTTTGCGAGAACGACATGCGGCAGACCAGACCTAAAGCGTAGCAAGCGAATCTGAAAGATCGCGGTACGCTTTAGAAAGATTCTCCTTCATTTCGGCAAAAAACTGGACTAGATGCACATTCAGGAAAGTACATTTGCTGAAATGGAGCATGGGTCATGGATAAATTCGTGAAGCTCACGGGCGTTGCAGCCCCCCTGCCGGTCGTCAACATCGACACCGACATGATCATTCCGAAGGACTATCTGAAGACCATCAAGCGCACCGGTCTCGGCAAGGGCCTTTTCGCCGAAGCCCGCTACAATGAAGACGGCTCCGAAAATCCCGATTTCGTGCTGAACAAGCCGGCCTATCGCGATGCCAAGATTCTGGTCGCCGGCGATAATTTCGGCTGCGGTTCCTCGCGCGAGCACGCTCCCTGGGCACTGCTCGATTTCGGCATTCGCTGCGTGATCTCCACCAGTTTTGCCGACATTTTCTACAACAACTGCTTCAAGAACGGCATCCTGCCGATCAAGGTGAGCCAGGAAGACCTCGACAAGCTGATGGATGACGCCTCGCGCGGCTCCAACGCCATCCTGACAGTCGACCTCGAAAACCTCGAGATCACCGGCCCCGATGGCGGCTCGATCAAGTTCGATCTCGACGAGTTCAAGCGCCACTGCCTGCTGAACGGCCTCGACGATATCGGCCTGACCCTGGAAAAAGGTAAGGCGATCGACGAATTCGAAAAGAAGAACGCCGCTTCGCATCCCTGGGCCGCTTAACCCTGACGAACTGCCGATCGATCAAGCCGGGCTTTCGCCCGGCTTTTTCTTTATAGCGGCGCGCATCTCACGCGCGCAAAGGACGCTGTAACTGCCGCAGCTCAGAGAAATTTCTCTTTCCAGAGCCTCAGCTTTTCCAGCGACACGCCGATGCCGCCGCAGACTTCGATCAGCGGATTGTCGAAGCGGGCAAGCAGCCCGGCATGCACATCGGCAACGGCAAGGGCAGCACCGCAGGCCGGCTCGACCAGGATGCGCTGCGCATCGGCAAATTTCAGACAGGCGGCAACGGCGTCGGCGTCGCTGACGAGAACGCTTTCGATCGGATGCCGTTTCGGCAGGTCGAAGACATGCGGGGCCACCTGCCGCGCGCCGAGCGATGTGGCGATCGAGGTGATTGCGGGCAGGGCGATGCGCTCATTTGCCTTGAGGCTCTCATGCAGCGAAGCTGCCCCTTCGGTTTCGACGGCAATCACAGGCACGTCGGGCAGCCCGTTTCGCTTCAGCCCCTCGACAATGCCGGCAAGCAGCCCGCCGCCGCCGACGCTGGTGACGACACAGTCAAATTTTGCCCCCTTCGCCACCACTTCGTCGATCAGCGTCGCATGGCCATCCCACAGAAGCGGATGGTCGAAAGGATGCACATAACTTGCCTTGCGGCTGCGGGCGAGTTCGACCGCGTGGGCATTGGCTTCGTCAAAAACGGCTCCGTGCACGAGGACATTGGCGCCGGTTGCGGCAATCGTCTGCCGAACATCGGCCGCCGTCGTCTCCGGCACGACGATCGTGACCGGCACGCCGAGCGCCCGGCCGGCATAGGCCGCGGCAATACCGGCATTGCCGCCGGAAGCACAGAAGATCTCGCGCGCGCCATTGTCCACCTCGTGCCGGCAAAGCCGACCGACGCCGCGCAGCTTGAAGCTGCCGGAGGGCTGCAGTGCATCGAGCTTCAGCCAGAGCGGCTTGCCGCTGGCGCTGTAATCAGGCGCTGTTCGAGCCAGAGGCGTGTCGAGATGAAGAGGCGCTGAAGGCATGGAAACATTCCGGAAATAAATGCTGGAGCCTACCGTTCTATTCCAGTTGAAGGCGTCGGAGCAACTATCGTGGCTGAGAACGAAGCGTACCGATTCGCCCGTTCCCTCGCTTGAAATGCCCAGTTCCGGGGTCTAAGAAGCCGCAGCTTGTTTTTCCAGGAGGGCTCCATGACAGCGCGCAATCTTTTCCTGCTGCCGGGTGACGGCATCGGTCCCGAGGCCATGGGCGAGGTCCGCAAGATCATCGCCTATATGAACGAGGCGATGAATGCCGGTTTCGTTACCGACGAAGGCCTTGTCGGCGGCTCTGCCTATGATGCCCATGGTACGGCGATCTCGGAAGCCGACATGCAGAAGGCGCTTGCCGCCGACGCCGTTCTCTTCGGCGCGGTCGGCGGCCCCAAATGGGATAGCGTGCCTTACGAAGTGCGTCCGGAAGCCGGCCTGCTTCGCCTGCGCAAGGACCTGCAGCTCTTCGCGAACCTGCGTCCCGCCATCTGCTATCCGGCTCTTGCCTCGGCCTCGTCGCTGAAGCCGGAACTGGTCGAAGGCCTCGACATTCTGATTATCCGCGAGCTGACGGGCGGCGTCTATTTCGGCGAACCGAAGGAGATCATCGACCTCGGCAACGGCCAGAAGC
The DNA here is from genome assembly GCF_001664145.1 of Rhizobium sp. N731. Taxonomy (NCBI): domain Bacteria; kingdom Pseudomonadati; phylum Pseudomonadota; class Alphaproteobacteria; order Hyphomicrobiales; family Rhizobiaceae; genus Rhizobium; species Rhizobium sp. N731. Next base: position 4,301,848 of record NZ_CP013601.1, read on the forward strand.
GCGGCATCGACACGCAGGTCTACGATACCTACGAGATCGAACGCATCGCCGGCGTCGCTTTCGAAATGGCCCGCACAAGGCAGAACCGCGTCTGCTCCATGGAAAAGCGCAACGTCATGAAGTCGGGCGTGCTGTGGAACCAGGTCGTGACCGAAACGCATAAGGCGAAATATTCCGACGTTCAGCTCGAACATATGCTGGCCGATGCCGGCGGCATGCAGCTCGTGCGACAGCCCAAGCAGTTCGACGTCATCGTCACCGACAATCTTTTCGGCGACATGCTCTCCGACGTCGCCGCCATGTTGACCGGTTCACTCGGCATGCTGCCCTCGGCTTCGCTCGGCGCGCCGGATGGTAAAACCGGCAAGCGCAAGGCGCTCTACGAGCCGGTGCACGGTTCGGCCCCCGACATCGCCGGCAAGGGCATTGCCAATCCGATCGCCATGATCGCCTCCTTCGCCATGTGCCTGCGTTACTCCTTCAACCTGGTGAAGGAAGCCGACGATCTGGAAAAGGCGATCGCCAACGTGCTCGACAAGGGCATCCGCACCGGCGACATCATGGCCGATGGCGCAAGGCAAGTCGGCACCGCCGAGATGGGCGATGCGATCCTCGCCGAGTTCAAGGCGCTTTCCGTCTGATATATTTCACGTGAAACAGTTTCCCGCCCTTCGCATCACGCATGCGGAAGGCTTTTTCATGTGAGGCCGAGCGGCCGCAGCCGGGTCGGCCGAAATATCCGAAACGGACTATTCTCAGCCACAATCTCGTGTATTTTTGCGCCGAATTTTAACCCGGCAAAATCGAACGGACGACAGGATGCGGGCATTTTGGGCTTCCCTTGATAGGCGCTGGCGCCGCGGCAGCGTTGGCATGCCGCCCTTGCGCTGGCAGGCCTGCCTCTTCGTCACCATCAATGCCGTGGCTCTTTCCATGCTGCTCTTCGATGCCCCGGTCGGCGCCAGCGAACGCCCTGCGGTGGTGAAGCAGCTCGGCCAGCTGCTGACCGGCTTCGGCGATTCTGCCTGGCTGATCTGCATCAGCATTCTGCTCTTCTTTCAGGGCAGGGCGGGTTACAAGCTTTTGAAGAGCGCGCGCTCCAAGGCGCAGGCGCTTTATGTCAGTTGGATCGGCGCCTATCTCTTCACCACGGTTGTCTTCTCCGGACTTCTCGCCAATCTCCTGAAACGGGCGATTGGAAGGGCGCGTCCCGACCATTTCCACGATTACGGCATGTTTTCTTTCACACCCTTTTCGGGCCATGCCGCTTTCGAAAGCTTTCCGTCCGGCCATTCCACCACGGTCGGCGCCTTCTTTGCCGCTTTTGCGCTTCTGTTTCCGCGCTACCGCATTCTCTTCATCGCCTGCGCCATCTGGCTTGCCATGACGCGCGTCATGGTCGGTGCGCACTATCCAAGCGACGTTATCGCCGGCCTCGCACTCGGCGGCTGGTTCTCGCTACTGACGGCAATCGTCTTTGCCCGCTGCGGCCTGCTCTTCAAACTGGCGCCGGATGGCTGGCCGCTCGCAAAACGCCTGTTCCCCGACATCGAAAAGCCCGGCGCCTTGTGAGCGCCGGGCCGTTTTCTCGAGCATGTCAGACGCGAACGCGTCATCAATCCAATGCGTGGATATCCCTGTTCTTCGTCTCCGGCAGGAAGATCACGCCGATGACAAGGGTGATCGCCGCAAAGACGATCGGGTACCAGAGGCCGTAATAGATATCGCCTGCGGCAGCGCTCATCGCGAAGGCCGTCGCCGGCAGCAGGCCGCCGAACCAGCCGTTGCCGATGTGATAGGGCAGCGACATGCCGGTGTAGCGGATGCGGGTCGGGAAGAGCTCGACCAGAAGTGCCGCGATCGGGCCATAGACCATCGTCACATAGATCACGAGGACGAACAGGATGGCGATCGTGCCGATCCAGTTGACGCGATTCGGGTCGGCGACCATGGCGAAGGTGCCGCCATTGGCGATGTTGTAGACCGCCATGTCGGTGACGCCATTGGCTTCGTCCGCCGTCAGCAGCTTGCCTTCGACCAGCTTGGCTGCCGGCATGGTTTCCTTCTCGCCGGTGCGTACGGCCTCGGCATTGAGCGCAAGTTCCGGATTGGCGGCGATAAAGGCATCGAGCTTGGCATCCGGCACCTTGGCGACGCCGCGCTTCAGCGGGTAGCCGGCATCGTGAAGAGCAATGTTGACGCCTTTTTCAAAAGCGGCGGTCATGCCCTTCGCCTTGTCGCCGGCGGCAGCGGCGTCGAAGCTCGGGACCGTCGCGTTACCGACCTTCACCGTCGCCGGCTGTCCGGCGGGGCCGGGTACGACGTCATAAGGCACCGAGTTCTTGGTCAGGAACGCCGTCGCCACGTCGCAGGAGCTGGTGAACTTCGCCGTGCCCGTCGGGTTGAACTGGAACTTGCAGTCCGCCGGATCGGCCGTAACTGTTGCACGGATCGAGGCCTGCGCTTCGGCAAGTGCCGGGTTTGCCGTCCAGGTCATCGCCTTGAACAGCGGATTATAGGTCACCGCCGCGATGAGAAGGCCCGCCATGATGATCGGCTTGCGGCCGATCTTGTCGGAAAGGCCGCCGAAGATGACGAAGAATGGCGTGCCGAGGAAGAGCGCAATAGCGACCATGACATTGGCCGAGAAGAGGTCGACCTTCAGCACGTTCTGCAGGAAGAACAGCGCATAGAACTGGCCGCCATACCAGACGACCGCCTGGCCCATGGTGGCGCCGAGAAGCGCGATGAGTGCGATCTTGGCGTTCTTCCACTGCCCGAAAGCTTCGGTCAGCGGCGCCTTGGAGCCCTTGCCTTCCGCCTTCATGCGCTGGAATGCCGGCGATTCATTCATCTTCAGGCGAATCCAGACCGAAATGCCGAGCAGGACGACCGAGACCAGGAACGGTATACGCCAGCCCCAGGCGGCGAATTGAGCCGGAGCCATCAGCGACTGAACGAGAATGATGACGATCAGCGACAGGAACAGGCCGAGCGTTGCCGTCGTCTGAATCCATGAGGTGAAATAGCCGCGACGGCCGTTCGGCGCATGTTCGGCGACATAGGTCGCGGCACCGCCATATTCACCGCCGAGCGCCAGACCCTGCAGCAGGCGCAGGCCGATCAGGATGATCGGAGCAGCGATGCCGATGCTGGCGGCTCCCGGCAGGATACCGACGAGAAAAGTCGACATGCCCATGATCAGGATCGTCACCAGGAAGGTGTATTTGCGGCCGACGAGATCACCGAGACGGCCGAACACCAGCGCACCGAACGGACGCACCAGGAAGCCGGCGGCAAAGGCGAGCAGCGTGAAGATGTTGCGCGTCGCCTCGGGATATTGGGTGAAGTAGGTCGCGCCGATATAGGTGGCGAGCGAACCGTAGAGATAGAAATCATACCATTCGAAAACGGTACCGAGCGAAGAGGCGAAGATGACCTTCTTCTCCTCGCCCGTCATCGGACCGGCCTTCGCGCCGTCGATGCTTGCGACATTTGCCATTGTCTGTCCTCCACAGAGTGATGAGCAACGCGCGCGGCCTACTCTCCTCAAAGCATACCCCTGGCCGCGACACGCCTGACGAGAGTGTGCCAGAAAAGATGGGCCGCAAAGAGAGATGCTTTGGGATTATGACTTTAGTCTAACAAGGCCGCGTTCCGTCACGCGCATCGGGGCGTTGCTCAGCCCTCCTGCCCGGCGATGACATTTGGCGGCGGGACGGTTTCAGCCGGTTTGCGAAAGGGAACCTGCTACGCCCTCAGCGCCTGCGCCGGCGATTGCCGGTAGGCAAGCACCGCCGGCAACGCGGCGAGAACGCCGGCAAAGGCAAGCAACACTCCCATAAGCCCGGCATCTTCCCGGGCGAAGCCAACCGGCATGGCGATGCCGCTGGTCTGGGAGAGCATGCCGGACAAGGTCAGCGCCGCGGCGAAACCGAATGCAAATCCAAGTGCTATGCCGACCGCCACCAGGAAGAAGAATTCCAGGAAGACGATTCCGAAGATCGCGCCGCGCGGGGCTCCGAAGGCTCTGAGCGCGCCGATCTGGCGACGGCGCTGGCCGATATGGATGACCGTGACCAGCACCAGCGAGGCCGCGACGAGAGCTTGTGCGCCGGAAGCGACCGCGACAAGGATCTGCTTGGCGTCGCCGAGCGTGGCGTAAAGATTGGTCAGGACCTCGCCGGGGAAGACGGCGATGGTATTGCCGTTGCGATAGTCCTGTCGAAGCTTATAGGCATCGGCGATCGTTTTCGGTTTGACGAGGATAGCCGGAAGGCCTGGAGCATCTGCGGCCCAGGTCTCTTTCAGCACGGCTTCCGGATCGAGCTCCCCATGATGATCATGCGCGTCATGATCGGCGCCGGCATGATCATGATCGTGTGCGCCCTCCTCGGCGCCTTCCGTATGCTCCTCGGCGTCCAGCCCGTGAATGTGCCAGACCGCCTGAATGGGAACGAGAATCGCCCGGTCCCAGGCAGTATCCGTCGGCTGCAGGCGGCCGACGACATGATAGGCGAGTTCGGTATGGGTTTCGCCCCCTTCTTCCGCCGAACCGTGCATCGGCTTGATTTCATCGCCGAGCGAAAGCCTGACCGCGGAGCCGATCACTGCCTCTCCTTCGTGCGTGAAAGCCTTGCCTTCGGCAAAGTCACCGGACAGCTTGTTCGACATTTTTGCCGTCGTGCCGACGATCGGGTAGCCGGAGAAGGAATCGCCGAAGCCGATCGGCGCCGCCCAGTCGACTCGGGGGTCGGCGGCAAGTCTCGCCAGCACCTCGCCCGGCATCAACGGCAGGGGCGAGGGCTGCAGGAAGACGGAGGAGAGCACGAGTTGCGTCTCGCTGCCGCCGGCGCCGATGACGAGGTCGAACTTATCGGCGGCGCGCGCGCTGCCGAGGCGAAGCGCCCGCTCCTGCAGGACCAAGGAGACGCCGAGCGCGGTCGCAAGCGCCAACAACAGCACGACAACCAGCGATCCCGCCCACAGGCGGCGAAGATCGGCGCAAATGAAGCGGATCATGCGGCCTCTCCCGCAACGGCAATGGCATCCTCGCTGATCCGGCCGGAGCTCAGCGTGATGCGCCGGTCGAGACGGCCGGCGAGCCGCTGGTCGTGGGAAACGACGATCAGCGTGCTGCCTTCGACATTGGCAAGCTCGAGGAGGAGATCGCCGACGGCCTCACCGCTTTCTGCGTCGAGGCTCGCGGTCGGCTCATCGGCAATGATGACACCGGGCTTGCGCAGCAGCGCGCGGGCGATCGCCACGCGCTGCATCTCGCCGCGCGACATGGTCTCGATCTTCTGGCCGGGCCGGGACAGGTTGACGGTGTTCAAAAGCACATGCGCCCGCTCGATGACGGCGGCCGTCGCGGCGCCGGCAAGCCGGGCAGGCAGAAGCACGTTCTCGAGTGCCGACAGGCCGGGGAAAAGATGGAATTCCTGCATGACCAGGCCGATATTGACGGCGCGGAACCGGTCGCGCCGGCTTTCCGAAAAAGCGGCGATATCCTCACCGTTCCAGCGGATCTGGCCCTGCCGCGTCCGCTCCAGACCGGTGACGACATTGACGAAGGTGCTCTTGCCGGAGCCTGATGCTCCCGTAATCGCGACCCTGCTGCCGGCCACGATCGACAGGCGGCCGATCGCCAGCGCCGGCGAGGAGAGGCCCGGAAAGGTAACGTCAAGGTTTTCGATATCGAGTGCGAGCATGTCGGTTCAAACAGCGAAATATTCGGCTTGGCGGATCCGCAGCAGGCTGACGAAGCCGGTTTCCGGATCCGTCCAGGAGCCGTATTCCAGCGTGCCGCGCACTTCGATTGTCTGGCGCGGCTGCACGAAGGTCTGTTTTTCCGAGAGATAAACCACGACGATATTGTCGGGCCAGTCCGCATCCGAAGAGCAGAAGGGGCAGAGCGACATCGGCACTTCGGTGAGTACGAAGAACTGCGCCTCGGCCTTCAGCGGCGGCGCCATGAAGCCCTTCATGCTGATTTCCTGGCCGGCAAGGCGCTTCACCTTGTCGGAGAATTCGAGGCCGAGCACGCCGAACTTACCATAGAGCTCGCCGAAGGAGAGCGAAGGATCGGCAGCGCGAACGATGGAGGCGATAAAGGGAAGCGCAACAGCGGCGCCGATCAGCCGGCGGCGGCTGAGATGCAGCGAAGAGAATATGTCCATGGCGACCTCCAGGAAGCAGATCCCGGCCGCTGAATGGCCGGAACCATGATCGACAAAAGAGGCAAGGCCGGCAAGCGGCCCTGCAAGATCGGCTTAAAATCAGTTCGTCTGCTTGGCGCCGAGAGCGAAGGTGTCGGCGAGCACGCGATAGACGTCGCTCTGTTCCATGTAACCATGGAAGCCTTCGGCACCCGGACCCGCCGACTGCAGGACGACGTCATCGACGGCATGAACGCCGCTCTCGCTGCTCTTCGGAAGATTGCCCTGTACGAAGACGGCGCCGGGAACATCCTTATACTGTTCGTTGGCGACATACTCCTTCTTCTCGTTCTGGACGGCCGGAACGAAAGGACCGTCGAGCTTCGGACGGAAGGTCTCGTAGTGATCGGGGCCGTTGTTGGCGCTCAGGAACAGGCGGCGGCTGACGTCGATCTTGTCGGGATAACCGTCGCCATTTTCATCCTTGTAGTTCGGGAAGCCGGCCTCGGCGTAGGTGCCGACCTTTTCGCGCATTTCCGTGCCGGGCTTCTCGTCGTCGACGGTGCCGATGATCGATACGCCGTGCGTGTGGTCGCCGGTGACGACGATCAGAGTGTCCGGATGGGCCTTCTGGAATTCGCGGGCAACGCCGATCGCCTTGTCGAATTCGATGGTGTCGAGAACCGCACGGTCCCAATCCAGCGGATGGGACATCTTGTCGATCGAGGAGCCTTCGACCATCAGGAAGAAGCCGTCAGCATTCTTCGAGAGGCGGTCGAGCGCAACCTTGGTCATCTCGACGAGACCCGGCTGGTTCGGGAACTTGTCGACGGTGCCTTTCTTCAGGAACTCGCGATCGAGCGTGACGTCCATATTGCCGGTGTGGAAGAGGCCGAGCAGGTTGCCTTCAGCCGACGCATTGGCGGCCAACTCGTTCTTGTCGGTCGCAAGCTTGTAGCCGGCATCCTGGAACAGCTTGATGTAATCCTGATTGTCCTTGCGCTTGGAGCCGGCGACTTCCTTGCCGAGGAAATAGGCCGAGCCGCCGCCAAGGATGACTTCTGGCTTCACCTCGAGCAGCATGCCGACGATGTCGGCCTTTTCGTTGCGGCTGCGGGTATGGGAAACGACCGCAGCTGGCGTCGCATCCTCGATCTCGGAGGTCGCGACAATGCCGATCGACTTCTTCGTCGTGCGGCGAACGGCCTCGCCAAAGGTTTCGACGCGCGGGTCGTCGAGTGCGGCCGGTGTCCGGTCCGCATAGACACCGAGCGCGTTGACGGCCGTCTTGTGCCCAGTCATGAAGGCCGACATGGTGTTGGCCGAGTCCGTGGCAACGGCATTCGTCGCTGACGTGCCGATAAAAGCCATATGATCGAGATCGTCCATATTCAGGCGGCCGTTCGCTTTGCCCTCGGTCATGCCCTTGGACATGATGCGGGCGGCGGTGCGATGCGCGACGGAAAGGCCGTCGCCGAGGAGGAAGATAATGTTCTTGGCCTTCGGCTGAGCGGCGGTTTCGTAAACGTCCCAGGTGACCGACTTCGTCTCATCGCCGGCGGAGACCTCGATCTTGTAGGCGCCGGGTTCCGAGATCTTCAAGCCGCGGAGCAGAATAGCGGAACCGAGGGCCTTGTCTTCCTTGCCTTTTTCCAGCTCGATGAACTGCGCTTCGCCCCCAAGGACAGTCTTGTAATCCTGACCGTTGACCGTGACCTTCACATCTTCCGGCTTGACCTGCTTGTTGAGCTCGACCTTGAAATCGAATGGGGAGCCGGCAAGGATCGTCGCGCGATCAAGCGGATAGACTGTCGTCGCCTGAGCGGCGCCCGCGAGGATGGTGGTGGCCGCAAAGGCGGCGAGAAGCATACGCATGGAAAACCCCCGTTTTCGTTGCAGACATTAACAACCGGGCTGGGATATCTCCCGGGCATGACAGCGGCATGACAAAACGTCCGGGCTTGCGGCCGCCCCTTTTGACCTGCTGTCTGCTCACGCAAAAACCTTGACTCCTGTGGAAAACCTTCTAAGAGCAACAGCGGAAAAGGAATCTCCATGGTTCGCGACGAACACGCCATTGCCGCACGCGATGACCGGGCACGGGTTGCCGGGGTGGATATTGCCGTTCCGGTTTCTTCCAAAACCAAGGCCAAAACGACGACGAAAACCGTCTGACGTCTCTGGCCTGCCGCTCTCTCCCCGGCTCGGCTGGGGACAGGAAGACGCGATCCGTCGCGCCTTTCCCCTCACCGGACAAGAGGAGAGAAGAGAAAGAGAGCTTGAGAAATGGGTTTTAAAGTAGCAGTTGCGGGAGCGACCGGAAATGTTGGCCGGGAGATGCTCAACATCCTCTCCGAACGCGGCTTCCCCGCCGATGAGGTCGTGGCGCTCGCCTCGGCACGTTCGCAGGGCACCGAAGTGTCCTACGGCGACCGGACGCTGAAGGTTTCCAATCTGGAGAATTACGATTTCTCCGATACCGATATCTGCCTGATGTCGGCCGGCGGCGAGGTCTCCAAGAAGTTCTCGCCCAAGATCGGCCAGCAAGGCTGCGTCGTCATCGACAATTCCTCGGCCTGGCGCTATGACGCCGACGTGCCGCTGATCGTGCCGGAAGTGAACCCGGACGCCGTCACGCAGTTCACCAAGCGCAACATCATTGCCAATCCGAATTGCTCGACCGCACAGCTGGTGGTGGCGCTGAAGCCGCTGCACGACTTCGCCAAGATCAAGCGCGTCGTCGTCTCGACCTACCAGTCGGTCTCCGGCGCCGGCAAGGACGGCATGGACGAACTCTTCAACCAGACCCGCGCCGTCTTTGTCGCCGATCCGATCGAGAACAAGAAGTTCACCAAGCGCATCGCCTTCAACGTCATCCCGCACATCGATAGCTTCATGGAAGACGGCTACACCAAGGAAGAATGGAAGGTGCTGGCCGAGACGAAGAAGATGCTCGATCCGAAGATCAAGGTGACCTGCACGGCGGTCCGTGTGCCCGTCTTCATCGGTCATTCGGAATCGGTCAACATCGAATTCGAAAACGAGATCACCGCCGATCAGGCTCGCGATATCTTGCGCGATGCCCCGGGCTGCCTCGTCATCGACAAGCGCGAGAACGGCGGCTACATCACGCCTTATGAATCCGCCGGCGAAGATGCGACCTACATCTCGCGCATTCGCGAGGACGCCACCGTAGAAAACGGCCTCAATATGTGGGTTGTTTCCGACAATCTGCGCAAGGGCGCGGCGCTGAACGCCATCCAAATCGCCGAGCTGCTCGTCAATCGCGGCCTGGTCAAGCCGCGCAAGCAGGCAGCCTGATACCATTTGTAAACCGTAAGATGTTAAAGCCCTGCCCGTTGAGCGGGGCTTTTTCCGGGGCAAATACGACTGTATAAGCGCTCGCTGAACGATGATCGTGACAAAATCGCGAGTGGCTGGCATTCTCTTGCCCGCTTAAAAACTATGCAGATCGAGAGCGGGGTTTCTCAATGCGCATGACAAAGTTGTTTCTGGCGGCCGCTGCGGCAATGGGCGTCCTCCAAGCGGTACCGGCGTTCGCGCAAGGGCCGCAATGTGGCAATACCAGCGCCGGCTTCGACGCCTGGGTCGCCGATTTCAAGCAGACGGCAGCGGCCAACGGCGTCAGCCAATCGGTGCTCAGCCGCGCCTTCGCCAACGTCAACTACAACAAGCCGACGATCGCCGCCGACCGCGGCCAGAAAAGCTTCAAGCTCTCCTTCGACGCCTTCATGCAGAAGCGCGGCGGTGCCGCCGTCATTTCCCGCGGCCGGTCGATGAAAGCGGCCAACCAGGCCCTTTTTGCCTCGATCGAACGCCGCTTCGGCGTTCCCGCGGGTCCGCTGATCGCAATCTGGGGTATGGAGACCGGTTTCGGCAGCTATATGGGCAATCAGCATACGCTCTCGGCTGTGTCGACCCTTGCCTATGACTGCCGTCGTTCGGACTATTTCACCGATCAGCTCTACGCTGCGCTCCAGCTGGTCTCCGAGGGTTATCTGAGCCCGCAGGCCAAGGGTGCCGCCCATGGTGAAATCGGCCAGACGCAGTTTTTGCCGCGCAACGTCGTGCGCTTCGGCGCCGACGGCGATGGCGACGGCCGGGTCGACATGGTCGGCTCCCGCGCCGATGCGCTGGCCTCGACCGCAAATTTCCTCAAGGGCCACGGCTGGCGTGCCGGCGCCGGCTATCAGCCGGGAGAGCCAAATTTCACCGCGATCCAGGGCTGGAACGCCGCCAGCGTCTATCAGCAGGCGATCGCCTATATCGGCCAGCAGATCGACGGCGGCAGATAAGCCTTTGCTCTGGGAACGCCGCTGCGAAGGCGGCGTTTTTCATATGCGGGAATCAAAACCGCCGCCCGATGCCGTCTTGCGTCGTTCCTCCTGCGGCGGAGCCGGCACCACCGGCCCCGACACCACGCAATTGCGGCCGGAAGCCTTGGCGGCGTAGAGCGCCAGATCGGCGCGTTTGACCAGATCCTCGAAGTTCCGGTTGGCGGCGTCGTTTGCCCGGCCGGCGCATCCGAAGCTCGCCGTGACCTTGAGGAGATCGCCGCTCGCAAGAGGGATTTCCGCCGCCTCGATCGCCTGTCGCACGCGCTCGGCGACGATGGCGGCCTCGTCGGGCGTCGAATCCGGCAAAAGCGCCAGAAACTCCTCGCCCCCATGCCGCACCAAGAGATCGAAGGAACGAAAATTCTGGCGCGCGACGCCGGCGACGTGCCGCAGCACGGCATCGCCGGCATCGTGGCCGTGGATATCGTTGATCTTCTTGAAATGATCGAGATCGAAGAGGACGACGGAAATCCAGTGCGAGCCGTGCTCGGCCTGCGTAAGAAGCGCGGAGGCGGCGACCTCGAAGCCGCGCCTGTTGTAGAGCCCCGTCAGAAGATCGGTTTGAGCAGCGTTGCGCAACTCACCCACCAGCGTCTCCCGGTCCCGAGCGAGCTTGTCGATCAGCCGAAGTCCTCTTGCCGCCAGCATCATCACCAGCGTTGCGAGAATCAACAGGCCTGCGCACAGCGCCAGAATCTGTATCAGGTGTATGTGCGAGAGCGTGGAAAACTGCTCGCCGGTCTCGTGAATATCACTCGCAGCCTCGACCATCTTTTGCTGAAGGAAAGCCATGCGTTCGCGCTGTGCGGCCGCCCAGGCGTCGCCCATTGCGCGCGACGGCCGCGACCCGGCGAGAATGGCATCGGTGATCGCATTCGCCTTCAGTTGGTCGCCGCGACCGAGATAGGCAACGATGTCGCGCACGATCGGCGCGGTCGAATGGAAGACCATGTGATCCATGCCGGCACCGAGCATGGTCTTGCCTTGAATGAACAATTCGATCGGAAATCTGGCAGAAACATCTTGATTGAGGTAACGAGTGCCGATTCCGGTAATCAATCTTTCGCCGTAGTAGGTCAGCAGGATGCCCATCAGCTGGTTGGATTTTTCAAGCAGCACCGGGTCGCTGATCAGCGGTGAAAGTGCGTCGACGACCGCAAGCTGCTTGAGAGCCGCATACCAGTAGATGGAACCGGGATTGCTGCCGGAATAACGGCCCTGGTCGACGGCGCTTCGCGCGGCGACGATACGGCTATAGGCAAGGCTGAGGGCCGACAATTCACCTGCAAGCCCTTGATCGAGCGTATCGCGAGGCGGCAAGCTGGCATAGAAAGCGCGGCGTTCTTGATCCAGCGTCAGTCGGCTTTGCTGCATGTCGACAGCAGTCCCCCTGCTGGGATGCGCGAGATAGCGGCGAGTGGCATCGATTTCGCTCAGGATTTCCGTGGCCGCGATCGAACCGCCACGCGCAAGTACGTCGGCGAACTGCCGGTCTTTCTCGAGATCTCTGTATTGCAGGATCGAAGTTCGGAGGACGAAGACGCCTTCAATGAGCATGAAGACGAAGGGCAGCAGGATGGCGGCCAGGATAACCTTTTTGATGATTTCAAACTTCATCGCCAATCGCCACGTGGTCAAATGCCGGTCATGTGCAGCCGATTAGAAGCTTAACAGCAATCCTTAAAAAAGTGATAAACCGGTACGCTCCTAGATTTCGGGACGGATGAAATCGCGTGTTTCGGCGTCCATGACCCAGAGTTCGCCGGTCGAGATATCGAACCAGGCGCCATGAAGGTGCATTTTTCCTGCGTCCTCGAGCGCCTTTATTTCCGGGAAGGTTCTGAGATTGTTGAGCGAATTGCGAATGGAGACACGCTCCAACGCCGTCTGCCGCTCGGCCTCCGTCATCACGTCATTGCTCTGGATCTGCTCGGCTGCGGGTTTGACCAGCGACATCCACCGGCCAATGAAATCGCCGGGCGATAACGGCTCGGCATTCGGATCGAGTGCCGCCCGAATGCCGCCGCAGCGGCCATGGCCCATCACCACGATGTCCGAAACCTTCAGCGCCTGCACGGCAAATTCAAGAGCGGCCGATGTCGAATGGAAATGACCGTCCGGCTCGTAGGGCGGCACCATATTGGCAACGTTGCGGATGACGAAAAGCTCGCCCGGGCCGGCATCGAAGATCAGCTCGGGAGCCGCACGCGAGTCCGAACAGGCAATGACCAGCGTGCTCGGATTCTGGCCGTTTTCGGCAAGTTGCCGATACCGGTCGCGGGCGTCGGCATAACGCCCGTTCATAAAGTTGCGATAACCGTTCAGAAGGGTGTTTGGAAAACGCTGCATGCCTCTGGATTAGCGCGGGCGGAAGACAAGATCAACTGCTGCACCGCAAAATGCGCACATTGACAAATGCGTCATTTTTTCCGCCGCTGCGCCGGATGTACGAGCCGGCGCATCTGCACCATGGCCATCGGCGACGACAGGCTGGACGCATCGCTGGCCAGCATCAACTCGTTGCTGCCGCGCTTGACCGCACGCGCAAGCACTTCGAACACGCTGGCGGTGGCAAGCTGCAACGCCTTTTCATCCTCGAGGCCGGACAGCAGGCGCGACAGAAAAACGGCGGCCAGCAGGTCGCCGAGACCATTCGGCGGATTGTCGACGACGCGGTGCTCGGCAAGAAGCGCGTGACGGCCGGAAAGGTAGAGGTTGCCGGTGCCACCCGCCATCATCGGCACCGCCGAGGTGACGAGCATGCGCGACGGCCCGAGCGCCAGCGCCGCCTCCATGATCGCACTGTTGTCGTCGAGCGCTGCTCCCGACAGCCAGGCGAGCTCGTACCGGTTCGGCGTTGCGAGCGAGGCCAGCGGAATGAGATGATCACGAATGGCCTCGGCCGTCGCTTCCGGCACGTAGAGGCCGCCGAGATCGCCCATGACCGGATCACAGACATAAAGCAGTTCGGGATTGTTTTGCCGGAGCGCAGCGATCAGCCGACCGACCGAGCGTGCCTGGGCAGCATTGCCGAAATAGCCCGAAAGCACCGCCCTGACTTCACCGATCCAGGGCGCACGGATCAGGTCGTCGATCGCCGCGTCGAAATCGGCTTCCGCAAATGTCAGCCGCGTCGAACGGCCATGGCCGGGATGCCACGGCAGGACGATGGTCGGCAGCGCCCAGACCGGATGGCCGAGCGTCTCCAGCGCAAACACCGCCGCCCGGTTGCCAACAGAGCCACGCACGACATGGCTGGAAATAACGATGACTGCGCCCGCTGCATTTTCCGACATGAAATCGAGGTCCGAATGATGATGGCGTTTGATGATCTTTTTGACGCCGGGCTGTCAACCATTCTTCACGTGAGCACGGAAATGTGCCGCGAAAGCAAAGCCGGAAGAGAGGCCTTGCCAATGCGTTTTAGCCTCGAAAGCGAAAAAATCTCTGCCAATTTCCCATTTCCGCCGGCAAAAAAGCATCAAAACAATGCCTCAGGCCTCTCTTTTAGAGATTTTTTCGAGAAATCTTCTGCTAGCTTGCGAAAAATCAGTCCATTGCGGGGAGGCGATTCATGGCTGCCAGAAACAATCCGAAACGGGAGAAGCAGATCGAAACGGCGCGCAAGATCGCCAAGGCGATGAGCGAGGCGCATCTCGATCCGGAAATTCTCTTCGGCCGGGCGAGCAATGACGATCTGGAACTCTATACGCCCGACATGCTGGCACGTTCTGCCGTGCATTCGGCAAAGGAACTTGCCGCCTGGAACGGCAAGGCGCCCCGCGTCAGCATCGACACAATTGCCGAGGTGACGCCTGGCGGCACCGCCGTTTCGGTGCTGTCGGTGACTGACCGGAACATGCCTTTCCTTTATGAATCGGTCATGGGCGAAGTGACGAGCACCTACCGCGATCTGTTCATGGCGGTGCATCCCATCCTCGTCATGGAAAAGGGCAAAGCCCCCGCACTCTATTCCGCCGACCACCCGAGCGATCCCGCCGCGCGCGTCAGCCATATCCAGCTCCATATTGCCCCGTTGAACTCCACCCAGGCAGCCGATCTCGTCAAACGCGTCCAGACCGTCCTCGAACAGGTCCGCCTGTCGGTTTCCGATTGGAAGCCGATGCTTGCCAAGCTCGATGGGGTGATCGCCGAGCTTTCGGCCAATGGCGCCGGCCGCAGGAAGGCCGAACATGCCGAGGCGGTGGCCTTCCTGGCCTGGCTGCGCGACGAGAATTTCACCTTCCTCGGCATGCGTGAATATATTTATTCGGGCAAGGGCGCCGACGCTAAGGTCGAGCGCGACAAGGGCGCCGGCCTCGGCATCCTCTCCAACCCAGACGTTCTCGTGCTGCGCACCGGCAAGGACGCCGTGACCACCACGCCGGAGATCCTTGCCTTCCTCGACGGCCCCGACTTCCTGATCGTCACCAAGGCGAATGTAAAATCGATCGTCCATCGCCGCGCCTATATGGATTATGTCGGCGTCAAACGTTTCGACGCCGAGGGCAACGTGACCGGGGAACTCCGCATCGTCGGTCTTTTCACCTCGACGGCCTATACCTCGCTCGCCTCCGAAATCCCGCTGCTGCGGTCGAAGATCGAAAAGGTGAAGGAGCATTTCGGCTTCGACCCGATGAGCCATTCCGGCCGCATGCTCGACAACACGCTGGAATCCTACCCGCGCGACGACCTTTTCCAGATCGACACGACGCTGCTTGCAAGCTTTGCCGAGCAGATCAACGATCTCGCCGACCGGCCGCGCGTGCGCGTCCTGCCGCGCATCGACCATTTCGACCGCTTCGTCTCGGTGATCGTCTATGTTCCGCGTGAGGAATATGACTCGATCGTGCGCGAGCGGATCGGCACCTATCTGAAGACGGTCTATGACGGCCGTGTCTCCGCCTATTACCCGGCTTTTCCCGAAGGCGGCGTCGCGCGCGTGCACTTCATCATCGGCCGTTCCGGCGGCAAGACGCCGCGTATTCCGCAGGCAAGGCTCGAGCAGACGATCCGCGAAATCACCGCCCGCTGGGACGACCGTTTCGAAGCGCTCGCCGGACCAAAGTCGCCGAGACTGTCGGTCGATCAGGCCTTCCAGGATTCTTTCACCCCTGAAGAAACCGTGGCCGACCTTGCCGATATCGGCGCTTGCGCCGCCGGCGAGCCGCTCCGCATCCAGTTTTATCATCGCCAGGAAGAACAGGGTGGTATCCTCTCGCTGAAAATCTTCCATGCCGGCGGTCAGCTGGCCTTGTCGCGCCGCGTGCCGCTTCTCGAGAACCTCGGCTTCAATGTCGTCAGCGAACGCACCTTCGACATCGGGGTGCAGGTCGCCGATGGCGCAACCCAACTCGTCGTGCTGCACGACATGGAGCTCGAGACCCGCACCGGCGGCGAAATCGATCTGCACCGGTATGGTGCCGCCCTCGAGGAAGCCTTCGTCGCCGCCTTCGCCGGCACGATCGACAATGACAGCTTCAACCGGCTGATCCTTTCGGCCGGGCTCTCGGCGCGCGAAGCCAATGTGTTGCGCGCCTATGCCCGTTATCTCCGCCAGGCCGGCATCGCCTATTCGCAGGATTACATCGCAACGACGCTCGACAAATATCCTGGCGTGGCCGCGGCGATCTTCCGGCTGTTCCACGACACGCTCGATCCAAAGCTTTCCGACAAAGCCCGCGTCAAGAAGATCGCCGACCTGCACCAGGCGATCGAGGCCGATCTTGCCAACGTGCCGAGCCTGGACGACGACCGTATCCTGCGCCGCTACGTCAACATCGTCGACGCGACGCTGCGCACCAACTATTTCCAGAAGAACCCGGACGGGTCGCCGAAAGCCATGCTGGCCTTCAAGCTCGATCCGCACCTGGTCGACGGGCTGCCGCAACCGAAACCCTTCCGCGAGATGTTCGTCTACGGCGTCGAGGTCGAAGGTGTGCACCTGCGCTTCGGCAAGGTGGCGCGCGGCGGCCTGCGCTGGTCGGACCGCGCCGAGGATTATCGCACCGAGGTGCTCGGCCTGGTCAAGGCGCAACAGGTGAAAAACGCCGTCATCGTGCCGGTCGGCGCCAAGGGCGGTTTTTATCCGAAAAGGCTGCCGGTGGGCGGCAGCCGCGACGAGATCTTCAATGCCGGCCGCGAGGCTTACAAAACCTATATCCGCACGCTGCTTTCGATTACCGACAACATCTCCGGCGCCGAGATCGTGCCGCCGACGGATACGATCAGGCTCGATGGTGACGACCCCTATTTCGTCGTCGCCGCCGACAAGGGCACAGCGACCTTCTCCGACACCGCCAATGCTCTGGCGCAGGAGGCCGGCTTCTGGCTGGACGACGCCTTCGCCTCCGGCGGCTCGGCCGGCTATGATCACAAGAAGATGGGCATCACCGCCCGCGGCGCCTGGGAAACCGTGAAACGCCATTTCCGCGAAATGGACATCGACATCCAGACGACGCCCTTTACCGTCGCGGGCGTCGGCGACATGTCGGGCGACGTCTTCGGCAACGGCATGCTGCTCTCTCCGAAGATCAGGCTCATCGCCGCCTTCGATCACCGCGACATCATCATCGACCCCGATCCCGATATGGAAAAGACGCTGGCCGAGCGGCAGCGCCTCTTCAATCTGCCGCGCTCGAGCTGGCAGGACTTCGATAAAAACGTCCTTTCGAAGGGCGCGATGATCATTTCGCGCTCGGCGAAATCGGTGACGCTGACGCCGGAAGCGGTGAGCGCGATCGGCATCGACAAAGCCGTGGCCACGCCCTTCGAGATCATGACGGCGATCCTGAAGAGCCCGGTCGACCTGCTCTGGTTCGGCGGCATCGGCACCTATGTGAAGGCGGCGTCCGAAACCGATACCGAAGTCGGCGACCGCGCCAATGACCCGATCCGCATCACCGCGGCGGAGGTGGGCGCCAAGGTGATCGGCGAAGGCGCCAACCTCGGCGTCACCCAGAAGGGCCGCATCGCCTATGGCCTCAAAGGCGGGCGCTGCAACTCCGACGCCATCGACAATTCGGCCGGCGTCAACACCTCGGACGTCGAGGTCAACATCAAGATCGCGCTGGCGGCCGCCATGCACGACGGGAGGTTGACGCGGGCAAAACGCGACCAGCTTCTGTCGTCGATGACCGCCGAAGTGGCGGCCCTGGTCCTGCGCAACAATTATCTCCAGTCGCTGGCGATCTCGCTCATCGAACGCAAGGGCACGGCAAACGGCCTGGAACTCGCCCGCTTCATGAGCGTGCTCGAAGCCGCCGGCCAGCTGAACCGCAAGGTCGAGACCTTGCCGGATGAGCAGACGCTGGCCGAACGTTACACGGCCGGCAAGCCGCTGACGCGGCCGGAAATCGGCGTGTTGCTGTCCTACGCCAAGATCGTGCTCTTCGATGCGCTCGCCGCGAGCGACCTGCCCGACGACCCTTATTTTGCCACGACGCTGTCGAATTACTTCCCCGTCAAAATGCAGAAGTCGAACGCGGGCGATATATCAGGCCACCGGCTGCGGCGCGAAATCATCGCGACCGTGCTTGCCAATGAAGCGATCAACCGCGGCGGGCCGAGCTTTACCGTCGCGATGATGGACGCGACGGCGGCTTCGGCGCCGGAGGTCGTGCGTGCCGCGATCGTCGCGCGCGACGGTTTCGACCTCCCCAGGCTCTGGGCCGAGACCGATGCGCTCGACGGCAAGATATCCGGCGAAGTGCAGAACCGCATTTACGAGGAAATCAGCCACAGTTTTGTCGTTCTCACGCGCCTGCTGTTGAAAACAGCGATGACCAAAGCCGATATGGCAGAGGTGATTAGCCGGCTTCAGGCTGCCTTGAAGAAGTTGAGGCCTGCTTTCGCCGAACAGGCCGCCGGCGATGCTGCCGCACGCCAGGCGGAATATGCCGAGGCCGGCGTGCCCGAAAAGCTGGCGGCCGAAATCGCCAACCTCCAGAGCTTCGCGCTGGTGCCGGAGATCATGCAGATTGCCGAGCGCACTGGCGAGCCGCTGGTGCGCGCCGCCGAAAATTATTTTGCGGTATCGAAAACCTTTCGGATCGCCCGGCTGCTGGCGGCCGGCGGCCGGATTCTCACCTCCGACCATTACGAAAACCTGGCGCTTGCCCGCAGCATCGACCAGATCGCCAGCGCCCGGCGCGACATCGTCATCTCGGCGCTTTCCGATCACGGCAAGGAGAAGCTGCCCGTCCAGGCGTGGCATGCGCAGGATCGCGTCCGCATCAACCGCATCGTCGAGGAGCTTTCGAGCCTCAGCGACAGCGGCGATCCCAATCTTGCGCGCATCACTGTTGCCGCAGGCATCCTGACCGATCTTGCGCGCGACCGGGCGAGGTGAGACAGTCCGCGAAAAAGGAGCGGATGTTGAATCGCATAGACTGGACAGGAACGCAGCCGCCGAAAGCCACGGAGAAGGGCATCTGGGGGTGGATGTTCTTCGATTGGGCGGCCCAGCCTTTCTTCACGGTGGTCACCACCTTTATCTTCGGGCCCTATTTCGTCTCCCGCTTAACCGATGACCCGGTTTCGGCGCAGACGACATGGAGCAACATGGCGACGATCTCGTCCGTAATCATTGCCCTGCTCTCGCCCGTTCTCGGCTCGATCGCCGACCAGTCCGGCGCGCGCAAACCCTGGATCGGCTTCTTCGCGATCATCAAGATCGTCAGCCTCTTCTGCCTGTGGTTTGCAGCCCCCGGTTCGCCGATCCTCTATCCGGTGATCTTCATGATCCTCGCCTCGGTTTCAGCCGAGTTTTCGATCGTCTTCAACGATTCGATGATGCCGCGGCTTGTCGGCAAGCATGAGGTGGGCAAGCTCTCCAACACCGCCTGGGGGCTCGGTTACCTCGGCGGCATGATCGTGCTGATTGCGGTCGTCACGCTTCTGGCGGCAAGCCCGGAAAGCGGCAAGACGGTTCTCGGCCTCGATCCGCTTTTCGGCCTCGATCCCAAGACCGGTCAGGACGCACGCATCACCGGGCCGATCTCGGCCGTCTGGTACCTGATTTTCATCCTGCCGATGTTCTTCTTCACACCCGATGTCGGCAGAGGCCTGCCCTTCGGCACCGCAATCCGCGCCGGCCTGCGGGACCTGAGAAACACGCTCGGCGAACTCAAGGAACGCCGCGGCATCCTGAAATTCCTCATCGCCCGAATGATCTATCAGGACGGCGTCAACGGCCTGTTGATCCTCGGCGGCGTTTTCGCCGCCGGCATGTTCGGCTGGGCGACGATCGAGATCGGCCTCTACGGCATCATCCTGAACGTCGTCGCGATCTTCGGCTGCCTGATCGCCGGCCGGATCGACAAGGGCGTCGGTTCCAAGGTAACCGTCGTCATCAGCCTCACCATGCTGCTTCTGGCCACCATCGGCATCATCTCGACCGGGCCGGGTTACACCCTGTTTGGCCTGATGCCGCTGCCGACCGCCGATTCCGGCGGCCTCTTCGGCACCGCCGCGGAAAAGGCCTATATCCTTTATGGCCTGCTGATCGGGCTCGCCTTCGGGCCGGTGCAGGCCTCGTCGCGCTCCTATCTCGCGCGTAGCGTCAGCCTCGAGGAAGCCGGCCGCTATTTCGGCATCTACGCGCTTTCGGGGCGCGCCACGAGTTTCATGGCGACGCTGCTTTTCTCGCTGGTGACCTATCTGAGCGGCTCACCGCGGCTCGGAATGGCGACGCTGATCCTCTTCCTCGCCAGCGGGCTGGTGCTGCTGATCCGCACGCCCTATCCGGCCGATCGCGCCTGACAATTCTCCGGCACCCGTCAGTGCCGGAAGTGGCGCATGCCGGTGAAGACCATCGCGACGCCGTGTTCGTTGGCGGCGTCGATGACCTCCTGGTCTCGCATCGAACCGCCCGGCTGGATAACCGCTGTCGCCCCTGCGGCGATCATCGACAGAAGGCCATCGGCAAATGGCAGGAAGGCTTCGGAAGCAACCGCCGAACCCTGCGTCATCGGCGCCGGGAGACCGAGTGCCTTGGCGGCCTCTTCGGCCTTCAGCGCCGCGATGCGGGCGGAATCCACCCGGCTCATCTGGCCGGCGCCGATTCCGGCCGTCTGGCCGTCCTTGGCATAGACCACGGCGTTCGATTTGACATGTTTGCCGACCTTGAAGGCAAACTTCATATCATCAAGCTCCTGCGCCGTCGGCACCCGCTTGGTGACGACCTTGAGCTCCAGATCCTCGACCATGCCGTTGTCGCGGTTCTGGACGAGCAAACCGCCGGAAACGGTCTTTGCCGTCAGTCCCGGGGCGCGCGGATCGGGCAGGCCACCGGCCGACAGCAGCCGCAGGTTCGGCTTGCGAGCGACGATCGCCTTGGCCTCCTCCGTAACGTCGGGCGCAATGATCACCTCGGTGAAGAGCTTGACGATCTCCTCGGCCGTTTCGGCGTCCAATATCCGGTTGAGGGCGATAATACCGCCGAAGGCGGAAACCGAATCACAGGCGAGCGCCCGCTGATAGGCTTCCAGGAGGCTCGAGCCGGTGGCGACGCCGCAGGGATTGGCATGTTTGATGATCGCGCAGGCGGGCGCCTTTTCCGGCAGGAATTCGGCGACGAGTTCGTAGGCGGCATCGGTGTCGTTGATATTGTTATAGGAGAGCTGCTTGCCCTGCAGCAGCACGGCCGTCGAAACACCCGGGCGCTTCTCGCCCGTGGCGTAGAAGGCGGCCTTCTGGTGCGGATTTTCGCCGTAGCGCATCTCTTCCTTCAGCACGCCGCCGATGACGCGGTGGCGCGGCGTGTCGATCGCCAGCGCTTCGGCAAACCAGTTGGAAATCATGGCATCATAGGCCGCGGTACGGGCATAGGCCTTGGCCGCCATGCGCTGGCGGAAGGCATAGGCGGTCTTGCCGTCATCCGCCGAAAGCTGCTCCTTGAACTCGGCATAATCCTCGGGATCGGTCAGGATGGTCACATAGGCATGGTTCTTGGCCGATGCACGGATCATCGCCGGACCGCCGATGTCGATATTTTCGACGGTTGTCGGATAATCGCCGTCGGCCGCGCGCACCTCTTCGAAAGGGTAGAGGTTGATGACGGCAAGATCGATGCCCTCGATGCCGTGCTTTTTCATCGCCTCCTGATGCTCGCGATCGTCGCGAATCGCCAGCAGGCCGCCATGCACCGTCGGATGCAGCGTCTTGACGCGCCCATCCATGATCTCGGGAAAGCCGGTGATCTCGGAGACATCGGTGACGGCGAAACCGGCAGCGGCGATCGCCTTATAGGTGCCGCCGGTCGACAGCAGACGCACGCCTCTTTCGGACAATGCCCGGGCGAGCTCGACGATGCCGGTCTTGTCGAACACGGAGAGGAGCGCGGTCTTGATTTCGACCTTGTCCGGGGCGGGGATCTTTTTGGAAATGACGGCCATGAACCTTCTCCGTTCGGGCTTCGGGAGATGTCCGCTAGAGCATGAGGCCGAAAAGTGTGAGCGGCTTTCGGACGACATCCTGCCTTAGGGACGTTTTCTTGCTGTCGCCGCGTTAGCACAGCTTTGACGCCACGCAAACAGCGCTGATGCTCTGCCTTCGATTTACTCCCGGATTCGAATTTGGCGAGCCGGCGTTCCCGTCTAAGCCTTACGGGAGAGGAACCAGCGGATCTCCGTCTTCTCGGCCAGATCGAAATCGATCTCGATCTGGTCAGAGCCGCAAATGCCGGAGCTGTCGGCAAAGAAGATGTCTTCGGAAATCAGCACTTCGTTGCCGGGCGCGGAAAACAGCCAGCTTTCGCCGTCCGGCGCCGTCAGCAGCACGGATTCTCCATCGCTCTGCTGCAGAACGATGGACGGATGAATATGAAAACGGGCGACGGCCTTCAGGGCCTCGTCACTTTCATATCCTTCACGCCGGATGAGCCGGTCGTGACCTGTCACCATCGAACCTGCGGCATTGAGCGTCAGCTCACGCTCGTGGAGCACGCCGAACGTCCTGAGATAACCGTCATGGCTGAGCTTGATGCTGTCGCGCCCATCCTCCGTTTCCAAACGTTCGACGGTGACGGTTTTCACCGGTTCGGTGATCGCGTGATCGAGGAAAGGCGAGTGTGAAAAACGGCTGGATGAGGTGTCGTTGAGGATGACGGTCGAATGCGCCGCGGTCGTGCGCGCCATCTGCACATAGCGGTGTCCGGCGAATTTCGGCGAGCCGGAATTGACGATGAAGCGATGGCGGCCGGACGACATTTCGAAGGAAAGGCTGCCGGCATGCGCGGTCCGCACTGCGCCGCCCGAAGGCGGAGTGCCGGTATCGGCGATGATAACCGTCTTGCCCCCGGAAAGCCGCTGATAGCGCGACTGCGGCAAAGCCTTGAATGGCTGGCCGGCGGTCTCGTCATATCTGAGCACCGACATCAGCTCATTGGCGAGCGTGGAGGTTGCGCCGTTGAAAAGCGCCAGGTCCCCGTCCTGATGCCGGAAGAACCGCAAAGCCGGATACATGCGGTCGATGCCGGAGATCAGCTTCTGCGGCAGGTCATGGCCGAGATTGACGTAAGTCTGCCGCAGCGGCAGCAGGTCGAGCAGCAGTTCCAGGCCGATGCGCGGGTTGCGCGAGATATGGCCGCCATCCGGCAGAATCTGGCTATCGAACTGACGGTCGAGCGCCTGCGCCGCTCTTCGAAGCGTGGAGGGGCGGGCCGGCATGGCGACGGAGGCCATGGCGAGCGCGATGCGCAGCCGGAACAGCTCCAGGCCGCCGAGCGTATAGGGCGCCATGCGATGCAGGAACCTGACCTGGAAAGCCAGCGACTTCATGAAACGGCGATAGAAGCCGCGGTCGGCATTCTGCAGCACAACAGGCGAATGCGACAGCCAGGCGATGACGCGCTGAGCGGTGACGTCGGTCTCCCAGGCAATTCCTTCCATACGGCCGGCATGGATGGAAAGCCAGCTGTCGACGATGGCGCGGGCAGCAGCCGCGCTGCGTTCCGTCTTGTGCGCCCGCATGTGCCGCAGCCAACCGAAGCTGTGCAGGCGCGTCGCAAAAGGCCGCGAGGGCAGGGTGAAGATGAAGGGCGATTTGCCGTTCGTTTCCAGCATGCGCCCGGCCAGAAGGAAACGTCCATTGAGAATTTCGTCGGCCACATGCGAATCGATGCCGCGAAGATCGGTCGGAGCGACGATCAGACGCTCGGGCGGTTTGATCGAATGGCGAATGAGCTTCAGGCGCAGCAATGCGACGCGGCGCAAGGCGCGCCGCCAAGCTTCCCGAACATACATGCTCGCAAAACGCCGACCGGACTGCATATTCTATTGTCTATTGACCCTCGTAGTTAAGAATAGGTGAAAAGCAGCCGATTTCATCGCCCACAATGAATTAATTCGTGACAAAATTCGAATATACGAAAATTAGTGCATGTCATTCGAGGACATTCCGGAGTTTCGCAAAGAATGACGGACGTGCTGCCCTCGCAGGGGCGCGGATTTGGCGACGCGTTTGAACTCAATCAGACCGCTCGCCGCAGCACCGCCGCGTAGAAGCCATCGAGGCCGGAGGCGATGCCTTCGGGCATCTTCAGCATGGTCGGAAGCGTACGGAATTCGCCGAGCGGCGTGATCGCCGCTTCAAGACCGGGCCAGTCGCCGGCGCTGATCGGCACGCGCTCAATTGCGTCCGTATCGGAAAGAACGCGGGCGACGACCTCCTCGCCTTCGGCGGGATCGAGCGAGCAGTTCGAAAACACCAGCGTGCCGCCGGGCTTCAGCAAAGTCAGCGCATGAAGCAGCAGCCGCTCCTGCAGCGCCGCCAGCCTCGCGATATCATCCGGCCCCTTGGTCCACAGCACGTCGGGGTGCCGGCGCGTCGTGCCGGTGGAAGAGCAGGGGGCGTCGAGCAGGATCGCATCGAAACCTTCTGCCGGCTTGAACGTCGTCAGGTCTGCCGCGACGGTTTCCGCCTTCAGGCCAAGCCGGTCGAGATTCGACCGCAGCCGTCTTAGCCGGCTTTCCGACTGATCGAGGGCGGTCACCGCGCCGCCGGCGAGGATGAGCTGCGCTGTCTTGCCGCCGGGTGCCGCACAGAGATCGGCGGCACGTTTGCCCGAGAGATCACCGAAAAGCCTGGCCGGAATGCTTGCCGCCGCATCCTGCACCCACCAGGCACCGTCGTCGAAGCCCTCCAGTGAAGGAATTCCGCCGTCAAAGGCGGCAAGCCGGACTCCGCCCGTCGGCAGGGTAACGCCGTTCAGCTTCTTCGCCCAGGCTTCGGCGTCGGATTTGACGGTCAAATCGATCGCAGCAGGTTCGAGCTGTGATCGCGAGATCGCCAGCGCCGCGTCGCGGCCATAGGCCCTCTCCAGCCGTGTGAGGAACCAGCCCGGCATCGGCGGAACCTTGCCGATCTCCTCCAGCACCTCGTCCTTTTCGCGGCCGAGCCGGCGCAGGACCGCGTTGACCAGCTTGGCGAAGCGGCGATTGCGTGGATCGAGGTTGGCCTGCTCGACGGCAAGATCGACGGCCGAATGATCCGGCACGTCGAGATAGAGGATCTGCGCAGCCGCGATTGCCAGAACATGGTGCAAGGCCCGCGCACCCTCCGGCAGCGGCGATTCCAGCAGCAAGGCAATTGCGGCGCCGATGCGCGGCAGATGGCGCAGCGTCGTGTTCAGAATGGCGCGGACAAGGGCGCGATCGCTTTCGCCAAGCGCCTTATAGGCCGGATTGCCATGTTCATGATCGAGAGCGCCGTCGAGCGGCAGCTTGCGGTCGACGACGGCAGCCAGAATTTTTGCAGCCGCCGCCCGGGCCTGCAGGCCGGGCTTGGCTGGCGCCGATCGACCGGCGGAAGGTTTCTGTTTCCGGAATGGCTTTTTCGTGCCGTCTGAATTCAAGACCACGGACCTTTTGGCGGTTGCGAACCACCGCGACCCGTATTCGGAACAGAGCGCGATTTGCGCGACGGATTAGCAGCACGCACCGGTCCCGTCGAGACATTCATGCCGCTTTGCGCCATCTCCTGCAGCGCGGCAATGCGGTTTTCCGTGTTCGGATGGGTGGAAAACAGATTGTCCATGCGCTCGCCGGAAAGCGGGTTGATGATGAACATATGCGCCGTCGCCGGATTGCGCTCGGCATCCTCATTCGGCACATGGGCCGCGCCACGGGCGATCTTTCCAAGTGCGGAGGCGAGCCAGAGCGGATTGCCGCAGATTTCGGCGCCGCGCCGGTCGGCCGAATATTCACGCGTACGGCTGATCGCCATCTGCACCAGCATGGCGGCGAGCGGTGCGACGATCATCGCGACGAGAACGCCGATGAAACCGAGGGGATTATTGTTGTTGTCGCGATTGCCGCCGAAGAAGAAGGCGAAGTTGCCGAGCATCGAGATCGCGCCGGCAAGCGTTGCCGTGATCGTCATGGTCAACGTGTCGCGGTTCTGAATATGGGCGAGCTCATGCGCCATCACGCCGGCGACCTCCTCCGGAGAAAGGGCTTGGAGCAGGCCGGTCGAGGCGGCGACGGCGGCATTTTCGGGATTGCGGCCGGTGGCGAAGGCATTCGGCTGCGGGCTGTCGTAGAGATAGACCTTCGGCATCGGCAGCCCGGCATTACGGGCGAGATCGCGCACGATCGCAAAGAATTCCGGCGCATTGCGTTCGTCGATCTCATGCGCGCGATAGGCTGAAAGCACCATGCGATCGGAGTTCCAATAGGAGAAGAAATTCATGCCGGCGGCAATGAGAAAGGCGATCATCATGCCGCCCCGACCGCCGATCAGAAAGCCGACGAACATGAAAAGCGCCGTCATGAAGGCAAGCAACATGGCAGTGCGAACGAGGTTCATTGCGAATCTCCAACTCCGATTTCGGCGTCGCAAGCTTTCATTCCCGGCGACCGCGCATTATGATTTGGTTATTCACCCGCCATTTTCAATATTTCCGGCAGGAGAAGGCCATGCAGGAAGCCGATAACGACAATAGCCAAACGCCGACGGTGGAGGGATCGGAGCCGCCGCGCAAAGTGCTGTCCCCGGCGGCCCAACGTGCGCTTGCCGAGGCTGAGGAACGACGGAAGAACCAGAAGCCGCTGGAGCTTCCGCCTGAGATCGGCGGCCGCGGCGGAGCCGAGCCCGCCCGCTTCGGTGATTACGAGATCAACGGCCGGGCAATCGATTTTTAGGCAAGGATTGTTCGGCCCGAATCTGGGCCTCGTGCGGGCCATCCAAATTCAGCCAGCCAAAACAAAGTGAGCCGCCCCGGGACTCGGATGGCCGGAGCGGCTCTTTATATCAGGCGGTCACCTTGTTCTGCCGGTTGGCGATCAGATCGTCGACGACGGCGGGATCGGCGAGCGTCGAGGTATCGCCGAGAGCGCCGAAATCGTCTTCGGCGATCTTGCGCAGGATGCGGCGCATGATCTTGCCGGAGCGGGTTTTCGGCAGGCCGGGCGCGAACTGGATCTTATCGGGCGCTGCGATCGGTCCGATTTCGGTACGCACATGTTTCACCAGTTCCTGGCGAAGCGTGTCGGTGCCTTCGTGGCCGGCCATCAGCGTCACGTAGCAATAGATGCCCTGACCCTTGATCGAGTGCGGGTAGCCGACGACCGCGGCCTCCGACACCAGATTATGCGAGACGAGGGCGGACTCCACCTCCGCCGTTCCGAGCCGGTGGCCGGAGACGTTGAGTACGTCGTCGACACGGCCGGTAATCCAGTAATAGCCGTCTTCGTCGCGCCGGCAGCCGTCGCCGGTGAAATACTTGCCCTTGTAGGTGGAGAAATAAGTCTGGATGAAGCGGTCGTGATCGCCATAGACGGTGCGCATCTGGCCCGGCCAGCTGTCGGCGATGCAGAGATTGCCGTCGGCGGGGCCTTCCAGCACCTTGCCCTCATTGTCGACCAGCTGCGGCTTGACGCCGAAGAACGGCACCGTCGCCGAACCCGGCTTCAGATCGGTCGCGCCCGGCAGCGGCGTGATCATATGGCCGCCGGTTTCCGTCTGCCACCAGGTATCGATGACCGGGCAGCGCTTGTCGCCGACGACATTGTAATACCATTCCCAGGCTTCCGGATTGATCGGCTCGCCGACCGTGCCGAGCAGGCGCAGCGACGAGCGGGAGGAGCGCGTGACGAATTCGTCGCCGGCGCCCATCAGCGAGCGGATTGCCGTCGGCGCCGTATAGAAGATGTTGACCTTATGCTTGTCGATCACTTCCCAGAAACGGCCCTGATCCGGGAAATTCGGCACGCCCTCGAACATCAGCGTCGTCGCGCAGTTCGCCAGCGGCCCATAGACGATATAGGAATGGCCGGTAACCCAGCCGACATCGGCCGTGCACCAGTAGACGTCACCGTGATGATAGTCGAAGACATATTCATGCGTCATCGCCGCATAGACGAGGTAACCGCCGGTCGTGTGCAGCACGCCCTTCGGCTTGCCGGTGGAGCCTGACGTATAGAGAATGAACAGCGGATCTTCCGCCTTCATCTTCACCGGCGGGCATTCCGGTTTCACGCTGGCGATTTCCTGATGATACCAGAGGTCGCGGCCGGGCGCCCAGCCGGTCTTGCCGCCGGTGCGGCGCACGACCAGCACCTTGCTGACAGTGACATGCTGGCGGGCAGCGATATGAATCGCCGTATCGGTATTGTCCTTCAGCGGCACCGGCTTGCCGCCGCGCAGACCTTCGTCGCAGGTGATGACGAAGGTGGATTCACAGTCGACGATGCGCCCGGCCAGGGCCTCCGGCGAGAAACCGCCGAAGACGACCGAATGCACCGCGCCGATGCGGGCGCAGGCGAGCATGGCGTAAGCCGCCTCGGGGATCATCGGCATATAGATGGTGACGCGATCGCCCTTCTTGACACCATGCTTCTTCAACACATTCGCCATCCGGCAGACGTGCTCGTAGAGCTCGTTATAGGTGATCTTCTTATCGATATAGGGGTTGTCGCCTTCCCAGATGATCGCCACCTGGTCGCCATTCGTCTTCAGATGGCGGTCGATGCAATTATAGGAAACGTTGGTCTGCCCGTCCTCGAACCATTTGATCGAGACCTTGCCGGTAAAGGAGGTGTTCTTGACCTTGGTATAAGGTTTGAACCAGTCGATCCGCTTGCCGTGCTTGCCCCAGAACTTGTCCGGATTTTCAATGCTTTCCTCGTACCATTTCAGGTACTTTTCCTTATCGATCAGGGCGCGCGCCTTCACCGGCTTCGTGACCGGATAGATCTTCTCCGACATGGAACTCCTCCTCATGGGACATGCGACGGACCGCGAGCTATACAGGGCCCGAACTTCAAATCACGGCAATTCATAGCAGTTCGCATCGCGACGGCAATTAGACAAAGGTCATTTCATTTCGGAAGAATTGCAATTCTGCGACAGTCCGGTTATATAGCGGCATATTTCCCGGACATTGTGGTGACAATCCACGGACCGCGACCGGCGCGGACGATAGAAGGACTATATCCATGGCTCAAACATTGCTCATGCCGAAGGCGACTGCCATCTGGCTTGTCGACAACACGGCGCTGTCTTTCGATCAGATCGCGCAGTTCTGCAAACTGCACCCGCTCGAAGTCAAGGCGATTGCCGACGGCGAAGCGGCGCAGGGCATCAAGGGCCTCGACCCGATCTCCACGGGACAGCTCTCCCGCGACGAGATCGCCCGTGCCGAAGCCAACCCGAACCACAAGCTAAAGCTTTCCGAACCGAAGGTGCGCGTGCCGGAATCCAAGCGCCGCGGCCCGCGTTATACGCCGGTCTCCAAGCGTCAGGACCGCCCGAACGCCATTCTCTGGCTCGTGCGCAATCATCCGGAGTTGAAGGACGCGCAGATTTCCCGCCTCGTCGGCACGACGAAATCGACGATCGAGCAGATTCGCGAGCGCACCCACTGGAACTCCGCCAACCTGGCGCCGATGGATCCGGTCACGCTCGGCCTCTGCAGCCAGATCGACCTCGACATGGAAGTGGAAAAGGCTTCCAAGGGTCGTCCGCTGCCGACCGCCGCCGAGCTGGGCGCAACGCTGCAATCGGCGCAGGAAACCGAGCGCCTGACCCCGAGTTACGAGCGCGAAGAGGAAAAGGAAATCGACGCCGACGCCGTCTTCCGCAAGCTGAGCTCGCTGCGCTCGGCCCCGAAGGACGAAGACGAGGACGACCAGTACTGAGATATCAGCCGTCTCATGCAAAAACCCTGCCGAAACCGGCGGGGTTTTTCATTGGCGTTGACCACCTGTAGAGCATCTTGCTCAAGGCCGACTAATATGCGGGTTTTCCGGCAGCCTTTCCGCTGATTTCACATCGGCAGGGAGCCAAAACCCCGTTTGCGCAGTGCCTCTTCGATCTCTTCCAGGATCGCCGGATCATCGATGGTTGCCGGCATTTTCCAGGGTATGCCGTCAGCGATTTTCTGCATGGTTCCGCGCAGGATTTTGCCGGACCGCGTTTTCGGCAGGCGATTAACGGTGATGGCCGTTTTGAAGGCCGCGACCGGGCCGATCGACTGGCGGATCATCGCCACGACCTCTGATTCGATCGCCGCCGTTTCACGGGAAACATCGCGTTTCAGAACCAGGAAGCCACAGGGCGCCTGACCCATCAGTACATCGGTCACGCCGATGACCGCGCACTCTGCGACATCGGGATGGCGTGCGCAGACCTCCTCCATCGCTCCCGTCGAAAGACGATGACCGGCGCAGTTGATGATGTCATCAGTGCGCGACATGATGAAGAGATAACCGTCCTCGTCGACATAGCCGGCATCGGCGGTCTTGTAGTAACCGGGAAATTCATCGAGATAAACCGACCGGAAACGATCGTCGGCGTTCCAGAGGGTCGGCAGGCAACCCGGCGGCAAGGGCAGCTTGATGACAATGTTGCCAAGCGTTCCCGCCTCGACCGGGTGACCGGCATCGTCGAGCACCGCGATGTCATAACCGGGCATCGGCAATGTCGGTGAGCCATGCTTGACGGGGAGGGCGCCAAGACCGAGCGGATTGGCGGCGATCGGCCAGCCGGTCTCCGTCTGCCACCAGTGATCGATGACCGGCACGCCGAGCATGCGCTCCGCCCATTTCAGCGTCTCCGGGTCCGCTCTCTCACCGGCTAGAAACAGTGCCCGGAAATCCGGCATCGTATATTGGCGCAGCAGTTCGCCCTCGCCATCCTCCCGCCGGATGACGCGGAATGCGGTCGGTGCCGTAAAAAGCACACGCACCTTATATTCCGAGACGATCCGCCAGAAGACGCCGGCATCCGGGGTGCCGACCGGCTTTCCCTCGTAGATCAGCGTGGTCACGCCTGCGATCAGTGGTGCATAAACGATGTAGGAGTGACCGACGACCCAGCCGATATCGGACGCTGTCCAAAAGACCTCGCCCGGCTTCAGCCCGTAGATATTGCGCATCGACCAGTTGAGGGCGACCATATGGCCGCCGTTGTCGCGCACCACGCCCTTCGGCTGGCCTGTCGTGCCGGAGGTGTAAAGGATGTAGAGCGGATCGGTCGACTTGACGGGAACACAGGCCACCTCGGCGCCGCGATGGCGCGCCACCGCCGCCTCGAAATCCTGGTCGCGGCCACCGGCGAGTTCTGCCTGAAGCTGCGGCCGCTGCAGCACCAAGCAGCGCTCCGGCTTCATCCGAGCAAGCTCGATCGCCTGATCGACCAGCGGCTTATAGGCGACGGTGCGGCCGGGCTCGAGGCCGCAGCTCGCGGTGATCACCAGCTTGGCGCCGCTGTCGTCGATGCGCGCCGCAAGCTCGCTGGCGGCAAAGCCGCCGAAAACGACGGAATGGACGGCACCGATGCGAGCGCAGGCGAGCATGGAAAACACCGCCTCCGGCACCATCGGCATATAAAGGATCACGCGGTCGCCTTTGCCGATGCCAAGCTCGAGCAGCGCCGCGGCGATCGCCTTCACCTCGCCAAGCGCCTCGTCATAGGTGAAGCGGCGTTTCTCGCCGGTCATGGCGCTGTCGAAGAGGATCGCCATCTCGCCGCCGCGTCCAGCCGCGGCATGCCGGTCCAGGCAATTGTAGCAAGTATTGGTCTCAGCCTCTGAAAACCAGCGGCCATAGACGCCTTCACCGGGTGAAAAGATCCGCTCCGGAGGCTTGAACCAGTCGATATCGGCGGCGGCTTCGCGCCAGAAGCCTTCGGGATCCTGTTTCCAGGCCGCATAGACCTGACGATAGCCGTTTTGCATCTGCTCCTCCCCAGGACATGCAAGCCTCGATATCAATTTAGGCTGGGCCGGGGAGGACGGAAAGCCCGACGAAAGCAGATATTAGCGCGCGCCGAAAATCGCCGATCCCACCCGTACGCTGGTGGCGCCGAAGTCGATCGCCGTCTCGTAATCGCCCGACATGCCCATGGAAAGTTTCTCGACGCCGCATTTCAGCGCAAGCTTTGCCAGCAGGGCGAAATGCGGCCCCGGGTTTTCGCCGGCGGGCGGAATGCACATCAGCCCATCGATGGCCAGGCTGAGCTCATCGCGGCAGAGGGCCACGAAACCAGGCGTATCCTCGGGAGCGATGCCGGCCTTCTGCGGTTCCAGCCCGGTGTTGACCTGGACGTAGAGCCGCGGCGTCCTGCCTTGCCGCTTCATCTCTTCGGCAAGAGCACGGGCGATCTTTTCGCGGTCCACCGTCTCGATGACATCGAAAAGCGCCACCGCATCCGCCGCCTTGTTCGATTGCAGCGGTCCGATCAGGTGCAGTTCGATATCAGGGTACTCGGCCTTCAGATCAGGCCATTTTCCCTGGCTTTCCTGTACCCGGTTCTCACCGAACACCCGCTGCCCCGCCTCGATGGCCGGGCGGATCGCATCCGCCTCGAACGTCTTCGATACGGCGACGAGCTGAACGGAACCAGCCGGACGGCCTGCCTGGCGTTCCCCAGACGCGACCCGCGACCGCACGTCATTCAACCGCTCTTGAAGGTCCATCGTTCTGCCTCGACATATCAGTGTGAAAAGAATTGGCAATGAACTAGCCAGCCATTCGGTGCTTGCCAAGACCCGTGCTGGTGAAATCGCTTCGGCGGCATGAAGATCGGACGCTTGCAACGCCTGCAAAACTTGACGCTACGGTGGTTTCATGGTGAAGGTCTCGGCCAACTCCCCTGATTTTCCGGAATTTTGAATACCATGGCCACCGAACGTTATAATCCGCGCGACGCCGAGCCCCGCTGGCAGCAGAAATGGAACGAAGACAAGGTTTTCGAGACCGACAATTCGGATCCGCGTGAAAAATATTATGTCCTAGAAATGTTCCCCTATCCCTCGGGGCGCATTCATATGGGCCATGTCCGCAATTACGCCATGGGCGACGTGGTTGCCCGTTACAAGCGTGCCCGCGGCTATAATGTGCTGCATCCGATGGGCTGGGACGCCTTCGGCATGCCGGCGGAAAACGCCGCTATGGAGCGCGGCGTGCACCCGGCCTCCTGGACCTACCAGAACATCGCTTCGATGAAGGCGCAGCTGAAGGCCATGGGTCTGTCGCTGGACTGGAGCCGCGAATTCGCCACTTGCGACGTCGACTATTACCAGCACCAGCAGCACCTGTTCCTAGACTTCCTGGAAAAGGGCCTGGTCTACCGCAAGCAGTCGAAGGTGAACTGGGATCCGGTCGACAATACCGTCCTTGCCAACGAACAGGTGATCGACGGCCGCGGCTGGCGTTCCGGTGCACTGGTCGAACAGCGCGAGCTGACGCAATGGTTCTTCAAGATCACCGATTTCAGCCAGGACCTGCTGGACGCGCTGGATACGCTCGACCAGTGGCCGGAAAAAGTGCGCCTGATGCAGAAGAACTGGATCGGCCGTTCCGAAGGCCTGACGGTCCGCTGGGAGATCGTGCCGGAAACGGCGCCCGCCGGCGAGACCGAAATCACGGTCTATACGACACGGCCGGACACCTTGTTCGGCGCCTCCTTCCTGGCGATCGCCGCCGATCATCCGCTGGCCAAGGATGCCGCCGCGAAGAATGTTGAGATCGAAGCCTTCTGCGAGGAGTGCCGCCGCGCCGGCACCTCGCTTGCCGCGCTCGAGACTGCCGAAAAGAAGGGCATGGATACCGGCATCCGCGTCAGGCATCCGCTCGATCCCTCCTGGGAACTGCCGGTCTACATCGCCAATTTCGTGCTGATGGATTACGGCACGGGCGCGATCTTCGGCTGCCCGTCGGGGGACCAGCGCGACCTCGATTTTGCGCGGAAATATGGACTGCCAGTTGTGCCGGTCGTCATGCCGAGGGATGGTGACGCCGCAAGTTTTTCCGTCGGCGACACCGCCTATGACGGCGATGGCGTGATGATCAATTCGCGTTTCCTCGACGGCAAGACAACCGAGGAAGCCTTCAATATCGTCGCCGACCGGCTGTCGGCGGCTTCCCTCGGCAATGCGCCTCAGGGCGAGCGGATGATCAATTTCCGCTTGCGCGACTGGGGCATTTCGCGCCAGCGCTATTGGGGCTGCCCGATCCCGGTCATCCATTGCGACGCCTGCGGCGTTGTGCCGGTGCCGAAGAAGGATCTGCCGGTCAAGCTGCCCGAGGACGTAACCTTCGACCAGCCCGGCAATCCACTCGACCGCCATCCGACCTGGCGTCACGTCGCCTGCCCAAACTGCGGCAAGGACGCTCGCCGCGAGACGGATACGATGGACACCTTCGTCGATTCGAGCTGGTATTTCACCCGCTTTACCGCTCCATGGGAAGCCAAACCGACCGATCCTGAGGCGGCTAATCGCTGGCTGCCGGTCGACCAATATATCGGCGGCATCGAGCATGCGATCCTGCATCTGCTCTATTCCCGTTTCTTCACCCGCGCCATGCGCGAGACCGGCCATGTGGCCGCCACCGAGCCTTTCAAGGGTCTTTTCACCCAAGGCATGGTGGTCCATGAGACCTACAGCCGCGGCTCCGGCGCCAGCCGGGAATGGGTGGCGCCCGCCGATATCCGCATCGAAGAGATCGACGGTAAACGCCGCGCCCAGCTGCTGACGACAGGCGAGGAGGTCGCCATCGGCTCGATCGAGAAGATGTCGAAATCGAAGAAGAACGTCGTCGATCCCGACGATATCATCGCCTCCTATGGCGCCGATACCGCCCGCTTCTTCGTTCTGTCCGATTCGCCGCCGGAACGCGACGTCATCTGGTCGGAAGCCGGCGTCGAAGGCGCCCATCGCTTCACCCAGCGCCTGTGGCGGCTGATTTCCGAAGCTGCCGGCGGCCTGTCGACCGTCACACCCGCACCGGCAAGCGAAGGGGAGGCTCTGGCAGTCTCGCAGGCGGCGCACAAGACGCTGAAGGCCGTTCAGAACGACTACGACAAGCTCTGGTTCAACAAGGCCGTCGCCCGCATCTATGAGCTCGTCAATGCACTTGCTGCGCCGCTGACGAGGGTTGCTGCGGGCGAAGGCGATATCGCCTATCGTGCCGCCGTGCGTGACGCTGCCGAGATCCTGATCCAGCTCGTCGCGCCGATGACGCCGCATCTTGCCGAGGAATGCTGGGCGACGCTCGGCAATGCCGGGCTGCTCGCCCGCACGGACTGGCCGCGTTACGTGGAAGCGCTGGTCATGGAAAATGACGTCATTCTGCCCGTGCAGATCAACGGCAAGAAGCGCGGTGAATTGACAATTTCTCGCGATGCAGATCAGAATGCCGTCACCAACGCCGTGCTGGAACTGGATGCGGTGAAGAACGTGCTGAACGGGCAGGCACCGAAGAAGATCATCGTCGTTCCCCAAAGGATTGTGAACATTGTCGTCTGATATCTCCCGCAGGCTGGCTCGCAATGCCGGCATCGCCATGATCCTTGCTGCCTCGGCCTTTCTTTCGGCCTGCCAGGTTCGGCCGCTTTATTCGGAGAACTCGGGTGTCGTCGAAAAGCTGTCCTCGGTCGGCTTTTCCGATGCAGCCAGTCGCGTCGAGCAGCAGGTGCGCAATCACCTGATCTTCCTGGCATCGCGAGGCGCCGGCGAAGCGGTAAATCCACAATATCACGTCCAAATGCGCGCAGCCTCGAGCGTCGCCGATACGCTGCTGCGGCAATCCGGCGATACATCGCGTGCCGGTCGCGTCACCGTCACCGTCACCTATACGCTGAGCGCCGTAGCCGACGGTCACGTGATCAAGGCCGGCAGTCGCCAGACGACGGCTCTGGTGGATTTCTCCGAGCAGGAATTCGCCAAGCAAAGGGCGATCCGCGATGCCGAAAACCGGGCGGCCGACCAGGCGGCGGAATTCGTAGGAGCGGATCTCGCCGCTGCCCTCAGCCGCTGAGGGCGGGGAAGTGGCTGAAATCAAGTCCCATGAATTCGAGACTTTCCTGCAGAAATCGGCGGGGAACTATCGGATTTTCGTCATTTACGGGCCGGATCGGGGTCTGATTTCCGAACGGGCCGGTCAGATCGCCGGCAAGACCGGCGTCGCACTCGACGATCCTTTCTCGCTGACCAAACTCGATATCGGCGATCTGCAGAAGGATCCCGGACGCTTGGCTGACGAGGCTCAGTCTATCGGGCTGTTCGGCGGCGAGAAACTCATCTGGATCCGCGGTGCAGCCAACGAAAAATACCTC
This sequence comes from Rhizobium sp. N731, assembly GCF_001664145.1. Classification (NCBI taxonomy): domain Bacteria; kingdom Pseudomonadati; phylum Pseudomonadota; class Alphaproteobacteria; order Hyphomicrobiales; family Rhizobiaceae; genus Rhizobium; species Rhizobium sp. N731. The sequence continues at coordinate 4,337,924 of NZ_CP013601.1, forward strand.
GTGGACTCGCTGGCGGTGCTGGCCGAAAAGCCGCTCGAAGCCGCTTACCTGATCGTCGAGGCCGGCGATCTGAAAAAAGGATCCCTGCTCCGCAAGACGGCGGAAGCCGCACGATCCGTCATGACCATCCCCTCCTACGCCGACGACAGCCGCGCTCTGAGCGGCTTGATCGACGCTGAACTCGGGGCGGAGAAGCTTGGCATTACCCCGGCGGCCCGTCAGGCGCTGATCGCACTGATCGGCGGTGATCGCATCGCTTCTCGTAACGAAGTGCGGAAGCTCGCCCTCTATTGCAGCGGACTCAATACGGTCGAGGAACATCACGTTGCCGAAATAATTGGCGACGCTAGCGCGATCTCCGTTGATGACGCCGTCGACGCCATCCTCAGCGGTGACCTCAACGGTTTCCTGCATGCCATGCAAAAGATCAGCAGTTCAAAAACCGCGATCTTTCTGGTGCTGCAGGCCTGCCTGAAGCAATTCCAGCTTCTGGACATGATGCGCGCTGAAATGGAAGAAAAGCGTGTGCAGGCGCCTCAAGTCATGCAGACGATGGGTCGGCATCTGCATTTTCGCCGCAAGCCGATCATCGAGCAGGCGCTCCGCCACTGGTCGGCGGAAAACATCGCGCGTGAATCCAATCGGCTGCAGGCGGCGATCCTCCAGAGCCGGCGGCGGCAGGTGCTGGAAGACAGTGTTGCGATGCAAACACTTCTCTCCACCACCCTTCAATCCGGCCGCAAATCCGCGTGATCATCGCCTTTCCAGCAGGCGGCAGATTTCCTCAAGCTGTTCCAGCGACTTATAGGCAATCTTGATCTGGCCGCCGCCGTTCCTGTGATTGATTGAAACCTCCAGACCGAGGGCATCGGAAAGCGTTCGCTCCAACGCCAGCGTATCCGAATCCTTCTGATCGCGACGGAGAGCCGGCTGCTGCGGCTCTGATTGCGCCTTGATATTGTTCTGCGCCAACTTCTCGGCATCGCGCACCGACATGCCCTTGGCGACAATGGTGCGGGCAAGGCTTGCCGGGTCGGGCGTAGACACAAGCGCGCGGGCATGTCCGGCGGAAAGGCTGCCGGCGGCAAGAAGATCGCGAACCGGCTCCGGCAGTTTCAGCAAACGCAACGAGTTGGCGACGTGACTGCGGCTTTTACCGATAATTTCGCCGAGATCATTTTGGGTGTAGCCATATTCGGCGATCAGCTGCTCATAACCTAATGCCTCTTCGAGAGGATTGAGGTCCGCTCGCTGTACGTTTTCGACGATCGCAATCTCAAGCGCGGTCTTGTCGTCAACGTCACGAATAATGACGGGAATTTCGATCAGGCCGGCGAGCTGAGCTGCCCGCCAACGCCGTTCGCCGGCAATGATTTCATATCTGTCTTGCGACATCGTCCGCACCACGATCGGCTGAACGATGCCGTGCTGACGGATGGAACTTGCAAGATCGTGCAGTTCGGTGTCGTCGAAGAAACGACGGGGATTGCGCGGGTTACGGCTGACGAATTCGATCGGAATCATCCGGTCGGCGCTGACGGTGCGTTCAGCTTCGACCGGAACAGGCTGATCCATTTCACCAATCAGTGCTGCAAGGCCGCGACCCAGTCGTCTTTTCGATACGTCGTCATTCATAATCTACACTCACCTATACCCCGGAAATGATTTTACGCGGCCAGTCTCTGGCGCTCACGCTGAATGACCTCGGAGGCCAGTTGCAGATAGGCCTGGCTACCCGCGCATTTCAAATCATAGAGAATAGCGGGCTTGCCGTAGGACGGCGCCTCGGACACCCGGACGTTACGGGGGATTAACGTATGATAAACCTTTTCCCCGAGATGCGTCCGCACATCATTGACCACCTGCTGGGCCAAATTGTTGCGCGCATCGAACATCGTCAAGACGATGCCCTGGATGTCCAGCCGCGGATTTACTGTCCGACGAACCTGACTGACAGTCTCGAGCAACTGGCTGAGCCCCTCCAGCGCAAAAAATTCGCATTGCAGCGGCACCAGCACCGAATGGGCGGCCGCCATGGCATTCATCGTCAGCAGATTGAAAGAGGGCGGGCAGTCGAGAAGAATATAGGAGAATGCCATAGCCTCGGGAGAGGACAGTGCCTTCCGTAATTTAAAGACCCGATCGCTCTGCTGCGCGATTTCCATCTCGATGCCAAGCAGATCCATGGTCGAAGGAACAATGAAGAGGTTGGGAACGGCTGTTTCCAGCGTCACGTCGCTGATCCCGCGTTCACCGACCATCAGGTCATAGGAGGAGAGCTTGCGATCGCGACGGTCGATACCGAGGCCGGTGCTGGCATTGCCCTGCGGATCCAGATCGACGATCAGGACACGCTCGCCGATAGCAGCGAGCGCCGTTGCCAGATTGATTGCAGTGGTCGTCTTGCCAACGCCACCTTTCTGATTTGCGATGGTTATTATCCGATGTCGTTCGCCAGCCATTGCTGCAATATCCGATCTGTTAAACCAAGCGCCGGAGATTCGATACTTCCAAAATCACGGATTCCTGCTCGACGGCGCTCTCATGTTCTATCAGATCGAATTCCCACCGACCACGGGCTTCGGCGATTTCCCTCAGGTAATCCCGGCCTTTGTGAAAAAACCCCCGGCAATTTTCCCTGCCAAGCATCCAAGGCGCTGAATAACCGATCAACCCATCAAGATCGGTAAGGGCCCGCGCCGAGATCGCGTCGCAATCGCCGATCTCCGCATAGGCGTCTTCGATTCGACTGGCGTGTACGCTTCCCCGTGCATTCGTCTCCCGCAGAGCCGTTCGCAAGAACGCAGCCTTTTTGTGGTTGCTTTCGACAAGATGCACCCAACCGTCTTGCAGCTCTGCCAGAAAGATTGCGGTAATCACACCCGGAAAGCCGCCGCCACTGCCGAGATCGACCCAGGTGACGGGCCGAGGGCAGATCTGAAAAATCTGACTGCTGTCAGCAATATGGCGGCGCCACAGCGCATCGAGCGTCGAGGGCGCCACCAGGTTGATCGTTTTGGCCCATTTTTGAAACAGCGTCGCAAAATGTTGAAGTCGTTCCTGTGTTTCACGTGAAACACGCAAACCGTTCAATTCCATTCTCAAAGACTCTCACATCTTGTATCAGGCGCTTTGGCGTTCGAATCCCTGCTGCCGACGCAAGTGCACCAGCAGCAGCGCAATGGCTGCGGGGGTCATGCCCTCGACAATCGCCGCCTGGGCAACGTTGAACGGGCGAGCAGCACTGAGCTTCGCCTTGAGCTCGTTCGAAAGCCCCGAGAGCGCGTCATAATTAAAATCAGCCGGTATCCGCCGCTCTTCGTCACGTTGTTGATCGGCGATCGCCGCCGCCTGCCGATCAAGGTAGACCGAGTAACCTGCCTCGATCTCCAACGCCTCCGCGACCTTTGGTCGGAGTCTGCCCAATTCTTCCGGCCAAACCTGTCGAAGTGCGGCGAAATCATAGGCCGGATAGGACAAGAGATCGTAGGCCGTCCGGCGCTGGCCATCGAGGTTGATGTTCAAGCCCGCCCGTCGCGCCTCATTGGGTGTCACCGTCAGCGCAATCAACTGGGCGCGGCCAATGTCAATCTCGGCCTGATAGGCCGTGAATCGCTCGGCGCGCTCGGCGCCCACACATCCAAGCTCCATAGCCAGCGGTGTCAGCCGCACATCGGCATTGTCGGCACGCAATGTCAGGCGGTATTCCGCACGCGAGGTAAACATTCGATACGGCTCCGTAACGCCACGCGATGTCAGGTCGTCGATCATCACGCCAATATAGGAGCTTGTACGACTGAAATGGAACGGTTCCGAATCGGAACTGCGTAGGGCGGCATTCAATCCAGCTGCCAGTCCCTGGGCCGCTGCCTCCTCATAACCGGTGGTGCCATTAATCTGGCCCGCGAGAAACAGACCCCTCAGTCGCTTGACCTCAAGCGATGGCGTAAGCTCTCTTGGATCGACATGGTCATATTCGATGGCATAGCCCGGCTGCAGGATCCTGGCCGATTCGAGGCCTGGAATGGTTTTAATAAACGCGGCTTGAATTTCGGCCGGTAGCGACGTTGAAATGCCGTTCGGATAAACCGTGTCATCATCCAGTCCCTCGGGTTCAAGAAAGACCTGATGTCCGTCGCGCTCTCCGAACTTCACCAGCTTGTCTTCGATGGACGGGCAGTAACGCGGCCCGACGCCTTCGATCTGCCCGGAATACATCGCTGAGCGCTTGATATTGTCGACAATGATACGATGTGTCGCCTCGGTGGTCCTGGTGACGCCGCATTCAACCTGCCGTGTGGTGATGGAATCGGTCATGAAGGAAAAGGGCACAAGCTCCTCATCCGCCCCCTGTCGGCCGACGGATTGCCAGTCGATCGTCTTGCCATCCAGCCGGGCCGGCGTTCCGGTTTTCAACCGTCCCAGCCGCAGTCCCAATCGCGCCAAGGTGGCAGACAGGCCGATCGACGGCGCTTCGCCGACACGACCAGCGGGCGTCTTTTCAGAGCCGATATGAATAAGGCCGCGCAGGAAGGTGCCGGTTGTCAAGACCACAGCCGGCGCTTGCAGCCGTCGGCCGTCTTTCATGATGACGCCAGCGACCCGGCCATCGAGCACATCGAGATCGAATGCGTCGCCCTCGATAATGTCCAGGCCTGGCGTCGCTTCGATTGCGGCGAGCATCGCCAGCCGGTAAAGCTTTCGATCTGCCTGGGTCCGCGGACCTCGCACGGCCGCACCCTTTTTGCGGTTCAGCATTCTGAACTGGATGCCGGCAACATCGGCAACGCGGCCCATCAGGCCATCCATCGCGTCGATCTCACGAACCAGATGTCCCTTGCCGAGCCCGCCGATCGCCGGATTGCAGGACATGACCCCGATCGTGTCTCGCCTGTGGGTAACGAGCGCAGTTTTCGCACCGAGGCGCGCAGCCGCACTGGCCGCCTCGGTCCCTGCATGGCCGCCGCCGATGACGATCACATCATAGCCACTATCGGTCATATCAAAACTCCAAAACAGCAGGGTTTCTCGTGAACCTGAGGGCGCGCCGCCGGAAAAGGTTTCACGTGAATCACTTGCCGATGCAAAACTCCGAGAAGATCACGTCGAGCAGCTGTTCGACGTCCACTCGCCCGGTAATTCTCCCCAGGTATTCAGCCGCAAGCCGAAGCTGCTCGGTGCGCAGTTCAAGATCTGCGTCAATCTCCAAGATCGCCGCGTCGAGCGCTGCCAAACATTTCGTCAGCGAATCCTTATGCCTCTGCCGGCTAGGGATGGCCAGAGACAGGCCACTGAGACGCTCGGCGACAATGCGCCCGATCAGCTGGCGCAACTCCGACAGACCGTCACCGGTCAGCGTCGAAATCTCCAGGTCATAGCGATCCGAACCAGTCTCAACGAGATCCTTCTTCGTTCCGACAATAACATGGGGCAAATTCTGCTCCAAGTCGCCGGGGATCGTCGGATTGCTCATGTCGACCAACAGCAGCGCAAGATCGGCATCACGAAGCGCAACACGCGCGCGCCGCACGCCCTCCATTTCCACCCGGTCGTCCGCCTGGCGCAGACCGGCGGTGTCATAGAGTTTGACAAGAAAGCCGTCAATATCGAGATCGACCTGCAGCACATCACGGGTCGTACCGGCAATGTCGGTGACGATTGCGACGTCACGCCGGGCCAGAGCGTTCAGCAGGCTCGATTTTCCGGCATTCGGAGCGCCGGCGATCACCACTTTAAAGCCGTCCCTGATGATTTCGCCCGCCGAAGCCGCGTTGAGATGAAGGCCGAGATCGTCACGAAGCCGCTTCATGTCGGTCCAGACCATATCCGAGACGGATCCTGGTACGTCGTCTTCGTCGGGAAAATCAAGCTCCGCCTCGATTAAGGCCCGAGCCCGGGTCAATCGCTCCGCCCACGAATCGTAAATTGCCGAGACACCGCCGGCACTCTGCTCGACGGCGAGACGGCGCTGCATCTCGGTTTCGGCGCCGATCAGGTCGGCGAGCCCCTCGACCTCGACAAGATCAAGCTTGCCGTTTTCGAAGGCCCGCCGCGAAAACTCGCCCTCGTTGGCCATACGAACACCTGGAATATCACCCAGTTCGGAGAACAATGCTGCCAGCACGGCCTTACTGCCGTGGACCTGCAACTCGGCCACGTCCTCGCCGGTAAAGGAGCGCGGGCCGGGGAAAAACAGCACTAGGCCGTTGTCGATCGGCTGGTTGTTACGAGTCCGAATCGTTCGGTAGGACGCCGCGCGGGCAGCCGGTGCCGATCCCGCCAGTCGGACCAATATATCTTTAGTCAGCGGACCGCTGATGCGGACGACCGAAACACCTGCGGGCGGAGCACCGCTCGAAAGCGCATAGATGGTATCATTCAACATGGCCATGCGTCCGGTTTTTCAGTTCGAGTCCGAATCGACTCTCTCAAACAAAAAGCTGGCGACATCGAGACGATGCGCCAGCTCTTATAGGAGGAATCCGGCTAAGGATCAGGTGTTCATCGACTCGAAGAAGTCCGAATTGTTCTTCGTCTGTTTGAGTTTGTCGATCAGGAATTCGATCGCATCGGTGGTGCCCATCGGCGCGAGAATACGGCGCAGAACGAAGATCTTCTGCAGATCCTGGCGTGGAACAAGAAGGTCTTCCTTGCGTGTGCCGGACTTCAGAATATCCATCGCCGGGAAGATGCGCTTGTCGGCAACCTTGCGGTCAAGGACGATCTCGGAGTTGCCGGTACCCTTGAACTCTTCAAAGATGACTTCGTCCATGCGGCTGCCGGTATCGATCAGCGCGGTAGCGATGATCGTCAGAGAACCGCCTTCCTCGATGTTGCGCGCCGCGCCGAAGAAGCGCTTCGGCCGCTGCAGCGCGTTGGCGTCGACGCCGCCCGTCAGAACCTTGCCGGAGGAGGGAACGACCGTGTTATAGGCGCGGCCGAGACGTGTAATCGAATCGAGCAGGATGACGACGTCGCGCCCATGCTCGACCAGACGCTTTGCTTTTTCGATGACCATTTCGGCCACCTGGACGTGACGCACCGCCGGCTCGTCGAAGGTCGAGGAGATAACCTCGCCGCGAACCGAGCGCTGCATGTCGGTCACTTCCTCGGGACGCTCGTCGATCAGAAGGACGATGAGATAACATTCCGGATGGTTGGCCGTGATCGAATGCGCGATGTTCTGGAGAAGCACGGTCTTACCGGTGCGCGGCGGCGCGACGATCAGTCCGCGCTGGCCCTTGCCGAGCGGTGCTACCAGGTCTATCACACGCGGCGACAGATCCTTGGAGGTCGGGATCTCGAGTTCCATTTTGAAGCGCTCGTTCGGGTAGAGCGGCGTCAGGTTGTCGAAATGAACTTTGTGACGAATCTTTTCCGGATCGTCGAAATTGATGGTGTTGACCTTGAGCAGCGCGAAATAACGCTCGCCTTCCTTCGGCCCGCGGATCGGTCCCTCGACCGTGTCGCCGGTTTTCAGCGAGAAACGGCGGATCTGCGACGGCGAGATGTAGATGTCGTCGGGACCGGGCAGGTAGTTTGCATTCGCCGAACGCAGGAAGCCGAAACCGTCCTGCAGCACCTCGACGACCCCTTCGCCGATGATTTCCACATCCTGGCTGGCAAGCATTTTGAGGATCGCAAACATCAGCTCCTGCTTGCGCATCGTGCTTGCATTCTCGACCTCGAGCGATTCGGCGAAAGCCAGAAGATCCGTCGGGGATTTGCTCTTAAGTTCCTGAAGCTTCATTTCAGCCATGAAGTGACCAATACTCTTTTCAATTTCGAAGGGGAAAGGCGATGTTGGGTCGTATTCGGTACTGCGAGAGGGGCTCGCAGACGACTGAAATCTACACACATGCCACGTAGATGAGATGCGCGGAAAATAGCGACTCGTTATCGCCGCCGCAAGGGGGCCGCTTAAAATGAAGCAAATTTAACCTGAGAGAGGATTTCTCCTCAGAATGGCTTCACCACGACGAGGATCACGATTGCGATCATCAGCACTGTCGGCGCCTCGTTCATGAACCGCCAGTAGCGCGCAGACCGGCGATTTTCGTCCCGCTCGAACGCGCGCACGGCGTTGCTGAAGAACATGTGGATCGCGGTCAGCAGCACCACCAGCCCGATCTTTGCATGCAGCCAGCCGCCCTGAAACCCGTAGACCGACCAGGCGAGATAAAGACCGAAGATCCACGTCAGCATCATCGCCGGCGTCATGATGATGCGAAGCAGCCGGCGCTCCATCACCTTGAAGGTTTCCGACTGCACCGAGCCTGGTTCGGCATCGGTATGATAGATGAACAACCGCGGCATATAGAACAGTCCTGCCATCCAGGAGATGACCGCGATGATATGAAGCGCCTTGATCCAGAGATAGAGATTGTCGGGATTCCAGGCGAAAAGCCCAACCGCCATCAGCGCGAAGAAGACGAGCGCAAAATGCGCGCGGCGTCGGGCGTAAGCGCCGGCTCTGCGATCCGTCTGTTTTTCCATCGTCATGCCTCGGGCATCCGTGACCCCCGCACGCGCTCGACCAGCAAACGCACATGCTCGGGGTCGGCTTGCGGCGTGATGCCGTGGCCGAGATTGAAGATCAGCGGTCCGTTGCCGAGATAATGCAGAATATCGTCGATACCCTCTTCCAGCGCCCGGCCGCCGGCAACGACGCGCATCGGATCGAGATTGCCCTGAACCGGACCATCCTTCTGAAGTTCGGCGGCAAAGGCCAACGGGACGGACCAGTCGAGACCGATCGCATCCGCTCCGGTCTTCTGACGATAGGTTTTCAGCTGGTAGCCCGCACCCTTGGCGAAGGCGATGATGCGCGCCTGCGGCCGCCGCGCTTTGATCGAGGCGATCATCCGTGCAACCGGCTTGACGGCGAAGGCGTCGAACTCTTTCTCGCCGAGAACACCCGCCCAGGAATCGAAGATCTGCACGGCATCGGCGCCGGCGTCGATCTGCGCCACCAGATAATCGGCCGAAACGTCGGCAAGCAGCATCAGCAGATGTTCGAAGGCGCGGGGATATTTGTAGGCGAAGAGACGGGCAGGGGCCTGATCCGGGGTGCCGTGGCCGGCGATCATATAGGTAGCAACCGTCCAAGGCGCGCCACAGAAACCGAGCAGAGTCGTCTCTTCAGGCAATTCCTGCCGCAACCGCCGCACCGTTTCCAGAACCGGTCGGAGATAATCGACAACGTCGTCGCCGTTCAATCTGCCGATGCCCGCTTCATCGATCGGATCCATCTCCGGTCCATGGCCTTCAGTGAAACGAACATTCCGCTTCATCGCGTCGGGAATGACGAGAATGTCGGAAAACAGGATCGCTGCATCGAAGCCATAGCGGCGGATCGGCTGCAACGTCACTTCAACGGCGTGATCGGGCGTGTAGCAGAGATCGAGGAAGCTTCCGGCCTTTGCCCGGGTCTCCCTGTATTCCGGCAGATAGCGTCCTGCCTGTCTCAT